>CAWDAK010000019.1:0-103285 GCA_963800255.1 uncultured Ignavibacteria bacterium | reverse complement strand
TTAAAGGGATTTTACGTAATAATATATAATTATTGGGACAAAGGGATTGGAATCTCTTTTAATGGAAGCAGCTTTTATTCTCTCATCACACAGAATAGAATCTCAAATGGCTTCGAAGGAATTTATGTGGGAGAAAATCCCTATGTATATAAAAATTTAATCGATAGAACGACTGAAGGCATTGGTTTATTTAATTCAAGTTCTGAAGTTAGAGCTAATACTATTTATACTGAACCAATTTCCACACTTCCGATTAAGGATGGAATATCTATCGAGGCTTTCGACTACTCTTACAGACCAATTATAGATTCAAATATTATTTATTCGAATCAAGGCTCTTATGGGATATATAAATCATTTGGGGCTAGCCCCATTATTTCAAATAATTCTATCTTTCTTGATTATGGCGGAGCAATGTTTTTGAGTAATTCTGATACTGTTAAAATTTTCAATAACCTGATCTGGGGCAATGGTACAGGCATCCATAATTAGGGGGTTCAATATCTGCAAGTATTTAACAACTATATTGGTTCTGATGTTGGAAGCGGTGTAGTTGCAGGGCCGGATAATATCATTAGGAACAATATTATAACAAACGCTAGTACCGGAGTAGAAAAATGGTACAACCAGGATCCACCAGAGGTAAAATATAATAACTTCTGGAATAATACGGTAAATTTTTCTGGATTTACAAATACTGATACAACAAACATCTACCAGTTGCCAATGATCGTTAATGATGATTCAACACTTGGTGATCTTGATTTTCACCTGCAGATGTTCTCTCCGCTTATTGACAGGGGTGATCCGGATATTCTGGATAAAGACGGTACCAGGAGTGATATTGGATTATACGGAGGACCATTCGGGGAGATATACCAGTATCAGGATCTGCCTCCAAGAGCACCTGTTAATTTAAGTGCCGTTGTGGATACTAATTATATCCTGCTTAAATGGAACAAAAACACAGAAGCAGATTTCGGTCATTATAACCTTTGCAGAGATACGACGGAGAATTTTACGGCAGATTCAACAACCCTTGTCGCTTCAGTAGAAGATACATTCTACCTGCATATCAGACCCGAAGGAGTAAGTAACCTTTACTTCAAGCTTACAGCCGAAGATAACCAGGGAAACGTGTCGGAACCCTCAGAAGAACTTCATCTGGTGCTTACAGGGATAAAGAATAATGAAGAATTTATCATTAACAATTACAGGTTATTCCAGAACTATCCTAATCCTTTTAATCCTTCAACGAAAATAGGCTACAGGATAAAGGAAGGAGGATATGTTAAGCTCTATGTCTATGATGTGAAAGGTGAGCTAATTGAAACACTGGTAAATCAGAACCAGCAGGCAGGCTACCACGAAGTAACCTTCAGCCAGAAAGACCTTGCTAGCGGAATTTATATCTACCAGCTAATGGTAAGAAGTGAAAACAATATTCCTGTTTTCTCAGATATTAAGAAGATGATTTTGTTGAAATAATTAGTTGAAGGAGAATCAATGAAGATCCAGAACATTTCTTTATATCTTCTCTTGCTAACAATATTATCGTCATACACCGCATACGGGCAGTTTGATTCTCTAATCTTTAAGAAAAGCCTGAATCTTAATTTTGCTTACCGGGATATCTATCCTTTGGGAGACCAGAACCGTGATGGATATGATAATTTTATGTTATATGATTGTAGTGAGGAAAGCGGATATCTTTATGAAAACTCAAGGCCGTTGATCCAAGTTATATGTTACTCTTGAATGGCTTGGAGGTCGTTCTCTATACATTGATAATTCTATAATTGACCTTAGAGGCTGTCTCAAAGGGGCAGCCTTTATTTTCTAAAATCGTGTTAATTCTTCAATATTTTGTTCCCTGATGATCTGACTTCGCCCTTCTGCCGATGGCCGTGTATTGTTGTGTACTGTTACGATCGAATTACGATCCCAGGATTCAACATCGTAATTGAAAAGCTTATAAAACAGACTGGAAATCAAATATATGTCCTAAAATTACGAAATTACACTTTTACGTATGCAACATATGTACGGGGTGTGTAGGTTGCGCACGAATAGCAGTAGTATGGTAGCTGGTAAGGCTGACATATTTCGTCATAAATTGGATAGGACAAATAAAAATTTGAGTAATGGAAGTCAGTCCCTTTCTGTATAAATCTTAGTCGCCCCAGATTAAGTAGGGCCGGTATGACTTTAGGGCTGTATCGGCTTCTGAGTTTAATGTGTGTCTGAAATTCAAATCTTTCACCAAATAAAATCCTGCTTGTCTTACTATTAAATTATTAATCGAATATTAATCTTGCGTCTCACCATCTGGATTTCTAAATTCAATTAGCTTAAATTATGAAAAGGTTACGGGGACCTATGAATTTGCTTCCTTTGATATAAACGTTTTACCACAGGAGTACGCTATGAAAAAATTGGTACTCTTTTTCTTCTTGTCTTTAAGTATTTGCAATTCGCAATACGCCGAAATCCGCTACGTAAGCCACCAGGGCAGCAACACCCTTCCATACCTCACCTGGGAAACAGCAGCAGATTCAATTATGAGCGCAATAAATGTCTCTTCCTTTGGTGACACTATTTATGTAGCAAACGGCGTCTATGAAGAACAGGTAGTGATGATACCGGGTTTATCACTCATCGGTGCAGGGATGGACAGCTGCATTATAGATACAAGAGCTTTGGTCAATTCAGATGGATTCATTTCAGTGGATGTGGTAGATAGTTGCATATTCTGTGGTTTTTACATTAAGACTTACTATAATACTACCAAAGGTTATGGTATTGCAGTAAGAGGTACAGACATAATTCAGTCAAATAAGGTAACAAATTCCTGGCATGGGGCATATGTTGGTTATACAGGATTAAAAACACCCATAGTTCGAAATAATATATTCGATAGTGTAAGTACCGGTATGGAAATATTTAATTCGAGTCCACTAATCATAAATAATTATATTTCAACGGAGCGGAATCCATTTTCGACTATTATAGCTGGTATAAGTATCGAGGCTTTCGACTACTCTTACAAACCAACTATAGACTCAAATATTATTTATTCGAATCAAGGCTCTTATGGGATATATAAATCATTTGGGGCTAGCCCCATTATTTCAAATAATTCTATCTTTCTTGATTATGGCGGAGCAATGTTTTTGAGTTATTCTGATACTGTTAAAGTTTTGAATAACTTTATTATTGGCAATGGTACAGGCATTCATAATGTAGGGGTTCAATATCTGCAAGTATTTAACAACTATATTGGTTCTGATGTTGGAAGCGGTGTAGTTGCAGGGCCGGATAATATCATTAGGAACAATATTATAACAAACGCTAGTACCGGAGTAGAAAAATGGTACAACCAGGATCCACCAGAGGTAAAATATAATAACTTCTGGAATAATACGGTAAATTTTTCTGGATTTACAAATACTGATACAACAAACATCTACCAGTTGCCAATGATCATTAATGATGATTCAACACTTGGTGATCTTGATTTTCACCTGCAGATGTTCTCTCCGCTTATTGACAGGGGTGATCCGGATATTCTGGATAAAGACGGTACCAGGAGTGATATTGGTTTATACGGCGGTCCGTTCGGAGAATTCTATAAATATCAGGATCTTCCGCCAAGAGCACCAGTTAATTTAAGCGCTACTATGGACACAAATTATATCCTTCTTAAATGGAACAAAAATAATGAGGCAGATTTCAGTCATTATAACCTTTACAGGGATACGACGGAGAATTTTACGGCAGATTCAACCACCTTTGTGGCCTCAGTTGAAGATACTTTCTATCTGCATATCAGACCTGAAGGAATAAATAACCTTTACTTCAAACTTACTGCCGATGATAACCAGGGAAATGTCTCAGAACCCTCAGAAGAACTTCACCTGGTGCTTACAGGAATAAAGAACAATGAAGAATTTACCATTAACAATTACAAGTTCTTCCAGAATTATCCCAATCCCTTTAATCCTTCAACAAAAATAGGCTATAGGATAAAGGAAAGAGGATATGTTAAGCTGTATGTCTATGATGTGAAAGGTGAGCTAATTGAAACACTGGTAAATCAGAACCAGCAGGCAGGCTACCACGAAGTAACCTTCAGCCAGAAAGACCTTGCTAGCGGAATTTATATCTACCAGCTAATGGTAAGAAGTGAAAACAATATTCCTGTTTTCTCAGATATTAAGAAGATGATTTTGTTGAAATAATTAGTTGAAGGAGAATCAATGAAGATCCAGAACATTTCTTTATATCTTCTCTTGCTAACAATATTATCGTCATACACCGCATACGGGCAGTTTGATTCTCTAATCTTTAAGAAAAGCCTGAATCTTAATTTTGCTTACCGGGATATCTATCCTTTGGGAGACCAGAACCGTGATGGATATGATAATTTTATGTTATATGATTGTAGTGAGGAAAGCGGATATCTTTATGAAAACTCAAGGCCGTTGATCCAAGTTATATGTTACTCTTGAATGGCTTGGAGGTCGTTCTCTATACATTGATAATTCTATAATTGACCTTAGAGGCTGTCTCAAAGGGGCAGCCTTTATTTTCTAAAATCGTGTTAATTCTTCAATATTTTGTTCCCTGATGATCTGACTTCGCCCTTCTGCCGATGGCCGTGTATTGTTGTGTACTGTTACGATCGAATTACGATCCCAGGGTTCAACATCGTAATTGAAAAGCTTATAAAACAGACTGGAAATCAAATATATGTCCTAAAATTACGAAATTACACTTTTACGTATGCAACATATGTACGGGGTGTGTAGGTTGCGCACGAATAGCAGTAGTATGGTAGCTGGTAAGGCTGACATATTTCGTCATAAATTGGATAGGACAAATAAAAATTTGAGTAATGGAAGTCAGTCCCTTTCTGTATAAATCTTAGTCGCCCCAGATTAAGTAGGGCCGGTATGACTTTAGGGCTGTATCGGCTTCTGAGTTTAATGTGTGTCTGAAATTCAAATCTTTCACCAAATAAAATCCTGCTTGTCTTACTATTAAATTATTAATCGAATATTAATCTTGCGTCTCACCATCTGGATTTCTAAATTCAATTAGCTTAAATTATGAAAAGGTTACGGGGACCTATGAATTTGCTTCCTTTGATATAAACGTTTTACCACAGGAGTACGCTATGAAAAAATTGGTACTCTTTTTCTTCTTGTCTTTAAGTATTTGCAATTCGCAATACGCCGAAATCCGCTACGTAAGCCATTCCGGCAGCAGCACACCACCCTACATATCCTGGGAGACAGCCGCAGATTCAATTATGAGTGCGATAAATATCTCTTCCTTCGGTGATACCATATATGTAGCTAACGGGGTTTATGAAGAACAGGTTGTAATGATACCTGGTTTATCCCTGATAGGCGCAGGGATGGACAGCTGCATAATCAATGCGGCAAATATAACATCGTTTTCGTTATCAATAAGAGATAGTTGTTTGGTAGAGGGGTTTAAAATAATATCTGCCTTATATAATTGGTGTATTTCCGATCCGGGTTGTATTGGTTCAAGGATAATGTTTAACGAACTTCAAAATATGGCTAATTTTGGTGGGGGTATTTCGGTAAATAATTTAGATACAAGTATAAATTCTAATATCTTCATCTACAAAAATCTCTTTAGGAATGTTATTATAGGCATTGATATTTTCAACTCAAATGCAGAGATAAGGAAAAATCTGATATACCCTTTCCCGAATTCGCAATCGTCTATTGTGAATGGTGTTCGTGTCGGTGGTTATTTTCTTAATTTCTCTCCAGTAATTGATTCAAATTACATAGAAGTTAATATGCGGGGGGCTGGGATCAACAAGTCATATGGATCAAGGTTCACAGTTAAAAACAACTTAATAAAATTAAATCAAGGGGGAAAAGGTATATCCATCGGCTATACAGATTCTTCAATTGTTTGCAATAATTTAATCATAGGAAACCCTGGTGGTGGTGGGATAACAGATGGCTTCGGGCAGCAGATCTACAATAATGTAGTATTTAATGTATCAGGTACAGCTTATGAAATAAGTGGTGTTGTAAAAAATAATATAGCCATAAACTGCGGGACTGGTTTTGTTAAATATGGAACACCAACTATTCAATACAATAACAGCTGGCATAATGGAGTTAATTATCCGGGTTTTACCCCTGACAGCACAAATATTTCAGTCGATCCTATGGTCGTGAATGAGGATACCTCAAACGGGGGACCTGATTTTCACCTGCAGATGTTCTCTCCACTTATTGACAGGGGTGATCCTGCTATATTAGATGTTGACGGGACAAGGAGCGATATAGGCCTTTACGGGGGTACTTACGGCGAAAGCTATAAATATCAGGATCTGCCTCCAAGATCACCTGTTAATTTAAGTGCTACAATAGACACAAATTATATCCTTCTTAAATGGAATAAGAATACAGTTGCAGATTTCAATCATTACAATCTATTCAGGGATACAACTGAGAACTTCACAGTAGATTCAACAACCTTTGCAGCCTCCGTTGAGGATACTTTTTATATCCACATAAGACCTGAAGGGATAAACAATCTTTACTTCAAACTTACGGCAGTTGATAATCAGGGGAATGTCTCTGATCCATCAGAAGAACTTCACCTTGTCCTTACAGGGGTAAAGGACAAAGAAGAATTTATAATTAACAATTACAGATTATTTCAGAACTACCCCAATCCTTTTAACCCAACAACAAGAATAGGATACAGGCTTAAAGAAAGAGGATACGTTAAACTCTATATCTATGATATAAAAGGAGAATTAGTTCAAACCTTAGTAAATCAATCCCAGGAAGGAGGGTATCACGAAGTAGAATATACGGGGAACGCCACCGAAGGGTCATCATCACTTGCAAACCAGCTGGCAAGCGGAATATATATCTGCCAGATAATGGTTAGCAATGAGCACAACATTCCGGTTTTTACTGATATAATTAAAATGGTTTATTTAAAATAAACTGGGATTCTTTCCAGTTACCAACTTTTACAGGAGGTAAATATGGCAACATATTCAAGGGTCTATATATTATTAGTTATACTGCTAAGTTCGACTTCACTTTTTCCACAGGAACAACCTTCACCTGATTTTCGTATTGGTGCTTTTATTACAGGTTCTCCCAATCAGGCCGTTCTCGACAGATATGATTCCACAGGCTTCAATATGGCTGCTTGGGGGGCTTATGAATCAACAAATGAATTCCTCTCCAACTATGATGTTCTTGCAATGAATGCTGGACAGAACCAGGATTGGATTTCGTACTACGCAACCAGCTACTATTCACGCTGGGAAGGCGAACAGGATGAATCATATATATTGCCTATGCATATTGGTGTAAAACATAAGTATGGCAAAGATACCGTCTGGCAGGGAAAATCCTGCTGGTCAAGTTTGGGTGTAACTGCTCCTGCCTGTTCATTAATGTTCGGTCCGCATTACAGACAGGATCAAAGACATAAGAGTTATTATCATACCGGAGATGTTAAAGGTGTAGACTATTATACCAGGTTTAACCTGGCGCTGAATGATCCTTATTCTCTTTCTCCCGATAAAGATATTTGTGTAATCAAAGTCGTATATAGATATGCTGAAATTTTTGATACTAATCCTCATTCCTGGATATTGCACGATTCAACATTTTTGTGTGATACTTTAAGAATTTCCGATTTTCCGGATAGTGCAAAATTTCAATTATTCGACTTTAACGGCCAAACTTATAGATACCCTGATACTTTCTATTCTGCAATAGTAGGTTCAAAACCTCAGCAAGGCCCGTATTTTCCTGAAAATTTCACTATCTTGGATTCATCAACAATTGGATACAGCCACGATAATGATGACAACGGGATCCAATTCCGGGTAGATTATCTTGGAAACGATAGCACTACCCTTTTCATTGACTATGCAGAAGTATATGACTCTGCTGGTTGGGATGAGTTTGTCAATCCATTAACACATGACTCGGTGATTACTAGAATTCAAAATGATATTCAAACATACTCTGGCTCCGAATGGGATAATATAAAGTATTGGTACGGTCAGGACGAGCCATACTCCTTAGATGCTTTTACACCTATTCGTATTGTTGATTCACTCGTGAATTTATACTCAAATGGTAGAAATCGTGTCACACAATATGTGCAACCCGGGATGGTTGTAAATGGCGATACTTTTATGGTGGATTACTATCATATGATTAAGCCCGACACTATAATAATCGATCCTTATCCATTTAGCCCAGCCTGGGAGGTTGTGAGGTGGCAGGATCTAAAATCTATGGGTGACGAGTTTCAGGTTTCAAGTTCTTTGCAGTCTGGTTTTTGGTTTGTTGGGCAAGGATTTGGATTAAAAGATGCTGACAGTACTTGGGTTATATGGCGATTACCCAGTCCGAATGAACTTAAAACATCAATAATGCAATCTCTGGCATACGGAGTGAAAGGTTTATTATTTTGGACATTTAATTCCCATCCTTCATATAATCCAGTTATTAATAAGAACTTTTACCTTTACGGGTTGGTTAATGAAGACGGAAGTCCCACAGGACTATGGAATTTACTCCATAATGAGATAATACCTCGTCTTCACGGAAGTCTGGGGGATAGATTACTGGGGTTAGGTTATACCGGAGTCTCTATTGATGCAAGAGAGGATCCCTCAAATCAAACTTATGATTATTTAACTCTGCCTTATAATCAAAGTGCATCAACTATGAACTGGCACGCTGGTTTTTTTTATAGAAACGGATATAGCGATGACAAATACTTTTTCCTCGTGAATCTCCTACCAAATACACCAAAATCGGTTCAGGTTAAAGTTACCCCACCTGTAACTGGATTTTATAACTACCGTTTTAGGGATTATGAAGGTCAGTTCGATACAACTTTTTTTTCAGGTTCTTATTTAACCTATTCTCTCAGCCACCCTGCAGGAGAAGGATATCTTTATGAAGTTGCCCCGGTGGTTAAATATGGCGGGGAACTATATTACCCGGACACTATCAGTAATGCGCTTACTTTATCTGATGATATGATAATTGAAGATGGTGTAACGCTTAAGGTTAATGCAAGTTATACCTGTTATGGAAATATCTATCTGAAAGGAAATGCAAGGATAGAAACATCAGGCAACGGAAGCATTACTATGATGAATGGTAAGTCAATAATTGTTCAGGGACCGGCAGCAATAACCGGAAGCTCAAGTCATTATTTAACGATCACTGCACAATCAGGGACAGATGCGGTTGTTGTTGAAAATGACGGCGGAGTTACAGTTAACTATTGTCATTTTCAGAGCGGCAGCAGCGGCATTAAAGCATCCGGAAGAGTAAGGAACTTTCAGATCTATCACTCTACATTTAACGGTTTTTCAAACTCAGGCATTCTAATATTGTCAAACCTTGCGACTCTGCCCAAAGTTAAGTGGTGCACATTCAGCAGCTCAGGAACAGGGGTTAGCGCAACAGCCTGCAGCAGCATAGTAGTTCAGAATAATACGTTTTCCAATAATACTTATGATGTAAGACTCTACCAGGTAGGTGAAGCCCAGGTAATAAGCAACCAGATGACAAGTAATACCCAAAACGGACAGGGTATCTTTTTCAGCGGCACTAATGGATATATCAGGCAGAACCAGATATCAGGTCATCTATACGGTATTTACCTTGCGAACTCTTCTCCGGGTATAGGGGCAAACACAGTTACAAATAATGTAAAAAACGGGATATATATCGGCACAGGTTCACAGCCTGACTTAAGAGGCTACCTTGTCCGGATTCCTTGTCATAATCCACCGTTGTATTATGCTTTAACCGGCTATAATGAGATTTATAGTAACGGAATAAGCGTTCCTTATGACGGCTCAGAGATACGGTTATCTAGCGCAAGGCTTTTAATGGATACACCCTGTAATAACGTATATGATAATAGAACCGGGCTTCCACAAAGTCTTGTAAAAAACCTTATCAGCGGAAGTTTACCTCCAGGGGGTTCAGTGACCCTGCAGATACCCTACCAGGGATGGGGAGATAATCCTGAATATGAGTTAAGTGATAGATTTGGCAGCCTTAATGTAAACTATGATCCTAACTATAGCATCTGTCCTCAGATCGACAATCCCATCGACTGTGCATTTATTGTATATGCTGCAGATCGTTCAGTGATCGATACTTTATATCCCATAGGAGAAGCTGCAGTTGAACAGGATGCACTGGATATGCAGCTGAAAGCGGCAGATTCATCATTTAATGCCGGTGATTACACAACTGCAGAAGTTTTATATAAAAACGCTGTGGATACTTACCCAACAGAGCCGGAAGCGGTTGAAGGGTATACACAGTTATATACGATAAAAAAGATAACAGATTCAACAGGAGCTAACTTTACCGACTTAAATAATCTTCTGCAGACAAAACTACCATTGATTACAGACAGTCTTGTCCTTAAAGTAGTAACGCAGCTCTCTGATCTTTGTCTTGTAGGCAATCAGCAATATCTCCCCGCAATAAATAGCTTCGATGAGATTGCTCAGCAGAATCCCGAGACAGAAGAAGGCTTATTTGCAGAGATAGATGCCCTGACGACAGCAATCATATCATATAACGAAGGCGGTGGTGGATTACAGAAAGGACTGCCCGGAAAATATGTGGCAAATAGCCAGGGAGAACTTGTTGATAGATTAAATAACTTAATGAAAACAAACTTTGAGGGTGAGAGTAAAAAAGTGAATATTATTCCTACCGAATATTCATTATATAACAATTACCCCAATCCTTTTAACCCTACCACGATAATAAGGTTTGATATTCCTGAAAGGACAAATGTTGAACTGATTGTTTATGATATACTCGGCAGAAGGGTTAAATCCCTGGTAAATAATGAGTTAAGAAACCCGGGAAGGTATGAGGTAAGCTTTGATGCGGGTTCTCTGGCAAGCGGAGTATACATATATAAACTGACTACGCAGAATTATTCTCAAGCACGTAAGATGCTGTTGGTCAAGTAATTTAAGGGAGCGGAAGCTCCCTTTTTTTATGTTATCAATTATGGATTCTACATATGTATTCGGTTAGAGATTTGCTGGCTTTGGAACCCCCGGCCGAGCTTGAATTTCGTCTGCAGTAGAAAGTACCATTATAATTATATGAAATTTTCGGTATTTTTAATTTTCACTTTCATTATTGGTTATGATAGAAATACACGATCTTCACAAAAGTTTTTCAAATAAAGAGGTTCTTGCCGGGGTAAACCTGAATATTGAAAATGGACAGACTTCTGTAATTATAGGCAGAAGCGGCTGCGGAAAAAGTGTGCTGATTAAGCATATTGTGGGACTACTTCAGCCTGATTCAGGATGGGTGAAGGTAGAGGGACAGATAGTATCGGAACTCAAGACGTCAGAATTATATGAATTAAGAAAGATGTTCGGATTTCTTTTCCAGGGTGCTGCTTTGTTCGATTCACTAACTGTACAGGAGAATGTTGGGCTCCCCCTGGTAGAATCTAAAAATGGTTATGAAAGATCAGAGATTGAAAGGATTGTGAAAGAAAAGCTGGAACTTGTGGGTCTGAAGGATATTTACAACCTTAAGCCTGCGGAGCTTTCAGGAGGTATGAAGAAAAGAGTGGGACTGGCGAGGGCGCTTGTAACTGATCCTGAATATGTACTGTATGATGAACCAACTACAGGACTTGATCCAATTATGTCAGATTCAATAGATAATTTAATAAAAGAGCTGAGCGGTAAAATTAAAGTTACTTCGGTAGTTGTAACGCACGATCTTTACAGTGTGAAAAATGTTGCAGATAAAGTGGCAATGATGCATGAGGGGAAAATACATTTTGAGGGAACGCCTGAAGAATTGCTGAATTCCAAGAATCCTGACATAATTGATTTTATCAAAAGAGCGGGCGGATAAAACTATTTCATATTCATAGTTTAAATCACAAAAATCATCATTCCTTTTATTTACCTTTCTCCCTGTAATCATTCGGACTTTTGATATGAAACTTATGATAATTAAAAACTCCCGTTCTTATAGTTCTTTAGGTGAAATATTCGGGAAGTTTTTTATGCAGAAGGTGTACAGAAATTACAGCGGAAGAAGCGTGGTAGAATTACTTAAAAGCGAGCATCCTCATTTTGTATCTTTGAAATTAAAAGAGCCCGTAAACGGTGATAATGATATGATGTCTATGCTTAGTTCAATAGATGAGAATACCCGTTTACGGGTTTCTAT
This sequence comes from uncultured Ignavibacteria bacterium, assembly GCA_963800255.1. Classification (GTDB taxonomy): domain Bacteria; phylum Bacteroidota; class Ignavibacteria; order Ignavibacteriales; family Ignavibacteriaceae; genus DATFVA01. The sequence continues at coordinate 90,995 of CAWDAK010000019.1, read as the reverse complement.
TTTAGATACAAAAACTATCAGTAATTATTTAGGTTTGATTTTTTTAAGAACCAAAAATTTCATTTTACCTGGCACTACACACAACCCGGATACACTTTAAATCATCATCCCCTTAAAGTTAAAAGCTGACGTTCTTTTGAATTGTCAGCTTTTTCATTTTATTTTATCAGCATTCTTTTCATTTATTTAGCGGTATTGTATGTCCGACTTAAATTCCATCATCCAGGTAATCCAGCTGATGCTGGCCCCGGGAATTATGATCTCAGCCTGCGGCCTTCTCCTGCTTGGAATGAACAATAAATACTCCCTTGTGGTAAACAGGGTAAGACTGCTGAACGAAGAAAGGCGCAGGGTACTTGCAAAAGCCGGTGACCGGGAATTCAGTTATGAAGAAAATGTGAGACTTGAAAGTATCTCCCTGCAGATTGAAAAACTGACGTTCAGAGTGAAGCTTGTGCGGAACGCGGTGCTTTCATACACCATTGCCGTTGCACTGTTTGTTTTAACCTCACTGTTTATAGCCATACAATATTTCGCAGAGGTTAATATAAATGTGTTTATCATAATAATTTTTCTTTTCGGGATGTTGAGTGTACTGGCCGGGGTGCTCTATGCAGCCTACGAAACAAAAGAGGGCTACAGTATTATTCAGCTTGAAATTAAGATTGACTGAAAAATAAAATAAATTGACTTTTATTTTTTTTTTCTATATTGGGACAGGAATTAAAAGGGATTCTGATAAAAAGTATTTTGCGCTGCTGATTATTCTGAATACCTTAGAACCTTAAACTAAAAATTGTTACGGGGATTAGTATGAAGATTCTTCTGTTATCTGCAGCGTTAATGATTATTTCATCTCTTATTTTATGCTCCTGCAAAAAAGACAATCCTATCCCTCCCGGGGATCAGCCTCAATTAAATTTAACCCTGGAAGATACAAGCTGCACAGAAGCCTGGATAAAACTATCAGCTGCAAATATCAGTTTACCTGCAGAAGTAATCCTAAGGCAGGATGACAGCGTAACTCAGGTTATTAGTCTGAATAGTGCAGATACATTACTTTATATAAATTCACTCCTTCCAAACCACACATATAAATTCCAATCAACAATTCAGGCAAACGATCAGACAAGCAACCCTCTTAGCGTTACGACAATGGACACCACTTCTCACAACTTCACTTTTGAAACTTTTACTTTTGGCGGAACAGCAGGCAGCAGCATACTATATGACGTTGCCATAATTAACGAAAATGATATCTGGGCTGTAGGTGAAATATACATTGCCGATTCAAGCCAGAATGGCTACACGATGTATAATGCTGTGCATTGGGATGGAAACAGCTGGACAACAAAAAGAATTCAGACAATCTTCAGAGGTAATGTGATAACTGTCCCGCTAACCGGGGTATTTACCTTTTCAACAACGGATATTTGGATGGTAGGGAGCTTGCCTATCCACGGCGATGGAAATAATTGGATAATGTATGATCTACGGACTACTGTCGATCCCGGCTTATCATTAGCAAAAGCTTGGGGCAAAAGCACAGAAGATATGTATTTTGTTGGAAATTCAGGAAGTATAGCCCACTACCAAAACGGACAGTGGAGCAGAATAGAAAGTGGAACGGATATGCCTTTTTCAGATATTTACAAATATGATAATGATGAAATATTAATATCAGGAGCAGATAATTCGTCTATTCAAGGTATCTTGCTTAAAGGAAACGCTGCTCAGGGATTCACAGAAATAATTCAAAGCGGTATAATAAATGAATCTCAGCTTTTTTCTAAGCTATATGGGAGTCTTTCTTCTGTCTGGGTTGATGAAAAGAATACTATTTACACCGGTGGTAATCTGCTATTCCAATATAAATTTAGGAGTTGGGATTATGTCCGTTCTTTGCCGGAAAATTTCATTAATGGGAACCCCAACGTTTACTATAGAGGGTTTATCATATCAATAAGAGGCAACCAGAGTAAGGATTATTGGGTTGTCGGGGACAGGAACACAATAATACATTTTAACGGATATGGATGGAAGCAGATTGGTACGCCCTATGACCCGATGAGTTTTAACAGATGGCGAGCTGTAAAGGTAAAGAATAACATTTGCGTGGTAGTAGGCGATAGCCTAAATACTGCAAAGATAGCGTATATTAAAAAATAAACTCCTGGTGCGGGCGGCACCAGGAGCATAATTGCAAACAAATTAGAAGTATACACTTATTATAGTACGGGTAAACTTCATTGTTCGCATTATAAATATAACTATATCCGCCCTCTAATTAAATCTATTTAGAGGTGTAATATGAGACTCTCCTTAATCCTCCTGTTACTAGGGTTTTTCTCTAGTATTATTTTCCCTCAACAGTATACATATGGACCTGTTAAAGAAAATTTTTCATTTCCTGAAAATTATACTGATTATGTTGGGATAAATTGTTGTCCTGCAGTTCAATATCGTACAATCAAAAAATGGATCTGGACAAATGCTGATCTACCAAAAGAAATTATAGTTAATAGTGTCCGGATTAGATCTTATGCTCAAAAACACTCCAACGCATCGAGTCATTTTTCTTTTAACATTCATAATATCACTGAAAACGTGGAAGACCCGGAATGGCCTTTCACATCACTCTTCCAGACTTATCCAATAGCCTTAGCGGGAACCACAGTTACGGATAGTTATGGTCACGAATATTTTGATGTGACCGCTAATGCAAACACCAATTCAAGCTTATTTAATGCCATAAAAAATGCGATCAATGATGAAAAATATTATCTGTGCCTGGGATTTAAATATCCAAACGAAACAGGTCCAAATGGCTGGTATGAATTCAGGCCGTATGAAGATTTCAATGATTACCAAGCCCCTGCAATTGATCTTTTCGTCACCTATGAACTACCAGAATATAATATCAGATTTTATAATAATATTGCTAATAATCTTAACTATGGTCAGTTGATATTAAATGAAGATAAAATACATCCGCTCCCATCCGGTGCAATAAAAACGTTTGACTTATTAGATAATGTTGATATAAGGACAAATGAGCTGCCATTTATTTTAAACTATCAGGGAAGTACGCAAAAACATAAATATTGGGATTTAATCAATTCTTCAACCTACTTTTTACATAATGAATTTCAAGTAAATTCAAGTACGCCATTATCCCAAAAAGCTACCTTCGGTGGTTCATCCCCCGTTACGATAAAAAATGATCTTGAAAAGACCGGCTTAAATGACGGAAGCCTTTCGCTTAAAGATCCATTTTTTTATTTCCACGATATAAATAATAATTGGTTTCAATCTGATGAGTTTAGGAACTATCCATCTCCTCTTTATATTGGAAACAATAGCATAAATTCTTATGGAGGTGTCTTCCTACATCAAGATCCTACTTTCGATCCAAATGTTCCGAACTATTCCGTGCAGGCAATAAATTCACAGGACATACCTGTAGGAGGTGCCATAGGGACAAGAAAGTTTTATTTCCAAAGCTGGTCTGCTGAACCAGTAAATAGTGCTTCGTTTCAAAACGTAACAGCACTAACAACCGCGGTTGTATTTAATAACAGCGGAGCAACAGTTAAAGCTAACCTCAAAGGTCAAGGGCTATCAAATAATTCAGAAGGATTTTCAACTCCAAGCCAAAGAAAAATTGTAAGAACAGAAGATGGTATGCTGCATAGAGTTTATGAAAGTATGGGTCACGTATGGTATGAAATAAGCAGCAACAATGGACAGAGCTGGTCCTTGATGAATAGCGGTCAGCCGCTAGACAATGGTGGCGGAGAAAATCCTTCCATTGAAGGGGTTCATATTGATAATTTCTACGATTATATAGTTATTGTCTTCCAACAGAATGAGGGGGGAATAGTCGGATTTGACTATTCAATCCAGCTGAACGTATTTGGCGGACTTATGCCGAATAATCCTCTTTTAGGTTACCAGAGAATACAGTCGGATGCAATTTACACATCAGGATCTCAATATTCTCATAATGAAGCCACGCCTGTTCTGGCTATGAAACCTGGTGTAAATAATGCTTCGGTAAAGGTTGTCTGGCACGCAGCTGAAGGATTACGCATACAGGACGGAGGATTATCCTATTTAAATTCTCCTCCTTATAATATCGTATCAACACGTTATGCAGTACCAAATACTAATTTCAGCTCTATTAATCCATCTATAGCTACATATACTCAGGGCAATACCTGGAATTATTTTTATCTGGTTTGGGAAGAGAACAATGTTATAAAATATGTTGATTTCAATTCTCAAACTTTTACTCATCCTATTTTATCAATATCTAATTTTGACGGTTATACATTCGATAAGACACCATCTCTCATCGTTCTTGACGATGGACTTGCCCGTATCTGCTGGAAAGGAACGCGGTTTGTTTCTCAAATAGATCCGGATACTAAAACTGATAACTCCTACTGGGATATAAGGACAGTTTTTAAAGGAATAAACACTAATCGCTACTGGTACTTTGGAAATAACGTCAGTTCGCCTAATATCAACAAAGCAGATGATCAGGCTTATTACGGTATAATCTGGAACCAGAACGAAAACTCAACATACTTTGCGGATAATACGCTTAGCACCGTTCGTAATATTGGCGGTATTCCGGGTAGTGCTGCCTCATTAAGTAATGGACCCACCCGGTCTTATATGTATGCTGATATTTTTAATACAGCTTCAGCACCTTTTTACTTGAAAACCTCAAATAACCTAAATAGTTATTATAACCCTAATCCTCAAAAAACAACTTCTTATTATTTTGCGAGCGGACGGGAGGGGACAATAATTAAGGATTCGGCGCAATTTTATTTTATGGTCGGTGATGTTATGGTTGACAATCAGCCTGTTGATTTCCTTGAAATACCAGACAGCATAGCGTTTAATTCAAGTGAAGTTCTGAATACATATTTAGCCAGTCAGAGCTTTCAGTTAACAGATAACTCCAGTTTCCAATACAGCATACAATATGGAATTGGTGATTCAAGTTCTGCAGCTGCCTGCCTTGAAAGTCTAAATAGCTATGTGAGCTTCAAATTACAGCTCATTGATGCCGAAACATCAGAGATCATAGGTAATTATGATGAAGTATCCTTCGATCAATCAAATATTTACCAGTACAACAGCTTTTCCTACCAGGTTAATACTTCAGGAATAGGAAACCGGACTGTTTACTTAAGGTTGGTGACAGATGATAACATTAATGCAGGATATTCCCTGGGTGAGATATATGCGGCAGATAATGTACTGGAAAAAGCAGGCCTTAAGACAAAAAATTATGACGGTCTAAGCTCGGTGACTAATTATTCACTTTCTCAGAATTACCCGAATCCATTTAACCCCGCAACAACGATAAACTATCAGCTGCCGAAGACAGGATTTGTTACCATTAAGATCTATGATATCCTGGGTAAGGAAGTTGCAACCCTGGTAAATGAACAGAAGAACCAGGGAAAGTATTCGGTTAACTTTGATGCCTCCAGACTGGCAAGCGGCGTGTACATATACCAGCTAAGGGCTAATGATTATGTAAGCTCGAAGAAGATGCTGCTTTTGAAGTGATGGATCGATTTTAAGAGAAAAAGTGAGAGGCTGTCTTAAACAGGCAGCCTCTTTTAATTAATTTTTCTATATTGGGACAGGAATTAAAAGGGATTCTGATAAAAAGTATTTTGCGCTGCTGATTATTCTGAATACCTTAGAACTTTAAACTAAAATTGTTACGGGGATTAGTATGAAGATTCTTCTGTTATCTGCAGCGTTATTGATTATTTCATCTCTTATTTTATGCTCCTGCAAAAAAGACAATCCTATCCCTCCCGGGGATCAGCCTCAATTAAATTTAACCCTGGAAGATACAAGCTGCACAGAAGCCTGGATAAAACTATCAGCTGCAAATATCAGTTTTCCTGCAGAAGTAATTCTAAGGCAGGATGACAGCGTAACTCAGGTTATTAGTCTGAATAGTGCAGATACATTACTTTATATAAATTCACTCCTTCCAAACCACACATATAAATTCCAATCTACAATTCAGGCAAACAATCAGACAAGTAACCCTCTTAGCGTTACGACAATGGACACCACTTCTCACAACTTCACTTTTGAAACTTTTACTTTTGGCGGAACAGCAGGCAGCAGCATACTATATGACGTTGCCATAATTAACGAAAATGATATCTGGGCTGTAGGTGAAATATACATTGCCGATTCAAGCCAAAATGGCTACACGATGTATAATGCTGTGCATTGGGATGGAAACAGCTGGACAACAAAAAGAATTCAGACAATCTTCAGAGGTAATGTGATAACTGTCCCGCTAACCGGGGTATTTACCTTTTCAACAACGGATATTTGGATGGTAGGGAGCTTGCCTATCCACGGCGATGGAAATAATTGGATAATGTATGATCTACGGACTACTGTCGATCCCGGCTTATCATTAGCAAAAGCTTGGGGCAAAAGCACAGATGATATGTATTTTGTTGGAAATTCAGGAAGTATAGCCCACTACCAAAACGGACAGTGGAGCAGAATTGAAAGCGGAACGGATTTGAATATAAATGATATTTATGGGGTTTTTAACGGAAAAACCAATGAGTATGAAATTCTTGCACCTGCTGCTAATGTATTGCAGAGTCTGGACAGAGATCTTTTATCAATAACTGGTAATTCTGTGGAGCATCTGGATACCGCCCCGGTTAATGGAACTTTAAGGACTTGTTGGTTTATACTTAATAAGACATACTTACTTGGAGGCGGAGGAATATTTAGAAAGGCAACACTCTCCGACTCATACTGGCAAAAATATGATACAATTACAGGTTATTCTATAAATAGAGTTAGAGGGACAGCTATTAATAATGTTACATTGGCTGGAGGCGGAGGTGAGTTACTCCATTACAATGGGTATACTTTTAAAAGTTATATAAATCAGACAGCTATAAATGGCAATTATTATTCAATTGATATGAATAATAACTTAATAATTGCCATTGGGGATGACGGTTCACAGGCAGTTATAACTCTAGGCAGAAGAAATAATTAAGAAAGGAGGCTAAGAATATGAGTCCACCGAATTCGATAAAAATTAGTAGCTTTAGCTTCCTTTTATTTTTATCCTTTTAATAGATCTCACATCATTCCGATACTTACAATCAAACTGACTTTTTTTATATTGTTATTGTAGAATAAATTGTGTGCTGAATGAGTGAAGAGAAAATATATAACCAGGATGAACTTCTCCGGCCGGGGAATATGATACGGCTTTATGCGAGCGGTGCTTTCCCGATGGCTGATGAGAACACAGATAAAATAAACTGGTATATGCCGGAGGTGCGCACTGTGATTCCGCTTGATAATTTTAACTTCCCCCGCTCTTTAAGGAAATTTATTGAGAAAAGCGATTATGAGATAAGATATGATACGGATTTCCTTAGCGTTGTAAAGGGCTGTGCCGACCGTGAATCTACCTGGATATCTGAAAAGCTGATCCAGGCATATCTCAGGTTAAAAAAATTGGGATCTATCCATACTGTGGAAACGTGGGACAAAGGCAGGCTTGCGGGTGGACTTTACGGGGTTACTTTCAGAGGTGCTTTTTTCGGGGAATCAATGTTCTCCCGGAAACCTCAGGCATCGAAAGCGGCACTTATAAGTCTCTTGCATCATTTAAGAGAAAAGAACTTTGCCCTGCTTGACGTTCAGTTTATGACTCCCCATCTTAAAATGTTCGGAGCTGTTGAGATAGATATGGATCAGTATAACGAGCTCCTCCATTCGGCTTATATAAGAGGCTGCGAGTTTTGAATATGATTTAACAGCGCTTAGGATAGCATCCTTAGCTTGACGTCCTGCTTCGGCAGGACGTTTCTATTTTAAATTCTTTTTGCTTAGTTGTTAGAAGCAAATACCTCTTAGTTACCTGATAAACTTTACCTTTAACGCATTACATTAATTTAGCAAATCCCCTGGAGACAATCTATAATTACAATATAAAAATTAACCCTGCCGTCTGGCAGGGTTAAGAATATAAATACTAAGTGAAGAAAGAAAAAGCCGGACTCACTTCATAAGGATCATTTTTTTCATCTGGATATTGTTGCCGGCCTGGATCCTGTAGAAGTATACGCCGCTTGCAAATCCTGAGGCATCAAAATCAACGGTGTAATTACCTGCAGCCTGCTCTCTGTTCACAAGGGTGGCTACTTCCTTCCCGAGCTCATCGTATACTTTTAAGGTGACTTTCTGAGCTGAGGGGATAGAATAATTTATTTGGGTTGAAGGGTTGAACGGGTTAGGGTAATTCTGTTCCAGCAGGAAGTTCTGAGGAATATTGTTATCTGCCTGTTTAACGCCTGTAATGTTTGCATTAAGAAATGAGATGCCGTCGACGGGTATTACGCCTGTGTTCGGTGAGGTTGTATCTGCAGCATCAACGGATATCTGCACACCGCTGGATGTTATAAAGGTATATGATATGCTTCTGGAATAGTCGGATCCGCTGGTTTGTCTCCTATCTGACCTCAAGCGAAGAGCCTGAACTGTACCGCCTCCGGGCAGCGTCATTGTTCCATAAGCATCAACCATATTTTCCACATGCACATTATTGACGGTTACTACCGGGAATCCAAGAACAACTATAGAGTCTCTCTCGACATAATCCTGCGTCCAGTTCGTTCCATTTGTAAGAGGCACAACGGCTGTTTGAGATGCAGGGACATTTGAAAAGACCAGTGTAGCGGAATTACCACCTACATCGGCCATAGCACCCATTCCGTAATCCAGCAGTGCGCCGTTAACACCCGCATAAGACCAGCTTTCGGCAGTGTAGCCCATAACAGATGTTGTACCATGCAGGCACACTGTGGCTGCGGGAAAATTGACTGCAAAGGGAGTTCCGGCAGGATTAATACTGGTCAGGCTGAACTGCATATCCGGTGACAAACCGCTGAAATCCCAGGTAGTTGAACCTGTAGAACCTATATCGACAGACGTTGTTGTTGTATCCAGGGTGGAAGTAAGGTTGTTTCCTATATTCACAAATGCCTGAAGATCACTTTCTGTAACGGTTATCTGGGCTGATACTTTCACAACTGCAAATAAAAGGAAGCAAAAGAGTACGGAACCAAATTTTTTCATATATAATTCTCCTGTAATAATTATAGTACATAGCTCTCCTTCGGAAGAAGAACTCATTATTGTTTATTTTACCAAAGCTTAGGCAAAAGTTATAAATAATTAGGAAAACTATCACAAGTTTTTACAGGGGAGTGATATAGGTCTGAGGGGAAGATTCTGAAATAAATTCAGAATGACAGGAGTGGATTCAGAATGACAGGAGTGAATTCGGAATGACAAGAGATTCTGAAATGAATTCAGAATGACAGGAGCGGATTCGGAATGACACTGGATTCTGAAATGAATTCGGAATGACACTGGATTCCGAAATAAATTCAGAATGACAGGAGTGGATTCAGAATGACACTTCAGTTTTACTTGATTAGCATAAGTTCTTTCTGGGGAGGTGAAATAAATTCACAGCCATTCTTTGTGACAACAACTTCTTCTTCAAGGGTTGAGGTACCATACTCTTTTACAGGCAGCCTGGGCTCTATTGTAAAGATCTGACCTTCTTCAACTTCCATAAAAGGTGTGTCGCCGTAGCGTTCCCACCTTGGGAATAAGCCTGCTCCGCCATCGTGTACGTTGCGGCCGACCTGGTGCCCAAGGCCATGAGGATATTCTTCATAACCTTTTCCGGTTATATAATTCCGCGCGATGTCATCCATATCGCATCCTTTAACCCCGGGTTTCAGCTGATCAGCAACCATCTGGATGGCGTCTCTTATAATCTCAAATCCTTTCTGAACTTCAGCAGGTGCCTTTTCTTCATCATCTTTAAGAACGTACCACATTCTCTGAAGGTCGGAACAGTAGCCCTGGTATTCGATGCCGAAATCTATATTTACAATGTGTCCTTTCTGAACTTTATTACCCGTGGGACCAGAGTGAGCGCCGCCGGCTTCGGGACCTGTAAATACCGCCGGACAATGGTCATCCTCCCACGCCAGTCCGTATCCTCTTTCCACAACTTTGCTTTTCATAAAATCAGCAATCTCCAGTTCTGTAACGCCGGGTTTAATAAACTTTCCTGTTTCATCAAAAATCTTAATGGTTTCTTTTATTGCCTCTTTCATAATGGAAAGTTCAGCAGGTGATTTCCTTCCCCTGAGCGCTGAGATGATATCCTCGGAACTAATAAGTTTATTTTCATAACCGGTTCCATCAAGATGTTCCCTTAGGATATTATACATTCCGTGTGTCATTCCGTCAGCAAGGACAGAGTTCTTTGAGAAATTGATTGCGATCTTAGAAGGGTTCTTCTTCTTAAGGTATTCGTTAAGCGGTTCTCTTATTGACTTTACGTAGGTGATTATATTCTTAAAAGTTCCCGCACGTTTAATGTTATCTTCTTCAAGTGAGCCGACGATGGCAGCAGTCTCTCCGTCACGGTTTATTATAAATGCCGACTGCCAGGTCCAGTTTCCACCGATAATCATATCCAGACTGGGATCGTGAACTGTTGAGCTTTCCCTGACAAATATCATCCACATATCAATTTCTTTTTCTTTTAGAATATTAACTGCCTGACCGATTTTTTCTTTTAAAATTTCTTTGTTCATAACTGATACCTTAATTTTTATACTCTTAAAAAGACGCCATTTAAACTTATTAACATAAGAGGAAGCAAGCAAGAAAATAAGAATTCCTTATTATTACTGAGTATTTGATCAAAAGAATTGCTAATTTTTCTTGTGTTAATTTTATAATTAAGCACACTTTTATAGAAAAAAATGTTTACACAACATATCTCCTCATGGGAGCTAATCTTAAATTTTAATCCAAAGGAAAGTCATGACTGAATATGCTCAAAATGTGCTGTCTAAAGTAAGAGCACTTAACCCGAGTGAGCCTGAATTTCATCAGGCAGTTGAAGAAGTATTTGATTCACTGGACCTGGTTCTGGAAAGACATCCTGAATACCGGTCTAACCGGATACTTGAAAGAATTACAGAACCTGAAAGAGTTATTATGTTCCGCGTACCCTGGATGGACGACCAGGGTGATATTCATATAAACCGCGGTTTCAGAATTGAAATGAACAGCGCTATTGGACCTTATAAAGGAGGTCTTCGCTTTCACCCTTCTGTTAACATGGGTATCCTTAAATTTTTAGCGTTTGAACAGGTATTCAAAAACAGTCTTACCACCCTTCCTATGGGCGGCGGAAAAGGCGGTTCAGATTTGATCCTAAAGGAAAAAGTGATAATGAGGTAATGAGATTCTGCCAGAGTTTTATGACAGAATTATACCGTCATATAGGACCTAACACAGATGTACCTGCGGGTGATATAGGTGTTGGAACAAGGGAGATAGGTTTCCTGTTCGGTCAGTATAAAAGACTTAAGAATGAATTTACGGGCGTTCTTACAGGAAAAGGATTGAACTGGGGAGGTTCCCTTATTCGTCCCGAGGCTACCGGTTACGGTGCGGTTTACTTTGCGCACGAGATGCTGAAGACTATCGGAATGGATATAGAAGGTAAAGTATTCGGCGTATCAGGTTTTGGAAACGTTGCCTGGGGTGCGGTTCAGAAGATAGACCAGCTGGGCGGAAAAGTTGTTACTCTTTCCGGTCCTGACGGATTCGTTTATGATAAGGACGGTATTAAAGGTGAGAAAATTGAATATATGCTGCAGATGAGATCAAGCGCAAACGACAGGGTTAAAGATTATGCTGATAAGTTCAAAGTTGAGTTCCACGAAGGTAAGAGACCATGGAGCATTAAAGTAGATGTAGCGATGCCCTGCGCAACCCAGAATGAGATCTTTGAAGAGGACGCAAAAGAATTGCTGAAGAACGGCTGTGTATGTGTTTGCGAAGGCGCAAATATGCCTACAACCATTGAAGCATATAAAGTATTCAAAGAAGCCAAAATATTGTTCTCACCGGGTAAGGCTTCTAATGCAGGCGGTGTAGCTACTTCAGGACTTGAGATGTCGCAGAACAGTATGCGTCTCCCCTGGCCTAAAGAGGAAGTAGACTCACGCTTACAGATGATTATGAAGAACATCCACGATACCTGTGTTCATACTGCAGAAAGATTCGGAACAAAAGGAAATTATGTTAACGGGGCAAATATTGCGGGCTTCCTTAAAGTTGCCGATGCAATGCTTGACCAGGGCTTAGTATAGTTTAAGCGTTTTATTTTTTTAACCGGGGCTGTCTCAAAAGTTGTCAACCTGAACTGGTTTCAGGTTCTGATTCGGAGATTCCGAAATAAATTCGGAATGACATTCTGATTTGATTCTAAATAAATTCGGAATGACATTTTGATTTGATTCCGAAATAAATCCGGAATGACATTTATGAGGCAGCCCCAGAATTAAGCAATGAGTAAAATCCAGACATTCCATTTAGAAGACATCTTTTCAAACCGCATCAAACGGTTCCAGAAATTGATGCGTTACAAAATCCGCGAAATTTTACTAGTCTCATCCTTCTACGATTTCTACCTGTTTGAAGAAGACGGCAGGTTATACGAACTGATAAGGCAGGAATACCAGAACCTGAACCTGAGCCAGGCACCTGAAATAACCCACGTTACCACCGGAGAAGAAGCTCTCGAGCTGATTAAATCTGAAAATCAGTTTGATCTTATTATTACCACTCTTCATATTGAAGATATGCACGTTATCTCCTTTTCAGAAAAGGTAAAGGAACTTGGCGTTAAGGCTCCCATCATCCTGCTTGCCTACGATAATAAAGAGAGAAAAGAGCTGATTTCGAAACAGGATATTTCTGTATTCGACAGGATTTTTATATGGCAGGGCGACTACAGGCTGCTGCTTGGCATTATTAAATATGCTGAAGACAGGCTTAATGTTGATAGTGATGTAGCTACGGTGGGAGTACAGGTTATAATTCTTGTTGAGGATAATGTTAAGTTTTATTCATCTTACCTTCCATTGATTTATACCGAGATATTTAACCAGTCGCAGCGACTGATTACCGAAGGCGTGAACCTTACCCATAAGTTTTTAAGAATGCGGGCAAGACCGAAGATACTGCTAAGCACCACCTACGAGGAGGCCTGGGAGTATTTTGAAAAGTATGAGGAATCGATCTTAGGGATTATTACTGACAGTAATTTCAAACATCATGGAGAGCGTGATTCAGAGGCAGGAATTAAATTTACTCGTGAGGTGAAAAGCCGTCAGAAGGATATACCGATTCTGCTTCAATCAAGCAACGCTGACTTTGCCGTAAAAGCCTATTCAGCCGGCGCAAATTTTATTCAGAAAGGGTCGCCCAGGCTGCTGCATGAACTGCGCGACTTTATGGTGAACAACTTCGGGTTCGGTGATTTTGTATTTCAGCTTCCAGATGGATCCGAGGTAGGAAGGGCTACTAATATGAAAGCCCTGGAGGAATATATAAGGAAGATCCCGGATGAAAGCCTGATGTTCCATGCCGAGAGGAATCATTTTTCAAAATGGCTAAAAGCGAGAACTGAATTCTGGCTGGCTCATAAACTCCGGCCCCGTAAAGTTTCTGATTTCAGATCGGTAGACGACCTGAGACAGCATCTGCTGAGATCCTTGCGGAACTACCAGGAATACCGTCTGAAGGGCATTATTACTGAATTCAACAAAGAATCTTTTGATGTTAAAAATAGTTTTGCCCGTATAGGGACAGGCTCCCTCGGGGGCAAGGCCAGAGGGCTGGGGTTCATTAACATTCTGATTAACCATAATAAGATAAAGGACAGGTTCGATGGAGTTGAACTGAATGTTCCGTCAGCCGTGGTTATAGCTACAGATTATTTTGATGAATTCCTTATAGAGAACCAGCTTGATGTTTTTGCCTTAAGTTCAACGGATGATGAAGAGATTACCAAACGATTTATTGAAGCGGAGAAATTTCCGCAGGAACTTCTGGATAAACTTCAGGAATTCCTGGAAGTTATGAGAGAACCCCTTGCAATCCGGTCATCAAGTCTGCTTGAAGACTCCCAGTTCCAGCCGTTTGCCGGCGTATATGAAACATATATGATACCTAATAATCATCCTGATCCGGCTATACGACTTGCTGAGCTGTTGAATTGTATTAAGTGTGTTTACGCATCCACTTTTTACAAGAAGGCAAAAGATTATATGAGGGCCACGGATTACCGCCCCGAAGAAGAAAAGATGGCAATAATCATTCAGCGTCTTGTTGGAGCCAGGAGAGACGGCAGATTTTACCCTGATTTTGCCGGGGTAGCTAAGTCATATAACTTTTATCCCGTGCCTCCCCAGAAATCCTCTGACGGTATTGCAATGGTTGCCCTTGGTTTGGGAAAGACAGTTGTGGACGGCGGAAATGTTGTGAGGTTCTGTCCTAAATACCCGAAACATATGCTTCAGTTCTTCTCAACCAAAGAGACTTTAAGAAATGCACAGCAGGATTTCTATTCTCTTCTTTACAGCGGTGAAGCATCTCCTTCGGCCAAATGGTCTCCTGATCAATTCGTAAAGAAATATGATCTTTCAATAGCCGAGGAGGATCAGACCCTTTATTTTGTGGGCTCAACCTATTCACCTGAAAACGATGCGGTATATGACGGTATTTCGCGAATAGGAAAAAGAGTAGTTACATTCGCACCGATACTGAAGCACAAAGCATTTCCGCTGGCCGAGATCCTTGACCTGATTCTGGATATAGGTACATGGGGAATGGGCGTACCGATAGAGATTGAGTTTGCTGTAAACCTGAAAGTTAATAACGATCAGCCCAAGGAATTTGCACTTCTCCAGATGCGTCCCCTGGTTATAAGTTATGAAAACGAAGAACTGGATGTTGATAATGACACAAGAGACAAAATTTTATGCCAGAGCAGCCAGGTTCTTGGAAATGGCGCAATGACGGATATATATGATATTGTTTATGTTGATATCAATAAATACGACCGGGCAAAAAGCAGGAATGCGGCTTTTGAAGTAAGCCAGATAAACTCGAAGCTTCTTGGCAGTAAAACCCCTTACCTTCTGATAGGTGTGGGGAGATGGGGAAGTCTTGATCACTGGCTCGGGATCCCGGTTACATGGGATCAGATATCAGGGGCATCAACTATAGTTGAGACTGGTTTCAAGGATTTCAATGTAACTCCTTCACAAGGTTCGCATTTCTTCCAGAATATTACTTCATTTAAAGTAGGCTATTTTACGATAAACAGTCCGGACGATTCAGCCTTCATCGACTGGGAATGGCTGGCGAAGCAGAAGCCTGTAGACGAAATGCAGTATACAAAACATCTAAGATTTAATAAGCCTGTAATTGTAAAAATTAACGGAAGTAAGAATAAAGGAATTATTTTAAAGCCGGAGAACTGATAACTCCGGGTGAGAGATTGCACTCACCTATCAAATGCGTAATACCCCGAACTCCTGATTTACGCTGGTGTAAATAACAATACAACCACACAGGAGGCAAAAATGTCAGAGTACGTCAAAAACCTAATGGCTGAGGTCAAAGCCAAAAACCCCGCCGAACCGGAATTCCACCAGGCTGTTGAAGAGGTTGCTGAATCTTTAGCACTTGTACTGGACAGACATCCGGAATACCGAGCCGCTAAAATACTTGAAAGAATCATCGAACCGGAAAGAGTACTCACCTTCAGAGTGCCATGGGTTGATGACCAGGGGGAGATCCATATTAACCGCGGATTCAGGATTGAAATGAATAGTGCTATTGGTCCCTATAAAGGAGGGTTAAGGTTTCACCCCTCGGTTAACCAGGGTATTCTTAAGTTCCTCGCATTTGAACAGGTGTTTAAAAACAGTTTGACTACCCTACCGATGGGCGGCGGAAAAGGAGGTTCTGATTTTGATCCCAAAGGCAAGAGCGACATGAAGATAATGAGGTTCTGCCAGGCATTTATGAGCGAACTCTTCCGGCATATAGGACCGAATACTGATGTACCTGCCGGCGATATCGGGGTGGGCGGACGAGAAATAGGATTTCTCTTCGGTCAGTACAAAAAACTAAAAAATGAGTTCACCGGTGTTCTGACGGGGAAAGGTCTTAACTGGGGAGGCTCACTGATCCGCCCTGAAGCAACAGGTTACGGCGCAGTTTACTTTGCCGCTGAAATGCTGGCATCGAGGGGTGAAACCCTTGAGGGAAAAACCTGCCTTGTTTCCGGAAGCGGGAATGTTGCCCAGTATACAGTTGAAAAACTGCTTGACCTGGGAGCAAAGGCTGTAACGTTATCAGATTCAAACGGATTCATTTATGATGAGGAAGGAATAGACCATAAGAAACTGGAATTTATTATGGAACTGAAAAATGTGAGACGCGGAAGGCTGAAAGAATATACTGATAAATATAAGAATGCCGTTTACACAGAACTTAATCCTAATGACGAACATAATCCGATGTGGGATAATAAAGCCCAATGCGCATTCCCCAGCGCTACCCAGAATGAAATAAACGATAAGGACGCTCAGAACCTTATTAAGAACGGTGTTTATGTAGTATCGGAAGGTGCTAATATGCCTACAACCCTCGGTGGTGTGAAACTGTTCCTTGACCGGAAAATACTTTATGGTCCTGCAAAAGCAGCCAATGCAGGCGGCGTTGCGGTGTCAGGACTTGAGATGGCCCAGAATAGTATGCGGCTGCCATGGACAAGAGAAGAGGTAGACCAGCGCCTGCAGATGATAATGAAAAGCATTCACAGTACCTGCGTTGAGATGTCTGATAGGTTCGGTACACCGGGCAACCTTGTTAACGGCGCAAACATAGGCGGTTTCCTGAAGGTTGCAGACGCAATGATGGATCAGGGCGTGGTGTAAGCTGACTATGAAAGCAAACTTTGAGCAGATAAGAACAACGTTCGATGATCTCTGGGTTGAGCATGGGTACGGCAACCGTTTCCAGGGTTTTCAGAACCTAATGCGCCTCCGTATAAGGGATATTCTGCTCGTGTCAAGTTTGTACGATCTTTATTTGTTTGAAGAGGACGGAAGGCTGTATGAACTCATCCGCAACGAATACCAGGGACTGAACCTAAGCCACTCCCCTGAACTGACAAGGGTTTCTTCCGGTCACGAAGCTATTAAACTGGCCAAAGAGGAAAAAAGGTTCGACCTGATTATTACAACTCTGCATATTGAGGATATGCATGCAATTAATTTTGCGAAACTGGCAAAGGAATCAGGCTTAAATATTCCTATCATCCTTCTTGCACATGATAACCTAGAACTAAACACTCTTCTGATCAATGAGAACACCGCTGTTTTCGATAAAATTTTTGTATGGCAGGGAGATTTCAGAATAATAATTGCCATAATAAAATATCTCGAAGACAGGATGAATATTGAGCATGATACCAAAATGGTTGGTGTGCAGGTTGTGATAGCCATTGAAGACAACCTGCGGTACTATTCTTCCTTCCTTCCCCTTATTTATACTGAGATCCTTAAACAATCGCAGCGATTGATATCAGAAGGGATAAACCTTTCGCATAAATTCCTGAGAATGAGAGCACGGCCGAAGATACTTCTATGTTCAAGTTATGAGGAAGCGTGGGAATACTATGAAAAATATAAAGAGTTTATACTGGGAATTATTTCTGATATAGATTTTCCCCGTTACGGACAAAATGATCCGCGGGCAGGTATAGAGTTCACTTTAAATGTGAAAAAAGAGCATACTGATATTCCCATTCTCCTTCTTTCCAATAATCCTCAAAATGAAGAGGCGGCCAGGGAAACAGGAACCAGTTTCGTAATGAAAGATTCGCCTGTACTTTTAAATGAAGTAAGAAACTTTCTGAATCATTATTTCAGTTTCGGTGATTTCGTTTTCCGGACATCGGACGGTAGAGAGGTAGGGAGAGCGAATGATTTAAGAAGTCTTGAGGAAGAGTTAAAAATTATTCCTGAAGACAGCATAAAATATCACGCTGAGAGGAACCATTTTTCGAACTGGCTTAAAGCAAGAACCGAATTCTGGCTGGCGCACAGACTTCGTCCCAGGAAAGTTACTGATTACCAGAGCATAGAAGAGCTAAGAGAGTATCTTATTCAAACATTAAGGAATTACAGGCATAACAGGCAGAGAGGGATAATAACAGATTTTCATAAGGAGATTTTTGATCACCAGAGTTCGTTTGCACGGATTGGCGGAGGATCTTTAGGCGGAAAGGCAAGAGGACTTGGTTTTGTAAACACATTAATAAATAATTATAACGTCAGGAATCAGTTCCAGGATATAAAGATATTTGTGCCGGCGGGTGTGGTTCTGGGTACTGAGGTTTTTGATGATTTCCTGGATGAAAATGATCTCAGAACTTTTGCCTTAAACTGCAATGATGATGAGGAAATAACCAGGAGGTTTGTAGAGGCGGAAAGTTTTCCTGAGGACATACTGGGAGAACTGGCTGCATTCCTGGATCTTATGCATACTCCTCTTGCTGTTCGTTCATCAAGCCTGCTTGAGGACTCGCAGTACCATCCTTTTGCCGGTGTATACAGAACATTTATGCTTCCTAATAATCATCACAACGCGCTTGCCAGACTAAATGATCTGCTAAATACAATCAAAAAAGTTTATGCCTCAACTTTCTACCAGGGTGCAAAAAATTATATCAGGTTT
Organism: uncultured Ignavibacteria bacterium; assembly: GCA_963800255.1. Lineage (GTDB taxonomy): Bacteria > Bacteroidota > Ignavibacteria > Ignavibacteriales > Ignavibacteriaceae > DATFVA01. The sequence goes on along the minus strand of CAWDAK010000019.1, from coordinate 72,260 downwards.
ACTTCGTACCGGCTTGAAGAAGAGAAGATGGCTGTAATAATTCAAAAGATGGTGGGTGAGGCCTTCGGTGAAAGATTTTATCCCGACTTCTCGGGTGTGGCGAAGTCATATAATTTTTATCCGCTTCCGCCCCAGGATCCACAGGATGGAATTGTTTCTGTTGCTCTCGGGCTGGGTAAAACCGTAGTTGACGGCGGAAATACAGTACGATTCTGTCCCAAATATCCCACTGATCTTATACAGTTCTATTCAGTAAACGAATCCCTTAATACAAGTCAGCGCGAATTCTTTGCTCTTCAGTTGAGCAGCAACCATACATTTGAATTCTCAACAAGGGATACCCTGTTAAAGCAGCATCCTATAGAGTCAGCAGAGTCAGACGGCACCCTGGGATATGTAGGTTCAACCTATTCGCCAGATAATGATACAATATCCGACGGAATTTCCAGGCCGGGTATGAGAGTAGTTACCTTCGCTCCCCTTTTGAAATATAAACTCTTTCCCCTGCCAGAAATTCTTGAGCTTCTGCTGGATATGGGTACGTGGGGTATGGGCACACCAATAGAAATTGAATTTGCTGTTAACATGGGCTCGGGTAAAGATAAGCCTAAAGAATTCGGACTCCTGCAGATGAGACCGCTGGTTATCAATCGTGAGTCAGAGGATTTCAAGATAGAGGATCTTGATAAAGAAAGTATTATATGCACCAGCGAGCAGGTACTAGGCAATGGAATCATAAACGATATTCACGATATTGTTTTTGTTGATCCGGCTGTTTTTGAAAGATCAAAATCAAGAGAAGCTGCCAGGGAAGTAAGCTTGTTTAATTCTATTCTTATGGATGCTGAGAGGCCTTACCTCCTGATCGGTATGGGAAGATGGGGAACACTTGATCCATGGCTGGGCATACCTGTGAAATGGGAACAAATTGCGGGAGCAAAGACCATTGTTGAATCAGGATTTAAGGAGTTCTCGGTAGCCCCGTCGCAGGGTTCTCACTTCTTCCAGAATATTACTTCGTTTATGATAGGATACTTCACTGTTGATAGTCATAAAAATGAAGGTTTCATAAACTGGGAATGGCTGCAGAAGCAGGTACCAGTTGACAAAAAAACCTATACATCACTGCTGCGGTTTGAGAAACCGGTAATCGTAAAAATGAACAGGCACCAGAATAAAGGAGTTATTCTGAAACCTGATAATTAAGATATCAGAGAATAAATATGGAAGATCAATCAAATATTCCGGATACCTGCCCTCACTGCGGGCATAAATTAAGTCCCTGGCAGCAGGTTTTATTGAAAGTAGACCACATAATAACCTGTAAGAACTGCTGGTACAGAATAATACTCGAGCCCGACCTTAAGAAAGATTTACCCAAGGATAAGGACAAACCATCAAAGTTTGAGGAAGAATAAAATGGAATCCTACAATTCATTTCGTGTTGCGCAGCAGCAGATTCTTGAAGCGGCAAAAATGCTGAACCTTGACGAGCCGACTACCACCCTGCTTAGTTTGCCCCAGAGAGAATTTAATTTCACACTCCATGTTAAGATGGACTCAGGGAAAGTAAAAATATTCCAGGGCTACCGGGTTCAATATAACTATGCCCGCGGCCCGGCAAAGGGAGGCATTAGGTTTCACCCGGATGAGACTATTGATACAATACGGGCGCTGGGCTGCTGGATGACCTGGAAAACAGCAGTACTGGATTTACCGCTCGGGGGAGCTAAAGGAGGTGTTTGCTGCAATCCGAAGGAGCTTTCAGACAGGGAGCTGGAAAACCTTTCACGTGAGTATGTAAGAGCCATTGCACCGATGATAGGGGTAAATAAAGATGTGCCTGCGCCTGATGTATATACTAATCCTCAGACTATGGCATGGATGATGGATGAGTATGAAACCATAATCAATCAGCATCATCCCGGTTCGTTTACGGATAAGCCCACGCAAATAGGCGGTACCGAGGGAAGACGTGATGCCACAGCACGCGGAGGTGTTATTACTGTAAGAGAAGCCTGCAGGCAGCTGAGTGTGGATCCCGCAGGAACATATGCAATACAGGGTTTTGGAAATGCTGGTCAGCGTGCGGCCCTTCTTCACCAGGAAATTTTAGGAGGCGGAAAACTGGTTGCTGTAAGTGATTCAAAAGCGGCCATCTATAATCCTGATGGTTTTGATACAAAAGCGCTGGTTACTTATAAGCTCAAAAAAGGTTCTGTTAAAGACTTCCCTGGTTCAAAGGAAATAGGGCACGATGCGCTATTGGAACTGGACGTGAACGTTTTATATCCGGCGGCGTTGGAAAATTCAATACATAAAGAGAATTCCGGCAAAGTTAAAGCAAAGATAATATGCGAGCTGGCAAACGGACCAACAACACCTGAGGCCGATATTATTCTTCATAAAAAAGGCATACATATCATTCCCGATATACTTGCAAGTGCGGGAGGAGTTACTGTTTCGTACCTGGAGATGGTGCAGGATAAATATGCTTTCTTCTGGGATGAGAGCACCATACACAAGCTGGTTGATGAGAAATTAACCAGAGCCTACTACCGGGTTGATGAAGCCATTAAAGAGAAGAAAGTGCATCCCCGGCTTGGAGCGATGGTAGTAGGTGTAGCCCGCGTTGCTGAAGCCTGCAAACTCCGCGGCTGGGTCTAAGGAAAAATTCCAAGTGCCATATAAGAGGTGGCTATTTTATCTATAGCGTTTACGAATGCGGCTGTTCTCAGATCGGGGATTTCGGGTTTTTCTTTCCAGGTTTCCCTTATTTCATTGAACGCGATTATCATGGTTTCTTCAAGTCCTGAATTAACGAGGTCTTCCTCCTCAGCTCCATGAATAATTATTCTCTTGGAGGAATCGTTAAGCTTTTTGCCAATTGCTGATTCAATTGAATCAACAAGCGTTCTGTTGAGCTTCTCCTCATATCTTTTGCCCATTCTGCCGAATCTTATATGCGACAGGTTTTTAAGCCATTCGAAGTAGGATACCGTTACACCGCCTGCATTAAGGAACAAATCCGGTATAATCATTATATTTTTTTTGAGAAGAATTTCTTCTGCTTCAGGGGTAACCGGACCGTTAGCGGCTTCTGCAATTATTTTAGCTTTTATTCTTTCAGCGTTCCCGCTGTTTACCTGGTTTTCCAATGCTGCGGGAATCAGAATATCACATTCAACCTCAAGTGCCTGCAAAGTATCTTTAATATTTTCAGCATTCTTAAAATTTAAGATGGAGCCGGTTTCGTCCCTGTGTTTTTTAACCGCTTCTACATCAAGACCTTTTTCACTATGAATAGCGCCCTCATACTCAGCTATAGTTGTAATTACAGCACCGCCTTCCTGAAAACATTTTGCAGTATGATAGCCTACGTTTCCTAGTCCCTGTATCACTATTCTTTTACCTTCAATGCCTGTTTCAAGTCCGAGCGCTTTCATATCATCGGCCTGGCATACGGCCTCCCTCACGCCGTAATAGACACCTCTGCCGGTAGCTGCTTCTCTTCCATGCACACCGCCCTGGCTGATAGGCTTTCCGGTAACACATGCATAAGCATCAATCTGGCCCGGATTAAAAGCCGCGTAAGTATCAGCTATCCATGCCATCTCCCTTCCGCTGGTACCGTAATCAGGGGCAGGGACATCAATGCCGGGACCTATAAAATTCTTCTTTATAAGTTCTGCGGTGTACCGCCTGGTAATCTTTTCCAGTTCAACTTCAGTGTAAAGTTTGGGATTGATTCTTACACCGCCTTTTGCGCCTCCGAAGGGTACTTCAACAACTGCACACTTATAGGTCATCAGAGCCGCAAGCGCCATTACTTCATCCTGGTTAACTGAGAGGCTGAACCTTATTCCCCCTTTTACAGGAAGTTTATGCTGACTATGCTCAACGCGGTAGGCGGTAAAAACTTCTATCTGATCCTTTATCCGTACAGGGAACCTCATCCGGTAGACACTGTTGCAGAATCTTATCTGGTCAAGCAGTCCCTTTGGATATTTTGTGTACCCGGCTGCCCTGTCAAAATAATTCAGTACATCATCAAAAAAACTGTGCTGGCGCTTTCCGCTTACATCATTAGCCATCTGTAACTCCGTTTGGTTGTGGGTTTTAACGAAGTTACATATTATATGTAAATTCACAAAACGTGTGGATCAACAGGCCGCTGTATGGCGGGGAACCATGGGATGAATGCCTATTCACGTGCGCTATGTAGCAGGGAACCATGGGGATGAATGCCTATTCACGTTCTGCCGTTATGCCGCAGGGAATCAGAATTTGGATAAAAAATCATTGCATATTTTATAAAATTATGCTAATGTCTAAGTACTTTGTTTACAATTTACTCAACTAACCATGAGGTTCTTAAATGAGAGCGATATGGAAAGGTCATATCCGGTTTTCACTTGTAACTATTCCTATCAGGGTTTACGGGGCAATAGAAACAAAAAGCTCTATAAGTTTCAACCAGCTACACAAAGAGGATAACGGAAGAGTAGGGTACGACAAAAAATGTAAGAAGTGCGGGAAATCCCTCTCTCAGAATGAAATTACCAAAGGATATGAATATGAACCGGACCAATATGTTATTGTTGAGCAGGAAGATGTTGACAAGATAAAAATTAAAAGCACGAAGATAATTGAAATTGAAGGCTTTGTTGAGGATAAAGAAGTAGATCCAACCTTATTTGACACCCCGTACTATATCGGGCCCGATGGCGAGGTAGCTGCCGGAGCTTACTCATTACTTATGCAGACCCTGAAAGAAACCGGGAAGATGGCAGTGGGCCGTGTGGTTATAAGGGACAGGGAGGATATTATAATGCTTTCTCCGAGGGAGAACGGAATGGTGATGTATAAATTGAGATATCCTGATGAGATCAGAAATATTAAAGAAGTACCTTTACTTAATGGATTGAAAACTAACAAGGAACAGCTTAAACTTGCAAAGACGCTTGTTGACTCTATGTCAACCAGACTTGGCGATATAAACATGGAAGACCACTACCAGACAGCACTAAAAGATCTGATCCAGGCAAAGATTGAAGGTAAAGAGATAGTTTCTACAGAAGAGGAAGTTAAACCTGTAGTAGATATGATGCAGGCGTTAAAAGAAAGTCTTGAACAGGCTAAGAAGCAGAAAATGCCGATGGAAAAAGCAAAAGGAAAAAAGAAAGCTGCAAAACCGGCAAAGAAACAAACAAAACAGAGAAAACAAGCTTAATATCTGAAAAAGATGGCAAAAGTAATACAAATAGATACAAAACGTCCTTCAAAACTGGGTTACAGGCGTGCCCGGAAACGAAAATTAAAAGAGCTTGAAAAAGAAGGTCAGCTTAATTTATTCTCCGGTGAAGAAGCAAGGATCATTCAGCTGCCTTCCAGGTTTACTCCTTTTGAAGAGGCACTATGGCTGGATGAACGAGGGGATGCCGGGGCGCAGGAGGCTTACCTGAAAGCAATAATTGAAGAAGACTGCGCGGCGGATGCTAACTGCAACCTGGGTATACTTGAAACTCAATCGGGTAACACATTAAAAGCTTTCGATTATTTCACCGAGTGCCTTAAATATGAACCCAGGCACCTTGAGGCCCATTATAACCTGGCAAATCTCTACTTCGAGCAGAACGATTTCAGACTGGCCAGGCTCCATTACGAAATTGCGGCTGAAATTGAACCTGAATTCCCCAATATCTACTATAATCTCGGACTGGTTTACGCTCTAAATGAAGAATATGAAGACGCGTTCAATGCCCTGATTAAATATAAAAGCCTTATTCCCCCCGAAGAAAGCAGCAGAGCAGACAGCTTATTGCTGAGTTTAAAAAGATCGCTGACCGAGAAAAACTAGCTAATAATTTACTTTAAGTAAATCCAATATTCTTATTGTTTTTAGGTATTTAATTTCCTACTTTTCAGCCAGACAAAAATCCCAATAACAATCCGGTTCATTTTTGGACTTTAAAATATTAAAGGTTCATTACTTCCAGAATAGAAAGAATCGTTCTGATTTTTCCGGCTCTATTCGTTCCATTAATAATCTTCTATCTAACCAAACATAATCCTATAAACATAATGAGGTACTAATATGATTCGTTCATTTACAGTTCTTCTTTCAATAGTTATTTTCGCTTCAATGACGTACGCACAGAACGCTCCTGAAGCTCCGGCAGGCTACAGAGCTGAGCTTACACAAGGCACTTCATTTACTGGTTTTCAGTGGACACCGGGAGTTGATAATTTTAACGGCAAACTTGCGGCCATCGTCCCTACTTATAATGGTGAGAGTGGACTGGGGCAAATGTCTCTTTACGGAATCAAATACGGATATTTTATTTCTACCGCATGGGCTGTAGGAGGTGTTCTCGATTTTGGTTCTAATTCCACCAAGCAGGATCTTAACGGCGGCGGCGAGAATAAATTCAGCAGTACAGAATTCGGAATTACAGCATTTGTTAACCGTTATTTCCAGCCTAAATTCGAAGATGTATCTGTATGGGTTGGTGCTGAAATTTCCTTTGGTTCACTTTCATCAACACAGGAAGTAACAGGAACAAACCCGGGTAAGGTTGAACTCTCTGCCTCTTCTCTCGGTATTGGATTAAACTTTGGCGCGCAGTACTTTATTGATAAGGGATTTTCATTGAGTGCTGACTACCACCTGGGATTCCTGAGCTTGAATCAGCCGGAACAAACTACTACCAGTGGAAGCACCAGCGTGACAACAAAAGGTCCCAGTGCTTCATGGTTCGGAACAATGACCGGAAGTCTCGGCATTAACTTCTATTTTTAATGATTTCAGTGAGGCTGTTCCAAATCCGGAACAGCCTCCCCGTTTAATATTTCAACCCGTCTGTTAAATCCTTTTATATTTTCCCGAACAAACATTTTGATTAGTACCACATAGGATGGAAGAACTATGAAGCGCCGGCAGGATACAGAGAGTTAAAAAAAGTTTTAAAGGGATGGAATTTAAAATAAAAAAGCGGTATACCGGCAATGGAATACCGCTCTTTGTGTGTGTGAGATGAAGATTAACAATTAAATTAATCAATTATTCGGAAATTGTTGTCTTCAGAAAGTTTTTTATCAAAATGTTCTTCATACATCTTTTTATATTTTTCAAATAATTCCTGCGAAACTTCTTCACCGTTTACTTTCATTCTGTTCTTATTCAGATCCAGGCTTAATTCATCTTCCTTATCCTTAAGCAGATTATCCTTAACCATCTCTGTTTTTATCTTATCAATAAATTCATTCAGTTTTTTAAGTTTTATATCGAGACCCTTAAGATTTATTTTAACGTTCGCCAGGTTTTCGTCAAGATGCGCCATCGCTTCATCCAAGCCTGAAAGATCTATAGTAATATGACTCAGCTGCTCCCTGTGTTTATCCATTTCCTCATTCATCTTCTCAAGGTTTTTATCTAACTCATCCATATTGATATCGACATGTATATCGAGATCTTTTTTCAGATTCTGCATTTCTTCACGAAACTTATCTGAATCGAAATCAATTCTTATCTTTTTATCTTTTAGCTTTGAAAGCTCCTTTGAAAGCTCTTTCATCCCTTCCCTGAATTCCTCAGTGTCGAAGTTAATTTCATGCTTCTGACCTTTCATTTCCTCTTTCAATTTCTCCATATCCTGTTTAAACTTGCCCATATCAGATTTGAAACCAGTCAAATCAATGGAAATATGGTGAGATTTATTGTGAAGTTTATCAAGCCTGTGATATACCATATCCTTATAATCCTCTATTTCGCTGTCAGGGATGCGTTCCCCGTCTTTATACAGGGTGCTGATTTCACCATCCTCAAAATTTACCTCCCAGCGGACATTCTTTCCATTTTCATCATTATAAAACGAGAAGGTTTGATCCCCCCTTTTGTTCAGATCCTGCTGTCCGGATGTTCCCTGGTTAGCTGTACTGCAGCCGGATGCGATAAAAAATAACGCAGCCGGAATCAGCAGCAACGAAAGTTTTTTAACTATAGAAGTTCTTTGTTTCATTATACTCTCCTCAAAAAAGTTCGCGAATGACCGTTTTCTGATAATTAGGACGGATAGAGGGTGATTAAGTTTCACAGAAAGCTTATTTATGGGACCAGCGTACCTAATAGCGGATAAACGGGGATAATCAGTTAAGGAAATTATCATCTTAACAATAACTTAACTTTTATTTAACAACCGCTTAATATCTATCCGAAAATTAAATCATAGATTTGGAATGATAAATCAGAATATTAAAGGTGAACAATATGTTAGAGAGTTTTTTAGAAATCACGATTGTGGTAGTCCTGGCGGGCATAGCCACATATGATACTCTGCGCAGCAAGCGGAGAGAGTCGGGAGAAACGGAGGAAGAGAACAATGGAGCAGCTATTAAGCTCCTTTAAGAATTAAAACCTGCCAATAAGTCACAGTCCTGTTCAATTCGATTAAGAAGCCATCTCCTCTTTTACCAATAACTTAGCGCTTATAATATCCTCATGCCCCATATTTATAAGACCGCCTATCTTCTTAATGAGATGATCTTCATACATATCCAGCTTTTTATCAATATAGATCAGGCGCCACAAATCCTTAAGGAGTTCAAATTTATCATTATTATTGAATTTCCGGTTAATAACCTTTGTAAAATCATAAATGCTGTCATCAGTATTCAGTCTTTGCTCTGCAAGTTCCATAAGTTCGTTCACGCAGTCATCTTCGAGGTTAAAGGTTGATTTCATTATAGAAATAATCTTATCCCTCTCCTCATCGGTAAAACTGTCATCAGCTTTTGCCATCTCTATAAAAAGCGTACATGTAGCTATATGCAGCTTTTTTTGTTCATCTGTTTCACCGGGTGCATTCTCTTCATATTTTATTTCAGACGACTGAGGAGGTACACTAAAAATTCTTCTCAAATATTCAAACATTTTCTTCAACCATTTTTAATTTACTTCAATTTCTGTTTCATTAAGAGGTTTAGGAGGACGCTCATAAAGTCCGCTTAAGTATTTATAATGTCCTGCAAGTTCAGGATGAATCTGGTCCCACGTAAACCTCCACTGCCAGTTGCCGGAAGGTTTTCCGGGGAAATTCATTCGGGCTTCTCCGCCCAGCCTGAGAATATCCTGCAGCGGGATAATAACAAGGTCAGCTACGGAAGCATAGGCAGTCTTTATAAGAGCTCCGGTTATATCATCACCAAAATAATCCAGGTACTGTTGAACGTGCTGGTAAACGTCATTATCCTTATTTTTTTCTTTTTCAAAGAAAGCAGGTGTTGTATCATTATCATGAGAGCCGGTATAAACCAGGCAGTTAGGATTATAATTATGCGGAAGAAATTTCCTTTCCATTCCTGTTCCGAAAGCGAACTGCAGAATCTTCATACCTGGAAAATCGAAAGTATCTCTAAGTTTTTCAACTGATTTTGTAATAACCCCCAGATCCTCGGCTATAATTGGCAACGGTCCCAGGTATTCCCTGAGAGTTTTGAAAAATTTTTCACCGGGTGCCTTGACCCATCTTCCCTTCTCCGCCGTTTCGGCTCCGCCGGGAATTTCCCAGTAAGCATCGAATCCTCTGAAATGATCAATCCTGATTATATCAACAAGACTAAACATCTGCTTCATTCTAAGTCTCCACCAGAGGAAGTCATCCTTTTCCATTGCATCCCACTTATACAAAGGATTACCCCAAAGCTGGCCTGTAGCACTGAAATAATCTGGCGGAACGCCCGCAACAAACTTCAGGTTTCCTTTTTCATCTACCGAAAAAAGTTCTTTATGAGCCCAGAGATCCGCACTGTCATAAGCAATGAATATCGGCATATCGCCTATTATATTAATTCCCTTACTATTTGCATAACGCTTAAGCTCAGACCACTGCTTAAAAAATATGTACTGAACAAAACGGTGATAGTTTATTCCGTCAGCCAGTTTCTTCTTCCATTCATCAAGTGATTTCTCTTCCCTTTTAACAAGTCCCTTGTCCCATTCAGTCCATAACCCGCCGCCATGGTAATCCTTGGCAGCCATAAAAAAAGCGTAATCTTCCAGCCAGTCTTTATTTTCTTCACAGAACTCTTTGAATTTTTTTTCGGCCAAAGAGTTGTTTGACTTAAACTTTTCAAAAGCTGTGAGGAGAATATTCTTTTTATAATTTATGACCCCGCCGAAATCAATACAACGAGGATCAGAGTTCGGGGGATTTGAAATGTCAGCTTCGGTTAGCAGCTTTTCTTCCTTCAGAAGTTCGGGACTTATAAGATTTGGATTCCCCGCGAATGCGGAGAAACACTGATAAGGTGAATCGCCGTACCCGGTTGGTCCGAGAGGGAAAACCTGCCATAAAGTTTGTCCTGCCGATTCAAGGAAGTTAACAAAATTGTAAGCTTCTTTCCCAAGGTCGCCGATACCGAATCTGCCGGGAAGCGAAGTAGGATGTAATAGTATACCTGCCGCTCTTTCAAATCTCATTTAACACCTGATAATTTTCGATTCGTTAAAATAAAGAAAGGTATATAAAGATGAAAAACCTGATTGATGCACAACATCCGGTTTAAAATAGAAAGAGGCTGTCTCACAAGTTTTATTCTGAATTTTTATTAGAACCTGAAACCAGTTCAGGTTAACAATATCAAACTTTTGAGACAGCCTCAAAAAAGGATTTATTTGAGACTCTCTATAACTGGGTATCCGCTTCGATGACCATATCGATAGCGCCCTCTATTGTGTATGGAGGCTGACCTGTTATGTTATTAACCGTAATAGTTGCCGTGAAGCATGCGCCCTCATTAAGCAGACTATTAAGGTAAGTATTTATAAAATCAATCTGCGACTGATTAAGCTGAAGAATATAGGGTGAATTGGGAGTCATATAATCTGCTGGAGCCGCGCCTGGTATATCGTATGAGAAAAGAACATTTCCGTCACCATCCTGCAAGGTTACATTGATATTACCGGCAAGACCTGCAGGAACAACATCTAGTAGTCCTAAATGCCGCCTCAATAAAATGGAGGCTTTGGATTTTGTCCCTGTATTCATCATATGTTTCTGAATCTGTACTCAGGCAGTATGACTGACTATCGGATAATGTTGCGGACGAACCTGAAACACTGACGTCAATAGTAAAAGGTATATTAAGGGGCAATGAATTAAAGTCATCACACCCGTTCCATGTAAGCATTAGAAATAATAGAACAACAGATGTTCCGGCTTGTACTAGGTATTTTCTCATTTTTTCTCCTTGTTAAAATTCAAAAGTTAAACCGCCTGATACAACAGGCTGTGTACTTAGACTGAAATCAGCGTTGAGAACAACAACTGCCAGCTTTAAAGCCGCACCAACAGTAGCTCTGAAATTATTATCTCCCTCAATAGCAACAGCTACATCCCTGTCGGTTCTGAGGCTTGGGTCACCGTTTTGCGGATCTCCCTTTATAGTATAGCTCAGGTCAAGTGAGGTATTTTCATACTGGAGTCCGAATAAGGAGTAATAAGTCCGAAAGTTTTGCTGGCATGGGTATTAAAAGCAATATTGCTGAGTTTCATTATTCCGGAACTCTCAAAATTGTTATAAATAAACTGAACAGCGAGATCCAGAGGAAAAAGCGGAATGTAACGGCTGATATTATGTTCAATACCGAAACCAAACATACTTAGATCATTCTTATCAGCAATACTTATAGAAGGAAGATATCTAAGTATTACCCTTGTGCCCAAAAAGCTTGCGCCTATCTGGGGATAAGCAACCGGAATACCTGACTGATTAATTCCCGGAGGCATTACAATGTAACCATCCGGTCCAGCGTATGCGGCGCCTCTATCACCATATATAGTAGCTGTCTCTTTTGTTGCCTGATAGCCTAATTCGCTAAAAGTGGGAGTAAAATTCTTTTGTGATTCGGGAATTAAGATGTACATTCCTCTGAAACTAAGAGAAAAAGTGAACATTTCAGGAATATCTGCGGTATAATACCCGTTAGAATTCATTGCAGTACCGAGAGTAGTTGCAAAAGGTCTTGCGTATTCAGCTGCATTATTTCGGTTAATTGAGAAAAACGGTCCTCTATCTGCGAAAACAGGGGTTTCGCGATAAATATTAACAAAGTGACATAAGTAGAGACTTCTTCATCCACTTCTCCATGAATAAATTATTAAAGTTATTGGTTGAAATTTATAGCTGATATATAGAATATTATTTTTTCCAATTCACTCTTATCAACAAAAATAATACCTTTAATTCTGATCAATTTTGAGAGTAATTACTAATCCAGAGGAATAAAGTTCATTGCGGATGCCATTTTTTACCGATTAATTCAATCCCATCAATTCCCGGGCGCCTTTAAGGCTGGCCTCAGTAACCGCTTCCCCGCTCATAAGTTTGGCCACTTCTCTTATTTTTTCTTCTTCTTTAAGCCTTTTGATTGAACTTGTCACTCTATTATCGGAAGCACCTTTCTCAACCAGGTAATTCGTGTCGCCCTGACCTGCTATCTGCGGAAGGTGAGTAATAGCAATCACCTGGTGAGCTGAAGCCAGCGATTTAAGTGAATTTCCTACTTTCTGTGCAATTCTTCCGCTTACCCCGGTATCAATTTCATCGAAGATCAATAAGGGCAGCCTGTCGTTTTTCGCGAGAATAGTCTTAAGAGAGAGCATAATTCGGGAGATTTCCCCGCCTGAGGCAACCTTAATAAGAGGTTTAACATCTTCGCCGGGGTTAGTTGAAATATAGAATTCAATATCATCTATCCCTTTACTGTCAGCCTTATATCTCTTACCATTAACGAGGATGAAATCTTCACTGCCTGAAACCTGTACCTGTTCTGTTCTAACTTTAAAAACAGCATCAGCAATACCGAGTTCCGACATCACCTTCACAACTTCCTTTTCTACTTTCTTTGCAGATTCTTTTCTTTTCCGCGAAAGTTTCTCAGCGATTCTGCCGGCAGCTTCACGCGCAGAGGAAATTTCCTTTTCCAGGTTTTTTATATTGCTGCTATAATTTTCTGCAGCATCGAATTCCTGTCCTATTTTATTGCGGTAAGCCAGCACAGCTTCAACCGAACCGCCATACTTTTTCTTCAATAAAGCGATGGCACCCAGCCTGTCGCGGAGCCTTTCCAGGTTTTCAGGATCCAGGTCGATTTTTGCATTATACTTTCGTAAAAACTCTGCCGCATCATGGACCTGAGCAACAATTGACTCAAATTCATTTTCTATTTCGCGAAAGCTGCTGTCAATCTCAAGCAGGTCGTCGATACTGGTTTTTATCTCCGTCAGCTGGTCGTGAACCGAGTTTTCCGAATCAAATAGTTTTTCATAAACAGATCCTGTAAGATCCAATAGCTTCTCAGAGTTCTCAAGTATATTCAGCTCACCGTTAATCTGCTCCTCCTCTGTTAATACAGGGGAAACAGCATCAATTTCCTTTATCTGGAAGGCATAGAAATCTTTTTTTTCTTTAAGAGTTGACTCCTTAGCCTTAAGATCATCCAGCTTTGAAGATAACGATCTGACATTTTTAAAGGATGCCGCATATTCTTCTAGCTGAGCTTCGGTTCCGGCAAATTCATCAAGGAAGTCAATATGGGTTTCAGTACGCAGCAATGACTGATGCTCATGCTGGCCATGAAGATCTACAAGAAGATCACCCAGATCTTTTATTACTGATAATGGGACGGGAGTGTCATTAACGAAACAGCGGTTCGCACCCTTAAGTGAAATCTCACGACGGAGAATAAGGTCGGGGAAATAATCTATATCATTTTCCTCAAGCAGACTTTTAACTTTTTTATTAGCCTCAACATCAAAGAACCCCTCAACAATTGACTTAGGAGCATCTTTCCTTACAACCTCCGTTGAAGCTCTTTCACCAAGCAGCAGTCCCATCGCATCAATAAGTATCGATTTACCCGCACCTGTCTCACCCGTAATAATGTTCAGACCTTTTCCGAACTCAACATCAATTCTGTCGATAAGCGCGTAATCTTTTATGTGGAGTGATTTAAGCATTTCAAACTTTAAAGTTGTACTGAAAATTAATTTATTTTGGAAGGAATTTCAAAGTTAATTCAGCTGGTTATTTTTTATTCAAAAGCAGCTTCGAAGCCATATAGAACCCGCATATCGATTTTGAATCTATAATCTCTCCCTTTAGTATTTTATCTTCTATCTCACCGGCTGTAAATTCTTTAACCTCCATACCGTACTCGCCTTCCTCCCTGTTATGTTTACCGGGGGTGAGAGCCTGCGCTAAATAAAGGTGAAGTATTTCCGTACAGAATCCAGGGGTAGTAGAGATTACGCCAAGCTTCTGAAGATTATCTGTTTTATAACCTGTTTCTTCCTGCAGCTCCCTGAATGCACAAACTTCAGGATCTTCTTTAAAATCAAGCTTACCCGCAGGAAATTCAAGCAAGGATCTTTCTAAAGGATAACGATATTGTGAGACCATAATAAACTTACCGTCAGCCTTAACAGGCACAACAACTGCCCCGCCAGGGTGAACGGCAATCTCCCTTATACCATCGTTGCCGCTGTCGTACTTTATCTTATCTACTCTTAAATCAAAAACCTTCCCCCTGAACAAAATATCAGACTCCATAATCTTATAATTCATATCTACTCCATTATTACTCTATAAGTTAAGAAATATTACCCTCCGTTTAGAATAAATAAAAAATTCCTGCGGGATGACAGGAATTTTTTATAAATATTCTGCTTTGATCAACTTCGGTATGATGAATCATAATACGGGATGAGCTCGTGCCCCAGGAATTTCAAAACGGCAGTTATAACTCCAAGATCATCAAGGTAGCCTACCAGAGGAGTGATATCAGGAATTGTATCAATAGGACTGATAAAATATATAAGAGCAGCAACTACAATGGCTTTACGGTGCCATGATACCAGGGGATCTCTCATATACCTTACGAGCGCAAGTATATCTTTGGCAAAAGATATTTTCTTACCGACTCTTTCAAGTTTCTCCCATAGATTCTCTTCTACATAATGAATTTTCTCACTGGTTTCTTCTGTGCTTTCTCCTCCGAAATCGAGGGCATCAAACTCTTCAAGTTCGGTCAAATCATTTCCGTTCTGAAAATCTGTTTCTTTCATAGCTACTCCTTTTTATGTTTTTCAAACCAGTCAAATATAGTGTTCCACCAAAGTTCAGCATTTTGCGGCTTAGTTACAAAATGGTATTCGTCAGGGAAATATAATAATTCACTTTCTACTCCCTGCCTCTGCAGTGCCGTGAATAATTCAAAGGCCTGTCCTTCCGGCACCCTGAAATCATTAGCGCCTTCAACAATAAGCATAGGGGTTTTTGCATTTTGAATATAGTTACTGGGCGACCATTTCTCATAAAGTTCGGGATTATTCCATGGTGTTCCTTTGAACTCCCATTCGGGGAACCATAGTTCCTCAGTAACACCATACATACTTTTTAGATCATACACACCGTCGTGTGAAACAAGGGCATTAAACCTGTTGGTATGACCTTCTATCCAGTCGATCATATAACCGCCGTATGAGGCTCCTGCAGCAAAAGTATTTTTCTTATCTATATAAGAGAAATTATTAAGCGCATAATCTGCTGCATTCATTATATCTTCGTATGGTCTGCCTCCCCAATCTCCTGAAATAGCATTTGTAAATTCCTGTCCGTAACCTGTGCTTCCTGTGGGATTCGGGGCTACCACAACATAACCTTTTGAAGCAAATAATTGTGTGTTCCACCTGTAGTGGAAATCGTCGCTCCAGTGTCCCTGAGGACCCCCATGTATAAGCAGTATCATCGGGTACTGTTTTGTCGAATCGAAGAACGGAGGTTTAACAAGGATTGACTGAATCTTCTTTCCGGACGCTCCCTCATACCAGAAGTCCTCAATGGGGATCATCTCGATATCTGCAAGCCGGTCTTTATTAAGTGCTGTAAGCTGTTTAACATTACTGCCTTCGATATTCATAGAAAATATTTCAGTCGGGAGGTTATTCCTCTGCTGTTCGAAATACAGCGTTTTGCCATCGGGTGAAACCGCAACCGAAGCATTATCGTGCTCTTTCAGCAGCATATCCACCTTCTGTGAGGCAATATCAATTTTATAGATCGAACTGTAGATTTCATTTTCGGCAATGAAGTAAATGCTTTTTGAGTCGGGCGACCAAGTAAATTGGCCTATTGATTTATCAAATTCATTTGTAATGACCTTCTGCTCCCCGGTAGAACGATCGTATAGAACAAGGTTCTGCTGGTCAGACTCGTGACCCGCCTGTTTCATAGAAACATAAGCGATATACTTTCCATCAGGTGAATACACAGGCTGGTTATCGTTTCCGGGACTAACAGATATTTTTTTCAGCGGGGCTGCCGCGTTACCTCTGACATCGCTTAAGGTGATTGTGTAAATTTCATTGTTTGTACTTATTGAAACCATAGTATCAGGATTCATAGTGACAGCTATTTCTTTACCGTCAGGCGAGAATGAGTAATCATTGCTGCTTCCAAGGGCAATAGGAGGAACATCCTTTTCTTTATGTAAAAAAAGATCTGTGTATTTTTTGGTTTTTGTATCAAGTAGGAAGAGGTGACTGAATTTCCCTCCCCTCCATTCATTCCAGTGCCTGAAGAGCAGATGTTTGAAAAGACTCGCCTTCACTTTGCTGTTTTCTCTTTTCTCATCCATCTGTTTGTTGCATTCATCCGTTGCACATTCAGGAAAAACGGAGGATGCAAACAACATTTTCGATCCATCAGGCGACCATACTATTCCTGAAGCCCCTGTGGAGATATCAGCCAGAAGTTCTTCACCTGAACCATCATATCCGCAGGTCCATATTTTACCGTCCCTGATGAAAGCGATTTTTTTACCATCGGGAGAGAAGACAGGTCCTGATTCATTCTTATCAGAATTTTTTAACGGATGGAGATTACTGCCGTCTGAATTGACAAGATAAATGTCGCTGTTACCCTTGTTTGACTCTACATTATATTCTGTTACGGAAAATGCTATTGTTTTGCCATCGGGCGAGAGTGAATATGTACCGATCCGTTTCATAGCCCAAAGATCTTCGACTGTTAAAGGATGTTTTGACTGCGGTTGAATTATAAATGGAATTAAAACGAGAAGTAGAACTAATTTTTTCATTTAAGCCTCGGGTTGAATTTTTACCTGCCGGAGAATTCGATTTTGATTCATTTTGTTTCCCCGACCGCATTCCAAAAATAGGCTAACTTGTTTATAAAGGCAATGTTTAGCCATTTTCATCACATAACCTTCAGGGTTTGAAAAAGTTTGAGTAAATTGCATCCCGAAAATTAAATCTCCATTTATTCCCCGGAAAACCAAAGATGATATTTCTTCCCGGCAGCGGTAACCAGGTCAGTTTTTTCTTCAGCAGTACTGAAGTTAATGCTAAAAGAGTCCTTATTATAGGACCAGGAACTCTCGAGATTGCTCAGAAGATAAACCTTGGTGAGCCATCAAAAATCATCATTATAGTTGATGATTATGATTCGCTGATTACGATGAGATACCGACTGGAAAAATCTGGTGAAAAAAATGTCGAGGTCCGTATGATGGAATATGATAACACCGACTTCAGGGATGAATCATTTGATATAATTTATGCCCAGGCTTCGGTGTCTGTACCGGCAAGAAATAAAATAACCAAAGAAATCAAAAAGATCCTGAAGCAGGAGGGCATCTATTGTGCAGGTGAGCTTGTAATGCTTAAGGATAATCCCCCGGAATTCGTGAAAGATATATGGCAGTCTTCTGATATTCTGCCTCTTCATACAGATGCCGTTGATAAATATTACGGGGAGAAAGGTTTTGAAATAATTGATAAGAAAGACCTCTCCTTTACGTTAAAAGATTTTTATCGCGAGAGCGAAAGGATGCTGGCAAATGAGACCAGGGGCATGAGCGACCAGGAAAAAAGCTATTATAAAAAGTTACTAAAAAAAATCAGCCATGAGTCTAATGTATATTTAAAGCTCGGGGGAGATACATATATGGGATTAACGGCCTTAATAATGAGGAAATTATAATTGAAACGCGGCGATGTAATAGAATTTCAGATTGAAAGATATGCTTTTGAAGGCAAAGGAATTTCAAAGGTTCACAAAGAAGGATCGGAGGAAAAGAATTCGGGATATGTTGTATTTGTGAATGGATCCTACCCCGGGGATACTGTTGAGGCAAGAATTACCAAAACTAAAAAATCATATGCAGAGGCAATAACCGAAAGAATTCTATCTCCCTCACCCTTCAGAATTGAAGCGAGATGTAAATATTTCGGGATCTGCGGGGGATGTAAACAGCAGGATCTTAGCTATCCCGTTCAGCTAAGCTATAAGCATGACCAGGTTAAGGAAATTTTTGAAAAGCTGGGGAAATTGACAGACTTTGATATGGATGATATCGTTCCTTCAGAAAAGATTTTCTTTTACCGGAATAAAATGGAGTATTCATTTGCAGATAAACGGTGGTTAACGAAAAAAGAAATTGAAACCGGGGAAGAACTTGACAAGGATTTTGCATTAGGTCTTCACGTACCGGGAGTTTACGATAAAGTGCTGGATTTAGATGAGTGTTTTCTCCAGTCGCCCTTAAGTAATGATATACTGAATTTCACCCGAAATTTTTTCAAAGAAAAGAACATTGCTGTTTATTCAACTAAAACACATGAGGGGTACCTCCGGAACCTTGTAATAAAACAATCGCACAGGTCATCGGATGAACCGGGCAGCAAAAAAGGGTTAATGGTAAACCTTGTAACTGCAAGGGAAGATGAGGGACTAATGAAAGCCTGGTCAGATCAGCTGATAGAAAAATTTCCAGAGATTACAACGATCATAAATAATATTAACCTTAAAAAGGCTGCAGTAGCCCTGGGGGATTATGAGAAGGTTTATTACGGTGACGGTTATATATATGATTATATCGGAAAGTATAAGTTCAGGATAAGCGCGAATTCATTCTTCCAGACAAATACACTACAGGCTGAGAACCTTTACAACACTGCTCTTGAATTCGCTGAACTCCGGGGAGATGAAATTGTATATGACCTCTATTCGGGTGCAGGAACAATATCGATTTACCTGTCTGAAAAGGCTAAAGAAGTCTATGCTTTTGAGTCAGTGGAATCTGCGGTTAAAGATGCGGAAGAGAATGCAGTCATTAATCATATAAAAAATGTAAAGTTCATTACGGCGGATTTATACAAATCGTTTCTCCCTCTTACGGAAGAGAGGAAACTGCCGAAACCTGACAAGATAATAGTAGATCCCCCGCGAAGCGGGATGCATAAGAATACTGTTGCAGATATAATAAATCTTAATCCTGAGAGTATTGTTTACGTGAGCTGCAATCCCACAACCCAGGTAAGGGATATCAAAATGCTGACAGAGGCCGGTTATAAGTTATTAAAGATCAGGCCCGTCGATATGTTCCCGCATACCTACCACATTGAAAACGTAGCTTTGCTTACCAGGGAATAGGGAAACTGTGGTTACTGTGCCTTTTTATTATCTATGAGAAGTACGAACTCGCCTTTGAGGTTTTTTTGTTCAGCAATCTGTAACAAATCTTGTGTTGTACCACGGTAAAATCTTTCTCCCTTTTTTGTCAGTTCGAAAGCAAGCACAGCACGTACATTCCTGCCGAGCATTTTTACAACATCGGCGAGTAAGGTTCTTAACCGGTAGGGAGTATCGAGAATTACGATTACATACGGAAGATGTTTGAGTTTAAACAGTTCCTGCCGGCGGACATCTTTCTTAGGGGAAAGCCAGCCGTAGTAGAAGAACTTTTCAAAATCGAGTCCCGATCCTATAAGAGCGGGAAGAAGGGAATTTGCGCCGGGGACAGGAACAACTTCGATTTTTTGCGAAATACAGACATCCACAAGCAGGTGTCCCGGATCAGAAAACAGAGGCGTCCCGCAGTCTGATATAAGCGAAGCAGTTTCACCATTCACAATTCTGAGAAGGATATCGTTAATAACATCTCCTTCGCTGTGCTCATTAAGGGAAAGGAGTTCTTTTTCAATTTTATAGTGAGCCAGCAGTCTCCTGGCCTCTTTATACTCTTCGCAGATTATAAAGTCGGCTTCCTGCAGCTTTTTAATCCCCCGCAGGGTCATATCATCATAGTTGCCGATAGGCGTAGATACAAGAAAGATTTTTCCGTTCATAAGCTAAATAATTTGTATAAAAAATAATATTTGATTGTCACTGTATGCAAATGTACGTAATTTTAAGCTGCCACTTAAAATGTAATTTTGGATTAATGGCTATAAACATCATATCGTTAGTATCAGATTCTCCTGCCAATGAATTTAATTTAATTAATTCCTTTCAACTTAATAATAAATCATATATCCGGGGATATTTATGCACTATAAAAAAATAATAATAACGCTCTGTCTGTTAGTTTCTGCTTTTGTTTACGGGCAGGATTCAACACAGACTTTTCTCGATTTAAATCCAACCGGGGTATCAGAATTCCTCAGTCTCCATCCTGAATATGACGGCAGGGGAACGATAATTTTCATCCTCGATACAGGTGTAGATATGGGTATCGCAGGATTAGAAAAGACCTCGACCGGCGAGACGAAAGTGATTGACGTTCGTGATTTTACCGGTGAAGGCGACATTCCTATCTATGAAGCCGATGAGGATGACGGAAATTTTGTTAATGAAGATAAAGGCTATTCTGTAAAAGGAGCGGATAAAATAAAAGCTTCAGATACCGAGTATTATATAGGTGTACTTACAGAAAAACAGCTCATCAATTCCAATTCCGGTTCAGCAGATCTTAACGGCGACGGGGATACAGATGACAAATACTATATGGTTACATTCAAGGATAAATCGGGAGATTGGGAAACATATTTTGATATTAACGGCAACGGTGACCTCTCCGACGATCAGCCGGTTAAAGATTATGATAAGGACCAGCAGGATTTTCATATTAAAACCGCAGCCTCCCTTGCTCCACTTACTTTTGCTATAAATGTGTACCCGGATGAGAAAAAAATATCGCTCTTTTTCGATGATGGTTTTCACGGAACTCACGTCGCAGGAATTGCAGCCGGTTATATGATCGATGGATCAACAATTAATGGCGTGGCTCCCGGGGCAAAAGTAATAGGACTCAAGCTTGGCAATAACCTGTTTACAGGCGGCGCAACTGTTACTGAAAGTATGAAAAAGGCCTACCTCTATGCAGACAGGATCTCTAAAGAAAGAAAAGAACCCTGCATCGTAAATATGAGTTTCGGTATCGGGGCAGAGATTGAGGGTAAAGCTGAAATGGAAGATTTGATTACAAAGCTAATGAAGGAAAATCCTTATCTCTACATCTGCGTAGCTAACGGAAATGAAGGACCGTCAGTTTCTTCACAGGGACTTCCGTCATCGGCAGATTATGTTTTTTCTTCAGGTGCTGTTTTAACCAAGAATATCGGACGGGATTTATATGGAGCCAGGCTGACTCATGATATCATCCTGGACTTTCTCGTCAAGAGGCGGTGAGGTTGATAAACCTGATGTTGTATCACCAGGTGCAGCTTTCTCTACAGTTCCAAATTATATGCCTGCCGACAGGTTCTGGGGAACCAGTATGGCATCACCATACTCTACCGGGGTAATGTCGCTGTTATTAAGCGCTGCTGTGAAGGAGTATCCTGACGTAAAAATTCCTTCCGAACTTCTATACAAAGCAGTAAGGCAAAGCGCAGTTTATATGGAGAATTATTCCTGGATTGACCAGGGACATGGTTATATAAACGCCGCGAGAGCATGGGAACTGCTTAAGAAATACATTGAACAGGGTGAGGTGAAGAATTATGAACATTATACCATCACTTCTCTCGCACCCAATATGCCCGACAATAAAGCTCCCAATTTATATCTAAGGGATGGCTCTTTTATAACAGGAAAGGAAACTTTCAATTATATCGTCAAACGAGATAATTTCCAGGATGAGACCAAATTCTACAGAGGATTTGATATAAAAACAGATGCCGACTGGATTAAACCAGTTCAAAAGAAAACCTATATCCGTAATGACCAGCCTACAGCTATAAACGTTCAGTTTGATAAATCGAAACTCACTAAGCCCGGATTATACTGCGGAAGAATTTCAGCAGTAAGGGATGATTATACTAAGATGCCCGAATTTGATATGCTTGCCACGGTTATTATTCCATATGAGTTCAATGCTGCAAACAATTACCGCATGGAATGGAAAAATGAGAAGGCGGCTGTGGGTATGGTTAACAGGTATTTTGTTGATATGCCTGCGGGTCAAACCACTATGCACATCAAACTGAGTGAAAGCGGAAAAGAATACACGAATGTTCTTTACAGGATAGCCGACCCGAATGGAAGACCAATTGAGCGATCACGCCTGCTGTCTTCTCTTAATGATAATGAATCCATCGAGGGTAACTATTATAACTTCGAACCGGGCGTTTACGAGGTTATGGTGGAGAGTTATTTTCTTTCGGATACTACTTCGGTGTATAACCTTGAAGTTGAATTCAACAGTGTAAAAAGAATTGATACTAATGAACTGACGGAAACTGAAAATAGTATAGATATTATCAATTACTTCAATGATCTGAAAACATACACGGTTTCAGGACAGCTTGAAGGATACGTTCAGACTCATGAATTCAAACTGAATGGAAAGGGAATCTTCAAATATCCGTTTAGTTTCAAAGATGGTGAGGCTTCCAAAACTTTCGAACTTACGCTAAGCGGAGAAGACTATAATAAGGTAACTGATTTTGCATATGAAATAATGGATGACAGCGGCTTAGCACTCGCCAAAGATGGTCTGAGCTACAGAACGGGCAGCATTTCAATTTCACCTGAAGATGTACATGGAAATACTAACCTGACTTATGTACTGGCTCCGGCGTTTACAAATGCTTCAGACAGCATGACAGTAACAGTTAAAGAAAGAACTGAAATGAACTCGCAGCCGCAGTTCACGGTTACCGGAAATTCAAGAGGAGGATTGTCACTCTATCCTTCGATAGCACAAAAATTATATCTCAAATATTCACAGCCCTCGTATGATATGCCTGAAGGATCAAAGGTTTACGGTTCGATAACCTTTACATCTTCAGCTTCTAGAGAAACCGGATATGAATTACCAATCACAATTAACTTTAAATAAGGTATTGTCTTATGAGTGAACAAATCGAAAAGGTTAAAGGTCTCCCGGAGAACGCATACACTGAGCTGAAGCCGGGAGAAGAATACGTCCCTATTATGACGGCCAGCCAGAAACCGCAGGAGGTAACTCCTTACTCAGTAATAGTCGGTTTGCTGATGGCAGTATTATTTTCTGCCGCAGCTGCCTACCTGGGACTAAAAATAGGACAGGTGTTTGAAGCCGCTATACCAATTGCAATTATTGCTGTTGGTCTTTCGGCTGCTTTTAAAAGAAAGGAGCCCTGGGACAGAATGTTATTATTCAGTCGATAGGACAGAACTCAGGTCTTATTGTAGCCGGGGCAATCTTCACAATCCCGGCACTCTACATCCTGAATCTTCCTGCGCATTTCTTCCAGATCTTTTTTGCTTCGGTATTCGGAGGTATCCTCGGGATTCTTTTCCTCATTCCTTTCAGGAAGTACTTCGTAGCCGAAATGCATGGAAAATTCCCCTTCCCCGAGGCAACAGCTACCACTGAAGTGCTTGTTGCAGGCGAAAAAGGGGGTAAACAGGCTGTTGTACTGGTTGTCTCAGGCCTGATAGGCGGTATTTACGATTTCGTAATTGCAACATTCGGCTGGTGGAGCGAAACTTTTACAACAAGAGTATTTGGTTTCGGCGAGGTTCTGGCAGATAAGTTCAAGCTCGTTTTCAGACTGAACGTAGGCGCCGCCGTAATGGGACTAGGTTATATTGTTGGTTTAAAATACGCTGCTATAATCTGCGCGGGCTCATTTGTTTCCTGGTACCTGCTTGTACCCGTTGTTTCTTACATCGGGGCCGATCTTGCTGTTCCCCTGGGATCAGGTATAACAAAACTTGTTAACCAGATGAGTGCCGAGGAAATATTCCGGAACTATATCCGTCATGTTGGTATCGGCGGTATTGCTATGGCTGGAATAATAGGGATCATAAGATCCTCTAAGATCATTAAAGGCGCCGTAACAATGGGAGTTAAGGAACTTGTTGCGAAGAAAAAAGAAAGTGATGAACACGTTAGAACTCACCGCGATATTTCCATGAAAATAATTGTATTCGGGATTATTGGAACTGCTGTTCTTCTGCTGGTTTTCTTCCAGATTGGAGTTGTACATAATATAGGATGGGCCCTTACAGGATTATTTATTGTAATGCTGATCGCCTTCCTGTTTACCACGGTTGCAGCTAATGCGATTGCGATAGTAGGCACCAACCCTGTAAGCGGTATGACATTGATGACCCTGATTCTGTCATCTATTATTCTTACTTCTGTTGGACTTAAAGGTGAATCCGGAATGGTTGCTGCCCTGATTATCGGAGGAGTTGTATGTACAGCTCTTTCTATGGCAGGCGGTTTTATTACCGACCTTAAGATCGGATACTGGATGGGAACCTCGCCCTATAAACAGGAAAGATGGAAATTTCTCGGTGTCCTGGTATCAGCTTTAACGGTTGGATATGTTATAATGATATTAAATGATACCTATGGGTTCACGGGTGAAGGTGCCCTCGTTGCACCCCAGGCAAATGCTATGGCAGCTGTTATACAGCCGCTGATGGCTCAGCAGCCCGCCCCATGGATGCTTTATATCGTTGGTGCCATTCTCGCCCTTGTTCTCACGATGATTGGTGTACCTGCACTGGCCTTCGCGCTTGGTATGTATATTCCACTTGAACTTAATACTCCCCTGCTTGTAGGCGGATTAATTGCTTATTTCGTATCTACAAGGAGCAAAGATGAAAAAGTTAATAATGCAAGAAGAGAACGCGGGACCCTTATTGCTTCCGGCTTTATAGCCGGCGGTGCTCTTATGGGTGTAATAAGCGCCTTCCTGAGATACCTCGGTTATAACTGGGTGAACCTGGAATGGGCTGAATCTCATGCCGCTGAACTGCTTGCTTTAGTTATGTTTGCATTGATTTGTGTTTACATGATATGGGATTCATTGAGAGGGAAGCCCGAAGAGTTGTAAAATTATATCATCTCAACTTAAGGCCTGTCATATGACGGGCCTTTGTTTTATATACCCCACTTTATTCAAATAATCCTTATTTTTTAAGAAATAAAAATTTTCAGGTTACAATGAATATTCATACTACTGCAATTATTGATAAGGAAGTAACCCTCGGAACCAAGATCGAGATCGGGGCTTACTGTGTTATCCGGGGAAAAGTTGAGATAGGTGACGGCTGCATACTTAAAGATCATGCAGTGCTTTATGGTCCTCTTAAGCTGGGGAGCGGAAACGTTATTCACCCCGGGGCAGTAGTGGGAAACATAAACCAGGATCTTAAATATAAAGGAGAACCTTCAGAAGTTATTATCGGCGATAATAATTCTATAAGAGAGTGTGTTACCATTCAGCAGGGTACAATTGCAAATGAGGGCAAAACCATTTTAGGGAATAATAACCTTATAATGGCGTATTCGCATGTTGCTCACGACTGCGTACTCGGCAGCAACATAATCATTGCTAACGGAACACAGCTTGCCGGTCATATTATCATTAAAGATTTTGCTTATTTAGGAGGACTCGTAGGCGTCCACCAGTTTGTGACAATCGGCCGTAACTGCTTCATAGGGTTTATGAGCAGAGTAAACAGGGATGTGCCTCCGTTCGTTATATTAGAAGGTAACCCCTCAAGGGAAAGAAGTATAAATACTGAAGGGCTTAAAAGAAAAAACTTCAGTCAGGCTGATATTTCCCTGCTCAGGAAGGCCTTCATAATTCTTTTTGTTGATGAAAAACCCAGGCAGGAAAAAATCAAACTGCTGAAACAGGGCGAGTTTGAAGGAAATCCGTATATCCGCGAACTTGTAGAATCTATTGAATCCAGTGCCGCAGGAAAAAACGGCAGAGCCCTCGAATCCATTAGAACAGATATTAAAAGAAATTAGTGTAAAGTAACCTCAAGCGATAAATTGACCGGTTCAAAAGCAGGTCTACCTCCGCCGCCAGGCCGCATCCCACGGTTACCGCCGGGAAAACCTCCTCCCATTTCACCGCCCGGATTCCCCATACCATCTCTTCCTCCCAGGTTTCCTCTATCAGGTTTTTCAGTTTCAAGCTTAACCAGAAGTTTGTCTCCTGATTTTGCATCAATACCGTATTTATTCTGATCATCAACTTTGAGAGGAACCCTTAACTCATAAATGAACTGATCGTTGTTATAACCTATCGCAGCCATTAGTCCGCTGCTGTCTGCAGTAGATATAACAGTAACAGGATAATTGTCGCTATTTAATATCCTTATTTCATCCTGGCTTTTTATCATTTTAGTCATCATCATCCCGCTCCCTTTTTCCCTGAATTCATCAGGATTAACCATAATACGCGATTCATTAACAATGTTATGGAGAGGGTATTTTACGCCGATTACAGCATCATTGTTATTTTCATTTTCAAGCCATACTGTGAACCCTCCTGCGAACATAGGCAGAACTTTCCCCATGTCGCTGGTTGTCAGGCATAGATAAAAATAATTGTTGTCGTTTGAGATACCGACGGCCGCCTTTTCATCAGGAATATATCTCAGGTTTGATCCCCAGTCAGATGCGTCACCATTTATATTTATAGTGCC
Source organism: uncultured Ignavibacteria bacterium (assembly GCA_963800255.1). Taxonomy (GTDB): domain Bacteria; phylum Bacteroidota; class Ignavibacteria; order Ignavibacteriales; family Ignavibacteriaceae; genus DATFVA01. The sequence goes on along the minus strand of CAWDAK010000019.1, from coordinate 45,449 downwards.
GGCAGAAGGTGTGCTTGTCAATTCTAAAGTACTGCTGCACCCTGTAATCAGCATTACCGAAATAAAAACGATACTTATTAAACCCTTATTCATCCATTGCTCCGGTTTTTAACATATTTAATTAGACAGTTGAATAATCCGAAAGTTTAATTTGATAGTGTCAGCCTCAGAGGCTGAATTTATGCAGCTCACAATCAATGCAAAATCCTTTTTGATGCACGCTTTTCTTTAATCTGGTTTTTAAGCTCCTCAAGGCTCTTGGGGTCGCCTATTACTGTCAGGTTATCACCGTCCATAAATATAGAGTTTCCATCCGGAACTATAGTTTCGCCCTCTCTTCTAAGAAATGCAACGAGACAGCCTTTCGGGATGTGGATATCCCGGAGGGCTTTATTAATCATAAAAGATGATGGTTCGTGATGGTCTATGTGGACCTGAAGCAGCCTTTCGTCGTGCAGCAATGCTTCTTTAAGCTCCTGATCGTTGCGGGCCTTCTCCCATTCTTCTGCAAAATTATCATCATCAACCCTCCCTGCAATCTGGGCCAGTATTCTTAAATGCTGCGTAGGATCTTTTTCAGGACTAACAAGGAAGAACAGGGCTTTCACCACGGCCTCATCATCCTGCTTTCCGGTTATGGGGTTATTAAACTTAATATGAACTCCATTACGTGCCCGCACCAGAACCATCTCTGCCTGCGTTATATTCCCCAGTCTGAAATGCGGTAATGCTATTCCGTGAGTTACAGGTGTTAAGCCGATTTTGGTTCCTTCATTAAATTTATTTGCCAGTACGTCAGCATCAACAAAAACGGCCTGGGAAAATAAGAGAGCAGCCTGCTTTGCGGCTGCACTGAATTCCGTTCTTTCTTTAAGATCGAAAACGAAGCTTCTGGTAACAATCTCATCAAAAGGATCCGTCTGCCTTAAACCTTTTTCCTTCAGTATTCCTCTTAATTCGCTGTCAAGACCAGTATATCTTGATTTGCCGAGTCTTTCAAAAATATGGTAAACAGCTCCCTGTCTCTGAACTTTACCATGCGCAAAAAACCTGTACCATAGAACCGCGATAACAATAAGTCCTGATGAAAAAGAAACAGCCAGCCATCCCATTTTGAAAATAAGGAAAATGGCAGCCCCGATGCCTATAAGCTGCATCCAGGGATAAAATGGTGATTTAAAACCCGGATCATAAGATTCGATCCTGCTCTCACGCATTACAATTACACCCAGGCAAACGAAAGCAAACATCAAAAGCTGAAACGCACTGGCAAGTTTCGCAATTTTAGTAGGGTCGAAAGCAATTATAATCGTAACGATTAAGGCCAATGTTAGAATGATTGATATATAAGGTATTCCATGAGGAGAGAGACGCTGAAAGACATGCGGCATAATGTGATCGCGGCTCATAGCAAACGGATAGCGCGATGCACTGAGTATTCCTGCATTGGCTACCGATATAAATGCTATTATTGCACCAATAGAAATTAAAACAATTCCTGTTTTACCAAAGAACTTTCCGGCGGCTGTTGCTGCAGGTGTAAGATCGCCCATAAGTTCATTGATCGGAATAACCCCCACCATAATTGCCGTACCTAAACCGTACACTAAGAAAGAGGTACCAAGTGAAAGAAAGATCCCAAGCGGAAGATTTCTTTCCGGGTTTTTAACTTCCTCGGATAAACTTGCAACCTTCGTGATACCAACATAACTGATATATACCAGGCCGGTTGCAGAAAATATTGCGTCGAAACCGGGATTAAAGAAACCCTTAAAATTGGAAAAATTTATCTCAGGAAGTCCTCCGGCCAGAAACAAAGCAAGGATCCCCAGCAGAATTACAACAAGGATTACCTGGAGCTTGCCGCTGCCTTTCACACTGAATAAGTTAAGTCCTCCGATTAACAGGGCCAGTGTTACAGCTACGGGCACAATGGGTATCGAAGGTACAAAAAGAGCGATATATGCACCCATGCCTATCAGGGCGAAGCATACTTTTAAGATCAGGGCCAGCCAGGTTCCCAGGCCTCCTATTGTGCCGAAAACAGGACCAAGAGTTCTGTCAAGAAAGAAGTAGACGCCTCCTGCCCTGGGCATTGCGGTAGCTAGTTCCACTACACTGAACATTGCAGGTACAAGGGGAACAATTGCAAGGAGGTAAGCTAAAACGATTGCCGGTCCGGCTATTGCTGCTGCCAGTCCGGGAAGCAGGAAAAAGCCGCTGCTTAAAGTTGTACCGGTCGCAATAGCATACACATCAAGCAGCTTAAGTTCTTTTTTGAGCTTCCTGTTCTTTCTTGCTTCAAACATAAGAGAATTTACCTAAAAGGATGAATATGTACCACTATAAAGCCGCCGGAATAAACTACTTCCAATTGCCGAGCATCTTTCTGATTAATGCAATCTGTGCTATATGATAAGAATTATGCTGTGCGGCAATTAGTATTTCCCTCAGGTAAGTATGTACTTCGGCATGGGGGATACTGCCTGTAATGCTGCTTCCCTTTTCTTTAATGATTTTAATTAATTCATCCCTGTCTGAAATACATTGTTTAACAGATTTATTCCATTCTTCATCGGATACTTTTTCCCTGTCTTCGGGCCAGTAATCATCAGGCCAGGAAGGAGACTTCCAGTCAGGATCGATCATGTATTTTAATATATCCTCCTGGGTTATCCTGATATGTTCCAGTTCATCCCAAACTGAATGCAGGCCTTCTTTCGGCTTCTTCGCCCTGTTCCCGGGATTCAACCCATCGAGCGAATTCTCTAGAGATACGTGAGCCTGTTCCTTACCCAGTAAGTTTATAAGCTCACCAGTTAATACTTTTTCATCCATCAGCACCTCCGGTTATTTATTCTGCTCCAAATTAAAAATATTTTATGGTGCAGTTGTGTTCAGCACAGCAATTAAATATTACGGCATTAATTGGTTTCCCTGTTCGTCAATAGCGGTTATGGCATTAACAGGACAAACAGAACATGCCTCAATTAAAGTCCTTTGATCAGGTTCCTTTAAATCAGACTTGAAGGTAACAATCTTCTGATTGTCAAGTTCGAAAACTTCTCCAGCAACCCTTATGCAGTTGGCAGTACCGATGCACATATCCCTGTCAATTATAATTTTCAATCCGCTTATATTTTTTTCCATAATGATTCCTCTCCCTGAAAAAGATTTGTAGTGAATAGTGAGAATATAGTGTTTGCCTGTTAAAAAAGAAATCAGATAAGATTATATTGTTTAAGAATGAAAAGTCCGATTGTGATTGTAAGTAGAGAAACCAGGGTTGTCATAAGAAGTATATTGGCGGCCAGTTTGCTGTTTGACCCCATTGCTTCAGCCATAATAAAGCTGGCAATAGCTGTAGGGCAGGCGAAAAGTATAAAGAGAATACCAAGATCATAACCGCGGAATCCGAAAAGGTACGCTCCGTAAGTCATCAGAAAGGGAAATACTATCAGTTTCAGGAAAGTTGAATAAAGAGAAAGTGAGAAACCCTTTTTTATCTCTTTAAAATCCATAAACCCCCCGATTCCCAGAAGAGCAAGAGGTAGTGCAAGAGCAGCCAGGTAATTTATTGTTCTTTCTACAATGAAAGGAAGATTTATTTTAAAAATTGAAAAAGGTATCGAAATAACTACTGCAAGTACCAGAGGGTTCCTGAGGATCTCTATTATTGTGTGACTGATATTCAACTGACGTTCTTTTCTCAGCGGAACAGTTAATGCAATAACAGAGAGGGTATTGTAAATCGGAATTGTAAAGGCTAGCAGCAGGGATGCTTTCCCCAGGTTATCGATACCATAAATATTAGCGATCAAAGCAAGACCAATAACAGCAAAATTCCCTCTGAAACTTCCCTGAATAAAAACCGTCCTGTCTCTGGCTGTTTTAACGAACGGGATAGAGACGATCCAGACAAAGAAGAATGTTACAAGGGTTCCTGCATAAGCATAACCAATAAGTTCAAGGTTTAGAATACTGCTAAGATCGGTACTGGAGATTTCTGTAAATATAAGGGCCGGCAATGAAACTGAAAAAACAATCCTGGATGATAGTTTGACAAAGTTATCGTTTATCATCCCCAGTTTCTTTAAGAAATATCCAAGAGCAACTATTAAAAAAACAGGCGCAACTAAACCAGCAACTACAATTAAATTTTGCAACTTATTATCAGGAAATGTTAATGATATACGTTTTTTTTGCTTAACCGATGAATATTATTCATCCTCTTTGCTTAAAATGGCCGCCGAAAATGGCATATGTGACAAAAAGCATTCTAGAACGCCCTGAAAAGCCTAATATTATCAGTGAGGGTAACTGGTATACTTTCTGTTATCTTATTACGATTTTAATAAATCAAAAAACTGTCATTTCGATAAAGTGAGCGGGAACATTAACCCTGCATATAATTATTAATAAAATAATCATCTGTTAAAATACATCAATAAAGCGAATGGTGCGAAAATGAAAAAACTAATCTATATAATTCCTGTAATTCTTCTTTTTATTTACGCGGGATGTTCAAAAGATAATTCAACTAATCCTGTTAACGGTCAGGGACAGCTTAAGATTTCAATGGTTGACTCGCCTGCCTCATACGATCAGGTTAATGTCGTTGTTAACCGTGTGGAAGTTCATATGGCTGATAGTTCGGAGGGCAGCTGGATGATTATAAATCCTGTTCCTCATACTTACGACCTTCTGCAGCTTACAAACGGTGCGAGCGTTGTGCTGGGAGATACGTTTCTCACTGCAGGTCATTATACACAGATAAGGCTGATCCTTGGAGAGGGCAGCAACGTTGTTGTGAATGGCGTAACATATCCTTTAACTATCCCGAGCGGGATGCAGACAGGTATAAAACTTAATCACGAATTTGATATCGAACCTGATAACCTTTATGAGCTGCTTCTCGATTTTAATGCCGACAGGTCAATTCATGTTACCGGTAATGGTGTGTATATGATGAACCCTGTGATAAGAGTAATGCCGATGGTTACATCGGGCAGAATTTCCGGACAGGTTCTACCTGCTGATGCTGATGCGACCGTATGGACATTAGCAGGCACTGATACTGTTACAACATTTCCTGATCCGGAAGGATTCTTCAGCCTGATGGTACTTCCAGCCGGAACTTATGACGTTTATGTACATCCCGATAATATTGCATATACAGATACTGTTATAGCTGATGTTGAAGTTACCGCTGGTAGTAATACTGAAATTGGCGTGATCGATCTTAATCATTAAGATAATTCAGACGCATAAATATTTTACCCCGACAGCTTCAAGCCGCCGGGGTATTTTATTACTTAAAACAAACTGTCAAGATTAGAAATATATAAAGCAAGACCGGTCATTTCTGTTACTAAAGGATGCCCGGAAAAGAAATTGGTGTGGTAATATGCTATATCAAAATGGTCCCTTAGAAAATCAGTTATGGAATTATCAGCCCATAAAGCATAAAGTTTAAATAAACCTTTAGCTCTGATTTCATATCCGTTAGATTTTCTAACATCGAATCCCCGTCCAGAAAAGTGTCCCCCGCTGAAGGAAATTGTTTCAAATAAATCGATTTTGTATCCTGCATGGGAAACAATCCACCCATCTCCTTCAACATTAATTATATTTTTCCATAAATGGAGATCGCTTAAAGTAGACTGGTACGACCATTGGCCTGTAGTATCTCTCGATATTATTATGTCATCTGCTTCAGCTGTAAAGGAAAGACTAATTGTATTTATCCGAAAATCATCTGAGACAAGATCAATACCTGTTTTAATTCCGTATCCCAGTCTGTCTATTCTCGGAAGAGGATCAGACTGTGCCGGATCCAGGTAATAGATACTATCACCTATATTTGACTTTGAATAGCCTGTTGAGAAATTAAAAAAAGGAATAAGTTTATTCCCGGCGTTCATTCCGAAAAATAAGTCTTGGTCGATAAGTTTGATTATTGGAACATTGATAAGCAGTCCGAAATCAGTTATGGTCCTCTCAGCTTTCGCTGAAGCATGGGATTCTTCTTCTACAAAATAGCCGCCGATTTCTGAGGTAATATTTTTTATTGTGAAACCGGCATTAAACTGAATGAAATAATCAATGCCTATTCCGAGTGAATAAGCATTATAATAATCTTTTGGCTCGGAGGTTTGTCCTGTTTCAGGACCATAATGAAATTTTCCATAATCTAATTCATTCCTTGAGTATCCGAATCCCACACTTAATGGGAAACTTATAAGTTCCTTAAAATTATATCCGGCATTAAAGGCCAGTCCTTTTAGCTCTAACCCGGGCGCTCAATGACCCGAGCCAGTCAACTTTAGACGGATAAAAAATAATCGAAAGATTAGTATGCTGACTTGTATAACCGAGCTGAGCGGGATTCCAGACGAATGCAAAAGGATCGTTCGTTGGAAGTGCTGTACCTGTCTGTCCCATTGCTGCAAGCGAAGGAGATGGCTGCACTAACAAAAAAGGCACCGCAGCTTCGCCTTGTGCAAATTCGTTTTTATTAATTGAAAATATCAGAAGAAGTGTTAGAATTAAAACCGGGTATCTCATAAAATTTTACTCCCATAATAGTAATACTCCCTGAACTTATGCCCTGGAAATGCAGAAGCACGTAGTGAACATACGCCGATTCCGTAATTCTGTCAACCCCCTTTTCCACGACTGCCAATTTAATTCAGTAAAATCTTTCGGCATCATTACTTTCCAATAAAAATAATATCACGAATTCTTTAAGGTACTTTCATATAAAAGATCGACAGGAGGCGAGCTTTTACCTTACGTTCTCTCACGAATAGGGTATGAATATGCAATATCTGAATATCCTATTTTAACCTGCGGCGGCACGTATCCGTGATGATTCAGGGACAGTTCAAGGTACAGTTCACAAATAAGGCATTTTTTTAAATCCGTAAACTCAGAACTTCGATACAAAATGCCCGGCCGGAGGGATAATAAAAAGGAGGTTGTCTCAAAAGTCTGATTTTGTCAACCTGAACGGGTTTCAGGTTCTAATCAATGTGGGAAATAGATTCCGAACTAAATTCGGAATGACAATTCGATCAGATTCCTAACTAAATTCGGAATGACAATTCGATCAGATTCCGAACTGATTCGGAATGACACTTATGAGACAGCCTCCTTTTATAACCTCATTATGATGTTACTTGGCCAGCATCATTTTCTTCACTTCACTAAAATTTCCCGTTCGAAGTTTATAAAAGTACACGCCTGATGAAAAGTCTGCAGCTTTAAAAGTAACAGAGTGATTTCCACTATTCATAACATCGTTTACCAGAGTAGCAACCTCCTGTCCAATTGCATTATATACCTTTAACTGTACCAACTGCTGCTCAGGAATACTGAAAGATATGTTAGTGGAGGGGTTAAAGGGATTAGGATAGTTCTGCTGCAGTCCATATTCAAGCGGAACGGCTGCTTCATCATCTTTGTTTGATGTAACAGCGCCGAATGAAGCGACTGTCCCGTCACTGAGTGCAGCAAATATGCCGAAAGCCTCACCGTTCTGGTTCATTGATGGATCCAGGAAGCCTGAAGCAAATACTACAGCGCTGCCGCCTTCAAGTCCAGAAAGATCCGCATTAAATGAGGCTACGATTGTACTATTATCATCTCCGGGGGTCACATCCAGTATATAGCTTCCTGCCGGTACATTTATGTAATCTGTGATATCACCGTATGCAGCATTATCAACTAGTGTAGCGACATTGCGGGCAATCACATCGACTGTCGGTGCATCCGTAGATCCATGTACCACAAAGAAATCAACTCCTGTACCTGCTGCATTTTCCCTCGCCATTGTCTTCAAGAACAGTGTAAATGCTGTACTTCTGCCGTCAGGATTTGCTGCGTATGAGGCAGGGTTAAGTACTCCGTTTGCAATTGCTACGTATGAACCCCCATCTTCAAGGGTTACGGCAAAGTTTACCAGGGTGTCAGACACAGAACTGCTGTTTCCGGGAGCCACTCCTATGTTCAATAATACACCTGCAGGTGCATCTATAAACGGTGTTGCTTCCCTGAAACCAAAATCGTCAAGCAGCAGATTTCCATTGAGATATATATCAACCGGGTCAGCGGCCACATCTGCAGCATTATGAATAACCTGCAGCCTGGCTGACTGAGCATATATTTGAACCCCTGTTACCAGAAAAAGAATTGAAATAGCGAATGAAATAATGTTAATTTTCACGATATCTCCTGTTATTATTAGTTATTAGATATACTTTACCACCAGAATTAAAAAATCCATATCTTGTTTGAATCACAACTTTTTCGGCTCTGAGTGGTTGTATTGAATAACAGAAATAATTGTAAATGAGTTCCCGCAGGCTGAAACTTCATACAAGGCGCTTAAATATTGGTTGAAAATGATATAAGGAAAAATTAGATTGTTCCTGATTCCCAGGTTTAGTTTTACCCGAAATGAAGAATTATAAACATTTATTAATTGTTGCCTTAACACTATCGATATTCCCTGTTTCCGGGATATTTTCAATGGAGCCCGCTGACTCTGCTGAAGCTGAAAAGCTATATAAAAAAGCTGATGATTTCTGGAGGGATGTTCAGTATGACAGCTCTAATTTCTACTATGAGAAAGCCTCTTCCATCTATGAAAAATTTGAAAGCTGGAAAAATTTCATTGACTGCCAGAAAAATATAGGAATCAACTACAGATACCTCGGAAATTATACCCAGGCATTTACACATCTTAATAACGGGCTGGATGCGGTAAGTTATTTAAAGGAGAACCAGGACTCACTGCGGTCGGAGCTTTACAACAGCATAGGCACAATCTACTATGAAAAAGGCAATTACGATAAAGCGTACAAGTACTACAAAAATATGCTGGATATAAATGAAAAAGTATTCGGCGAGGAACATGTAAATACCGGGAAAGGCTACCATAATGTCGGCTTGATCTACTACCGTACCGGCGATTATGATAAAGCCCTTCAGTACTTTAACAAAGCACTTTCGATATGGGACAGCACACTTGCAAAAGATAACCCGTATTTTGCCAATTGCTATACGAATATTTCAAACGTATATCTTCTGAAAGAGGATTACAGAAAGTCTATTCAGTATGATGAAAAAGCGTTAAAGATCTGGGTGGATAAGCTTGGTGAGACTCATCCCTATGTGGCTATGAGCTATAACAACCTTGCTAATACCTACAGCTATACAGGTAATTTTAATAAGGCTCTTGAGTATGATTATAAGGCAATGCAGATACGGAGAGATTATGCGGGTGAGGAATCGCGCGATGTGGCATTAAGTTACACAGGGATTGGAAATGTATTCCTGAAGATGGGCAACTTTAATAATGCAGCTTATTTTCTTAACAAGGCTGTTTCTATTTATAAAAAAATCGCCCCTGCAAATCCCGGACTGGCTGAGACTTACATTTCCTCAGGAGATCTTTCGTTAAAGGAAAATGAATTATCATCTGCCGTGGCATATTATGATTCGGCTCTATATGTGGTTTGGCCGGACTATTCACCCTCTGCTTCTGATCGTGTCAATCTTGATAAACTGCCTTCAGGGAAACGCCTGATTTCAGCATTAATCGGGAAAGGAAATGCTTATTCCCGGGAAACAGGCAATACAGACAGCGCTTATATCCTTCAAAAAGCGCTGGATGCATACAATCTGGCTTCGGCGGTGATCGAAAAACTAAAGACAGGTTTTAGCGAGGAAGATACAAGGTTAATCCTCACTAATAGGTCTAATGAGGTTAACAAACAGGGTGTGCTTACTGCGCTTAAACTTTACGGCCTCAGAAATGATCCAGGCTACCTCGAAACAGCTTTCAGGTTTTCTGAAAGAAATAAAGCCGGCATAATGGCTGAATCTATCGGGGAAACAAACGCAGGTAAGTTTGCGGGACTGCCTGACAGTCTCATTTCTGAAGAGAATGATCTCAGGGCAGATCTCACCCTGTATCAGAAAAAACAGGAAGAAGCAGAAGAGTCGAATGATCTGCCAGCCATCGGCAATAACCGGAACCTGCTATTTGAAACCCGGCGCAAATATGATAACCTGCAGATTTACCTGGAACAAAATTTTCCTGCATACCATAAGCTGAAATACCCGGGAGAGATCACTTCTACCGGTGAGATAAGGGAACTGCTGCCCGGGGATGCCGCTGTGGTGGAATATTTTTGCGGTGACAGCAGTATTACGATTTTCATACTAACAAAAAGTTCTATAAACGCAGTTAACGTAAATTGTGATTCTGGTTTTTTTAAAAAGGTAAGGCAATTCAGAGAATCTCTACCGAAATTAAATTATTTAAACTACCTTACTTCTGCTTCAGAATTATATTCAAAGTTAATCGAACCCGTAAGAAGCCTGCTCAGGGATAAACAAAAACTTTATATTATTCCTGACGATATCCTTTCTTATCTTCCGTTTGAAGCACTGCTGACTGAGCCTCAGCCCCGCAGGTTTAACGGTGATTTTTCCAACCTTCCATACCTGATAAATGATTATGAGATAAGCTACTATTACTCAGGATTACTCCTGAAAGAGAACCTGCGGCAAAGGAATAATAATAAGGCAAAAACCTTTGCAGGACTTGCTATCCCGGGAAAAGATATAAACACTCCTTCCGTAAATGAAATTAATTCGATAGGAGAATTATTTAAAGAGCATAATTATCATTATGACCTTTATACAAAGACGGCTTCTGAGGAAAACGGGTTGAAATTAGAAAATTTGAGCGGGTACAAGTTCATTCACCTTGCAGCACCTGCCTTTATAAATGAAGAACACCCTGATCTTTCAGGATTGGAATACTACGGTGAGAAAGGGAATCTCTATGCCGGAGATATTTACAACCTTACCCTTGATGCTGATCTCGTTGTACTCAGCAACTGCGAAAGCAGACTGGGTACAAACGTGAAAGGCGAAGGAATATATTCCTTAACGAGAAGCTTTCTTTATGCAGGAGCAGCCAACCTTGTGATTCCATTGTGGCGGGCTGCTGACAAATCTACGCCTATCTTAATGACACTGTTTTATAAAAATATCCTCGACGGGATGAATTATTCTTCTGCGTTACGAAAAGCCAAAATTGATTTGGTAAAAGGAGGCGTTTATTCATATCCGCTCGAATGGAGTCCTTTTGTACTTATTGGACGCTAGGTGATCTGATTTCTAATTAACCCGCAGCTCTCCACGAATTTATTTCATTTAAGCTTACGGTAATAAAAACCGGTGATCGAGACTATGGCTGAATAAACTCCTATTCCTTTCAAAACCGCTGATGCGTGCGCTGACTTAAGTCTTACATTGCTCCGTTAAAATAGAAATCTCTGAATACTATTGAACTTATAATTGCTCCAATGATAAAATAAAGTGCCATCGCAGCAACAATGGTTACCACAAAGTAAGCAATGAGTTTGTCGGGCGAAGCCATCTTAACTTGCTTTAGTCCCATATATAGAAGCACGAGACTGTAAATACCGGCTATACCTGCAAGGAAAGATAAAGAGGGGATGATGTGAAAGATACCTGCTACCCAGGCAGCAGTATATGCATAAACAGCTACTTTAAGAGAGGAAATAAAATCCCGGGATGATCCGAATGAAGGGGCCAGTGCGTCAATGATCCAGCCCAGAACATAAACACTCACTAAAGAAAGTATAAAAGTAAGAATTGCCCACGTCAGGGAAGTCCCTATTTCAAGACGAATGGAGCCGAATGCACCAAGAGATATCCCGATCAGGTAGTAACCTATGAATCCGGCCACAGCAGGAATTGCCGCAAGAAAAACAGCATAACCTGAAAATAACTGGGCGGGGGTTGATGATTCGGAACGAATAACTTCCCATTCAACGGCGGGACTCATCAGGATGTTTTTAGCACGATCCACAAGGTTCATAGCCTAACTCCTTATAATTAATTGATAATTTTGGAAGTATATAATCAGAACCTTTTCCGCAAGTTTTGCGGATCATTACTGCTTAACATAAAACAAACCCGACAAATAGCCAAAGGGATTTTCAGGCTGTTATTTCTTTGATGCAGAATAGAGGGGTGTCTGTTCTCACAGTCCTCATATATTTTGTTTCGTATCCTCAAGATGAAAAGCAATAAAAAAAAGGAGATACTTATGATAAAACTTAAGTTAGCGATATTTATGTTACTGACAGTATTCCTTGCCGGATCAGCATTTGCGGGTAACGATACCCAGAAAGAACTAAAGGATTATTTCAATAAGGTTAATCAAAAGGTAAAGCAGACGGAAGATCCAGCTCAGAAAAGAGCGATATTGAACAATTCTTTTGATGACTTACTGAAAGCGTTTAACACGGCAGGACAAATGCCTTTATCGCAAAAAGACCGTGAAGGAATAAATTACTTTGAAAATAAAATCCGCGACAAGAAGGATGAATTAAATGGACAAAACGGTTATGATAAAGTGGCAGATGCAAGTCTTAACCAGTTTGCAAATTACTCGATGCAGCAGTTTGAACAGTCCACCGAATATATTACAATTAGTGTAATAGCTCTTGTCCTTATAATTATAGTAGTAGCCCTTCTCTTATAAAATAATGAGCCGGTTTAAATAACCGGCTTTATATTATGAAACCTTTTTTATTTTTAATAATATTTTTTATTCTCGCAGCGTTTTGTAAAGAAATTCGCGGAAACGATATTTCGTTTTCTATAATTTATATTATACATGGCGATGCTGACTACCTGTATCATGATACGTCCGGAACGGGGCTTTATGCCGATAAGGAAATACTTAACCAGGCATTCGATGCTGCCAGGAGCCTGGAGGATGCTGAGGTCTTTGTTTTTCACCAGGGAACAGCTTCCAGGTTTCTGTTCTTTCCCCAGGATGACAGCCATTTCTATTATTTCAATAAGGGTAAAAGAATCAAAGAAGATTCATATCAAAGAGATGCGGATGACTCCTCCTTTTCTACGGAAGTTAACCTATATAAGAAATACAGGGACGGAAATGACAGCACAATAAAAATATTACTTTATTACGGACATGAAATCCCTGAAGGGAATTCAATAAATCCCTATAATATTACTCATCCTGATATTTCGTTTAATGCCGGACTTTTTGAAAAAGCTATCAAAGGACTTTCAGCCGGAAACCGCTTCGATTTAATCGTCCTTTCAACTTGTAATAATGGTACTCCCGGGATGGTTCACCTTCTTTCACCATTTACCAGGTTTATAGCAGCCTCACCTGAAAACCTCCACTTATCACAAATGAATTCTTTATTCCTGAAAAACCTTAACAAAAAGAGTTATGAAGCTTTTTCATTTGCAAGGGCCTTTGCACAGAATGCATTCGACATACTTATTAAAAATACTCTCACTGTAGTAACTATATCACTATACGATGTTGAAAAGACTAGGCCATATGTTGATTCTATTGCTAAAAATGATAATGATCAGCAGGAATCTGCAGCAATAAATAATTGTGATTGTTCAACACTTGAAAATTATAGAAAACCCGGGATGGAATCAGGAGTAACTATTTTCTATAAACCTCCCACCTTTGGCAAGAATAAAACTAAAGCCGTGCATTCAGGCTGGGGCTGTAAACAGAAAACCGGGCTAAATTAAGCCAATTTATTCCGCTCTTCAATATTTAATTACCTTAAATATAATTCTGTAAATGGAATTAATAATTTCCTACCAAAAGGAACTGCAAAGATGTTCAACCCAAAACAACGATCATAATGGTTAAAAACTTTCTAAAACCGGCAGAAGACAGCACCAGGAAGCGGTAAAAACAGCAGAAATAACGTTCTTTGGTGGTATTTGAAGCGTATTCACTCCGTATTCATTGCGTATTCATAGCGTATTCACTGCGTTTTCACTATGTACTTATCAAGTGTTCAGGCTTTATTTGTATTCCAGAAAAAGTGTATGCTGATACGGATGCTGCATTGCACGTGAATACAATACGCAAGGTAATGACGGAGATGAAGGAAAATTCTTAGGAAATGATTCAGGAATTCACGGAATTTAGAATGAAATGAGCCGCTAAAGTGTTAATCCTGCGGATCTTTCTGCTTAATTATAATAAATAGAGTTGCCACCAGGGCGCTTACAACAGAAGAAAGTAAAAAAGGTACAAGGGAGCCGAAAGCGTCCCATAGAACCCCGGCTAAAAATGAACCGAGCATTACTGACAGGCTCATGCACATTGTTAAAAGTCCTATTGCAGATCCGCGCTGTTCATCGGGAATTAAATCAGATACCCATGCTTTTACCACGCCTTCAGTTGACGCCGCATAGATTCCGTAAAGGGCGAACAGAAACCAGATAAAATAAATATCAGGAAAAAGTGCAAAACCGAGGTAAACGCCAGCGAAGATATATAATCCCGCAATGTATACCTTCTTTTTACCTGCCTTGTCTGAGTATTTCCCGATGGGATAAGAAACCGACGCATAAATAAGGTTATAAAATATATAGCCCCATATAGCCAGGGAAGCAGAATTGGAAATGTCCTTTGATTTAAGAATCAGGAATACATCGCTGCTGTTAACAAGCGAGAATAAAGTAACTAAAAGGAGGATTATTTTATACTGATGGGGAGCAGTATTTCCAGAATTCAGAATAGTTTCTTTTTGCTGCTTTTTTAAATGATGCCGGGTTATCCTTAACAAGAAAAGTGAATGCTACTGCAACTACAGAAGGAGCAAATGCCGCCAGGAATATCAGGGTATAATTGCCCGGGTAAAAATACAAAAGTATTAAGGCTCCTACCGGACCCAATGCAGCACCAAGGGTGTCCATTCCCCTGTGAAATCCGAATACAGCCCCCGTCTTTCCTTCAGCATACGTTGCAAGCAGGGCATCCCTCGGAGCGGTGCGTGCCCCTTTTCCAACCCTGTCGGTTATCCTAGTTGCAATTACCGCAGAAAGCACAGGGAACAGACCGGGCAGAGGTTTAGATAATGCTGAAATTGAATAACCCAGGACTACAAAAACCGACCGTTTTTGTAATCTGTCAGACAGCCTTCCGAAATAACCTTTTAACAAACCTGCCGTAACTTCAGCAGCTCCTTCGATAATACCAACAACAGCCATAGATGAACCGAGAACAGCGGTAAGAAAAATCGGCGTAACAGGATACAGCATCTCACTCGCTATGTCCGTAAACAGACTGATAAGACTTAAGATTACAACCTGCCGGGGTATGTTTTTCAGCTTCATTACTTAAAAATATAATTTTTCAAAGGATTAAAAAATATGACAATCTCACAAATCATTCGTGAGGTTTGAAGTAGTTCCTACTCTTTACTACTTTTGAGGTTAAAGAAAAATTGATTGAGGAAGAAATGCGCAAAAAAGTTATAGCCGGAAACTGGAAAATGCACTATGATCTATCAGAATCCCAGAACCTTATATCCAGGATCACCTCCGGTCTGAACGGGAAGCAAATTAATTGTGAAATCATTGTTTGTCCCCCTTTTACCTCCCTTAGTGAAGCTTCGTTATTGCTAAAAGATACACCCGTTAAACTAGGTGCGCAGAATATGTATTTCCAGGAAAGCGGTGCTTTCACAGGTGAAATTTCGCCTAAAATGCTGAAGGGTGTCGGCTGCGAATATGTAATCCTCGGTCATTCGGAGCGTAGAACTATCTTCAAAGAAAATGACGGTTTGATAAATGAGAAAATCAAAGCCGCCCTGAAAGCAGGACTTAAACCCATTTTCTGCGTAGGTGAAACTCTCGAAGAAAGAGAAAGCGGAAAAGAAAAAGACGTATTGAAAACCCAGCTTTCCGGCGGACTGAATGAGATCTCCCTGGATGAAATGAAACAGATCATTATAGCTTATGAACCCGTTTGGGCAATAGGAACGGGCAAAACTGCAAGTCCTGCCCAGGCAGAGGAGATGCATGTATATATCCGTGACTATATTAGTGATGATTTTTCAACTGAGATTGCAGAAAATCTCATTATCCAGTACGGCGGAAGTGTGAAACCGGACAATGCCCGGGACCTGCTTTCTCTGGAAAATATTGACGGTGCGCTGATAGGAGGTGCATGTCTTAAAGCTGATTCATTCATAAGTATAATTGAATCGACCTAAGTACTTATAAATAAAATCTTTAGCAATTGAAAATTTCTTTGGTGTTAGTTCTAAATCAGTAAGATTTACATTGCTTTCCCCTCGTTTCTAACGTATATTTGTAAGTTTAATTGAATATATATAGGATAACTGATTCGGATGGGATTCCCCAAATATATTTTCCTCACATCTATAATTTTTTCTCTCTTTCTTCCATTGACCCATGCACAGATTGTTTTTAAAGAACTTCCTGGTTACAGGGTAGCGGCTAATGATTCGCTGTTTTTTGATATAACCTCAAAACGCAAAATCATTTCGCTGAACGGAACATGGAAGGTTCACCCCGCAGGCGATGAGAAAGCTCAGAAAGTTTCTGTCACCGTCCCTTCAGTTTTTCACGGCGAAGGGGAGCTCATTTTTGAAAAGAGTTTTACGATCCCGCTGAAGGATCTTAAAAAATACCAGATGAAGCTCATGTTCTTCGGTATAAATTATTCGGCGGATATATCGGTCAATAAAAACATTATTTACAGGCATCCGGGGGGCGAGTTTCCCTTCCAGGTTGATCTTCCAAAAGATATCCTTAACACTGACAAAAGCAACGTACTTTCAGTAAAGCTTTATTATAACCTCGATTCAGAAAATACTATCCCGGTTAAGCAGAGGTTCCTATTCCCCCATAATTTCGGCGGAATAATACGCGATGTATATATTCATCTGATACCAAACATCTCCCTGAGGGATATAAATATTTCCTATAAGTACTACCCGGGGTCTAATAGTGCTCAGATGCAGTTAAACTGCAGAGCTGAGGATAAGGAATTTTCAAAACCGGCTGATAGTCTCAGCCAGAATAATGAACTTACATACAGAATAAATATTACATCACCTGACGGTACTGTTTTAAAAAACCAGGTTGAAAGTAAGTTCAGCCTAATCCCCAATAAAGATAAAATTTTTACCAATCAGCTTGTTTTAAGCAAACCTGTACTCTGGTCAGCCGCCACCCCTGTATCATACATCTTCTCACTTGAATTGTGGAAGGGAGACAGCCTTCTGGATGTATCCCGCAGGACTACAGCCGTTTATTCATTAACAACGGGAAATGACTCACTTATATTTAACGGCACCGGATTTAAAATGAAGGGTGTAGCATATCTTCCCTCAAACGGAGAATATGGTAATCTTGAATCCTATTCAGAGATGGAGAAAGATATAAGTTTAATAAAAGAAACAGGATTTAATGCTGTCAGGTTCGCAAAGGTTGTCCCGCACCCTTACCTGCTGAAATTGTGTGAACAATATGGACTTCTTGCCTTAATTGAACTGCCTGTTAATTCAATTCCGGAAGCTCTTGCTCAAAGCAGCAATTTCATTGAAAGAAGTAAAAACTTCCTGCTGAATTTTATACGTGGTTACAGGCAATACAGTGCTGTTGCTGCAGTAGGACTAGGCAGCGGATATGTTCCTGAATTAGACGCACACATCCAGTATGTGAACAGGCTTGAAGATGATCTAAAGAGCAATTGGAATGTTCTTTCATATGCCTCATTTGCTGACCTTAATATTAACGAGGCGGACAGTCTTGATTTATATGGTATTGAGCTGCTCAATAATCCTTTGGGTGATATTTCAACAACCATTGATAGTTTGATATCGGGCATAGGCAACGGAAGGGTTTTTATAAGTTCCGCTACCTATACGGTTAATGCCGGTAATACTGACGGATACATAAATAAATACTCCTACGAGGCTCAGGCGAAGTATTTCGAAGAGATAATCAATTACACGCTGAATAACAACCTGGCAGGATTCTTTATTAATTCGATGTTCGATTATGAAGGCGACTACCCTTCACTGGTAAATGGATACAGCAAAGAAAATTTATATAATATCGGCATTGCGGCTTCAAACAGTAATCCTAACAGGCTGGCGTACAAGGTGGTTTATGCCAGGCTGCATAATATTGAAGCTGTAACTATCCCTATCGGCAGTAAAAAAGATAATGCCCCTATGGTCTTTATAATATTCGGATTGTTCCTCGCACTTATAATGGGCGTACTGGTAAACTCAGGCAGGAAATTCCGGGAGGATTCGTCGCGGGCACTGCTTCGTCCCTATAATTTTTATGCTGATGTACGCGACCAGCGGATAATGTCAGGTTATCATTCCACAATCCTGGGATTCGTAATTGCAGCAATAATGGCTTTATTAATAAGCAATTTACTTTTTTACCTCAGAGATAATATATTCTTTGAAAGAATTCTGCTTGCATTCGGGAGTCCCAAGCTGCTTGCTACATTCAGTTATCTTTCATGGCACCCGGTGTTGTCACTTTTGTGGCTCACCCTTATTTTAATAGTATTTGTACCCTTTCTGGCTATAATAATTAAGGCGACATCTTTTTTTGTAAGAACAAAAGTTTTCTTCTCAAGTATATATTATACAACCATCTGGTCACTTCTTCCGATGGTGCTGCTTATCCCGGTGGGAATTATCCTTTACCGGATGCTTTCCGCTGATGTTGCAAATGCATACATCTATGCGGGATTGATATTGTTTTTATTATGGTCTTTTTACAGGATGATAAAAGGAATTTATGTTATCTTCGATGTGAATCCCGGAACGGTCTATTTTTACAGCATACTAATAGTATTATTGATAGCAGGAGGCTTCATACTTTACTACCAGGTAACAAATTCAGTAATCGATTATATGAAACTTGTTTTTATCCAATTTAAAGGTCAGGGCTAAGATTGTATTTATCAAAACTTGAAATACTTGGTTTTAAATCGTTCGCGCAGAAAACTAATGTCAACTTTAACGAGGGCGTAACTTCTATTGTTGGACCAAATGGATGCGGTAAAACCAATATTGTCGACTCTATAAGATGGGTGCTTGGAGAGCAGCGCAGCGGTGCCCTCAGAAGCGATAAGATGGAGAACGTAATTTTTAACGGTACTTCGGCAAGGAAACCCATGGGAATGGCTGAGGTTTCTTTAACCATTAATAATAATAAGGGCATCCTGCCTACTGAATATACAGACGTCACAATCACCAGGAGGATTTTCCGATCCGGTGAAAGTGAATACCTGCTTAACAAAAACATCTGCCGGTTAAAAGATATAACCAATTTGTTTATGGATACCGGTATAGGCGCTAATGCGTATTCCGTTATTGAACTGAAAATGGTGGAGACAATCCTCAGCAATAAAGCTGACGAGAGACGCACAATGTTTGAGGAAGCCGCCGGGGTAAATAAATATAAACTTAGAAGAAGACTTGCGTTAAGGAAACTTGATGAGGTAAAATCCGATCTTACCAGGGTTAATGACATAGTTTCAGAAGTTCAGAAAAAAGTTAATTCTCTCGAAAGGCAGGCTAAAAGAGCCGATAAGTATAACAGGATCTCTTCATCACTGAGGGAACTTGAACTTGACCTTGCAGAGAGGGAGTATGCACTATATATACTGCAGAAAGAGGATGCCAGGAATTCCAAAGAAGAAAACCTGCAGAAGAAAATTTCTTTTGAATCTGAACTGGCTAAACTTAATGATGAACTGAAAACCGTAAAACTCAATCTCACGGCAGCTGAGAATGCACTTAAAAATAAAAGAGCTGAATTAACCTCGAAGACAGAAGCAATATTTAAATCCCAGAATTTGCTTTCTGTGTCACGCGAACGAAAGACCTCTCTCGAAAAAAATATTGACAGATATAAAGAAGAACTTGTTGAATTAAATGCACGCCTTCAGGAATCAGGCGAGCTTATCGATGAAAGCATAAAGCTGATAGCAGATTTTGAAAGCGATATCAGGAATAAAGAAAATGAAAAAGCCGGCATCAGCAGCAGGGTCGGGAGCGTAAGCGGACTTATAGAGGAAAAGAGGGAGAACCTCAGGATGCATGCTGAGCTTCAGCTTGATAAATTCAAAGAACTTACCGGCCGGGAAAACGATCTCTCGAACCTTGAAAAGAATCTTGATGCAAAGAACCAGGCCATCAATAAGCTTAATCAGAGAATTCAATCGCTTACAGGCAACATCGCAAAGACAGTCGGATTTATTGAAGAACTGGGTGATGAAAAAACAGAACTGGAACGTAAGCTTGCAGAATCCGAACAGGTTTATTCCCGTAAGCAGAAAGAAAAAGAGGACCTTGAGAAAGAGCTTTCATCGCTTAAGACAAAAGAGCTTGAAGGTAGAAGCTACCTTAATACACTGAATGAGAAAATAAATTTTATACAGACACTAATTGAAAACCTTGAAGGCGTTTCCAAGGGTTCGAAAGCTCTGCTTGAAAATGATGACTGGGCGAAAGGAGATAAAAACCTCCTTGCCCATATAGGCAACACATCAGATGAGTACAGGTTTGCTGTGGAAGCTTCCCTTCGCGGTGATATAAATAATATCCTGGTTGACTCTATAGATGATCTTATGAATGGTATAGGCTATCTTCGGGAAAATGAGATAGGCAAGGCCGCATTTTACGTTAAAGATACGGGCCGGGACAAAAAGAAGAGTCTTATTGATAAGCTTAGAGATTTCTCACTTAACAGGAAGCGGAAACAACTTGCCCGGGAAGCAGGATTTAAGAACTGGACGTATGAGTTAATACAGACAGATCCCAAATGGGAATCTTTCTTCAGGAATCTTCTGTATTACACCGTAATTGTAGAGGACCTGGATACAGCTTTTAAGCTTTCAAAAAAATATAGCGACTTTAATTTTGTAACTCTGCAGGGCGACTTTTTATCAAGTACCGGTCTTATCGAAGCCGGTTCTGCTCCCCGTCTTGATGATTCACTCTTCGGAAGAATGAAACTTCTTGAAAACCTTAAGGAGGAACTCCCGAGGAAAGAGAAAGAATTATATGCACTGCAGGATAAGATCTCTGAGACAGGCAGTCTGATAGAAAAAATAGATCTGAAGGTTCTCTCTGAACAGGGACGGATGATAGTAAACGACTTATCAAATGTTGAAAAACAGATCGCACAGTTTGAATTCGAAAAGCAGAAGGCTGCTGATGATATTGAAAAAGCAAGAACAGAAATACAGGAACTGGCAGCTGATTCCAACCGTCTGGACACAGAGAAAAACAACCTTCAGCAGATAATTGAAGATCAGCAGAAGGAAAAATTAAAGTCAGATGAAGCCAGAGAGAATCTTGAAGCAGACTTTAAAACAACCAGTGCGGAGTTTGAAGAGCTGGTTAAAAACCAGAACCGGCTGAACCTTGAACTGGAAAGACTGCTTGGAGAAAAGAAGAATACTTTGAATGCAATAGACCGTGCAAAGGATTCTATCGATACCATAAAGAAAACGATTATTAAAAGGGAAGCCGATATATCTGTATTTGAAGAGGAAATACTAACCTTAAATGAGGTTATTGAAGAAAAGACTGATGAAACCGATACTCTAAAAGGTGAAAAAGCTGTTCTTATAAAAGATGAAGAGGAACTTGATTCGGCCTATATTGAAATACAGAACCGGATAAATGCCCTTGAGGAGCAGCAGAATTCATACAGGAAAGAACGTGAACTGGTTTCTGATGCTATGCACACCAGCGAGATTAAGATAAATGAACTCGGTATAAAGATTAACAACCTTGAGGAACACATTCAGGAGAACTATTCTGTTAGAATTGAACGTAAAACGTTTGATGACCTGGGTGAATTCGATTTCAGAACCAGGACTGAAGAGGTCCATTCACTCAAGCAGCAGGTTAAAAACCTGGGCCCTATAAACCTGCTGGCATATTCTGAGTTCGAAGAAGAAAAACAACGGCTCGAATTTCTTACCAAACAGAAAGATGATTTAACCGATTCTGAAAAAGATATTATTAAGACCATAGAGGAAATAAATATTACAGCCCAGCAGCTGTTTAAAGATACTTTCGATAAGATCCGTGAAAATTTTATAAATATTTTCCGCGGACTGTTTAACCCTGGTGATGAAGCTGACCTTAGAATAGAAGAAAATGCTGATCCGCTTGAAGCTAAAATTGAAATAATAGCCAAACCAAAAGGTAAGAGGCCTACATCAATTGACCTGCTGTCCGGAGGTGAAAAAACTCTGACGGCAATAGCATTGCTGTTTGCAATCTACCTGGTTAAACCCAGTCCTTTCTGTATTCTTGATGAAATCGATGCTCCTCTGGACGATGCAAATATTGACAGGTTTACAAAAATTATACGTGACTTCAGCAAGGACACCCAGTTTATAGTGGTCACCCATAATAAGCGCAGTATGGAGGCCGCAGATACTATGTATGGTGTTACGATGCAGGAAGAAGGAATTTCTAAGCTGGTTAGTGTCAGGTTCAACGAGGATCTCAATTTTGCAAGCGCCTGATCTTCATTATATGAAAATAATTTTCCTGACCATTATCCTTTACCTGATCTTTCTGCCTCTGAATAAAACGTCAGCACAGTGGGCTAATAATCCCGCTGAAAATACGCAGATTGCTACTGACCTGGCCGACCCGATAAATATATCTACTGCAGTTGATCGGAACGGCGGGGCTTTTATTTTCTGGCAAGATAATGTTACTGGTTTACAGAACGAAGTTAATTTTATGCATATAGAATCAAACGGTGATATAAGTTTCCGGTCAGATGGAAAAAGAATTTCCGAAACGACCGGTGATCAGGATAATCCTACGGCTGTAACAGCAGGCAGAGATGCCGCCGTTGTTGCATGGAAAGACTACTCGGGCTCAAAAACAGGAAATCTTCTTGTTCAGAAAGTTAACTCTGCAGGAAATAATCTATGGAGTTCTAAAGGAATAAAAGTTAATAGGCAGGAAAAAGAAATAAGCGATTACTCCCTTTGTGCAGGTCCTCGTAATGAAATTTTCATAACATATCTTTCAAAAGAACCTGGAAGTGTTTTTAATAACCGCGTCAAGCTTCAGAAAATATCTGCTGACGGAAGATTACTCCAGGATTCAACAGGCTTAACGGTTTCGTCTACCCCCGGCAACAAGCTTACTCCAACGGTTCTGGCTGATGATTCAGGCGGTGTTTTTGTTTTCTGGATTGAGAGCGCTGGGAGTCGTGGAATTATAGTATCTCAGCATTATGACAAAACCGGAAAAGTATTATGGGGGAAAAAACCTCTGTCTGTAACAGACAATACGCTTAATGTTATAAGCTTTTCTGTAATTAAAGCGGAAGATGACGTTTATATAGCATACCAGGTTTTGAAAAAAAATAAGGCTGTTTATCATCAGCTTATAAACTCCAGGGGCAAATTATTATGGGGTAAGAACGGCAAGGTATGTTCTTCAGGGGAAGGCACTCAATCAATGCCCCAGATGACAACCTCCGGTAATTCTCTTATTCTATCCTGGGCTAATGAAATTAATAACGACCGGGATATTTATATTCAGAAATATAACAGGAACGGCAAACCTCAATGGACAGCAGGGGGACTCCCGGTAATCAGAATAAACGGCGATCAGTTCGGACAAAGATTGATTCCCGATGACCATAATGGTGCAATCATAGCCTGGCTTGACCGCAGAACAGCTTCGGCAGCCGGAAACATTTATTCGCAACGCGTATCGGCTGAGGGCAGGATAATGTGGGATAGCACCGGTATTGCAATCGGTTCATATTTTAATACTCCCAAAAGCTATCTTAATTTACTCCCTGACGGAAACAGCGGAGCGATTGCTGTTTTTAAAGAGAAAAGAAACAGCCGTAATGGAATATATGTGCAGAAAATATTCAGCACGGGAACGTTTATTTCACAGATTATCGGCTTCAACACCGGGATAGTTTCAGATTCTGTAAAGATTTCATGGTACTCCGCAAATGAGATACCGAAAAGTTCATACTCTATAGAAAGATGTATGCAGACAGATACAGCCAGCATTGACTGGCAGAAACTTGCTTCAATTAATTCCAACAGCAGTGTGTCAGCTAATTATTATGAATATTATGATAAGCCTGATACATCCGGTACTATTTACTACCGTGTTGTCCTGGGCGATAATTCCGGCAATACACAATCTTCTGAAATTTCCAGGGTTACATTCCTGGAATCTTCGAGCTATATAATCGTTACTCAGAATAATCCCAATCCCTTTTCTGACTCTACGGTTATAAAGTTTTATCTGCCTGAAGAATCAAATGTGAGGATTGAGTTCTTTGATAATCATATTGAAAAGATA
Organism: uncultured Ignavibacteria bacterium; assembly: GCA_963800255.1. GTDB lineage: Bacteria > Bacteroidota > Ignavibacteria > Ignavibacteriales > Ignavibacteriaceae > DATFVA01. The sequence goes on along the minus strand of CAWDAK010000019.1, from coordinate 21,174 downwards.
GATGCTGTGCAGAACAGGTTTCCGGCCGGTGAGAACAGCGTAACCTTTAGTGCAAAAAACAGGCAGCCCGGTATTTACTTTTATAAGTTTGAAAGCGGCAGCTTCGTTGAAGTGAAGAAAATGGTTCTGACTAAGATGGTAAAGAATGGATAAAGTATTTAAAGTATTTGTTGATTTCGACGGAACTATTACCAGGAAGGATATCGGCGATGCGGTATTCACAAGGTTCGGACATTCCGGAACTGTTAAGAAGATTATTGAAGATCTGCTGAGCGACAGGATTTCTGCAAAAGACTGCTGGCTGAAACTGTGTGAATCTGTCGACTATATAAATAAAGAGGAACTTGATGAGTTCATCCTTCAGATAGAGATCGATAGCACTTTCCACAATTTCGTGGAATACTGTGATAAAAATAATTTTCAGCTGTTTATACTTAGTGACGGTTTCGACTACTATATCGATTTAATCCTTAAGAGAGAGAAACTTGATCATCTGAAGGTTTATTCGAATAAACTGAGGCTGAACAAAGATAACAAGCTGACCCCGGTTTTTCCGTATTACGATGCGGGATGTCCTACGTCAGCCAACTGCAAAAGAAACCATATTATAAATAACAGCTCTGATGATGAATTTACTGTCTTCATAGGAGACGGTAATTCAGATAAATATACGGTGCACTTCTGTGATTTCATTTTTGCAAAGGACGATCTGTTAAAATACTGTGAAAGGGAAAGAGTCACTTACTTCCCTTTCAATGATTTTAAGGAGGTTGCTGACAGGATGGAGATATTAAGGCAGAAGAAACGCCTGAAGAAACGACACCAGGCAGAACTTAAAAGACGGGAAATTTATATACAGGAATAAGGAATTTTAATGTCACTCGCTTCTAATTTTTTTAAATACCGCAGTTATACCCCGATTCCCTTCGTTGTGGTTATGCTGATCTTTGCATACCCGAATATCTGGAGCCTGATTTTAGGTTTTCTGATCGCTCTTTTTGGTGAACTGATAAGGCTCTGGGGTGTAAGCTGGGCCGGAAGTGAGACGAGGACAACAGGTAATGTAGGGGGTACTTACCTGATTGTGAGCGGACCGTTTGCGCACCTGCGTAATCCCTTATACCTTGGAAATATCCTCATGTATACGGGACTCGGCATTATGTCTTTTGCACTGTTCCCATGGCTGCAGATTGCAGGATTTATTTTCTTCTCTCTTCAGTATTACATGATCGTGCAGGAGGAAGAAAAATATCTTGAACAGACCTTCGGAAAAGAATACGAAGATTATAAAATGAATGTCCCCCGCTTCATCCCTCGTATAACAAAGTACAAAGCAGGAAGCGTGGAACAGCCCGTGTATGATATCAGGAAAGGTTTGAAATCTGAAAGAAGAAGCCTGCAGGCTTTCACTATTGTTACTATTACCATATTGCTGCTCTGGTTCCTAAGAAGATTATGATATGAATGAAAGTTCAAAGAAGAATATAATGATGATTGCCGGCGAAGTTTCCGGGGATTACATAGGAGCTGCATTAATAGAAGAATTAAAAAAGCTCGATGGCGGAATAAATGTATTCGGACTCGGCGGCGACAGGATGGAAGAAGCCGGAATGAATGTTCTATACCACATCAGGAAAATGGCTTTTCTTGGATTTGCGGAGGTAGTAAAGCACCTTCCATTTATTAAGCAGGTGCAGAGCGAGCTTCTTGAGGTAATAAAGAAAGAAAATATTAAGTATGTCGTTTTAATCGATTACCCCGGCTTTAACCTCAATTTTGCTAAAAAGATTAAAAGCATCGGTATTAAAGTTATTTATTACATCTCTCCCCAGATATGGGCATGGGGAGGCGGAAGAATTAAAAAGATTAAAAGACTTGTTGATAAGATGATAGTTGTCTTCCCTTTCGAAGAGGACTTATATAAAGATCATAATGTGAACGTCGAGCTTGTAGGCCATCCTCTAATTCAAAGGATGGAGGAATATAAATTTTTAAGCCGGAAAGAGTTATCAGAAAAGTTTAATCTCACGGACAAGGAAATACTTCTTGTTATGCCGGGCAGCCGTGAGCATGAAGTTGAAAAGATATTTCCCGAAGTAATCCTTGCCGCAGAAAGGCTGGCCGGAGAGTTTAATCTTCAGGTGGTTGTAGGCTGTTCGACAAACATTGATGAAGAGACGTTATTCGGGATGACCTCTTCCAGAGAATTTAAAGTTGTTAAAGGTTTCACATACGATTTGATGAAGTACGCAAAACTTGGTATTATAAAGTCAGGTACATCAACGCTGGAAGCAGGAATATTCGCACTCCCGATGGTAATTGTATACAAGACAAGCCTGCTTACCTATATCATTGGTAAAAACCTGGTGAAGGTTGATAATATCGGTATGGCAAATATTATATCTGGAGAAAAGGTTGTTCCTGAACTGATTCAGAAAGACGTTAACCGCGAGACAATATATTCTGAATGCAGAAAAATCCTGACAGACAAATCACTGTACGATAATATAAAGTCTAAATTAGAACTTTTAAGAGAAAAGCTGAACTCCGGCGGTACTTCCGGAAGAGCAGCAGATATTATTTACTCATTATTGAATGAAGCTTAAGAAAGCTAAACAGGATACACTGCGTTTTGCAGGAAATTATGTTCTTTTTCAACTTGTGGATCTTCTTTGCAGATCACTAAGGATTGAGTTAATTAACGCAAAAGCCATTGATAAGTTCGAGAGAGAAAATGTGAACTATGTTCTTGCATTCTGGCATGGAACGATGCTTCTTCCCTGGTTTCTGAACAGGAATAAAAACTTTGCAGGTCTTACCAGTAAGAGCAAAGACGGTGATCTGCTGGCAAAGATATTAAAGAAATGGAAATATAAAGTATTGCGCGGTTCCAGCAGTGAAGGAGGCAACGTAGCCCTTGGTTTAATGGTTGACTTTGCTAAAAACGGCTACTCAATAGCCATTACTCCTGACGGACCAAAAGGACCGCCGTTCAAGCTTAAAGCCGGGGCTGTAGTTGCGGCAAAAAAGGCAGGACTCCCGCTTGTGCTTGTGGGAATTGGCTTCAAAAAGAAAAGGCTTCTTAAAAGCTGGGATAGTTTTCAAATCCCTAAGTTTTTTACGCGTGCTAATGTCGTATACTCGAATCCCATTTTTGTAGGACCGGATATGGGCAGGGAGGAAATTTCTAAGGTTATTGAAAAATGTGAAAATCAGCTCATTGAGCTTCAGCGTAAGGCAGAAATATTCTGAAAGTGAATTATAAGTGAAATTATTAAAACTGATATTATATCCTTTTGTACCCTTTTATGCGCTGGTTATAAATATCAGGAACCGGTTCTTCGATAATAACGTCTTTAAGTCACAGGGTGTTAATGCCAAAGTAATCTCGGTGGGAAATATTTCGGTCGGCGGATCCGGTAAAACCCCGCTAGTAATTTCATTAACGAGTCTTTTGAAAAAGGCCGGGAAAAATGTTGGTGTTCTCAGCCGGGGATACGGACGCGATACAAGCGGGTATCTTCTGGTATCTGACGGGGAAAAAATATTAGCCCCTGTGAATAACTGCGGTGATGAAATTTATATAACTGCTATGGAATGCAAAGTGCCTGCTGCTGTATCTGAAAACAGGGTAAAAGGTGCAGAGAACTTTATTGCGAATACAGGTGTTAAGGTTATAGTTCTTGATGACGCCTACCAGCACAGGTGGATAAAAAGAGACCTGAACCTCTTAATATTTGAACAGAGGTTTCTTACTGAGTACGATTTTTTTAAGCAGCAGCTTTTGCCCACGGGTATGATGCGTGAACCATTCAGCGCAGTAAAAAGAGCTGACGCGGTTATTATTAACAGGAAGTTCACTCCTGAAAATGATATCCCTGCCGGATACAGCAGGTATCTTGAAGGCAAAAAGATTTTTACCGCCTATTATAAGGCTATCGAATTTGGCGATGTGAAGCATGGTACGAGGTACGGACTGGAAGAATTCAAGGGACAGAAAAGCCTGGTTGTTTCAGGCGTTGCAAACCCGTTTTCATTTATAAATATTCTAAAACAGACCAATGTTGATACATCTAACCAGATAATCTTCAGAGACCATAAGAATTATTCAAATAAGGAGGTACAGGAAATAAGGAAGAAATTTTATTCCACAAATTCTCATTCAGTAGTTACAACTGAGAAGGATGCTGTCAAGCTCACAAAGTTCGCTCAGGAATTTGATGATATTGATATATTTTTCTTGAAAATTGAACTTAAGATGGATGACGAAACTGAATTTAAAAACTTTATTCTATCAGGTATTAATTAACAAAAATTATTATGAATAAAATTAAAGTGATAATATAGATTGGAGGAAAAGTAATGCCCAGAGAACAGAAATATGTATACTTTTTCGGAGGAAAAAAAGCCGACGGAAAAGCTGAAATGAAAGGACTGCTTGGAGGCAAAGGCGCAAACCTGGCCGAGATGGTTAATATAGGATTACCCGTCCCTGCCGGTTTTACCATAACAACTGAAGTATGTACCTATTTTTATGATCACAACAATAAATATCCTAAAGAGCTTACGGCACAGGTTAAAGCATCTCTGCAGAAAGTTGAAAAGGAAATGGGAGCTAAATTCGGAGATCCGGATAACCCCCTGCTTGTATCTGTAAGAAGCGGTGCCCGTGCTTCAATGCCCGGAATGATGGATACTATCCTGAACCTCGGACTAAATGACAAAACGGTTGAAGGAATAATTAAAAAAACAAATAATCCCAGGTTCGCTTATGATTCGTACCGAAGATTTGTTCAGATGTACGGTGATGTCGTGCTTGGATTAAAGCCCGTTGATAAAAAAGCCGAGGATCCTTTTGAAATTATACTCGACAGGAAAAAGGAAGAGAATGGGTTCAAGCTTGATACAGAGCTCTCAACTGATCATCTTAAAGAACTTGTTGAAGAGTTTAAAGCTGCGATCAAAAAAGAAACCGGTCATAATTTCCCGACTGATCCTATGGAACAGCTGTGGGGAGCAATCGGTGCAGTATTCGGAAGCTGGATGAACGAGCGTGCTATTGTTTACAGGAAACTTAACAATATACCTGCAGCATGGGGTACAGCAGTGAACGTTCAGTCGATGGTATTTGGAAATATGGGAGAAGATTCAGGAACAGGTGTTGCATTTACCCGTGACCCTGCCGCAGGTGAAAATGTATTCTACGGAGAATATCTTTTCAATGCACAGGGTGAGGATGTTGTTGCCGGTACCCGTACTCCCCTGCCGATTGCCAAGCTTAAAGAAGACGACGCTAAAATTTACAAGCAGCTCGACAACATTAGAAAGAACCTTGAGAAGCATTATAAAGATATGATGGATATTGAATTCACTATCCAACAGGGAAAATTGTGGATGCTTCAGTGCCGCGTTGGTAAACGCACAGGATTTGCCGCAATCAAAATGGCGGTTGATATGGTTAAAGAAAAACTCATTTCAAAAGAGGAAGCAATTTCAAGGATTGAGCCTAACCAGCTGAACCAGCTCCTGCGTCCTATTTTCGATCTTGATGAAAAACGTAAAGCTGTTGATGAAGGAAGACTTATTGCAAAAGGCCTTAACGCCGGTCCCGGCGCTGCTTCAGGCAGAATTGCCCTTAATGCACAGGATGCAGTGGATATGGCTGCACGCGGTGAGAACGTAATCCTTGTAAGAATAGAAACTTCTCCTGAAGACATAAAAGGTATGGATGCCTCTGAAGGTATTCTTACAGCCCGAGGCGGAATGACCTCACACGCTGCTCTGGTTGCCAGACAGATGGGGAAAGTGTGCGTTGCCGGATGCGGTACGCTGAGGATAAACTATAAAGACGGTACTATCAGTGTTGAAGGCAAAGATAGCATTGAGTTAAAAGAAGGCGACTTTATATCTATCGATGGTACAACCGGTGAAGTAATAGCCGGAAAAATTGAAACCAAACCATCGGAAGTACTCCAGGTTCTCTTAAACAAGACTCTCGATCCCAAGGACTCACCTGTTTACCAGACTTATGCAAGTCTAATGAAATGGGCAGACAACCTCAGAAGATTGAATATCAGAACGAACGCTGATCAACCTGATCAGGCAGCAAATGCAATTGCATTCGGTGCTGAAGGTATTGGTCTCTGCCGTACTGAGCATATGTTCTTCGGAGGCGACAGAATTATGAGCGTAAGGAAGATGATTGTTTCCGAAACCACGGAAGAAAGGAAAACTGCGCTTAACGAACTTCTCCCTCTTCAGAGAGAAGACTTCCTGGGTATATTCAAGGAAATGAAAGGCTTCCCTGTTACCATCAGAACCCTTGATCCTCCCCTGCATGAATTCCTTCCCCACGAAGAAAAAGACATCAGGGAACTGGCTAATGAGCTGGGAATTTCTATAGAAAAACTTACCGAAAAGATTCACAGCCTTGCAGAATTCAATCCAATGCTCGGCTTCAGAGGCTGCCGCCTTGGAGTTGTTTTCCCTGAGATCACCGAGATGCAGGCAAGAGCAATATTCGAAGCAGCTTACGACGCAGTAGAACAGGGATTCAAAGTAAAACCTGAAATTATGGTGCCGCTTGTAGGCGACTTAAACGAATTCAAGCTGCAGGAGAAGATAATAAGGAAAGCAGCAGATGACGTGGCAAAAGAAAGAGGCAAAAAGATCAGCTATCTTGTTGGAACAATGATTGAATTGCCCCGTGCATGTATTACTGCTGATGAAATAGCGAAAGGCGCTGAGTTCTTCAGCTTTGGAACAAATGATTTAACCCAGACAACATTCGGACTCTCAAGGGATGACGCAGGCAAGTTCCTCCCTCTCTACGTTCAGAATGAAATTCTGCCGAATGATCCTTTTGAAGTTCTTGATTTGAATGGCGTAGGCCAGCTTGTTAAGATGGGAACTGAAAAGGGAAGATCAACACGTGAAAACCTTAAAGTTGGAATCTGCGGAGAACACGGCGGTGAACCCGGTTCAGTTGAATTCTGTCACAGGATAGGATTAAATTATGTAAGCTGTTCCCCGTTCCGCGTACCGATAGCAAGGTTAGCGGCTGCCAGGGCAGTTGTTCACGAAATGTCGACTCAGTCAAAGAAGGTTTCAAAATCTAAGAAACCAGCTGCCGGGAAGAAAAAATAATAATATTAAGGAGGGAGCCCCGCGCTCCCTCTCATTTATCAATTCATAGAAGGTTGTGAAGAATGAAATTATCAGATTTCAAGTACAATTTGCCAAAGACAGCAATAGCTAAATTTCCTGCTTCTCCCAGGGATAAGGGAAAGCTTATGGTATTAAACCGGGAAACCGAGGAGATTGAGAATAAAGTCTTTAGTGATATTGCGGATTACATGCAGAAAGGCGACGTCCTTGCTGTAAATGAAACCCGGGTATTCCAGGCAAGATTGTATGGAAAAAAAGAAAAAACGAATGCAAAGATTGAAGTTTTCCTGCTTAGAGAACTGAATGCAGATGAATGCATATGGGACGTAATTGTAGACCCGGCAAGGAAAGTAAGGATAGGAAACAAAATCTATTTTAATGATAAGCTGTGGTGTGAAGTAATTGATAATACTACCTCCCGCGGAAGAACTGTCCGTTTCAACCAGCCCGGTAATGTATTCAGTGCAGTTGAAAAAATAGGACTAACTCCACTTCCCCCGTACATTAAAAGAGAACCGGTACCCGAGGATAAGGAAAATTACCAGACGGTTTATGCCCGTGTAGACGGTGCAGTTGCGGCTCCTACGGCAGGACTCCATTTTACCGATAAGCTCCTGGCTAAATTGAAGAAGAAAGGTGTGGAAATAGTTCCCGTTATTCTTCATATCGGTCTTGGAACTTTCAGACCCGTAGAGGTTGAAGACCTTACCAAGCATAAGATGGATTCTGAATATTATGAAATCTCGGCTCAGTCCTCTGATATGATTAATAAAGCTATAAACGGCAAACACAACGTTTTTGTTGTGGGAACCAGTACCTGCCGTGCACTTGAAACAAGCATAACTGCCGACGGACTGGTAAAGCCCGGAAGAGGCTGGACGGATAAGTTTATCTATCCTCCTTACGTTTTTAAGGTAACCAAGCGTCTTATAACTAATTTCCATCAGCCCGAATCAACCCTGCTGATGCTGGTTTGTGCTTTTGCTGATACAGATTTCGTTATGAAAGCATACAAAAAGGCTTTGAAGGATAATTATAAGTTCCTCAGTTACGGCGACGCTATGCTATTAACATGAGAAAGATCGTTATTGTACCCGCCGGCGGAAAAGGATTGCGCAGCGGGTTCAAAAAGCCGAAGCAGTTTATTAAGGTCAACGGGAAAGAAATAATTGTCTACTCCCTGGAAACCTTTCAAAGAAACCGGCTTGTAAACGAGATCATTATTGCAGCTGACAGAAGTTTTTTCCCGTTGCTGGAAAAACTTAAACAGGAATACAGGCTGTCGAAGATAAGTCAGATTATCGAAGGAGGAAAGGAAAGGCAGGATTCTGTCTATAATGCTCTTTCCTCTGCTTCGGCAGATCCGGAGGATCTTATTATTGTGCATGATGCTGCACGTCCTCTCCTGCCCTCCGGCGTGCTTACTGACGCTATAAAAACTGCCGAACAGAAAGGAAATTCTGTAGTCTGTGTGAGGGGAAGCAACACGCTGATCCGGGGTAAAAATTATGTTAACGAGTATATTTCCAGGGAAAATGTGCTCTACGTTCAGACGCCTCAGATCTTCAGATACCGTGATATTATGAAAGCAATGAAGAAGGCGTATGAAGAAAAATTTTACGGGACTGACGAATCCATGCTCGTAAAAAGGATCGGGAGAAAAGTAAACATTACCGAAGGTTCTAATTTTAACTTTAAAGTAACAACCAAAGAAGATATTAAATTATTTGAATCCCTGGTTCGATAATTGAATCAAATGACATTAAGCTCAAATTTCATTGAAAAATTAGGCTTTTATCCTTAGTTTAGACTTCACTCTTTTTTATGGTAATTGAATGTATTTACTCGCAACTATAGTCATCTTGTCGTACCTGATCGGATCAATTCCAACCAGTATAATTGTAACCCGGGCGGTAAAAGGAATTGATATCCGGGAACATGGCAGCGGGAACGCCGGCGGAACTAACGTAATGCGCGTACTTGGCTGGAAGCACGGTGTTTTTGTTATACTCCTTGATGCATTCAAAGGCGTGCTTGCGGTTATAGTAGTAGCAAGACTTCATTACGGTTCAATGCCTTTTGAAAATGTTACCCCCTTTGATGACTTTACTCTAGTACAGATAATTGCGGGTATAGCAGCTGTTATGGGACATATATGGACAGTATTTGCAGGATTTAAAGGAGGCAAAGGCATAGCAACAGCACTAGGCGTCCTTTTGATGATAGTTACAGTAGATATGCTCATTGCTGTAGGTGTATTCGTTCTTGTAGTTACCATTTCACGTTATGTTTCTCTCGGCTCAATCCTGGGAGCAATTTCGGTTCCCCTTGCACTCGTAATCAGGGAAAATGTATTTAACGTAAACATACCCGGTTACAACACGCTTTTGCCTTTTGTAATTTTTCTCGCTATGCTCGTTATCTTCACGCACAGGAAGAATGTAGTCCGTTTGCTAAACGGAAATGAAAGTAAAGTAAGCTTTAAGAAAAAAACCAAATCCCTCTGATGAAAATTTCTGTTCTTGGAGCCGGAGGCTGGGGAACAACCCTGGCTATTCTGCTTCATTTTAACGGACATAAGGTTACTCTCTGGGAGTATGTAAGAAGCTACGCCAAGGTGCTTGAAAAGACCAGGGAAAACACCAGCTACCTGCCGGGAATTCCGATACCTGACGATATTAAAATCACTCACGATCTTGATGAAGCTGTGAATCAGCAGAATATGATAGTTCTCGCAGTTCCATCCCAGTATCTACGAAGTGTAATAAAAAATGCAAGCGCTTCATCTTTCAAAAATTCTATTCTTGTAAGTGTGGCTAAAGGAATAGAAAATAAGAGCCTTATGACGATGTCAGAGATGCTTAAAGATGAAATTCCTTCTATTGATATAAACCAGGTAGGGGTATTATCGGGACCAAGTCACGCAGAGGAAGTTGCCCGAAGGATTCCTACGGCCGTCGTCGCTGCTTCAGTGGATGCCGAGACTTCAAAATCTATACAGGGAGCTTTTATAACATCCTACTTCAGGGTGTACGGTTCAACCGATATTCTGGGTGTGGAAATGGGAGGGGCTTTCAAAAATGTAATAGCAATAGGAGCAGGCATTATTGACGGTGTTAAATTCGGAGACAATACTAAAGCTGCTATAATGACAAGAGGAATTGCAGAGATATCAAGACTAGGCATTGCGATGGGGGCACAGCCTGAAACTTTTGCCGGCCTTTCGGGAATGGGCGACCTGATCGTTACCTGTATGAGCCGCCATAGCCGAAACCGCTTTGTGGGCGAACAGATAGGTTCGGGAAAAACTCTTAAGGAAGTATTGAAGTCAATGAAAATGGTTGCAGAGGGTATTGAAACCAGCAGATCAGCTTCAATGCTGGCAAAGAAAAACAGTGTTGAAACCCCTATCACCAATGAAGTATATAAAATTCTGTTTGAAGATAAAGATCCGGTAAAGGCGACGACCGACCTGATGACCCGTGATATGAAAATGGAATAGTTTAATCTACAGGGAGTCCTTCAAGTTTCATTATTTTAAGTGCGTTAGTGGTAGGACAGGGTCCGCTATTCAATTTGTAATCAAAAATCATTTTCCCCTCTTTTATCTCCTCCCTGAAATGGTAATTCTTTACTCTGGATATTACTTCTGATAACCTTACCAGCTCCAGGTCGTGGGTTGCAATAGCACCAACCGCTTTTGTTTCAGCAAGCTTTTTAATGAGGGCGCTGCTTCCTTTTAACCGTTCAATATTGTTTGTCCCTCTGAATATTTCATCTATTAAAAACAGCACCGGGCGTCCCGATCCTTCTATTTCATCAAGCAGAGCCTTAAGCCTTTTAACCTCTGCATAGAAATATGAAATCCCGTCTATTACAGAATCGCTTACCTTTATGCAGGTGAATAATCTGAATAAGGAAATATTCAATTCGGACGCGTTCACAGCACTGCCGGCATAAGCAAGAGAAAGGTTTACTCCTATTGTCCTTATAAATGTACTCTTACCTGACATATTTGAACCCGTTATAATCGCAATCGTACCGTCAGGGTTAAAGGAGAAATCGTTGTAGATTTTCTTCTCATTTCGTATTAATGGATGTCCCATTTTTTTACCGATGAAGACAGATTCTTCCTTATCATTATTAATGATAACCGGGAAAGTATAATCAGGATTCAGGTATGCAAAATTAGCAAGCGATGACAGGGCCTCCAGATTATACCAGGTTTCAAGCCAGCCCTCAAACTTACCTGCTATAACCTGCTTGTATTTGTTCAGTTTTAATTTGAAATAAAAATCTGCAGGAAAGGCAGCCCTTACAACGTTCCAGACAAAGGGGTTTCCTTTCCTTATCCTTAAGAAACCAACGGTACTTTTAACCCTGTTAATTAATACAGAAGGCTGTTCTTTCTTTATGGTGAAAGATCCGCATAACTCCGCCAATGCTGATCCCTTTTTATATGGATAGCCTTCAAGGTATTCAAAAACGCTGCCCAATTTTTCAAGTTCATCGGAGATGTATTCAGCCTCGTCAAGTATTTTATCTTTTTCTTTATTGTTGAAGTGAAAAAGAATAATATAAACCAGTGACGTTATCACCCAGTAGGCCGGAAGGATATTTTCAAGGAATAAAACAAAGAGAAGGATATTCACAGGAGCAAGAAATATCATTAGTCCGAAAATCAGTTTAAATGATGCAGCCAGGGTAACTTTTTTCTTCAGGAGCTTTAATATCATTCTTCCGTCAAACTCACGCTTTGACGAGAAAGTTGAATAAAGCACAAGTTTATCCCTGAACCTGGTAAGGGGGATTAATTCTCTTACGAGCTTCTGCCTTTTCATTATCTTTTCAGCAGCAGGCTTTTTAATATTAAGCCACTGCCTCAGCAGCGATTTCGATTGTCTTGATGTCCCGCTATTTATCAGCTGATGCAATGATTCATCACCGGCAAGATTCAGATCGGCTTCAACAGGACCCGGCTGGCCTTCAATGCTTTCATCCTCATTATAGTTAATACGGGGAATGTTTTTCCAGTCGAGGTTTAACTTTGCAAGGTTAGTTGATTTGATCTTTACCCATAATTCAAGCTTCTTTATTCCGTTATCCAGGCGGTTATGCAGATGAGCTGCAATTGCAAATGCGGCCAGGAAAACGCCCGCAGATATTAAAGCAGACATATCAGAAACAGCGAAGAAAAGACTTAAAAATATTACAACTTCCGTAAGCAAAAGCAGCAGCCTGTAATTTGAATAATTCCTGCTCTGTTTCAGCAGCCTTTCTTTTCGCCTATTCAGTCTTGCTATTAAGCCTGTTAAATCATTTTTTACATTTTCGGGATTCATTAAAATATTTTCGTCCTGTTCACTTATACTTATTGACTGTTTACTTTATATCATATCCAGGATTGAAGGATTTCTTTTTTCGGCTGGGGAATAACTACCTTCTGAACCAGTAATCCTTTTTTACCTATCACTGCGGCCCCGGTATCCACTGCTGTTTGAACAGAAGCCACATCACCCGTAAGCATAACATATCCTTTACCGCCTATAGCCATCGCAAGGTAGACCGTTATCAGCTCTACGGAGGCTGACTTTACAGCAGCGTCTGCTGCCTCAATTATTGAGGCTACCGAAAATGACTCAATCACTCCCAGTGCCTGCAGATCAGTAACCGGTTTTATGCCGCTTATAGCAGGAAAAATGGAAGGGTGAACATTAGGGATAATAAACCTGTCTACAAGCTCGTCAGAACTGATTTCTATTCCAGTTTCTATACTTGCGTTAACTGCATCAACATCACCACCGATCAGCACCATATATTTGCCGGGACAGATTGTCCTGTTAACTATTATTTCTATATCCGCCCGTTTAAGCATCGCATCTGTAACCTGAATACCTTTGGCAATACTTGATAGTTCAATTAAACCAATTGCTGATTTCATAAAATTTCCTCTGTTTAATTACCGGCTGCTATTATTATGCTGTCTGTCATGATTGATTTAACAATTCCGTCTATACTTGAATGCACCGGGACGCTAAAATCATTTTCATCAGAAGAGGCGATCATATCGCCGGCTTTAACCTTATCTCCTGTTTTTACTACAGGTTCTGCAGCCTTGCCGAAATTATATTTCAGGGGAATCTGAACCTCCTGTATCATCTTATGGCTTACTGTAAATTCAGCCTTACGGTCGTAAGGTTTCAAACCCAGGCGCTGATATAAATTGGATATTGGAATTTCTCTTCCTTCTCTAGCAGGATGAACATCCCTGAAAGCTTCTCTCATTTCAGCATCTGTGAATCCTTCTTTCCTCTCACGCAGCCTGGCTTTATTATCAGCACAGATATTTTTAGGATCGAGTTTTTCGGGACAGGCAAATAAGGTACACACATTACACTCGCAGCAGGCAGCTGCCCACATATTAAGCATCTCTTTGGCTTCTCCAGACATCTGGAGAGCACGCATTACAAGATGAGGCTGAATGGGATAGCCCAGTATATAACGCGGACAAAGCTGGGTACAGAAAGAACATTGATCGCATGTACTATGTCCCGTTTTATTATATACCTTTTGAGGCGATGACTTCCTTACAACAAGCGTATGATCTGAAGGAAGTATTATTAGTCCCCCTAGAGTTTTGCTTACCGGCAGGTTAAAATCAGTCTCCACACCGCCCATCATAACCCCGCCCGTAAGCGCGGCGGGTTCATTAGTATTAAAACCGCCTGCAAGCTCAATACATTCCTTAAAGCTGGTACCAACCGGGACTTTTACAGTAACCGGTTTTCTTACGGCACCATTAATCGTGATATATTTTTCTGTAACCGGTTTACCTTCAATTGCTCGTGAAATATTCACCAGGGTTTCAACATTATTAACCAGGCAGCCTGCATTCAGAGGTATTTCGTTAGGCGGGATTCTTCTCCCTGTTATATCATAAACAAGTATATACTCATCACCCGGCAGGGTAAACATCTTTGGTAATAAAAATTTTATAATCCACGTTTATCAGCCAGCGGTTTTATTACTTCAGCAGCATCCTTATTTTTATTCTTAATTGCTATTGTAACACGGGACGATCCTGTCAGCTCACGGAGTATTTCGAGACCATGCATCATACTCTCTGTTTCATGGAGCATCACCTCACGATCCTTATAAAGAAGCGGTTCACACTCAACGCCGTTTGCAATGATATGATCAACTGGTGAAGATAGTTTTCTATGAGCAGGAAATCCGCCTCCCCCGGCACCCACTACCCCGGCTTCTCTTATTTTATTCAGTAATTCTGTTTTCGTCATTCCGGTTCCGGATAATATTGGATAGCAATATCATAAAATTAGCAAAAAATAGCAGGGATATTTTAACTATTTTGGGAAGGATAATTACCGCCGGGGAAATAAGTATGTACATGCCGGTACATTAAGGCAAGCAGGAACTTAACCAGCATCGGCTTGCCGGGAGAATCAGGTATTATTTAAGATAACTTATTACTGGACATTAAAGAGAGTATTCAGCTTTAACTGGCTCAGCACATTCATCACCTGGGAGTTAACGCCTTTCAGACCGAATTCTACCTCCTTATTATGGCAGCTTGTATATGCATGTACGAGAAGTCCTATTCCCCAGCTCGATATATATTCTACATTAGCCAGGTCAATCAGAATTTTCTTACTTCCCTTATCAAGCGCACCCTGAACCTGGGTCTGGAAAGTCTCGTTCTCTACGCCTATTAATTTATTTTTATCAATAATTATAACAGCTTTATCCTGATCCTGCACAGTATGCATATCCATAGATTTCTCCTTTTGATTTTCTAAAACCCTAAAATAGGTGATATTTCCTTATTTTCAATATGAAAATACGCTTTATAACCATCTAAACGCCAATCCTCATAGAAGTTAAAATCCCGAAAGGGGGTATTTTATTTCTTCTCCGGGGGATTTTTCGATTGATCAGATAATTCCTTAAGAACACTCTGAAGTTTCTCAAGCGCATCCGCAGCTTTCTGAAATTCTTTTTGCCCCTGGTACTTCAGGTAATTGTTAAAAGCTTCATCAGCCTGGTTTATCTTTTCTTTAATAGATGATTCAACCTTTACTGCAGGCGCTCCTTCTTTTACCGGAACCTGCTTTACAGGAGTTTCACCATACAGTTCCTGAAGCGCCTCCTGAAATGTTTCCGCATAACTCAGGTTATCATTATGCATAATTGCTACCAATCTAAGCTCAGGGTAAGCAGCCGTTTCCGCCTGAAGGTAAATCGGTTCAACATAAATTATTGTTTCATCAACAGGAATTGCCAGGACATTTCCCCGGATTACATTAGAACCGCGCTGGTTCCAGAGAGAAAGCTGACCCGACAGAAAACTATCCTGATCAATTTTTGTCTCCACCTGCTGGGGACCAAGCACACTTTTATCCTTTGGAAACTTATACGCAATGAACCGGCCATAGTTATCCCCGTCGCACATACCGGCGACCCAGCCAATTGATACCTGCCTGTTCTTAGGAGTAAAAGGAAGTATGAGAACAAACTCCGCCTTATGTGTTTTAGGAAGCTGCCACATTATATAATAAGGATTAACAGGCTGAACCTGGTCATAATATTTCTCAGTTGCCCTAATCCAGAGGTCCTCCTGGTTATAGAACACAGTAGGGTCGGTCATATGGTATTTGGCATACATTAGTCCCTGTACCATCATAAAATCTATAGGGTAGCGGACGTGTTCAACAAGATCGGCCGGCATTTCAGATTTCTTTTTGAAGAGTCCCGGGAAAATATTATCCCATACCTTTATCAGCGGGTCACTCTCATCATAAATATAAAAATCCGTTGTACCGTTAAAAGCATCAATTACAACCTTAACCGAGTTTCGTATATAGTTTAGTCCGTTAAGTTCGGGAGCCGTATTTGTTGAAAGCATTCTTGTTGTTTCCCCTTCCTTATAACCTATCTTTTCAGTCGAATGAAAAACTTCGCTGTAGGGGAAATAGCTGCTGGTTGTATATGCATCTATCATCCAGTAAAGTTTGCCGTCCTTGCCGAGAACTATATAAGGATCTTTATCATACTCAAGGAACGGCGCAAGGGTTTTTGCCCTGTCAAGTATCTGCCGGTGAAACATTACCCTGCTCTGAGAATTAGGATATCCTGAAAAGAAAAACTTTGTGCCGTCAAACTTCCAGCCGAACAGGAAATTCCTCCATGTGCTTGAAAGCTGAATGCCGCCTTTACCGGGGTACTTTATATTAACATTCTGTTCGCCGCTGGGGTAATCAAATTCCGGCTCATCTGAATTAACAATAACATAAGAATCCGTAAGCTCACCGTAGTAGATCTGAGGCTGTTTCACCTCAAGTTCCGGGTATTTACTTACGGGGGGAATATCTTTTATAAGGAGGTTCGGCAATCCCTCGGGAGTAAAATCACTTACCGTGGTTAATGTAATGCCGTAGCCGTGAGTATACTTAAACCTGGTATTCACAAACGTCTGGCTCTGCACAGGCAGGTTAGAAGCCTCCATCTCCCTTGCAGAAACCATTACCTGCCGGTATTCATTGTTGAAATGATAACGGTCGATATCAACATCTTTAAACTCGTAATAAAGGCGGATCTCCTGGAACTGCTTATAGACGTCATCGAGCGCCCGCCAATCCCACAGTCTTATATTATCAAAAGTCGCCTGGTTATCGGCTACAATCTGCTTATTAAAAACATCTTTTGCAGGGTACTCTTTTTCCTCAATATTCTGAAGATTAAAACCATAACGGGTAAGTTTTATATTATTCTCAATATACGGACGTTCATATGTTATCTCATTCGGTTCAACGCTAAGCCATTGAAACAAACCCGGTATTGCAGTTAAAGCAACAAACCAGAGAAGGAAAAGAGTGATCAAGACCGAGAAAATCAGGACAGGCTCAGAACCGGCATTCCTTATCCTTATAGACGCATAAAATTTCTGAAGGAAGATACGTGCTGGTTTTATCAGCAGGGCCGCCGCCAGGATAACCATTATTACAATTACAACATCATAAGCTGGAAGAAGAATGTTGACGTCAGTCCATCCCGGACCCCTCACAACGCCAAGGTCTGAGAACATCAGGTCATAGCGGCTTAAATACTTATCATAGGCAAGAACCAAAATTAAAACCGAGCCGATGATCAAAATGTTCGTGTACGGTTTAGAAGAAATATAGCGGTCGAAACCGGAGAAGTTCGCTGTCAGGTTTCCCTTTTCGTCAAATTTCAGGAAAGAAGTAAACAAGACCGCAATAAACGATATTAAAGTAATTATTATAAGCAGGCCGTAAATACTGTCGAGGAAAGGCAGAGTAAAGAGGTAAAAGCCGGCATCCTTATTAAGGACGGGTTCCGATACACCCATCGGCACGCGATGCCAGAACTTAAGCATCACCTCCCAGTTGGAGAATCCCCAGATTGCCCCGGCTACCAGAGAAATTCCCTGGCTGATTTTCCTGAGATAACTTTTAGAAGAGGGGATTGAAAAAGTAAGAAGTGAAACAAGACCCAGGGAAACCACTGCTCCCGCTGCGCCTGCTGCCGTCTGTGCAACAATATACATCCAGAAACGGTCGCCATATCCAAGGTTTTCAAACCAGAGCATCTCAGCCCAGAAATCTAACGACCAGAAAAATATGATTGTCGCTGCCGCTAAAATGATCCCGGCAGCTGTTCTCCCGTTTTTTCTACTCTTTATTCCATTAAAGGCAAGGAAACCTGAAAGAGCAAGTAACACTACTATTATAGCTGTATACATTCTTTTGCTTTATTATGATTAAGAACCTTACAATATATAAAGAATATTCTGCAACTATGAAAGTAAAACTGATTTTAGCTTAAGATTTAATAAATAAGCGCAATATTTGTGCTTATTTTTTAAGTATAATAATTATTAACATTTGATGAATAAGCGAGTAGAAGAATAATTACTCCAAGACAGCCGTAAATAACCTGGAGCGGGGGCTCGGGCTGATACCCTATTATCATTATTTCAACTCCTATCCAGATAAGCATGGCATATCCAAGCAGTCTTGATCCTATCAAAGCCTTTTTACTATCCCTTATCAATCCGAATGCAATCATCAAAGGATAAATACCCAGGATTGTAAACAGAATTATACCGGGAATTAAATAATCAGGAAACGGGGAGCTTTCCAGCCAGGCGGCAGGCAGTCCTATCTTCCCTCCCGAGGGATCAGCCAGAAGCCACGTCCCCCCTATCAGTCCGCTTAACGCCTGGATAAAAACAAATACAATTAACAAGTAAATTGAAAATGATTTTCTGTACTGCATGGCCCACCCTGCTGCCAGTTTAAGAATAGAGAATATTTACACCCCTTAAAATACACCTTAGCACTCCCTCTTTCAAATTCTGTTACAGTTACAGCACTTAAATCGAAGCCAGCAATCTCTTTATATGCGGTACCTGCTTGCGCGCGGCCTCGGCTCCCTTCTCTATAATTCCGGGAATTTTACCGACATCGAACATAGATAACGGTTCATCAAATTCAGGGATTATCGTAAAGATCTCCGAATGATGAGCCAGGTTATTAAAAGCGAACGATGCCTTCAGAATATTATTCATATATATTGAAGTCATCTGTTCCTGAACGGCGGTTAACGACTTAAATTTTTTTCTGTAATCAATCATAAAACCCATAGCTATAATTATTCCCGCCCCGTTCTTTATTGCCGTATCCACAGGAAGCGGATCAGAGGCAGCACCATCCACAAGGAGCTTACCATCAATTTCCCATGGCGGGAATATTAGCGGAAGGGCTATGCTTGCCCTTATAGCGTCGAACATTTTACCCTTGGATAACGCAACCTTTTCCCCGCTCATCATATCAGTGGCTACAACTATCAAAGGAATCTTAAGTCCTTCGAAGGTTCTTTCGCCGAAAATATCCATCACCCTCTTATTAAGAACCGAATCATTTACAAGACCGCTTCTCTCATTAAATTTCAGGCTCCCGTCCTTGGAAGCTTTCAGGTTAATCATATAATCCTGCATCAGCTCCGTTGTCCAGGTTCTTTCTGACCACATTTTAATTTCATCAACACTCATACCCATGGCTATTCCGGCGCCGTAGATACTGCCGGCGCTGCATCCCACTACCATGTCTATCTTTATATTTTCTTCAGACAAAACCTGCCACATACCTATAGATGCTGCGCATTTAATTGCCCCCGAACCAATTACCAGTGTTATTCCTTTTTTACTTTTTTCCTCTGAACCCATAAATCAATTTTTCCTTAATTTCATTTGATAGCTTAAGCGAAACTTTCAACCGCTGCATTAACATCCGGAAATATTTTCAGGATATTATTAAAGCCGGTAAGAGTTAGTACCTTTAACACATCAGGCTGAATATTTGCCATACGCATGTCGCCGTTTTTGCTCCGGGTTTCCTTCACTGCCGCCAGCATCATCCTCAGTCCTGCACTGCTTGTATACTCAACTTCCTGCAGGTCGGTAACAAGGTTTACATTACCTTTAGTAATATGATCCCTTATGTGGTCGGTAATTTTAGGTGCGGAAAGAGCGTCAATATCGCCGGCAATTTTAATTACAACAAGCTTATCAATATAACTGTCTGTTATATCCATTTAATATCCTTTTCTAAGAATTATTATTGTTTAATGTTTTTTTCCAGAATGATGCAGTTGCCTTCGCCGGCATTGTTAATATAGTTCACTGTATCCATGTACTCCCTTACCAGCTGTATTCCCAGTCCCCCGGGCATCCGCTTACCAAGGTCAGTCCCGGCATCAGGGACTGCTGTGTCAGCGGGAATAAACTTTTTTCCATCATCATAAATTTTTAGCACCGTTTTTCCGGGATGAAGTTCAAAAATAATTTTCACTTCTCCAGGCCTATCCTCAGCATAAGCATACTTAAAAATATTAGTACAGATTTCCTCGGCAGCAAGTTTAAGTGCATGAACAGAATCCTTCGGAAGCAGGTGACGAAGCGCGGCCTTCTCAACAAACCCGCGAAGTACATCAAGATTATCCAGAACAGCTAACCGGGAAATTGAATGCTTATAAAGGGGCGAGGACTTTCGCCTCAGTACAAGCTGAGTAATATCATCATACCTGGGATTATCACCGGCAAACTTATCTAAAGTAGAATTAAGTTCATAAAGCAGGCTGAAACCCGACGTCCATTCCGCAGATAATAATTCCAGCAGCGCCTTTTCGCCGAATAGTTCCCCGCGGGAGTTTTTTGCGTCAGTAGTGCCATCCGTATAGATAAAAAGGGAGTCACCCGGATTCATCGATACGTTTCCCACAGAAATATCCGCATCAGGAAACATTCCTACTACCGGGGAAGTAGGCTCAAGCCTGTTCACAATCTTTCCGGAACCATCAAGCACAACTGGAGCTTCCAATCCCCCATTAATATAATAAAGTTTATTATTTACGGGATCCAGCAAAGCAAAGAAGAGAGCCGCGAACATGTTGGAGCTGCTGTGATTATCAGCTATATAATTATTAGTATTAAGCACCACCCTGTGGAGGAAAGAATTCACGTCATCTAATCCTAGGTTCTCCAGGCTGTAGGCACGGAGCAGGCTCCTGAACAGCACCATGAAAAGCGCGGCGCCCACACCCTTATCGCAAACATCACCCACCACCAGGGCCGTATAGCGGGTTTCACCGATTTTGAAGACATCGTAAAAATCGCCCGAAACCTGTCGTGCAGCTTTAAAATGAGCATCAATCTCCCATCCCTCAACAGGTTCAATCAGGGCAGGGAAAAAATCAGCCTGAATCTGTCTCCCTATCTCAAGATCGCTCTCTGCCGCATCCAGAGCCTTCGCCTTCTGCGAAAAAAGCCGGGCATTCTCAACAGAACCCGCCACCTGAACAGCGATGGTTTTGGCAAGATCAACCTCAGGCTTACCGAAGATATAATCCGTTTCAGCCGCAGCCAGGTAAATAACCCCAATCACCTTTCTCAGAACGATAACAGGCACA
>CAWDAK010000018.1:0-6279 GCA_963800255.1 uncultured Ignavibacteria bacterium | reverse complement strand
GGAGAGAGTAGGCTTTAACGAAGATTGCGCCTACTCTCATTCTGTTTAACCTGTTATTCCCCGGTTGAATCTGTTTCGGCTATTTTATTCAATAAGTTTTCAACTTCGGATCTTCCCCAATTTGGCATTAAGTTGTTAGCCGGGTGGAACCGGTTGAACTTATCAAGGGATTTTTCAAGGTAAGGTTTGGCTTTTTGTGGACCGCCTCCGAATTGTGCCGGTGTATAATAAATTCCAATTCCTACAAGGTAATCGGGTCTCGGGTTCAGTGAATCAATTGCAGCTGCTTTTTTGAAATACTGGTCAGACAATTGTCCGTATTTCTGCCACCTATTCATAGGATCTACCTGAAGACGTGCCTGGGCAATCATTCCTTTTATCGTA
The DNA here is from genome assembly GCA_963800255.1 of uncultured Ignavibacteria bacterium. Classification (GTDB taxonomy): domain Bacteria; phylum Bacteroidota; class Ignavibacteria; order Ignavibacteriales; family Ignavibacteriaceae; genus DATFVA01. The sequence continues at coordinate 5,895 of CAWDAK010000018.1, read as the reverse complement.
TAAATTTCAGAATTACCAGGCTCCAGTGAATCAGCTATGGAAATAAGTTTATCTGCTTTATCAAGATATCCGTCTTTTTTTGACGCAGTAGTGTCTGTGAAGCTGGCAATAGTATAAACCCAGGAGGAATAATAGTAAGGGAGCCATTTGTCTTTTTCTGCCATTGCAATTCTTTCAAAACCATTTGCTATCTGCAGATAGTCTTCAACTGACGCCGCGGATTTCATCATTGAAAGATTTTTCTCCATTGATTTTTCATAACGGTCCTGCGGATGAATGCTGCCGAAAGCCGCGACTGAAAGCAATATTATAAATAATAATTTCATTCTCTTCTCCTTAAATTAATATGGATTTGATTCTCCCAGGGAAATAAACATACCGATAAAAAATGATCTTAATTCCGGGGCCACCACTGGCAGTCTCATCGATCCGTCAGATGAGTACCTGTAGTTATAGATATTGTTATAACCCAGCAGGTTATCGAGCGAAGCATATACGACCGTAAAACTGCCGAACAAGTTTGTAAGGTAGCTGATGTTAAAGCTGAGATTCTGAAAAGACTTTGTTTTGTCTTTAAGGAAGTCAAGGTTATTCGGATTATAGTAGGGCCTGCCGGTAGCAAAAGAATACGTGAAGCCAATGCTTGAGGCAATTTCAGGGATCCATCGTTTTACAACAACTGAAAAAGTATGCGGCGTTGCAAAAGTAGGCTGAGCCAGTACCGGGTAATTCCTGTAGTCGCGTTTTGTGTCGAGGTAGGAATATGAGATCCAGTAGTCAGTCAGATCAAACGTCTGCCTGTCGCGCCAGAAAATGTCAATTCCCCTTGCATATCCCTTTCCGTAGCTTCCGAAGGGGACGGAAGGCAGATCCATCTGCGGATAGGTAAAAATATCTCCTTTTGCCAGGTCAGAATAATTCTTGTAATAAGCTTCGATCCTGAAAGTAATGTTGTCACCAAGGTACTGATAGTTTGCTATGTAGTGTGTTGATTTTTCATAATTAAAATTTTTAGTATAGAGCAGGAATTCCTTTTCAGGGACTTCATAAAAATTTCCATAAGCGAAATTCAGCTGATCGTAATCTCCCAGTCTGTATGCAGCGGAGACCCTGGGAGCAAGGTTAGTTTTATGAAGGAGTTTTGAGTATTCTGTGCGGAGTCCTGCTCTAAGTGCGATATCATCCGTGATAATAAAATCTGATTCAACGAAGCCCGCGCTGAATACTTCGTTCAAAGAAGTTCTGAACCCGCTGAATTCATTTTTGTAATTATAATTAAGAATCTCTCCTCCGAACAACAAATACGACTTGCTGAATATCTGCTTTGAAACAGTAACTTTTGCCGTATTAAGTTTTTCATCATTTAATACTTTGTCAGACATAAGATCAATTTTCTGATTGTCATCGCTGAAAGAATAACCGGCAAAAAACGTCCAATCATCTCCAAATATTTCCCTATAGTTTGTGTTCAGGAAATAATTGTAATCTTTTGATCCGAAATATTCTTTGGTAACCAGGTCATCAGGGTTTAAGTTATACAAAGACAGGCTGCCCTGGTTGTAGCTGGAAAAGATTTTAAGCATTCCTGTTTCGGAAGTTTTTTGACGGAAATTTGTTGAAAATTCTGTTCCTGCAGGGGCCTTGTTCCAGTCCGTTCTTGGCTTGAAAGTATGAACGTACGGCGACAGGTTAAAGTAATTGGCTTCAACCGCGAGAGATGTATTTTCCCAGCGCTGAACATGAGAACCTCCGAGTCCAAGCAGCATAAGACTTAATGACGTCTGGGTTTTGGGGGCCAGATCCTGCGTTTTTAAAACGAGAACCGAGGATAGAGCCTCACCGTACTGGGCTGAATAACCGCCAGTACTGAAGACTGTTCCTTTGAATAAAAAAGGTGAAAATCTGCCGCGTGAAGGAATGTCGGGTACTTTAGAATAAAACGGATTCTGTACGATCATTTCATCTATGATTGTTTTGGTTTCATAGGCCGAACCGCCGCGGACAAACAAGCCCTCAGTTTCACCAATCTGCTGTGTTCCCGGGAGAGTTTTTAGCGCGGAATAAGTATCAGCCATGGCTCCCGCGGTTGTTACAATATCAAGGGGTCTGAGTATTACAGATTTTTTCTCATCACTGGCTTCGAAAGAACCCGCCGAAATTACAACGGTTCCCAGCTCGGTTGATGCCTCTTCCAGGATTATGTCGACATTCTTGGTTTTCCCATCAAGCGTTAGATTGATTTCCCCTGATTTGTAACCCACAAAACTTGCAACCAGAACAGCATTCCCTGTTTCATCGGTGCTGAATGAAAAAGATCCATCGACTTCCGATGTTGTGCCGTCATATGAATCCTTGATATATATATTTGCTCCGGGCAGGGCAGAGTTATTTTTATCGGTAACTTTGCCGGTAATCTTTGTTTGGGTAAAGGCAGGCTGAGAAAACAAGACCGACGTAAGGCAGAGTGCGAAAATAAATTTTTGCATAGTCAATAATACTGCTGAAACTGAGGAGTTAAAATAGTAAAAAAACAATTGCCGCACTGCATTTGTGATCTTTTCTTATGAAAGGTACAGGTGACGAAAAAACATACGCTTGCGAATATTTTCCTTAAATCATTAAGATCATTTTGTTCGTCACGGTTAAATGTTCGTTTGATGATGTGGAGGACGCTTCCTCTTCGAAGTACTGAATAGCGGTGTGACAGGAAGCATAAGTTTTTTTCTTATAAGAAAAGATTGCCCGGTAAATTTTATATTCACTCTTTAAGGCTGTGAGGTTAATTTGAAATCAGTACTCCAACTGCTGAAGCATAAATATTGAAAAAGGAATTTGAGGGTAAAAATTACCAGGCGTTAATACTCGGTGGTTCCGAAGGATTAGGCCTTGCCTCTGCCAGGAAACTGGCACGTCATGGAATGAATATCTGCGTGCTTCACCGCGACCGCCGGATTGATATGCCCGAAGTTCAGAAAAATTTTGACAGGATTATTGGTGAAGGCGTAGAATTTCTTTCTTATAACTCTGATGCCGTTAATCCTGAAAGCAGGAAACAAATTATTTCGGAGCTTATCGAAAAAAGAGGCAAAGGAAGCATACGGGTTCTGGTACATAGCATCGCCCGAGGAAATCTTAAACCCATGGTAAACGGGAATAATGATGATTTGACGAATGCTGATTTTAAATTGACAATAGAAGCAATGGCAGTGAGCCTTTACGACTGGGTACATGATTTATTCCGCGAAGGATTGTTTGCACCGGACGCCAGGGTAATCAGTTTTACTAGTGAAGGATCGTCAAAAGCCTGGAAATATTATGGTGCGGTTTCAGCGGCTAAAGCGGCCCTGGAAGCTATTACAAGGAATATTGCTCTGGAATTTGCACCATACGGAATTCGTGCAAATTGCATACAGGCAGGGGTCACCGATACTAAATCGTTCAGGATGATTCCGGGAAATGAACAGCTGGCTAAGTATGCAAAGCTGCGGAATCCTTTTAAGAAGCTTGACCACCCCGGAAGATGTTGCGAATGCTGTTTATCTTTTATCTCTGGATGAAGCTTCGTGGATAAACGGAGCGGTTATCCCTGTAAACGGAGGAGAACACCTGTCATAATTATCACCAAAGAAAATATCATATCCGTGCTTCCTTACAGCAAACCTTTTTTATTTGTCGATTCAATTGAAGCGATAGATGATAATTCTGTAACGGGTTCTTATAAATATGATGCGGATGAATTTTTCTATAAAGGACATTTCAAATCCTACCCTGTTACACCCGGTGTTATTCTTACCGAGACAATGGCACAGATAGGATTAGTATGCCTGGGTATTTATTTGCTGAGGGATTCGTTTGACGAAAACTCCCTTCGTTTTGCAATGACATCTGCGGAGGTAGAATTTCTTGCACCAGTTTACCCGGGAGAAAGAGTAAATGTGACTGCAGAAAAAATATACTTCAGGTTTGGAAAATTAAAATGCAGTACGACAATGGAGAACAGCAGCGGAAAGACGGTTTGTAAAGGTATAATTTCTGGAATGATATTGAAGAAACAGGATGAATAACAGGGTTGTTGTAACCGGTATTGGTATAGTATCCCCTGTTGCAACAGGAAGAGGAGAATTTACTGATGCAATAAAAAACGGGAAATCGGGAATCAGGTTTCTTAAAGAACTGGCTGAGCTTAATTTTTCATGCTGTATTGCGGGTGTGCCTTCCGTTCCGGAGGATCTGGTTCAAAAATACTTTAAGCCTCTCCAGCTAAGAAACTTTAATAGTTCCGGAATTTTATACGGTTGCATTGCCGGTATTGAGGCGTGGGAGGATGGCGGGATGGAGATCAATAACTCGGATGAACCTGACTATGAGAGCGGATTGATAATGGGCACAGGATCTTCGGGAGTTGAAAAGACAAGGGAAGCTATGTATAAGATTGACCAGGGAGAGGTTAGAAAGCTCGGCAGCAATACCCTGGTGCAAAGTATGGTAAGCGGAGTAAGTGCATATCTTGGAGGGATGCTGGGACTGGGCAACCAGGTGACGACAAATTCGGCTGCATGCTCAACCGGTACCGAGGCAGTATTGATGGCTTATGAAAGAATTAAATCAGGCCGGGCTGTTAGAATGATTGCCGGAAGCACCTGTGATCATGGTCCGTATGTATGGGGAGGATTTGATGCTATCAGGGTAATGACTTACAAATTCAACGATTCACCTGAAAAAGGATCACGGCCGATGAACAGAACAGCCTCGGGATTTGTTCCCGGAAGCGGCGCGGGGGCTTTGCTGCTGGAATCTTTAGAGAGCGCTAAAAAGAGAGGAGCCAGAATCTATGCGGAGATTTTAGGAGGTGAAATAAATTCAGGAGGTCAAAGGGGAAACGGAACGATGACTGTACAGAATTCAGCCGCGGTTCAGAGGTGCATTAGGAATGCCATAAACAGGTCGGGAATAAAACCCCGGGATATCGATGCGATTGACGGACACCTGACATCAACTACAAAAGATTCGCTTGAAATAAAGAACTGGGCTGAAGCCCTGGATAGAAAGGGTGAAGAGTTCCCATATATTGCTTCGCTAAAATCAATGACAGGACATTGCCTTAGTGCATCTGGTTCAATTGAATGTGCAGCAGCCGTTCTTGAATTGTATGATGGGTTTTTATATCCGTCGATAAACTGCGAAGATCTGAATACTGAGATCGCGGAAATAATAAGTGAAAAACGGATTCCTCGTGAACTTATACACCCGGAGAGGCTGAATGTAATAGCAAAGGCCAGTCTTGGCTTTGGTGATGTTAATACATGTATTATTTTCAGCAGGTACATCGAGTAGAGGGGGGGGTTGTGGTTGGAATGGAATTCTACTGACGTTTTGCCGCTATGCGGCAAAATACAGAAGGAAAGAATATTGCCGATAATGCGGCGGGGAAATACGATAAAGAAGCGGCAGGGAACCAATGTAATGCGGCGAGGAAACCAGGGAAATGGGGCAGAGAGTTTGTAGGCGAGATATAATATTAAATATAAACCAATTAGCAGGTAAAATGGATAAAGATACAATTACGGAAAAGTTAAAGAAGCTGGTGAAGCCTTATGTGCCGCCGGGGAAACAGCTGAACAACGTAAATGAAAATACCGACCTGATAAAGGACCTGGAAATTAATTCCATCAACCTCATTGATGTAATCCTTGATATTGAGCTTGAATTTGGGATTGAAATTGATAACGGATCGATGGAGAAGATGACTACCGTAGGTTCAGCAATTGACATAATCCTGAATAAGCTTGAACATCCGGGAAACGCACCTGCCTGATTAAAAGTTTCATTGGATGAGTTGCTGTGTCCTCTTTTAAGAGGATCAATAACTAATTGGTTAAACAGGCAGGCAGAACA
>CAWDAK010000017.1:0-14091 GCA_963800255.1 uncultured Ignavibacteria bacterium | reverse complement strand
TTGAATATAAATGATATTTATGGGGTTTTTAACGGAAAAACCAATGAGTATGAAATACTTGCACCTGCTGCTAATGTATTGCAGAGTCTGGACAGAGATCTTTTATCAATAACTGGTAATTCTGTGGAGCATCTGGATACCGCTCCGGTTAATGGAACTTTAAGGACTTGTTGGTTTATACTTAATAAGACATACTTACTTGGAGGCGGAGGAATATTTAGAAAGGAAACACTCTCCGACTCATACTGGCAAAAATATGATACAATTACAGGTTATTCTATAAATAGAGTTAGAGGGACAGCTATTAATAATGTTACATTGGCTGGAGGCGGAGGTGAGTTACTCCATTACAATGGGTATACTTTTAAAAGTTATATAAATCAGACAGCTATAAATGGCAATTATTATTCAATTGATATGAATAATAACTTAATAATTGCCATTGGGGATGACGGTTCACAGGCAGTTATAACTCTAGGCAGAAGAAATAATTAAGAAAGGAGGCTAAGAATATGAGTCCACCGAATTCGATAAAAATTGAGTAGCGATGCGGCAACATCGCTACCCTAAGATGCAAACATTAAAGGTTGGAGTGAACAATTCAGTGAATTATTCTGCCTTTTTATTTGCAAATGGAAATTTAGGCAAAATTTGGATAAAAGATAAAGGATAATAAAAATGAATAAAAAGATCATAAATGTAATGCTTATAACCTTTTTGATTACCTTTGATTTGTTGGCACAAACAAATTGGGGACCTAATCTTACTACTTATAGAAGAGATATCTATAAAGTCGGGACGAATGCTGCTTCAAGTACAGGGTTAAAAGACCTTAATGAAGTAATATTTATCGGTAAAGAAAGTCTAACAATTTGGGATAGGGGCGTGTATCAATGGGATATTTCTGCAATTCCTGATGGTTCTGACATCCTGTCTGCCCATTTATATTTCACATATTCAAAAGATAACCATACTTATGAATTGTCAGCAGATTTATTCAATATAACCTACGACATTATTTCTGAAAATTATTTTGAAGATATCTATAACCAAATGGATGACACACAGTACAGAATAGAATCTCAATATAACGGTGCAAGCAATGAGTTTGATTATGTCTCGAATGATCAAAACGCAGCATTCAATCAAGCTATAAAAAATTCCTTAGCAAATGATAAATTTGTATTGGGGTTAAAATGGTTCAATGATCATTATCCAAATGTTACTACGAGAATATGGAATGTTACAGCTGAGTTAATGACGTTACAGATATCTTATGCCCCACCCATAAAATCAGTAACCATTGATCAAAGGAATAGCTTGAATCAACAGGTCGGGCTACTAAAAAAATGGGAATCAGATACAAAGAGCTGGAGTAATAATTTTAATCCGGGATCTTCATTTCAATTTCCGGTAGGTCCGACACAAACAATTTTAGGTGATCAAAACCTTATCTCAAATCAAAAATTCAATAATTGGAATGGACTATCAGATGTAACTAATCATCATATATTTCTTATAGAAAATTCTACGGATATACTTAAAGCCTACCTTAACCCAACATATTCTGGTGTTTTGATTAAAAATTCCATTGATGGTACTGACGCTACAGGAGGCAAAATTATATTTAAAGACCCCTGGTATATCGATGTTAAAGATGAGAATTATGCCGATCAGCATCGGAATAGAGGTATGGAAGAAGCTTATCCAAGGGAGCGCGAGTCGTTACCCTTTATCCCTGATTACACAACAGAATTCACTAACGGAACTGATCCGTCCCACGCGTATCAGGGTGTCTTCCTACATCAAGATCCTACTTTCGACCAAATGTTCCGAACTATTCCGTGCAGGCAATAAGCCCTCAAAACCTAGACGCTGGGGGTACTTTGGGAATTAGAAAGTTTTATTTCCAATATTGGGATGCAGCTAATGCTGTCCTGCAAAATGATCAATCGGATTTGACCGGGGTTGTTTTTAATAGCAGCAATGCAGTCGTAACAGCAACCTTAAAGGGGCAGGGTATATCTGACGATGATGAAGCTTTTTCCTCCAGCGGTCAGCGTAAATTTGTGAAAACAGATGACGGCTACCTGCATTATGTATACAGAAGTATGGGGAAGATATGGTATGAAATAAGTTCTGACGGCGGCACAACCTGGAAACTGTTAAACGGCGGTGTTCCCTTGGAGGACGGGGATTATCAATTTGTCGGTACTCCATCAATAGATTATGTCAGCAATTATACTGTTGTTGCTTACCAAACCCTAACCGATGGTTTAATGCTTAAGTTCTTCAAGGGAGGCGGGAATCCTTATACATACAGCTTATACGGAACCCTGCAGGATTGGAGTCTAACAACAGATCAGGAATGTTTCCCTGTTGTAGCGATAAATGGCCAGACAGGTAACACTCCGACGAGCTTTATGGTTGCCTGGAGAATTTCAGATTCTCAATTAATGACTCCGGGCCTATATTGCAAATATGGACGGTTTCGTTCAATACCACCATCTGACTTTTACTGGGTAAGCAGTTCACAGTTAATAAATAATGCTAATATTACCACTAACTTGTCATCAAATTACCCGACACTTACCAACAAAAAAATGCGCAATACAAGTTCCAAGTTCAATTTAGCCTGGCAGCAGGGTTATAATGAGATAAGATATTGCACCTTAAGATATAACGGAACTACCATAGTATTTGAATCACCTGCAGTTATTTCTGCCAATGACGGTTTTACATATAATATGTGTCCGGCAATCAGTATGGCTTCAAGCGACAGCCTGATCTTCAGCTGGGTTGGTCACAACGGCACCGGCATAGAGAAAAAAATAGCAAAAGGGAATGAAGCAAATACCACGCGCGATGAAACTAAGATAGTCGTCAAACGGGGAATACTTGGTAATTTCTTCAACAGCGGTGCAAATGTTCGTTATGTTAATAATAATTCTACTACATCAGCTGGCGAGAATTCAGTTATGGTATGGAGTGAAGGCAGTCCCGCAGTGTCTAAATGGGTTTTAAGGTCAGGGACCAGTTATAGCTCCACGGCAACCCTGGGTAAAGCTGGTATTCAATCCCAGGTATCCAATGGTTATGACCTGGCTGCATTAAAGGCTATGGTATATAATACTGCCGGGGCTCCTTACTATTTTGTTCAGGCAGCCGAAAATTTCAGCGATGGGACAAGCGGACTACCGGGAACCGGAAAGATAACAAGTGACATCAATCTAACCTATGGAAAATCCGGTATAGTAAGTAAGGGTGGGGTTCAGTTTGTTTTTAACATAGGAGATATCGTACTGGAAGATACAACAATAAAGTTCATTCCCTGGCCAGATACAATCCTATATACTAATACAGACGAACTAAACGAAGTTATGCGTTCGATGACCTTCCACCTTGATAATCAATCCCAGCTATATTTTACAGACTTTTATTATACCGTTAATCCTGAACTTGCAGATTCAGCACTTACCGAAGATGACTTTGTGAACTTTAGGGCAGAGCTTGTAAATGCCAGTACGAATTCGGCAGCTGGAATTTTTGATGAGATAACATACACCCGGAATAACCTTGATGAGTATGATAATGTAAACTACCAGGTAGATTGTTCAGGGATAACCGAAGGCGAATATTACCTTAGGCTTGTTACATCAGTTTCGGGTGAAGCAAGTTATAACCTGGCAAATGTTCAGAATGATGCCCCGGGCTTAGAGAAAAGAACTTATAAAAATGTAAATTCTGATGGCACTACTATTCCGGTTAAATATGATTTATCTCAGAATTACCCTAATCCCTTTAACCCGGCAACAACGATAAACTATCAGCTGCCGAAGACAGGATTTGTTACCATTAAGATCTATGATATCCTGGGTAAGGAAGTTGCAACCCTGGTAAATGAACAGAAGACCCAGGGAAGGTATTCGGTTAACTTTGATGCTTCCAGACTGGCAAGCGGCGTGTACATATACCAGCTAAGGGCTAATGATTATGTAAGCTCGAAGAAGATGCTGCTTTTGAAGTGATGGATCGATTTTAAGAGAAAAAGTAAGAGGCTGTCTTAAACAGGCAGCCTCTTTTCATTTCAAGGTAAGAATATTATTTCTTTGGAGGAACTACGGCGTCTTTAGCCTGCTTTGCGATTCTGAATTTCAGTGTCTTCTTTGCAGGTATTACCATTGTTTCACCGGTAGCAGGATTTCTACCCATTCTTTTCTTCCTGTCAACAACCAGCAATTTACCAAGTCCCGGAATCACGAAAGATTTTTTAGCTTCTTTGTATGATAAATTAACCAATTCATCAAGAAACTGACCGGCTAATTTTTTTGTTGTTCCGGTCTTCTTTGAAAGATGATCAAGAATTTGACCTTTGGTCATTGGTTTAGAAACTGCCATAGTAAGCCTCTCTTTTTTTGTTTGAATAACTCTTTGCGAAATTTATAAATTTTTAATTCTAAACAAAAATAGAATCTGCTGTTTTTTAAAATTATTATGAGCCCTGTTAAAGCCTGCTGACGGGGCTTTTGTGGCTTATCTCTTATTTATTTATTTTTTCACTTAACGATATTAAAAGAGTGCGGTTCTGTCTATGATGAAGTGGTTTGGCTTATTCCTGTTTTTGATCCCGGTGGTATTGGCTTACTCCCAGGATAAAGATTCGGTGTATGTTGATACAACCAGGGCCGGGGTGGTAGATACTGTCGCTACGGATACAACAGGACTGCTGAGTACTTCAAAGGAAATTGTAAAAGCTGATACTATTGCTCCCATCTACCAAAACCCTTTTTATTCAGAAAGTAGATTTCTAAGCAGAAAAGAGATAAATTTCCTCGATTACAGGTATACCGGAGATATGTTCGAACTCTTCGGACCCGGTTTCCTGAGGAATTATGGCTTTACAGGGCATCCGGATGAGCTAGTGCTGTACGGTACCAGCGATGTGGGATATTTTCAGAATGGAATATATCTCAACAACAGGAGCTCGGGAAACTTCAACCTTAATCTGCAATCTTCCGAAATGATCGACTCGATAGAGATAATTCCTTCCCCCAGAGGATTTCTGTATGGTCCTGTCACTAAACCTGTAAGCGTAAATTTCCTGGAAAGAGATATCCTGGCAGTAAGACCTTATACAAGAATAAAATATTATGAGGGTCCGGCAGGTGAGGCTTTCATTGACGCTATCTTCAGTTCAATTCTGTTTAAGGATTTTACTTTTACAGTAGAAATAGCGAACCGTAAAGTTGACCTGAGTTATGCCAACAGTAATTTCAGCATCTGGCAGGGAGGCGCCCATCTTAAATATCTCTTATCGAATAAGGCGAACCTGACGGCCTCCTATGGCTATAAAGATTATGACGCGGGATTGAACGGAGGTGTAAATGCAGATAGCATAACGCAGGCAGGCTTAAACCTTAATGCGTTATTATATGACGAACAAAGGGCTCCCGTTTATTATGCCCAGAGACGCCTGAATATCCTCCAGCATAACCTCGGTTTAAGATTACTGGCAGAACCTTTAAAGAATTCACGAACAGATCTGAGTTTATATTACCGTTTCAGTGATGACGGGATAACCAATCCACCGGATGTATTAAGCTATCCCCGGAAAAATAAAGATAAAACAGGAGGGGCGTTACTGAAACAGGATCTGAGACTTGCCTTTGCTGATCTTCAGGTTCTTGCTCAATACGAGAAAACTAATTTCAAATATATTATTCCCGGTTCAGTATCAGAATATAATTCAAACTGTTTTAGTCTTTCACCTGTATTAACCCTTAACCTGCTTGACAGTACCATTATCCCTGCTGCTTATTATAAGTTTCAGAATATCAGAAGCGGGGGTTCAGCAACATACAACGGACTGGGATTTGACGTCACCCTTAATCTCCTGAATAGTCTTAAACTCTATGGAGGGTATTCGAATTACAAATCTGCCGGTCTCAGTGATAATGTTAACACGATAGAACTGTCAGGCGGTTTTCACATCGAGCATCTTAACATCGAGCTAAATTTTATCAGCAGGAGTGAAAGCTTCGCCTCCGTTTATTCCATACCATACCTGGCTGAAGAAAACTATTACCTGGATCTTGGTACAACAATGGTTGGTGGAAATGTTTCTATTAAATTCTGGAAGATACTGCTGGAAGGCAGTTCCTATTATGATTTATCGGACCATAATTCTTTCGGCGATCATCCTGCGCTCTCTATCGCTGAACCTAAAATTAAGCTGAGAGGAGGCATATATTTAGACGGGTACTTCTTTGAAGATAATCTTAACCTTAAAACTGGATTCGTCTTCAACTACAACTCACAGCAGAGAGTTTATTCATCTGGACAACTAAGCTACCTCGCAGGTCAGTTTGCAACTATCGATTTCACACTTGCAGGAGAGATTCAGAAAGTTGCCATTGCATATTTCAGATGGGAAAACCTGCTGGACGAAACTTATTATATAGTTCCTTATTACCCGATGTATAGAAGAGGAATTCGTTTCGGGGTAGCCTGGGAACTTTTTAATTAAAGATTCTCCTAAATAATTTGAATTCCTTGAAACTAAATAGCCGGAAGTCGTTTTTGCTGCTCATAACTGCCGGTTTTTTTCTTGAAGCCCTATATGTTTTTTTCCTCTTAAATAACGGCGGCGGTGATATCGGGCTTTATATGTTTATTTACTTTGAAGCCTTCATCATTTTTTTCTTCGGGTATTATATAGTAAAAAATGGTGCTCCCGACAGCGGGGTGACAATGCCATTCATAAGCAGATTACTCTCAGACCGCGATTCTGATAGGACAAACTTTTCTCTTCCGTTAATAATTATTTTCTTCGGAATATTATTCAGGCTTACGCTGATTCCTACGGTACCCGCGACGTCACCTGATGTATACAGGTATATCTGGGAAGGGAAAATTATATCCAATGGATATAATCCTTATGAATATTCACCTGATGCAGAACAGCTGGCGGAACTAAGAGATGATCTTTACACAAAGGTTACTTTTAAGAACCTGCCCACGATCTACCCCCCGGCTGCACAGATCATTTTTCTTGCTTCTTATAGTCTGACCGGAAATAGTTTAACAGGATTGAAATTAATTTACCTGCTCTGTGAAATCATTACGATGATTTTCCTTTTGAAGCTTTTAATTCTTAAGGGAAAGGATGCGAATTTAGTGATGCTCTATGCCTGGCTGCCGCTTCCTGTAATGGAATATTTTGTGAATGCCCATATAGACGCAGCAGGTATAATGTTCCTTGTTATGTTTATCTATTTTCTTGAGAAGGAGAAGTTGGTGCCTTCAGCATTAGCTTTTTCATTGGCGTTTCTTACAAAGCTCTACCCGGTGTTTTTAATTCCGCTGCTTGTTAAAAAATTAAGAATGCGGAGATTTCTCTATTTTATACTAGTCTTTATCTTCACTTCTGTATTATTTTATTATCCCTTCTTAAATGGCGGTCAATCTGTAACAAAAATGTTAAGTATATATGCGAATAAATGGGAGTTTAACGCTTCGGTGTACTACCTGCTAGCTGCTGTAATTCCTGACAGGGAAACCGCACGACTCATCTGCGGTATCCTGCTCCTCATTTCGATTGGATATATTGCCAGCTATTATAAGGATTTTGTGAAAGGTGCATTTGGAGTGCTCCTGGCGGTAATCATATTATCACCCGTAGTATACCCATGGTACCTCGGCTGGATAAGTGCAGTAAATCCTTTCGCTGGATTTTATTCTGTATTAAGTCTTTTGTTTACAGTTAATCTTTCTAATTTCACACCGCTAGGTGAAGTCTGGCATGAGTATTTCCCGGTTATATTCACCGAATATGCAATTTTCTTTGTTCTGTTTGCCTACGATCTGTATCATCAAAGAACAGGAAAAACTTTTAAGGATCTTCTTTAATAAGTAAGCCGCAGTGTCAGTCTGTTCGTCCCCCCAGATGCTTCGCAAGGAATTCCTCCATAGCCATGTAGAACTCGAATTTGTTTTCTTCGTTATGAAAACCGTGTCCCTCATTATCCTTAACAATATAAGGTACATCAATGTTTTTTTTCTTCAGGGCTTCAACGATCTGATCAGATTCTGATTTGGCTACACGGGGATCATTAGCGCCCTGCGCAATAAGCAGCGGTGCTTTTATCTTATCCACGTGATAAACAGGTGAAGCTGATTCCATAAGCTCCTTATCCTCTTCAGGATTTCCAACCATTTCGTATATCATCTGCAGATAAGGCTCCCAGTAAGGAGGGATAGACTTCATAAAAGTGAAGAGGTTAGATACGCCCACGTAATCAACCCCGCAGGCATAGAGGTCAGGGGTGAACGTGAGTCCTGACAGCACTGCATAACCACCATAAGATCCGCCGTATATGGCTATCTTCTTCTCATCCGCAATTCCCTCTTTTATCAGCCACATCGCTCCATCAGTTACATCATTCTGCATAGCTTTCCCCCATTGTTTAAAACTGATTTCCCAAAAATTTCGTCCATAGCCTGTAGAGCCTCTGAAGTTGATCTGGAGAACAGCATACCCTCTGTTGGCAAGGAACTGAACCTCGGGATTGAATCCCCACGTGTCACGGTGCCAGGGTCCTCCGTGGGGGTTTACCACAACGGGAAGCGACTGCGGCTTTAGTCCCTTAGGCAGAGTAAGGTAACCATGGATCTTCAGTCCATCACGCGATTCAAACTCCATAGGCTTCATATCAGCCATATCATTTTCGTTAAGCCAGGGACTAACGTCGGCCAACTTCTTAAATTCCTTATTATTCAAATTATAATAATAATAAGCCCCGCGTGACTTATCACTGTAGGTTCTTATCAGCATTTTATCTTCATCCCGATTAGAATGAGACACCACCACTTCATAGCCGGGAAGCCTTTTCTCAAGGTCCTGCTGGAGCAGCTTTCTTTCTTCATCAAAAAAATGATAATGGCGTTTATCAGTCACGAAGGTAACCCCGGTAATAATTTTCCTCTTATCAGAACTTAAAAGATTAGAAACATCAACCCCGGGATGCTCAAAAATAACTTCAAGTTCTTTGTTATTCTCGATGTCATACTTAACAATGGCAAGCTTATCCCGGCCTTTGTTGGATATCATATATACAAGGCTGTTGTCATATGTGAACATTCCCGGTGAAAGCGTTTCCTTAAAATTGCTTGTAGTTACCAGCCTGAAATCATCTGTTTCATTTTTTCTGTAGAGTATGCCTGTGTTTACTCCATCTGTAGTTGCGGCAATCCTTAATTTACCATCGTGATCCGTAACCCAGCCGGTAATATTTCCCGGGTTCTCCGCAATCATTTTCATTTCACCGGAATTCACGTTTACCCGGTACACATCAAATATCCTGGCATCTCTTTTATTCATAGCAATCAGAAGTTCATCATCATTATCCTTCAGCTCATCTATAAGCTCCACCCTCACCTTTTCAAAGGGAGTAAGATCTTTCTGATTGGCTCCGTCTATATCTACCGCATAAAGTCTGAAATTCTCATCCCCGCCTTTATCCTGTACATAGGCAATACGCTTGTTATTAGCCCAGAAATACCCGGAGATGTCTCTTTCTTCTGCAGAGGTAAGTCTTTTAATATCATCCCGTCCTATTTTCTGAATAAATACATTAAGCCTGTTCTTCCAGGGCATCATAAAAGCCAGGTGTTCACCATCAGGCGAAAGCTGAAACGCCGTTTTCTCGGGGTTCTTAAAAAAATCCTCCAGCGGAATAAGAGGTGCATTTAATTCCAAAGCATTTTCCCTTCAGTTTTATTCAGATAAATAATTTTAATCATAAAGATAATAATATAGGCAGGAAATTTTAGTGTGCTGTGTTATGAGCTGTTAATATGCGTATAGTAATCGATCTGCTTGCGGTTTGCACGGAAGAAGGCAATGTCCAGAGAAAATGGACATTGAGGACATAATATAAGCACTTTCCCGCAGGGCAGGACAAGCTACTCGAAGGTTCGTTCGGAATGATAATTAGAGAAAAAGTCTACAGGCTCAGCATATCCTTGAATTTTATTGCCTGTCTTCTGGATACTTCGACCTTATTGCCGCCTTTTAATTTTACAAGAAGGCCGCCGTTGAGCCAGGGCTCAATATTCTCGATCCATTTAAGGTTAACAATATGTTTACGGTTAGCCCGGAAGAAGGCTTTATTATCAAGTCTTTCGTCGAGGTAGTTTAAAGTTCTGAGTATTAAAGGTTTGTTATCTTCAAAGTAGAGTCTTACGTAGTTCCCTTCTGATTCGAATAAACGAACAGTAGAAAGCTTTACGAACCAGCACCTGTCGCCGTCCTTTACAAAAACCTGGTCGTTCTCGGTAAGTACAGGTGTGTCATCTGCTTCAATTTGATCCTTCTTATTCTTTTCAAGCAGCCTTTTTACAGTATCTTCAAGTCTCTTCGGTTCAATAGGTTTAAGAAGATAGTCCATTGCATTATACTCAAAAGCTTTTAGTGCATACTCATCGTAAGCTGTTGTAAAAACCACAGTGGGTACGCTGTCAAGTTCTTCCAGCATCTCAAAACCATTCTTGCCGGGCATCTGAATATCAAGAAAGATAAGCTCGGGATTAAGTTCAGTAATCTTGTTCAGGGCATCTTCAGCATTAACTGCTTCGCCCACTACTGCGATCTCTTTAAAAGGATTTAAGAGTCTGCGCAGTTCAGTACGCGCGAGACGTTCATCATCTACTATTAAAGCTTTCATTTATTTTTCCTCCTGTTGGGATAATAACTTCTGCAAGAACTTCAGTTTGTGATGTATTCCGAATTTTAAATGAACCGAATTCGCCATAAAGAAGGTTCAGTCTGTGTTTAGTATTCTGTATACCAAACCCGGTGGCGTTTTTAAGATCCTCTTCACTGAGCTGTCCTGTATTTGAGATCAGTATATGCAGCTTTGAATCTTCTAAGAAAGAGGCAACTGAAATACTGCCGCCGTTTGTTTTCTTTGATATGCCATGCTTTATACCATTCTCAACCAGGGTCTGCACCATCATTGGAGGTATTTCAGTTTTTGCTGCTTTCGGTTCTGTTTTAATTGTGTAATTTAATCTTTCTTCGAATCTTATTTTTTCAAGGTCGAGGTAATCTACAACAGTCTGCATCTCATCTTCAAGTGTTACCGTCTCACTTTTTTCAATCCTTAATGAATACCTGAGAATATTTGAAAGTTTAGTAACGGCTATTTTTGCCGAAGAGGGATCTTCTTCAATTAAAGCTCTTATGCTGTTAAGGGCGTTGAACATAAAATGGGGATTAAGCTGACTCTTTAAGGTCTTCAGCTCAAAATCTTTTACAGCAGCCTCCCAGATCAGGGCTTCAATCTCAACCTTCTTGTAGTTCTGGAAAAAATGAACTGAAAAATAAATAAGCTGCCAGAGGAGTATAACGCTGCTAAGGTTGAACGTCCATATAAGGGGAGTAGCCGGTTTGAATTCCGACATATTATAAAAACTGCCGCTAAGGTTTATGGAAAAGAATACAGCGGAAAGCAGAATGCCGATAGTAAGGCTTGATATAAGTACCCTCGGGACGATTTTTTTCAGAGGCAGCTCAAGCCACCCTTTTTTCTTGATGGTCATCCGGAGGAAATGGGTGGAAGTAAGACCCAGGATACAGATGAAAAGAAACAGAAGGCCCTTCTGCCATGTAAAAGATTCGAAGGAGAACATAGCGATCAGGTTCACAGCTGCGTAGAAGGCCCACCCGGAAGCCTGAGATATCCAATAGGCTCTATTTCTGCTAATCCTTGAAATATTCTCTCCGACCTGTTTCTTCCTGTTAAAATTTAATGGTACAGTTCCGGTTTTAAGTTTAATATCGTGCGTAAAATCAGTCATAAATATAATCGTAATGTCAGTAAAAGGAAATTTTAACCTTCAGGTCAAATTGTTCCTGAAGGCACTGTAAAATTAGCCTTATTGTTCCTAAGGCTGCTTTTCTTTATTACGACCGGTTTTATAGGAGGATGAATGGAGACTCGACTAGAGCTGTTTTGTAAGCCGTCCAGTCCTGTAAAACCAATTTTAAGCTAATTTTAAGAATTCTCTTAGATATTTTTAAGTGTCTCTGTGTAGGTTTCAGATCAAAAAAGGAGAATGCAATGATTGACGTCCAACATCTTCACCCTATGATAGTTCATTTCCCTATTGCTTTATTGATTGTGGGATTACTGGCAGATAGTATAGGATTATTTTCAAAAAAAGAGTTTTTCTCTAAAGCCGGATTCTACCTTTTGATATTGGGTACGCTCGGAGTTATTGCTTCTTATTTTTCCGGCAACCTTGCGGGAGCTGGAGTAACCGAAGCCGGTTCCCTGAAACAGGCTCTTGAAACTCATGAGGATGCTGCGGAATTGTCGATATGGCTTATGTCATTTGCAGCCCTGGTAAGAATTAGCTTTGTAGTTGTTAAGAGATATTCCGGAGTTTTAAATGGATCGCTTTTGCATTATTTTTGATTGGTGTGCTATCAATTGCACGGACAGGCTACTATGGCGGGGAGCTGGTTTACAAACATGCAGCTGGAGTTCAGTTCAACCTGGGTTTTGATAATCCGGATGCTCAGAATTTAAATATTAATGCAGATGACGAGGATTAAACAAAAATAAATGCGTATTCTGATTATTGAGGATGAAAAAGGAATAGCTAATTTTATAAGAGACGGCTTAGTAGAGGAATATTATGCTGTCGATGTTGCGAATGAAGGTCGTGAAGGATTGGAGATGGCTTTTGTGAACGATTACGATCTTCTCCTTGTCGACTGGATGCTGCCTGCTCTCAGCGGTATTGAAATTGTGAAGCAGGTGCGTAAAGCAAAACCTGAACTTCCTATTATTTTTCTTACAGCAAAGGACACGGTACAGGATGCTGTATTCGGGCTTGAGACAGGTGCAAATGACTATATAAGAAAACCATTTCAGTTTGAAGAACTGCTAGCCCGTATCAAGGTTCAACTTCGCCCTAAAAATTCCGAAGGCGGTTTGCTAAAACTTTCCGATATAATCCTCAACCCTGATACACACCAGGTTTTTAAAAATGAAGAAGAGATATTATTGACTCAAAAAGAATTCTCTCTGCTCGAATTTCTTCTGCGTAATAAAGGGAGGGTATGTACACGTACCAGCATCATTGAGCATGTCTGGGATATACATTATGAGGCAGATACTTCTGTAATAGACGTTTATATAAACTTCCTGCGGAAAAAATTGAATATTGAAAGTTCCAATGACTTGATCCAGACCGTAAGGGGAGTAGGTTATATTGCCCGGGAAGTGAAATGAAACTGAATTTCCGAAACAGGATTGCAACGTGGTACCTTGTTGCGACGGCACTACTGATTGCTGGATTGTTTTCCGCAATTTACATAATTGTAAATAATACAGTTTATTCTATCTGGATTCCGATCTCGACCTTGAATTGAAGGAAGTAAAAAATAGCATTGTAACTGCCGGCGGGGAAATTATTTTTGCAAATCCTTTTGAATGGAATGAGAGAGAACATGGACAGATTGAAGTAAATCCAACTTTTGTCCAGGTCTCTGATAAGCATGGCAGGGTCATAAAAAAGACGGGAAATCTTGTAAGTGATTCACTTGAATACATAGATGATGTGAGTAAACAAATTTATTTCGACTCTGAGCTTTCGGGGTCTCCTATTAGACAGGTCCAATATCCTTTTTATGATGCTGATAAAAATCTGCTTGCCTATTTGTTGATTGCAGTCCCCCTTGAGGAATCTGCGCTTGTATTAAGTAATCTCCGGGAGGCTTTATTAATTTCATTTCCGGCCATACTTCTTATCCTTTTCCTTGTTACCAGATTGATTGCAGGAAAAAGCATTGCTCCTGTCCACAATGTCATCAATACGGCTAATAAAATATCCAAAGAAAATATTTCGGAACGAATATCACCTCCTCCACATAATGATGAGATTTATGCTTTAACTTCCACGATAAATGGATTACTGAAGATACTTGAAGATGCTTTATTAAGAGAACGACAATTTACCTCAGATGCTTCACATGAAACTAAGAACTCCTCTTTCTGTTATTAAAGGAACTCTTGAGGTGTT
>CAWDAK010000016.1:0-195127 GCA_963800255.1 uncultured Ignavibacteria bacterium | reverse complement strand
TATCCATCAAATAATCCTTGACATTTATTTCCATTATTTCAATATTTACACCAAAATTATTAGGGATTGTTATATAACCGATTTGCTACAGTGTAAAATTTAGTTAATTTTGATTTACTAGAGTAGCAAATTAATGCCGATTTAGGGCTTGCCTCTGGTCGGTTTTTTTGTTTTAATAGTGGAACTTTTTTATAAGGAGACAGTGTATAATTACGATTGATACTATTATTAGGTAAAAAGCATTCACCAATAAAGAAAGGAAAGCAGCGATGAAAACCATTAAAGCAAAAATAGATAATCCCTTGTCTGATCTGATTAGTGATGATATCTATGAGCTTCTTAGTTCTCAGGGTTTAATCGATGAAAAATCCGTCCGAGATTATCAAATAAGAAAGAAATTTAAACAATTGAGGGCTAGCAAGGTCAGTGCGGGAGATGCTATTGATTCTATCCGCGAGGAATATCCATATCTCCAGTTCGATACTATCAGAAAAATTGTTTACCAGATAAGTAAATAATTGTTGCTTGAAAAATTGACTAATCAAATTTATATTTTGAATGACTCTTTCAAAGGGTCCTCCCCTGCCCTTTGATGGTAAACGAGTCGGGCCCGGTGGTACCCCCATCACCGGGCTTTATTTTATTTTTATTGCACGGAGTTTATGATGGCTAAGACGGTTCGAAAAAGAAATGTGAAATCTGCAAAGAAAACTTTTGCTTCTCCATTTAAGATCTACTGGGAAAAGAAAAATTATTTCTTTTTTTATCTCGGCTTCGTTCTGTTAATCGCCGGGTATTATATAATGAGCCTGGGGAAATGGAATAGTACTGCCGCTCTTGTCTTCTCCCCAATTATTCTGGTAATTACTTATATTTTCATATTTCCTGCTGCTATTATGTTCAGAAGCAGGAAAAAGGAAGGCGAGGAAGAAAAGGTTGATACTGGCCAAAGTTAAGGGGAATATTGTCGCCACTCAGAAAAACTCATACCTTGTAGGGCAAAAGCTTCTTACAATCCACCCGATTGATCTTAACGGCAAATATCTTGGCGAAAAGGATATGGTTGCTCTGGATAGCGTTGATGCGGGTATTGGGGATACTGTGCTGGTTGTTCAGGAAGGTGCTGCTGCAGCCCAGATATTGGGACACAGAAACGCGCCCGTGCATACCATGGTGGTTGCCGTGGTTGATAAAATTGATATTAAAAATTCCTGAGAATTATTGAACTGTTTTGACCGGACTTAGTTTAGACAAGTTAACTGAGTTAAGACTCCTGTTGGAAGTGGAGGGGATCGGACCGGGGAAATTAAGAAATCTTCTTACGTGTTTCAGATCTACTGCCAAAGTCTTATCTGCTGAATTCAATTCGCTTACCGAAGTTGAAGGCATAAGTCTCAACCTTGCTAAAAGAATCCAGAGAATAAACTCACGATACCGCGAATTTCAGGATATTGTCAGGTCTGAACTCGAAAGCCTTCACAAGATGAATGCTTCGGTTGTGACCATATGGGATAACGACTATCCTGTGGCTCTAAAAAAGATATATGACCCCCCTTTTATTCTTTATACTCTGGGAACCCCCGATGAAAATGATGTGTATTCCATCGCAATCGTAGGTACTCGTCAGCCTACTAATTATGGTAAGGTGCAGGCTGAGAGAATAGCTTCGGAACTTGCTAGCCAGGGAATAACGGTGGTAAGTGGAATGGCCCGGGGTATTGACTCTATTGCACATACCCGAACTGTAAGGGATAATGGCAGAACTGTGGCTATAATTGGATCGGGACTGGATGTTATTTATCCTCCAGAAAATAGAAAGCTCTTCCAACAGATTATAGAAAATGGGATGGTAATTTCGGAGTATCCTCTCGGAACCAAACCTGATGCGCAGAACTTTCCTAAAAGAAACAGGATAATTTCCGGACTCACCCTTGGCACTGTGGTGATTGAAACTGGCGTAAAAGGGGGTGCGATGCAGACTGCTTCATTCGCCCTCGACCAGGGTAAAGAGGTTTTCGCTGTACCTGGAAATTTGGGCGTTCGTCAATCTGAGGGGACAAACCTTCTGATTCAGAAAGGAGAAGCTGCACTAATCCGGTCTGCAGAAGATATATTACTCGAACTTGAGCTTAAGCTGCAGCCGGTTCTTGGAAAAAATGTTCCTAAAAAGGCTGAAGGGCTAAATTTATTTGAGGAAAAAATCATATCCGTTATTTCTGCTGAACCTGTTCAGATTGATAAAATTGCTTCACTTACAGAAATGAATACCTCTGAATGCCTCGTTCATCTTCTTTCGCTTGAATTTAAGGGTCTGGTTAAGCAGCTTCCGGGAAAGATGTTCGCCGCTCTCTAATCAAGCGTTATTGAAAGGAAAGGTGGGAAACTGTTTTGTCCTGCCAAACTACTTTTCTGAGAAATAATTTCTGTTGGGAATGAGGACTCGAGAAGTACAAAACAGACTCATTTTATTAACGTTAAAAGAGGTTAGTATTTCTTCTTGTTTTTCCAGAAAAATTTAAGTCTTTCCTTAAGGCTTTTTTCCTGGCCGTTTTCGGTAGGTTTATAGAATTGTATGCCTTTCATTTCTTCAGGAAGATAATCCTCCTCTAGAAAATGATTTTCATAACTATGAGGATACTTATACTCTTTTCCGTATTGAAGATCTTTCATTAGTTTGGTCGGTGCATTCCTGAGATGCAGTGGTACCGGGTACATAGGATTTTTCTTCACGTATGACAGGGCTTCATCCACTGCAAGATATGCTGCATTACTTTTGGGGCAGGATGCCAGGTATGTGGTACACTGTGCTAGGATTATTCTTGCTTCAGGCATTCCAATCTTATGGACAGCTTCAAAGGCTGCTTCGGCAAGCACTAATCCGTTTGGACTGGCATTTCCAATGTCTTCAGAAGCAAGTACTACAAGTCTTCTCGCTATAAATATCGGATCCTCACCTCCCTCAAGCATTCTTGCCAGCCAGTATACTGCAGCATCGGGATCGCTTCCTCTTACGCTCTTAATAAAAGCTGATATTACATTATAATGTTCCTCTCCACCTTTATCATATAGTATATTTTTACGCTGAACTACATTCTCAAGTACTTCTTTGTCGATCTTAAGAGGCCTGGAATCAGCCTCCTGGACCACGGCAGCTTCAAAAATGCTTAGCAGCGAGCGTGCATCGCCCCCGGATAAATAGATTAAAAATTCCTTATCTATCGAATCAAAATCGAGTTGTGAAAGAAATTCGTCCTTTTCAATAGCGGAGTCGAGAATTGAAAGAAGATCATCTTTTGTTAATTCTTCCAGCACATAAACCCGTGCCCTGGAACGTAAAGCCGGAATAACTTCAAAAGACGGGTTCTCTGTAGTAGCGCCGATCAGTGTAATTAAACCTGCTTCAACTGAATTTAGCAGCGCATCCTGCTGAGCTTTATTGAAGCGGTGAATCTCATCGATAAATAGGATGGTTCTTTTTCCCAGCTGCTTGTTGGATCCGGCCAGATCAATGACCTTACGGATATCCTTTACACCGGAGGAAACAGCGTTGATCTGAAAAAATTCTGCGTCTGTCTCTTCTGCAATGATCCTTGCTATGGTGGTTTTGCCCGTGCCCGGAGGGCCCCATAAAATGAATGAGCTTAGAGTATCCCTCTCAATCATCAGTCTGATTGGTTTATTTTCGCCCAGCAGTTCTCTTTGGCCCCTGAACTCATCCAGGGTTTTAGGGCGGACCCTTTCAGCGAGCGGAACCTGCGGAATTTTCATCCTGGCCATAACGTTATTCTTCCTCGACGACTATCTTGCTCTCACCGGGCCGCTGCATATTATATTTTTCTCTTGCAACTTTTTCTATTTTTGCGGGAATTTTATTTTCAAGTGAATCAATCTCTGCCTGAAGCTGCTTATTTTCCTTTTCCACTTCACTTATTTTTGTGTTCAGTTCGCTAACCTGGTTATTGAGCCTGATATATTTCACTATACCATACTCATTAAAAAGAAGGAAAAGTATTCCTGCAAAAAAGATTACGGCGATAATTCCATATATAAGCTTGCGGCTTCTTTGTTTTGCCATTATAAACTTAAACGAATAATCCTGTCTATTAATTGTTCAAATGATATTCCTACAGCAGCGGCCATCTTGGGAACCAGACTTAATGATGTCATTCCCGGAAGAGAATTAACTTCAAGACACCATGGTTCAAAGTTATCATCCACCCTGAAGTCTGCTCTGCCATATACTTCACAGCCGAGGGCATTGAAGGCAAGCAATGACTGTTCCTGCATCTTTCTGGCAGCTTCAGCGGGAATATCAGCCGGTACAACGTATTCACTCATACCAGAGGTATATTTGCTTTCATAATCATACAGTCCGTTCTTGGGTTTTATCTCAAGCACAGGCAGAGCTTTATCTTCCAGGATAGCTACAGTCATTTCCCTTCCTGGTATGTATTTTTCGATAACGGTTCTGTTTGAATATTCAAATGAAAGTGAAAGAGCTTCTTCCACCCGGGCTGAATCCCTGCAAACCGTTAACCCGACTGTTGATCCCTGATCATTAGGTTTTATTACAGCCGGGAATCCAAATTTCTTTTCAATCATTGCCGCAACTGCTTCAGAATTTGCAGATTTCTTATCAATAGAAAACCAGGGAGGCGTTTGCACGCCGTAATGATTAAACAAAATCTTCGACATCGATTTATCCATACATATAGCGCTCGCCAGTACTTTGGAACCGGTATATCTGATACCTCTTAACTCAAGCAGAGATTGGATGATACCGTCTTCACCCAGCTTACCATGTAGACCAATAAATGCCAGATCAACCTCGTCAAATAATTTGGAGTTAACAGCCTCAAGATAGCTGCGGTCAGATATATCAGGCTGTTCTTCATCCTTAAAAAAATCTTCTGGATTTTCCGGCTGATTTATACCATATGCTGGATTTATAAGTTTGCATTCATGTCCCAATGCCATAATTGCATTATAAACAGATGCAGCTGAATGCTTGGAAACGGTTTTTTCGGGAGAAGTACCCCCAAGCAGTAATGCAATTCTAAGTTTATCCGACATCAAAATATCCTTGATTTAGAGAAGTTCATAAAAGTGATGAGGAAAATTAAACTCGATCTCCAGTCTACTTAAACATAATAACGTAATTTTAATTCCAGGTTATTCAGGGAACACTTTCCTTATTATCGTAACAGATTTCAAGTGATTTTATTATCTACTTTAATTCCGTAGGTTTCTTCAGCAATAGAGAGAAGTTCATTTATCTGTTCTGAGGATAAAGGATTAACCTTGCCTATCATCTTCGCCAGGTACAGCGTTTTAGCACTATGCTCAAGTTTTTCCATTTTGTAGTAAGCATCTTCCAATGATTTACCGAAGGTTACTGCGCCATGGTTCTGAAGCATAAATGCCCAGGCAAAATCGATATAGGGCATAAGGCTTTTAGGAAGTTCCTCAGTTGAGGGTGTGGCATATCTGCATAAGGGAACTTTTCCAATGGTCAATAAAACTTCCGGAAAAACGTAGTGAGGCAGTTCTTCACCGGCTGTTGCAAAGGCAGTAGCATATACGGGATGACAGTGGACAATAGCATTAACCTCTTTTCTCCTTGAGTAGGCAAAAAAGTGAAGTTTATATTCGGTTGATACCTTGCCCTCTCCTTTAAGAATTCTTCCGGCTGCGTCAATCTCGAGGATATCATTTGCTGTGACATCCCCTTTATTAATGCCTGACCGTGTTATAAGAAAAGTGTTATCGGGTGTTACGGCTGAAATATTTCCATCATATGCAGAAACGAAACCCTTCTCATATACTTTATGACAAATCCTTATAAACTCTTCTCTTAAAGACATTGCTTCCTTAATTCTTCCATGATTTTCATATTAAGCAGTCCATCCCTGCCTGTTACAACAGGTTCCTCATTTTTAGCGAAAGATTTCTGTACGGATCTAAGCAGCAGAAGTTGTTTATTGGCTCTTTTCCGGAATGACTTTTTAGCTTCGCCTTCAAGCAGAATAGTAAGCTTTGCAGGTGCCGATTTATTTGCGATCATATTTTCAATACTTATTGCACCCTTATGACCAAGTACCTCAACCCTGTTGAAAGCTTTTTTACTGTTGAACGAAACGTTAAAATGGCCATAGCCGCCACCGGCAAACCTTACAATTGCCGAGGCAAAATCATCTACTTCGCTTTTATACACTACCGTATCCAGAACTCCACATACCGAAGATATTTCACCGCCGAAATACCTGAGCAGGTCAATTACATGAGTACCCACATCCATTAATGCTCCCCCTCCTCCTGCAGCAGAGTGCCTGAAGTTAGAGCTCGGGGCAATTTCAATATTAAAGTTTACAGAAACTGAAATGAATTTTCCTATCATATCATTTTCAATAAGTTCCCTGGCTTTCCTGACCAGGGGATGAAAATGGAATACGTAATTAACTGCAAGCCTGACATTATTTTCTTCACAAACTTTAACCATCTCCTCTGCTTCAGATGAACTAAGGGCAAGAGGTTTTTCACAGAGTATGTGCTTGCCTGCCAGGGCTGCTTCAATAACATACCGGTAATGATCGGCATTCGCACTGGAAACATAAACCGCATCGATATCTGTATTCAGGAATTCTTTATAATCAGAATAGTAATGAGAAATACCATGTTTCATTGCAACTTCCTTTGCCCTCTGGCCGCTGGTGCTGAAGACTGCATGAACAGAACTCTTTCTCATCATATGCATGGTGGGTATGAATGTATTTTCTGCATATTTCCCGCACCCGGCAACTCCCCATTTCAACTTTCTAACACTCATTTTTTTCATTCAGATTTTTCTGCTTTCAGGCTATGCGTTTGTAATGTTTAAGATGTTCCATCAATTTCTGCACAGGTTTTGAGTTCTGCATAATATAAAAGTGAACGCTAGGTACGTTGTGATCAAATAGTTCTTCAACCTGTTTAGCAGCCCATTCCGCACCTATTTCAAGGACCTGTTCGGGTTTAGCTGCTGCAATCTCATCTGATAACGCTTCAGGAATATTTATGTAAAAGTTCCTTGGTACCGTTACAAGATGAGATTTATTGGTTATAATCTTTAATCCGGGAATTATGGGTACGGTTATTCCAGCTTTCCTGCATTGTTCAACAAAGTTGAAGTAAACTTTATTGTCATAGAACATCTGGGTAACTACATAGTGGGCACCGGCAGCAACTTTCTTTTTAACATGCTCTATGTCGGTTTTTAGATTAGGGGCCTCAAAATGCTTCTCAGGATATCCCCCGACACCCACACAGAAGTTTGAGGGTTTGGCATCAAGCAGATTATCTTCGAGGTAATGTCCATTATTCATGTTGTTTATCTGCTGCACAAGATCGCCGGCGTATTTATTTACACTTTTGCCTTCAGGAATAGGTTTATCATACCCGCTGTCATCACCACGAATTGCCAGTACATTCTGGATTCCAAGGTAGTTAAGCTCAATCAGGAAATCCTCAGTCTCTTCCCTGGTAAAACCCTTTGTTAAGATATGCGGAACTGCATCAATATCGTATTTATGCTGGATAAGGGCGCATATACCAAGTGTTCCCGGTCGCTTACGTTTTATTTTTTTCCTGATTCCGGATGGAGTTTCATCATACATTACCTCAGCAGAATGACTCGTTATGTCTATGAAGGGAGGTTTGTACTTAATCAAATCCTCTATTACCGCCATTATACTCTGTATATCACCGCCGCGTTTAGGAGGGATCAACTCAAAGCTTATTAAAGGTTCCTGAGCTTTTTCTAAATGTTCTATAACTTTCATTAAGCCTGTCTATAAATTGTTTCGAAATTTACTATAATAATTATTAAATCTCATTGTTAAACTCTCTTCACCTTGATAGAAGTGAGAGATACATGAATGGATTCAATGACCAGCTATTCCCTGACAAGCCTGAAATGATATTTTTCATTCCTGATTGAAGCATCATCTGTTCTGATCCTTAAGTATTTACCATGAAGCCACATCTCTGACATATCCGAATAGTGATCGCTCATAATATTGCCTGACTCACCGGTTGTAAGGATCATATAAAATTCATCCGGTTTGGAGAAGTCAAAGATGTACCGCATAGAGGGACCCAGATCATTTTCGAATTCAGAGTGACTAAACCTGGGGAACCTCTCAATACTCTCGTAAAAAGGGTATTCGGTATTAAATATGGTAGTACCGTCTCCACCTATTTCATACGGGCCAATATCTATTACATTATCTAAAATAGAAGAAAAACCGCTGAATGCATGTTTGAATATTGCATGGTGCATTTTCCCCCATTGCCACTCTTTAAGGTCTTTCCCAAAACGCTCTTCAAGATCGGTTAAGGCTTCGGAAAGACTTTTCCTTATTACTTCATCACGGTCTTCAACCCTTATAGTAGACTGATCATCAAACCACCATGAAGAGGGATTATCCATTAATTGCATTATACTTCTGTACGGAACATTCGTAGTAAAAAGAAACTCATTATAGAGGTCATGCCCCATTTTAGCTTGATAAATATTCTGCAGCAGATGGTTAAAGAATACTGCATAAATAGAGGGAACCTGGCTGTACTGATCCATCTCATACTTCCAATTCTCAAATAGTTCAAGGGTTAACTTCAGGTTTTTGTCGGTTATTTTCACATTATCGAAAGCGTTCAAAATATAGCCGGTAAGTTTTTTAGCATAAGGCGATACAAAATCTACCTGGTATTTCATATAATCAGCAACAGAGTGCTTAGGTTTGGAATGCAGGAGAGCAGTTATCCTCTCTATTCTAGAAGGGGGTTCCCATAAGTTGGAGATATGATATTTAAAATTTTTAAGGGTCTTATTATTTGCAGAGGCTATATAATTTTCAGGAGGATTAAAAAGATCCGGTATCTCACCGGAAGGTACATATCCTTTCCAATCATACTTACTTGTAGTCCCGTCAAAAATAAAAGTCGGATTCTGGTTCTCTCTTAGCGGCAGTTTTCCTCCGAAGACATATCCTATGTTGCCCTCTTTATCAGCGTAAACAAAATTCTGCCCGGGCACAGCATAGGTAGAAAAAGCTGCTTTAAACTCTTTCCAGTTACGGGCCTTATTTATCCTGAGGAAAGCTGTGAACTCATCGCTGAAATCCTGCGCCGTCCAGCGCATACTCACAGCCGAAGTATCGATCTGGGTATCCGGGTAAAGGATTTTATAAGGGTGAATATCTGAAATAATTGGACCGTGGCCGGTAATACGAATCTTAAAAGGAACAGAGGCAGAATCTTTCACAATTATAGTATCGCGTATTACTTTGAAAGGGTGCCACTTGTTTTCATAAAAATAATTACTGCCTGATGAATCTATTTTTTCAGCATAGAAATCAGCATCATCAAGCATTATGTTTGTGAGCACCCAGGAAATATTTTGATTTTTGCCGATTACGAAAACCGGAACACCGGGAAGCGTATAGCCTTCCGCATTCCAGTCACCGCTCCTGATAACAGCAGCATACCATTTACCGGGAGCACTGTAGCCAAGATGAGGGTCGTTAGCAATAACAGGCGCTCCGGAAGCTGACATATTCTTATTCACAACCCAGTTGTTCGAACCAATGTGCGTACCTTGAATGCCGAAGAATTTCCTGAACTTTCGGTCTGTATCAAGTAAGTCACTTGAGATATTCGGCAGTTTTTTTAATTCAGGAGGAATAATGAAAGGCGCATTTTCAGGGTAATCAGGAAGAATGTCCTTCGCCTTTTCCTGACCGAGTTTCTGAATAATTCCGCTGAATACCACATCTGTCCACCAGCTGATATTTAACTCCCATGCCATCATCCTCCCCATTATCAAACAATCCAAAGGTTTCCACTTATAAGGTGCATAATCCAGGATATCGAATTCAACAGGAAGATGTCCCTTTGCCTGACTGAGATAAAAATTAACTCCGTTTGAATATGACTGAAGGATTTTCAGAGAATTTTTATCCATCCTGCTCTGTATCATTTCAGCCATACGTTTAATGCCGACAGTCCTGAACATAAGGTCGAACGGGACGGTTTTAGGTCCCAGAACCTCACTTAAACGGCCTGCACCTGCCCGGCGTGCAATGTCCATTGTAAACATTCTTTCCTGGGCATGTACATAGCCAAGCGCAAATGCGGCATCTTCATCATTTTTTGCCACGATATAGGGAATAGCCATACTGTCGCGGTATATTTCAATGTCGGATGAAATATGCTGGGTTTTTATTTGTCCATTATATTCAGGGAGGGATGAATTCAGCATATTGAAGAAGAAGAATCCCCCGATAACGAACAGGATAATTATTGTTATTACTAAACCAATAGATATTTTCAGCCAGCGCGGCATAAGAAACCAGATTTTATTTCTAAATATAACAATTGGTAAGATATTTGCTTATGCCCATAATTTGATAATCAGTAAAAAAGTTCTTGTCCTGCGTTTTTTTTAATCATAGTATTTAACTCTACAGCCGCATCCATCCCACATTTTTTCATAAATCTCCAGTCTGTCATTAACAAACTTTACAGCTGATTTTTCATCTTCGAACAGATGCAGTGCAATTTCATCCTTATCTGTTTTTTCCTGCACTATAATATTATTGTCGAGTTTAATAATTCTTATATAGTCGGAGATTAAAGTATTTTGTTCGAATAGTAAAGCAGCCTTTGAGAGAATGCCATTGAGATTTTGGATGGGGATAAAGACCCTGTTATTTTTTGCAAGATGCTGTATAATATCTTTTTCGCTATTTTCCATTTTTTCAAAAAGATTTTTAATTATTAGATTATAATGTGCTAATAAAGTTTCAAAATAATAAATACAAGAACTATTGATGTCTAAAGAATATCCACCTCAGATGCACACAGCAGAACATATCCTCAACCAGACGATGGTAAGGATGTTTAAGTGTGAACGTTCTTTCAGTAACCATATTGAAAAGAAGAAATCAAAATGTGATTATCATTTTGAAAGAAACCTTAGCGCTGAAGAAATAGCGGAAATTCAGCTAAGGGTTAACGAAGTTATAAAAAGCAATAGCAGTATAAGCGAGGAGTTTGTACCCAGGGAAGCAGCCTCAAAGGAGTTCAACCTTGAAAGACTTCCTGATGCTGTAGGTGAGACAATAAGAATTATTAAGGTTGGTGATTATGATGCGTGTCCGTGTATAGGGCAGCACGTAAGCAATACTTCAGAAATAGGGGAATTCAAAATTATATCCACAGGATATGAAGAAGGGGTTTTAAGAATAAGATTTAAAGTAGAATAAAATTACAGAGCGGAATAGTGAATCCCGCTCTGTTAAATTAAGGGATATGGATCAATAGCGGTAATAATCAGGTTTAAAAGGACCTTCGACCGGCACTCCGATATACTCAGCCTGTTCGGGAGTTAAAGTCTCAAGTTCTACTCCAAGTTTCGCGAGATGAAGCATAGCAACCATTTCATCAAGGTGTTTTGGGAGAACATAAACCTTATTCTCATACTGATCATTGTTTGTCCATAATTCAATCTGGGCAAGAACCTGGTTCGTAAACGAGTTAGACATTACAAATGAGGGATGCCCCATTGCACAACCCAGGTTTACCAGCCGGCCTTCTGCCAGCACAATAATATCTTTTCCGTTAATATTATATCTATCAACCTGCGGCTTTATGGTATCTTTTGTACTGCCGTAATTTCTTATTCAGCCAGGCCATATCGATTTCATTATCAAAATGCCCGATATTACAAACAATAGTTTTATCTTTCAAAGCTTCAAAATGTTTTCCTGTAATAATGTCGCGGTTACCAGTTGCAGTAACAACAATGTCGGCCTCCTTCAGCGCGTTCTCAAGTTTCTTAACCTGGAAACCATTCATTGCAGCCTGAAGAGCACAAATAGGATCGATCTCGGTTACAATAACTCTAACGCCGGAACTGGCCAATGATTCAGCAGAACCTTTTCCAACGTCACCGTAACCGCATACAACTGCTACTTTACCCGCAAGCATTAAATCTGTAGCTCTTCTGATAGCATCAACAAGAGATTCCCTGCAGCCGTATTTGTTATCGAATTTAGATTTAGTTACAGAATCATTAACATTAAAAGCGGCTACGGGCAAAGTACCTTTTTTCATCCTGTCGTATAAGCGATGAACGCCTGTGGTTGTTTCTTCAGAAATTCCTTTCACCTCTTTTACAAGTTCAGGATATTCATCAAGAACCTTATTTGTTAAATCTCCGCCGTCATCAAGAATCATATTGAGGGGTTTGCGGTCCTTCCCGAAAAACAAAGTTTGTTCAATACACCATTCATATTCCTCCAGGGTTTCGCCTTTCCAGGCATATACAGGAATTCCGGCGGCTGCAATAGCGGCTGCGGCGTGATCCTGAGTGGAGAAAATATTACAGGACGACCACTTAACTTCAGCACCAAGCTCAACAAGGGTTTCAATCAGTACTGCTGTTTGTATAGTCATATGAAGGCATCCGCCTATCCTTGCACCTTTTAGCGGTTTCTCTTTGCCAAATTTTTCTCTTAATGACATCAAGCCAGGCATTTCGGATTCGGCAAGAGTAATTTCTTTCCTTCCCCACTCTGCCAGCGAAATATCCTTCACCTTATATGGCAGCATCTCAACTTCTTTTTTTGTTGTTACATCACTCATTTTCTATCCTCTTCTTATATTATAAAACTTATGCATATTTTTTGAACAAAGGAACAAGGTCTAACTGTTCCCAGGTAAAATCCTTATCATTGCGGCCGAAATGTCCATAAGCAGCCGTCTTTTTATAAATAGGTCTTCTTAGTTTTAACCTGTTAATTATTCCGCCGGGTGTAAGATCAACTTCATCAGCAATCATCCGGGCTATTTCTTTATCGGGAATAACGCCGGTGCCATGAGTGTTCACATAAACAGAAACGGGATCCACAACTCCTATAGCATATGCCAGCTGTACAAGACATTCTGTGGCCAGTTTTGCGCCTACAACGTTCTTGGCAATATGCCTTGCAGCATAAGTTGCGCTTCTGTCAACCTTAGAAGGATCTTTGCCTGAAAAAGCACCGCCGCCATGAGGAGCCCAGCCGCCGTATGTATCAACAATTATCTTTCTTCCCGTTAACCCGCTGTCGCCATGAGGTCCGCCAATTTCAAACCTGCCTGTAGGATTCACGAAATATTTTGTTCTTTTTATCAATGAACTTCTCAGGAATAACTTTTTTAATGACGTTCTCTATTATATCTTCTTTAATTTTTTTCTGTTTTACATCGGGATCGTGCTGGGTTGAAACCACTACCGTGTCCACTCTTAATGGTTTGTTCCTGTCATCATATTCAATGGTAACCTGAGATTTGGCATCAGGACGAAGATAAGGCATAAGGCCTTTATTCTTTTTCCTGATATCAGCCAGTTTCTTAACAAGCTTATGAGCATACATAATAGGCATTGGCATCAGTTCAGACGTCTGATCACAGGCATACCCGAACATTATTCCCTGGTCGCCGGCGCCTCCTTTATCAACACCCATAGCAATATCGGGTGATTGTGAGTGGATTGAATTTAGCACAGAACATGATTCTGAATCGAACCTGTACTCGGCGCTATTATAACCAATAACCCGTATCGTCTCACGCACTATATCAGGAACTTCAATATATGCGGTTGTGGTGATCTCGCCGCCAACCAACGCTAATCCTGTTGTAACAAACGATTCGCAAGCTACCCTTGCATTCGGGTCCTTCTCAATAATTGCATCTAATATATTATCCGATATTGCATCACAAACTTTATCCGGATGTCCTTCGGAAACAGATTCTGAAGTGAATAAGTATGACATTCTTTTTTCTGCCTTAAATGTTATCTGAAATAATTAATAAAAATCTATTTCGGTGGAATTACCTGAGTTTAATCTCTTGAATGATCCCTGGATTATGGAATTATCGCCTATAATCGAATTTTCGAGCATAGATCTTGTAACTTTCGCCCCAGAACCTATCAGCGAGTTCCGGATTATTGAATCCTCTACTACCGTACCTGCTGCGATAGTTGTATAGGGACCTATTACCGAATTTTTAATAACAGCATCTTCTGCAATAAAAACAGGTTTGTTAATTACAACGCTTTCCATTTCCCTGCAGTTATCCTGTACAGATAGGAGGTACTGGTTGGTTGAGAGCAGAGTTTCAGGTTTGCCGCAGTCGTACCAGCCTTCCACCGGAAAGGTTGTTATCTTCTCACCCTTATCAATCATTATTTGTATAGCATCTGTAAGCTGTAGTTCGCCTTTTGTTCTAATGTCTTTTTCAACCAGTTCAGTTAAAGCTGATTTGAGGGACTGAGCGTTATTGAAATAATACAATCCCACCAGGGCCAGGTTCGATACCGGTTCCTGTGGTTTCTCTACCAGTTTTTCTATAAAATTATCTTTAATGATGGCAACCCCAAATCTTCTGGGATCTTCTACCTCTTTAACCCCAAGCGAAGAATATTTACTCTTAAATACATATGAAAGATCTACATCAAACAATGTATCACCAAGGATGACAAAAATATCATCCTCATCGAACGTAGGGGCAGCCATATAAATGGCATGACCCAGTCCATGCATTTCTTCCTGTATTATGAAATCAGCTTGAAGCTGAGGGTATTCCTGTTCAACATATTCTTTTATCATCTCTCCAAGATAGCCGATAATGAAGGTTGATTTGGTCAGCCCTTCTTTAAGGAGCTTGTCAAGGATGTGTCCCAAAATAGGTTTTCCACCAACATTGAGAAGAACTTTGGGAGTTGAGTATGTATGTGGTTTTAATCTTGTTCCGATACCAGCAACGGGTATTACTGCTCTCATAAAATCTTTGTCTTATTACTATTAAGATTACAAAATTACCGAATCCGGTTTTGAATAACAAATAAAACAGGGGTAGACATGCGTGCCTAATCTCTTATATCACTTAAGACTTCTCCAACCGGTTTTACATCTTTGAAGAAGCTTAATATTCTGTGCAATACCTGATCAACAACCGCGTCGGGACAAGACGCCCCGCTGGTTAATATTATGGAGACGGGTGATCCTGCAGGTAAATAATTGTGAGTGATTTCTTCCGAGCCTGTATTAAGGTTGTAATGACTAATAGCTTCCCTTGAAATCAGCTTATCTGCAGATGAAATAAAAAATGTTTTATGCCGTGCCTCACATAGTTCAACTATATGTCCGGTGTTGGAGCTATTATAACCTCCAACAACCAGGGCAAAATCAGCAGGCTGGTTTACAAGTTCCGCCGTAGCCTGCTGGTTGTCATATGTAGCATAGCATAAAGTATCCCTTGTGTCGGCAAAGTGTTCACTAAGATTTTCTTTTCCGTATCTCCGGACCATTACATCCTTAAGATGATCTGCTATTGCCTGTGTTTCGGCTGCAAGCATCGTCGTCTGGTTTACAACGCCAATCTTATTTAGATCTTTCGCCCGGCTCAAAATTTTCGGAGTATTTTCCCTTGAATAACTTTTTAAATTCATCGCTTGTTATCCTGCCAAGAATAAATTCCCCAACTTTCCTGGCTTCTTCCAGGTCCTTTACGATCAATGCATGCGAGCCTTCGGTACTGTGCGAAAAAGTTGCCCTTGTCTCTTCGTGAAAATGTTTGCCATGAATTATTATTGTGTATTCCTTTTCACCCAATTGTTTCGACCGGTTCCATACTTTTTCCACGAAAGGACAGGTGGTGTTGTACTTGTAGGGGTCAATTCCAAGCTTGTTAAGCTTGTTCTGTATTTCGATGGTGGTACCAAATGCCGGAATTATTACGATATCTTCCGGACTCAATTCATTCCAGTTTACAAGCTGCCGCCCTGACGTATCCATCAGGAATTTCACCCCCCGGCTTTGAAGGTCATTATTCACGCCGGGATTATGGATCATTTCACTGAGAAGATAAATTCGCTTATCGGGATTCTCTTCTATGGCTTTGTATGAGATTTCAATTGCGTTCTCCACACCATAGCAGAAACCGAAGTGCCTGGCGATATAAAACTTAACGGGACCAAAATCCAGAACAGTCGGTGAGAAATCCTTTTTTCTGGGATCTGAATCCTTACGGATATTTTTGATCCGGGAGATTACAGAACTCTTATAAAATTCGGGTATATCGAACTTCTTCATTAGCTAATTTTATTGGAAATAAACCCAAATTTAACAAATTCCTGAACTGTTGTCAGGGTAAATTCCTGCAATCTAATCCCGGTAAATATTAACTAAAGGATATCATAAGATTTCCAATTAGCCTACTTAATTCTTTCAGCAGGCATATCACGCCCATTCTGATGGAGAATCAGTTTAGAATAGCTGCCGTTTTCATCCTTCACAAAAGTGATCCGGGCATCAACCACTTTCAGGAAATATTCAGTTTCTGATTCCGCGAAAATTTCGAACCGCGGCTGTCCCGTTGCCTGGGCATATATCTTATCTTCATCGGAAGTCACCGTTATTACAAAACCAGGCTGCAGCTGGTATTCTCCTGCAAGATCTTCAAAAATTGCCGGATCAACTTCTACAGCTGTTCTCTCAGCAGGACGATCAAGCTTTACACCCATTTTTTCCAGCTGATCGTATGCATTCTTGTTATGGGAATCAAGGGCTATCGATTTTTTATAATTTACAATCGCCCCTTCATTATCACCCTTATTCATCAAAGCTTCGGCATAACTGTCATAAACATTAAATGATTCCGGATATTCCTCCATATTGAGCTTAAATATTTTTACTGCATCATCTAATCTTCCGCTGCGCATAAAGTAATAACCCAATGCATTAAGTGGTGCTTCAGCAATTTTATTAGCAGGGTCTGCTTTTTCTTTTTCTTTATAAAATGAGATCCCCGCATCAATTCCTTTTTGATCTATACGATCAACCACTTCATTTATTAACGATTTCTCCGGCTGTTCAAACGGCTGATCGTATAATATATTTTTTATCCCTGTATAGATTTTATTCAAGGGAGCACTGTCTGTATTGTTCAGCAGCACTACAAGCTGTTTGTTTTCAGGCAGCCTTACAATGAGCGATGAAAACCCAAAAATACTGCCTCCATGACTTATGCTTAAAGTACTATCCCCTTTATCATCCACAGTTTCTTTAGCTATCTCCCAGCCATAGCCGTAATCCCCCCTGGAATCATCGACATAACCAGTAAACATCTTTTCTTTGTTTTCAGCAGAAAGAATTTTTTCTCCGTAC
Source organism: uncultured Ignavibacteria bacterium (assembly GCA_963800255.1). Lineage (GTDB taxonomy): Bacteria > Bacteroidota > Ignavibacteria > Ignavibacteriales > Ignavibacteriaceae > DATFVA01. Next base: position 177,875 of record CAWDAK010000016.1, on the reverse strand, counting down.
AATGCCTGGTCCCACTTAAACAGATCTTCCACAGTAGAATATAGCGCACCAGCGGCAAAGGGCAACGACATATCAAGATATGCTGCGTTGGAATAATCATTAAACCTGTTACTGTAACCATGAGCTCTCTTGGGGGTTATTTTCTGAAGGTTAATGTAACCTGAATTCTCCATCCCGATAGGCTTAAGTATTTTCTCTTTCAGAACTTCCTCATAACTTTTTCCTGTCACCTTTTCAATTATGGCTCCCAGTACTATGTAGCCGGAATTGCTATAGCTGAATTTGGTGCCAGGATTAAAATCAAGGGGTTTGTCTGAAAAGGTACTTATTAATTCCCTGGGGGTCATCGTTTCGAATGCCCTCTTATTTACAAAATCAGGAAAACTGGTATAGTTCGGTATCCCCGAAGTGTGAGTAAGAAGCTGATGAATGGTAATCCGGCTGCCGTTCTCTGCGGGGTACCATGACAGAATATCACTTACTTTATCATCAAGTTTCAGCTTACCTTCTTCATTAAGTTGTAGGATAAGCGCGGCCGTAAATTGTTTTGTAACTGAACCAAGTTCAAATTTAGTATCTACTGTATTCGGAACCTGCCACTCCATATCAGCATATCCGTAACCTTTTTCAAAAATAACCTTCCCCTTGTCAGCAACTAATACTGAACCGTTAAATTGACCCAATTCTGTATAACTGGATATTAACTTATCAAGGGTTTCTGATTTATCCTGTGCATTTAATGCAAAGGTGAATATTAAAATAAATAAGAATGAGACTGATAATTCTTTGTAAGTTAACTTCATGCTACTATCCTTTTAATTGTTCATTTAACTCAGCGGGTAACCTAATCAGAAATTATGAGTTTCAGCAAATAAATTACATAGCTAGCATATTTCGATGATAAACGAGCAAACAGCAGGCTTATTCCTTAAAGGTTGACAAACCGTATTCCGCCATAAATTTTTCTTTTCCAGGGTAATTCACAACAAATATTCCCATTACAATTATGAACATACCTGCATAAAGAAAATCCCCTGTAAGGAGATAGAAAGTTATTGAAAACAAATTCGCACCTTCAAGCAGGGCAAATTTTACAATATTCCAGGTTTTGTAAGTAATTAGTTTCTCTTCATCACCTGCCTTAAGTTTCGAATTTATTGCTCTGGTATAAAGCAGTTTTGAAGCTACCACCATACTTACTACCACCAGCGGAACAACAAATCCTCCGACGGTACTGAAATCTTTATTCAGAATAACTGACTCATCCTGAACCAGGATCAGCGATACTATAAAATACGTAAGCTGACCTGCAGCGAGTGCAAAGAAGATAATTTTCAACTGTTTGAAGGAATCCATATGATTATCCCTATTGGTGGTGTAATGTATTATTTAGAAATTCGGCATTCACTTTATTATATTTGCTTTTCTAAACAAAGATTTATGTTATGGAACTTATTGAAAAGTTAAAAAAGATAAAAGACAGGTTTGAGAATATAAACCAGCAGCTCTCAGATCCTGATATTCTTTCGGACAGAGAAAAAGTCGTCAGTCTGAGTAAAGAGAGAAGCGATCTTACCGATATAGTTAATGTGTACGAACGTTACAGCGAAGTTCTGAAAAATATTAAGGGCAACAAAGAAATAATAGCTGCGGGCGCTGATAAAGAACTAATTGATATGGCCGAAACCGAACTCGAAGAACTTGAGGAAAAACAGGATAAGCTTGAGGAAGAGATCAAGTACCTGCTTCTTCCGAAAGATCCAAATGACAATAAAGATATCATTATGGAGATAAGAGCAGGAACCGGCGGAGAGGAAGCAGCTCTGTTCGCAGGCGATCTTTTCAGAATGTATACCCGTTATGCCGAAATAAAGAACTGGCGGATAGAATTAATGGATATAAATGACACAGGCCTGGGCGGAATTAAAGAAGCTGTTTTTTCAATTGGTGGAAACGATGTATACGGAGATTTAAAATTTGAAAGCGGCGTTCACCGCGTTCAGCGGGTCCCTGAAACCGAAGCGAGCGGCCGTGTGCATACTTCAGCAGCTTCTGTGGCTGTTTTGCCGGAAGCTGAGGATGTACAGATCGACATAAATCCAAAGGATCTTAAGATTGACATTTACAGGTCAGGGGGAGCAGGAGGACAGAACGTAAATAAAGTTGAAACCGCCGTCAGGATCACCCACCTGGCCAGTGGAATAGTTGTGCAGTGCCAGGATGAAAGGTCTCAGCTTAAAAACCGGCAGAAGGCCATGAAGGTTCTCCGTGCCAGGTTGTATGATATGAAGCTGAAGGAACAGTCGGCAGAAATCTCCGCTCAGAGGAAACTTATGGTAAGGAGCGGCGACCGAAGTGATAAGATAAGAACTTACAATTATCCACAGAACAGAATCACCGATCACAGGATAGGGTTGACATTATATAATCTTTCAAAAATTATGGAAGGTAATCTCGACGAATTGATTGAGCAGTTAAAATTAGCAGACAGGACAGAAAAACTTCAGGCAAGCACTGAGGAATAAATTAAATTATTCAGCCTTAATGGATATCAGGCTGATGTCATCATCATATTTACCTCCTGTGAAAAGGTTAACTTCATTAAGTATTTCTGTAATAGGATTCTCTTTCGACTGAATATTCTGCAGTATTTCCATTAACCTGTTACTGCCCAGCTGAGAACCTTCTGCGTTCCTTGATTCAATCACCCCGTCTGTAATCATAAGAATAGAATCTCCTGAATACAGCCTGATCTCAATATCCTCAAAATCAGCTCTTGAGCTGAAGCCAAGCAGAGAACCGCCCGAAATTAACCGCTCAACCTTGCCTGCTGCAGCATTTTTATATAGTACCGGTAGATCGCCCGCTCCTGCGTACTTTACAGTTTTTGTTTCATCGTTTAATACCATCACTGATAAGGTTGCAAAAACCTCAGATATTTTGGCATCATCATAAACTGATTTATTAACCTGGGTCAGGATCTGGGCAGGAGAATATTCCTCCGCACGCTGTAGAACCATCCGCAGCGCAGTACGCACATACCCGGCATATGCAAAGGCAAAAAACCAGGCACCCCACTTCTTGCCCATAACGTCTCCGAGGATAACAGCGAGATTATGAGAGTCAAGCGGAAAGAAGTCAATAAAATCGCCTCCGGGTATTCCCTGGTAAGGCTTATGCCAGTGCCTTATGTTAAAACCTTTTATTACAGGTGAGGAATCAGGCACTACCTTAACCCGCAGAGAATCAGCCGCAGCATGAAGTTCTGTGACGACACGGGATCTTTCTTTACCCAGACTTTTTAAAATCGCATCCACTTTAGCCACAACAACCTTTGGTCCTGCCGTCTTAACCACATAATCAGTTATACCCAGTTCGTAACCCTCCAGGATATCGCTCTCCTCCCCTTTTGCTGTCAGGAATATAAACGGTATAGTTCTGAGAGTCTCATCCTCAAGCAGGCGTCTTCTGAACTGGAAACCATCAATCTCGGGCATCATAATATCTGATAAAATAAGATCTGGGATGAAGGATTCAAGCTTAACAAACGCATCATTAACTGACTCCGCGACGATACACTCAAAACCAGCTTTATTAAGATTGTATTCAAAGATTCTTATAAGCGATGAATCATCGTCCACCAGCAGAATCTTATTAGAGGTGCTGCTGAATGACTGCTGAAGGTTTTTCTTGATCCCGTAGATCTTATAAATGGAAGTTCTTTTAATAAGAGCTTTAACTTTCATTAAAAGATCGTTAACGTCAAAAGGTTTGGTTATTATATCATCGCCGCCGGCTTCAAGCGCCATGGATTTATCTTCCATGGAATTTTTAGCTGTTACAAAAACAAAAGGAATAACCCGGTAATTTTCATTTTCCCTTACTTTTCTGCAAAAGGTAAAACCATCCATACCATCCATTGTAACATCACACAGTACAAGATCTATGGAATTAGAAGACAGGTGTTCCATACCTTCCTCAGGTCCCACTGCTTCAAGCACACTGTAGTTATTTTTATCAAGGTGATGTTTTAACAGTTTCCGTATGACAACGTCATCGTCTATAACAAGGATCAGATTCTTTTCGTGATTATTCATGGGAATATCCTGGGCTGCGGGAAATGGAAAAATACCCCGCGGCCGGAGTATAACAGGCGGTTGGGAAGGGGAATAAACTCAATATAACTCAATAAATATTTAACTATAACTTTCTACTGCGTCTTCACGGGTTCTGAAAGCCTCAAAAACCCGGTGAAGCCGGGTTAACTCAAACATTGAATGAACAGCAGGCTGAAAACCGACAAGTTTCAGATCTCCCCCAAGGGCAGTAGCTTTCTTCAGAGAAACAACCAGGGCTCCCAGGAAGGTCGAGTCGATGAACTCGCAGCTGTTAAGATCCACAACCAGATTCTTATTGCCTTCTTCAATATCCGCAGCCAGTATTTTCTTAAACTGTTCAGCCTCTTTCAACGTTGCTCTCTCAAGGTTTACAACTTCAACAAGAACATTATTATTTTTTTCTTTCGTGAATTCCATTTTACTGCCTTTAACTTTTAGTTACCTGTTTTCAATGTTATACTTTTCCATCAGTCTGTATATAGTTGCTCTTCCAAGCTGCAGTTTTTTAGCAGCTTCCACTATATTACCGCTGGTCACTTTCAGCGCATGCTTGATAGCTTCTTCTTTCAACTTCTCAAAAGCCACCACGGTATCATCTGCAAATAACGCTCCTGTGATATCATTACTTAATGAAGTTTCGTTTGCTCTTAAATGAACCGGCAAATCCTCAACATCAATTACGTCTCCTTCTGAAATAATCATACACCTTTCTATCGTGTTTTCCATCTCTCTTATGTTGCCGGGCCAGTTATATTCATACATAAACTTAAGCGTTTTTTTCGTAAATCCTTTAATTGATTTTCCAAGCTTTTTATTAAAAGTATCAAGAAAATGCTGGGCAAGAACAAGTATGTCACCCCGTCTCTGTCTAAGCGGAGGGATATATATCGGGAAGGAGTTCAACCTGTAGTAAAGATCTTCCCTGAAATCTTTTTCTTCAACGGCCTGCTTAAGGTCACGGTTCGTTGCCGAAATAATCCTGACGTCAGTCTTTATAAGTTCCGTACCGCCAACTCTCTCAAATTCTTTTTCCTGAATAACGCGCAGCAGCTTTGCCTGCAGAAGCATTTCCAGTTCACCTACTTCATCAAGAAAAAGAGTACCCCCGTTGGCTATTTCAAATTTTCCAAGTTTTCGCTGATGAGCACCCGTAAAAGAGCCTCTTTCGTGACCGAAGAGTTCACTCTCCAGCAGCTCGCGAGGTATAGAAGCACAGTTAACAACAGTAAAAGGACCTTCTTTCCGCTTTCCGTTATAGTGGATTGCTCGTGCAATCAATTCCTTGCCTGTTCCGCTCTCACCGTATATAAGAACGGTAATGTCGTTATTAAGCACTTTGGAAACCAGCTTAAAAACATCCTGCATCTTTCCGTCGGCCGAAATTATATTATCAAAACTGTATTCCTTCTGAACATTTTCCCTGAGATTCTGAAGTTCTTTCGTCAGGTCATAGTTCTTAATTGCGTTCTTAATAGCGGGTTCAAGTCTTTGCTGGTCAATAGGCTTCGGGAAATAATCGTAAGCGCCATACCTTAGAGCTTCCACCGCAACTTCGATGCTGCCCTGGGCAGAAAGAATAATAACAGGGAGGTTCTCGTCATAATGTTTTATTCTTTTTAATGTTTCAAGCCCGTCGAGTCCCGGGAGCATTATATCCAGCAGAATGAGGTCAGGCTTGGAACTTAATTTTTTAAGAACGTCTTCTCCGTTATCGAAGACTTCAACTTCATATTTCCATTTATCCTTTACCCAGTAAGAAAGCAATTTGGAAATTGCAGGTTCATCATCAACTATGAAAACAACTTTGTCCACTCTTAGATTCCAGTTTATTTGTATTTAAGTTTTTTAGGCAATTTAATCAGTACAGAAGTCCCTTTTCCCGGTTCACTCTGTATCCTGATGATTCCCCTGTGTAAATCAATGATCTGTTTCATAAAAACGAGATCAATATCATTCTCAGCGAAAGCTTTGCTGCCTTTAGAAGAATGATAAAATTTATGAAAGATGTAAGGGAATTCTTTTTCCGAAATTCCTGCACCTGTATCAGATATAATAACTTCAATTTCTTCACTGAAGTTTTTCACCATACAGGTTATACGGCCTTTTGGCTGAGTATATTTAATTGAATTATTAAGGATCCCATACAAAACGAGTCTGATTTTCTCTTTATCAGCAGAGAGGTTTACCTGTTCAGACGGGAGACTGCAGGTCAGGATAAGTCCCTTATTCTCAATGGTCGGGGTAAGATCCTCCACTACTGTCTTCACAAGTTCAGATATATCAAAATTATTTTTATTAAGCTCTATTTTTCCCTGCTCGTAACGAGAAAGTTCTAGGATGTCATTTATTAATTTTGCCAGCCTCTTCCCTTCCTGCAGAATAATTTCATTAAATTCAGTCCGCATTTCCTCAGGCATATCCTTATCTGAAAGAAGGGTTTCAGCAAAGCCTATTATTGATGCGAGGGGTGTTCTGAATTCATGAGAAAGGTTAGACACAAAGTCGTTCCGTAATCTGTTAAGATCTGCCAAAACATCCTTATACAAATCCGATCGTGACTTTTCAATTTCTATTAGTCTTTCAGCTTCTGTCAGCTTGTTGGCCAGGTTAGTATTCCTGTTCCGAAGGGTTTTATATTCTTTAAGGTTTTTACCTGTACCCAGCAGACCAACTATTTTTTTGTCCCGTTTAACCAGGCTGCAGTTTATATGAAAAGGTATCTCATTTTCATATTTACCTATCATGGTTACTTCCATGTCAAGGTTTTTATCAGATAGAACGGATTTTTTAAGCTCCTCCATTACCCGGGCTTTTTCTTCCGACTTAACAAATTCAAGCAGGTGTTTGCCACGCATATCCAGATCGGTAAAGTCAAGGTACTGGGCACCTGATTTACTCACTGCGATGATATAGCCATTCTCGTCAAGAACAAAAAGAAGGTCATTATAGGAATTCAGAAGTGTAGAAAATATAAGTTCATTATTCTGAGAAAACCACTCTCCCTGCAAAATGTTATAAACTGAGACATCGTTGGAATTACGACTTTTCTTATCCTTATTGATATTAATATTTTCCCTGATTTGCTTGTTCATTTCCTTTATGTATTTTCGGATAGCTTCTGCTTTTTCTTTAGAGTAATTCTCCACCGAAGCAGAAAAAAGCAGCAGGTAAACTGATCCCTGGGATGGCAGATCGGTGATTTTGTCAAAAAAGAATGATTTTATGCCATTTTCAAGCGAAAGGTAAAAGTAGGAATCTGATTCAGCAATTTTTTCACTATTTAACTGACTTCCAGCTAATAGTTTCTGCAGATCATCTGCAAAAGGAATAATATCAAGATTTTGTTCATTAAATGATGCCATAATCTCAAATCCCGGGGATGAGAATTTGAATATAAAAGCTGTATCAGTAGATGTTTCAGCTGCCAGGAGCTCGAGATTTTGGTTTAAGATTTCAATCATTAACGGACTTTTTTTATACGAATGAAAATAAAGTTCTTTTCAAATTAATTCAATTAAAATCAAATCTTGTTCCAAAATTAGAAAGTGCTGATTTCGATACATTTTGCAAATGTAAGTGTCTTAATTTAGTACTTTCTGACCAATATCGGTAACTTTTTATGGTAAAAATTTTAAAAAGAGCCACATATCTATCCCTCATTGTTAACATCTTCCTGTTTGTTATCAAAATATTTGTTGGAATAATATCTAATTCTATCGCGGTCATCTCAGATGCCATAAATTCCTTAACGGACATAGTTTCTTCAGCGGTAATAATGTACAGCGTGAGGGTATCACTGAAGATGCCGGATGAAGAGCATCAGTTCGGACATAACGCGGCTCAACCGATATCGGTATTCCTCATCGCTCTTTTTACAGGAGTTGTAGGTATAAATGTAGTTGAAGAATCTATCAGAAGGATCATTAACCCTAACCAGATTCATATAAACAGTACCGTGTATATAGTGCTGGGCATAACTATTCTGACAAAAATCATCCTAACAAGGTATCAGTCGAATGTGGGTAAAACGTTCAAAAGTCCCGCTCTCAGAGCCAGTGCCGTCGATAGCCTTAATGATGTCCTTGCATCCTCACTGTCTATTATCGCGGTATTTATGGTGGGACTAGGTTTTCCTTATGTTGACGGAATAGCAGGAATTCTGATAGCATTTTTCATATTTAAATCCGGTTATGAGATCGCCAAGGAAAATCTCGATTATCTTATGGGAAGGTCGGCTGGTGAACAGCTTTTACTCGATATTGTTAACAGGGCGATGGCCGTAAAAGGGGTTGTGGGAATGAATGACCTGAGATCTCACTACGTAGGAAATAAATTTCACATCGAAATTCACATTGAGGTTGATAAGAATATAAGCACCGAAGTCTCACATGACATCGGTACGCAGGTAAAATACGCTATCCAGGAAATTGACGAGGTTCAGCAGGCATTTGTTCACATTGACCCGGTTTAATTCTCAATCTTTTCTTTCTGAAGGGCCTCATAATACTTCCGGATGAGTTCCTCATAATCCTTACTATAACCTTCACGGACTGCTTTATTTAACTCGTCCCTTAGCTTATCTTTCCCCTCCTCAGTAGACAGGTTCAATTCTGCAGGAGGCTTGCCGGCAATATCTTTGCCTGAGTTTGATTCTCTCTGTTTTTCAAAATCTCTTTCATTAATCGATTTCTGGGCATCAAGAAGCTTGCTTAGAATTTTTTCCTGCTTCTGGATAAGGTCATCGCTCAATTTCTCTGAATTCATATCGGTAATTACTTCCTGCATCCGCTGCATAATATCTTCAAGGTTAGCGGGGATCTTTTTTGATTCACCCGACTGTTTTGCTTCCCTGTTCATCTGGTCAAGAGATTTCCTTATTACATCCTGCTGCTGTGCAAGCTTCTGAATCTGCGCCTGCTGCTGCGGGGAAAGCTGTCCCTGCTGCATCTGCTGGAGCATCTGGGTCATATTATTCAGGTTCATCTGCTGTCCTGACATCTGCTGCAGCTGCTGCATAAGCGACATCATACCGCCTCCCTGCCCTCCCTGCATCATTGATTCCATTGAACCCTTCATCATTGAGGCAGCCTGGTTTATCGACTTCATTGCTTCCCCCTGGAGGTTTTTGGAGGTCATCCCGTTCCGGCTCTGCATGCTCTGTATTGCCTGGTTCATCTGCCGTTGGGCATCGCCAAGACTTTTTCCCATTTCCGGTGTGACAGCAAAGGTTTTCTGGGAGAGTTCAGACATCTGCTTCATTATGTTATTTAAACTACTCTGCAGATTCCGCTGCTTCTCAGCATTCTGCCTGAATTGATCAGAATTAGGATCGAGTTTCTCAGACTCTTTCTTCAGATCCTCCTGCTGCTTTGACAGGGTTAAGAGGTTATCCAGAATTTTCATCATATCATTCATCGTCTGCATCTGGTTCTGCTGCTGCATCGACTGCTGCATTTGAGAAAGCTGCTGCTGCATGTTCTGCATATTCTTAGATATCTGCTGCTGATTCTGCATCGCCTGCTGCTGCTGGTTCTGCTTAATCTGTTGAGATGACTGCTGGGATTTTTCCTGGTTCTGCTGTTCTTTAAATTCATCCGAAAGCTTCTGCATATCCTCTGAAGGCATATCTTTAAGCTCACTCATCTTCTGCTGCATATCCTTCATTTCTTCAGAAAGCTTATCAAGATCTTTTGTTACTTCATCCTGCTTTTTGCTCAGTTCTTGCTGGTTATTCTTGTCGTTAAGATTTTTCTCCCCTGTTTCCTTATTTAATTCATCCTGTTTTTTCTGCAGGGCTTCGGTGCGTTTTACAAGCTCATCCATCTTCTGCTCAATCTGGATTCTTTTAAGAAGGTTCATTGTTCTTTCAATACTCTTCTTAAAAGCTTCCTCATTAATTTTCATATCCTGCATCTGCTCCTGCGTCATCTGCCTGTTCATCTGCTTCAGGGCATCCTGCATCTTCTCCATCAATTTCTTCATCTCAGGACTAGTCATTTCGTCCATCATTTTCTGAAGTTCCATGTCATTTTTCCATGGTCTCTTTTGAGAGCAGGTTATTATCCTGAAGTTCCTGCTGCATTTGTTTCAGCTTGTCGCCCACTTTACTTACCTTATCCTGGAGCTGCTTATATTCCTCCATCGCCTTATCTATCTTTTCCTTTTCCTCCCAGGTAAGCTCTTTTTTATCCTGCTTCAGTTCCTGCTCAATTTTTTCGAATTTTTTGTGCAGCTCTTCTGTCTGTTTAAGAGTTTCATTAAGATCATTTGATGCTTCTGTTTGTGTATTGTCAGCCTGTGAAAGTATTTCATCAAGAGTAGGAACCCTTACAGTAAAGGCTGATGATTTAGTTCCCTTGGGACCACTCACATAATCATTATCAAAAATCTCAAGGTAGTAGGTCACCACGTCCTCTGCAGCCAGGTTCAGATTTGCCAGGTTCCAGATATAATCCGGCTCCTGGGATTTTAATCCTTTATCCAGGGGGATTTCTATTTTTGAAAAAACAGTGTCAGCTTTTTTGTACTTTGAAGATGAAATCCTGTAATTAAGGATGAGCTTTGTAAAACCGTAATCATCGCTGATCTTTGAAAGCAGCGAAAGCCTGTTATCATTACCAAGTGAAGTATTTTTTCCCGGCTCTACGATATCGATTGATGGATAAGCATCATAAAGACTTTTTATTGTATAAGTAATCGGCGAAGGGTTTTCATTTTTATTTTTATCAATGATAACAATTTTATATGAGTTATCTTTCCTTATAATAAATTTTCCCTCAGCCTCATTATTATTCAGCTTCATCCCTATTTTAACTGAATCATTAAAGACCAGGCGGGCTTGGCTGAGATCCTTAGTTGATGTAAGCCGGATGTTTACAGTAGTTCCGGGAAGTCCCGTAACATTCCCGTTATCCTTCAGGACCGATTCGGGGAGTTTTGAATACCCGGGGGGCACAACTTTTACATCAAGAGTTTTGATTATAGGCGGATCGATTACCTCAATATTATATAATTTACTTGAAACATTTTCTGCAGAGGCATAATATTTTGTACTTGATCTTATTGATTTCACGGTGAACCTGTATACTCCGTTTGAATCAGCCGATAATTTCCGTGTTTCAAAATCTGTCTGTTCCTCGGCCTTTGAGGCAAGGTGTACATCCTTTGGTCTTTCACCTTTAACGATAATCGAAATCAGGATATTATCGCCTTTTCCGGCCTGCACGTCACCCGGGGAAACTTCAAATGAAAACTTTGCAGGTGGAATGTAATCCGTATTAAAATTAATAATTCTTCCCGACGCCGAAGCTAATCCCGGCACCACAAGGAAAAGCAGAGCAGCCGCCAGAACTAAGCCCGCAAGGTAGAACAGCAATTCCCTGGCTTTCTCAAAACTTATAATAGATTCGAACTTAAGTTCACGTGTTTTGTTATATACCTGCCGGAACGCCGCATCACTTAATGATCCCGAATATATTTTGCCTGAAGAATCAGACGCTGCCAGCTGCATTGCATTTACAAGTTCATCCCTTATCTCAGGAAAATTTCGCCCGACCCTTTTAGCAGTGTTATAATAATCAGGTTCACCTATTACTCCGGAATATTTAAGAAGCGGGATCAGGAAAAGAAGAATGAAAGCTGCAAGGAAAACCAGCAGCGTGAAGAAAAAAAAGTATGTCCTTACCGAAGGTGAAAAATTTCCTGCGAGTTCGAGGAGTGAGAAAGAGAGAAAGAGAATCAATCCTACAAGCAAAGAAGCCTGAAGTCCTACCGATGCAAAAAAAGTATACTCTTTTTTTCTCAGCCTGCTAAGCTTCTGTAAAATCTCTTTGTAATATGTGGAGTCTTTGCTCATACTAAAACCTTACTCTGAAAGGGCATAAACTACTAAGTTAGTTCCAAATTTCAATGCTTCCTGGCGCTTTGCTTCAGGATCGTGATGAACCTCAGGATCAGCCCAACCATCGCTGGGGTTTGATTCATAGGTGTAGTAAACCGCAAGCCTTTCATCAATGAAAATACCGAATCCCTGCGGTGGTTTGCCATTATGTTCGTGCGTTTTGGGAGGACCAGAATTAAAATTATAGAATATATTATAAAGCGGAAAATCAAAGGGAATTTCTACAAAATCCTTTTCGGGAAAAACTTTCTTCATCTCGCGGCGCATAGCCTTATCCAGTCCATAATCATCATCAATATAAAGGAAGCCTCCGCTCTCAAGGTATTTTCTAAGTCTGGCAGCTTCATCGTCGGAAAACACTACGTTACCGTGGCCGGTCATAAATAAAAAAGGATAGTTAAAAATCTCATCCGTAGAAAGATCTACAAATGTATATTCAGGTTTAACTTCGATATTAGTGTTGGCTTTTACAAAATTCAGCAAATTTACTTCTGCGGATGGATCATTATACCAGTCGCCTCCGCCATTATACTTTAACCGGGCTATCTGAAAGGCTCTCCCCTCCTGGGGAAATAACGCAGCGGTGAATAAGAGAGTGAATAAAAGAGATTTTACCATATAATTAAAAGGTTCGGTTTATTACAGGTTAATATTAAAAAATTAACGCAATAATCAGATAAAAAGAATGCAAAAACAAATATTATTACCGTTAGATAAACAGGTTGTTCCATTAGGTGATGGAATAAAGTTGCGTGAAATATCTTAATCGATGAGTGCGTACAGGAGGGGTTGATCGAGTGGCTGATTCAGGGGGATGGTTTTGATAGGGAAGGGATGATTGGTTTGGGAAGATCTCCGGGGGATGGTTTTGATGGTGGGGAAGGGTCGATTTGTTTGGGGGAGATCTCCGGGGGACGGAATGGCGGGCGGCTGTCAATTAACGTGTCGGTGCGACGTACCAGAAGATTGGTTCGGATGGAGTATTTGTCAACGTATTGTGACTAGCGAGCAAAGCGGCAGAAGGGATTGGAAGATTGGTTTGGGTGGAGGAATTTGGAGGATAGTTTGGGGATGTTTTGGGTGTTGATAAATTAAACAGGTATGACAAAATGGCAGACTAGTTTGGAGAGACGGAGTTGTGCGCCTTCTATGGGCCTTTTATGCGCCTTTTGCTCTCAGAATGAGACAATGGGAAAACAGCGAAAAAACGCAATATTCAACTGTTTAAAAATTATATAGTGTGACAAAATGGCAGTGTCTCAGAATAGCAAATGATAAGAGATGCACCAGGGTTTATATCGCACTAACTTTGGGAATGGTTTTGGATCGTGTGGGTTGGATTCGGTAATCTATTAACGTTTCGGTGCGATGAACCGGGAGAGAAGATAGGTTCAGAATGGAAAATCTGTTAACGTATTTAGGGTGACGAGCAAGGTGACAGAGGCGTCGGATGGATTTATGTAATAACGTTTCGGTGCGATGAACCGAAAAATATATACCACAGAAACGAATTGAGGTTGTTGCTTGTCCAAACTGAACGGTGAGGGATTTGATTGTAAGGCTGGGTGATTATTTTTATTTTGGTTTATTAAAATGTTTATAAGAGGAATAGCGATAAATGGCTAAAAATTATTGGCTTATTAAGTCAGATCCCGAAGAATTTTCCCTGGAAGATTTAAAAAAGAGTAAGGATAAAACAACATATTGGAATGGGGTGCGCAATTACCAGGCGCGCAACTTTATGAGAGACGAGATGAAAAAAGGAGACGGTGTGCTGTTCTACCACAGCAATGCTGATCCTAATGCCGTGGTTGGTATCTGCGAAATAGCCAAGGGAGGATACCCGGATCATTCCCAGTTCAACCCTGATGATGTACATTTTTTTCCTTCGGCAAAGAAGGAAGACCCTACCTGGTTTATGATTGATGTAAAATTCGTTAAAGAGTTTAAACATCCCGTAACGCTGGAAGAAATAAAGGGAAATAAAAAACTCAGCAAAATGAAACTTGTTCAGAAAGGCAGCCGGCTTTCGGTAATGCCCGTTGAAAAAGAGGAGTTCGATGAAGTTGTAAGAATGGGAGACAAGTAGATTAAATAATTATAAGATTTGAAGGAATTGCACCTCTCAGGTTCTGACAGCTTTGATTGAGTACATAAGGGGTAGAATATCTTCAAGACCTTTTATGCGCCACCATCCGTCGATTCCTTTTACAGTATTGGCAAAGCAATTATAAACACTGAAAGGAAATTCGTTAAAGAATTCAAGCTTAAGGCCGCTGCTGGTAAGGCTGTTTATGATCTCACTTAAGGGATGGTTCCATGAATATTGAATATTACTGAGGTCTGCATTTCTATCGGCATACGTTCCTGTAACCATTTCTTTAATTGGGTCTTCCGTTTTAAAGTAGGAATATTGGAATCTTTCAAAGTTGTCATCGAACATCCAGGCCACCGGATGAAACTCAACCATATAAAATATTCCAGAAGGTTTAAGAAAATGAGATATAATTTCACCCCATCTTTTCAGGTCGGGAAGCCAGCCGATAACGCCATATGAAGTATATACGATATCAAATTTCCTGTTTAGAACTTGTTTGAGGTCATAAATATTAGTGCAGTAAAAATCAGCAGGAATTCCTGTTTCTACAGAAAGGTCTTTTGCGGTTCTAACAGCCTCTTCAGAAAAATCAACTGCCGTAACTGAAGCACCCAATCTTGCCCAGGATAAGGAATCAAGTCCGAAGTGGCATTGAAGATGCAGCATTGACTTTCCATTAACATCACCAAGTTCTTCCAGTTCAATGAACTGCAGTGAACTTTTTCCTTTCCGGAATGAAGCAACATCATAAAAGTCTGATTTGAAATGGAAGCTTACTTTTTTATTCCAGGCAATTTTATTGGCGTCAAAATATTTCTGCATCAATTAATATTTAGTTGTTTTTCGGGGTAAAAATCTTTCTTCATAAGAAAATGAGGGACCGATTCAAAAAGAGTATGGGATGCAGATATAATTCTGTAACCATGTCTTTCATAAAACGGAACGGCATTCTCTCTTGCATGTAATATAATATATTTTGCACCCAGCTGCCGCACCTCATCTTCAAGCTTTTTAAGGATCACAGAACCGAGTCCCGTATTCTGATACTTTGGTTCTACCGCCATAAACCTTATCTGAGCTTCAATATCTGTATTAAAGTGAGCTCTGCCTACAGCCACAGGAATACGGTCGTTTATACATACCATCATATGAAGTGCTCTTTCCTCAAGTTCATCCTTTTCAGATCCTCTTGACTGTTTCCAGGGCTCCCTGAGAAGTCTCCATCGCAAATCGTAATAACGCTCAAAATCCTGCTGCGTTTCCGGCTGTGTAATAATCATAGCTGCCTCCCTCAATTAATAGGTTACAAATTCGATCTTAATTGTATACATAATAGAGAATAGACAAAAGTATGCCAGAAAATTCTAAAAAGATTGATAGAAAAAATAGCCTGATTTCACCGTAAACAAAAGGAATTATTTGCCAGGTATTAAATATTAAGCAGCGAAATGTCATCTTCGCCGTCAGCGCTGTCCAAAATGGTTCTCGGTAGATTTTTAGAAGTTTTTGCACCCAGTTCCCTTATCTTCTCTGCACGTCTTACAAGGTTGCCGTTGCCGTCTTTTAGTTTCTTCATAGCTTCAGTGTAGCAGCTTTTTGAATCGTCGATCTTTTTACCCATGTTCTCAAGGTCTTCTACAAACCCAACGAACTTGTCATACAGGGCTCCGCTTTGTCTTGCAATTTCAAGAGCGTTTTTATTCTGGTTTTCCTGCCGCCAGATGCTGGCTATGGTTCTCAGAGTGGCAAGCAAGGTGGAAGGACTAACAATCACAATGTTCATTTCGAAGGCATCGCTGAAAAGTGCATTATCGCTCTGCACCGCAAGAGCAAAAGCCGGTTCAATAGGCATAAACATTAGTACAAAGTCGAGACTCTCAAGCTTATAAAGATTCTGATAATTCTTGCTGTTAAGATTCTTAAGATGAGATCTTATTGAAGTAAGATGCTCACGCGCGGCGAGTAATTTTTCCTGTTCATTTTCGCAGGTAGAGAATTTTTCATAGCCGATAAGAGAAACCTTTGAATCTATTATGAGGCTTTTATTGTCAGGAAGTTTAATAATTACATCAGGCTGAAACCTCCTGCCTGATTCTGATGTAATACTTTCCTGCACGGAATACTCGCGCCCCTTTACAAGTCCTGATTTTTCAAGCAGACTCTCAAGAATAAACTCACCCCAGCTTCCCTGGGTTTTGCTCTGCCCTTTTAACGCTTCAGTAAGGTTCTTAGCCTCAAGGGTTACCTGCTGGTTCAGTTCCTTCAGCATTAAGAGCTGTTCTTTAAGTGAGGCATTACCGCGAATGCTTTCCTTATTGTTTTCATCAACTTTTTTCTCGAAGTCAGATATCTTTTCTTTTAAAGGATTAAGGATCTCACTCAGCTTTTCTTTATTCTGCTCAGAGAACTTATTCCCCTTCTCCTCAAATATTCTATTGGCAAGGTTTTCAAATTCCTTTGTGAATTTCTGCTGAAGTTCTTCAATCTCACCTTTCTGTTCGGTTAATCTTTCTTTCAGGTTATTACTGGTCTCTTCAGATCTTGAGGCGGCTTTAGATAATTCAACTACTTTATCTCTTTCCTTAGCCAGTTCATCAGCATTTTCCTGCAGCGATTTCTTAAGTAGATTTTCACGTTCTTCAATCCTGGTTTTTTCTGATTGAACCTGCGACAGCTGAGTATTCAGGCCCGCCAGTTCTTCAGCAGAAACAGAAGAGCCCATACGGACTTTGATTAAAAGCCAGCCAATGATAAGACCAATGATTAAACCAAGAATAAGCGAAACAATGTCCATTTTTTATCCTTCCGGATGAATATTTATAAAGCTATGGTTAATGTCTTTGCCAGGCAAGTTCCTGGGAGGACAAAAACCTGATACCGGACGATGTTCCCGATACCGAAACAGACAGAGGCACACCAGTAGGGATTGCGTCGTCAAGCGGCAGTCAGCCATTCCATTGAAAAAAGGATTTTTATTGCAGGCTTCCTGTTTCCTTTTCGACTTCTTCAAGTATTTCACAGGATCTTACAACTTCTTTCATCTTTGTATGATCCGGGTAAAGAGGTCTGTCCACACCAAGATGATCAACATATTTTCTTATTACTTCTTTTGCCCTGGCAACACCTCTGCCTGTTTTATGATCCCTGAAATCAAGTGCCTGAGCTGCGGCCATAAATTCAATTCCAAGAACTCCGCAGGCATTATCAAATATCTGTGCATTTTTTATAGCAGTATTCATACCCATCGAAACAAAGTCCTCCTGGTCAGCTGCAGCCGGAATTGACTGTATAGATGCGGGAGCAGATAAGATTCTCTGTTCAACAATAAGAGAATCGGCAGTGTACTGACTTAACATCATTCCCGAGTACATACCGGCACCTTTGGTGAGGAAAGAAGGAAGACCAACGCTGAGGGCAGGATTTAACAACCTGTTTAGTCTGCGCTCTGAAAGTACAGAGATCATTGTAACCGAAGCCCCAACCATATCCATTGGAAGTGATACCGGAGTTCCCTGGAAATTAGCACCTGTAAGTGTAAGATTATCTTCAGGGATGAAGATAGGGTTATCGCCTACTCCGTTAAGTTCTATTTCCACCTGGGTTTTGGCATAGGCTGCAACATCGTGAGCCGCACCGATAACCTGGGGAGTAGAGCGCATTGAATAAGCATCCTGCACCTTGCTTTTCACCTTTCCTGTCTGCAGATCGCTTCCGTTTATACATTTCAATATTGCATTAGCACTTCGTACTGCGCCTGCAAATCCGCGCAGTTTATGAAGGCGTTCATCATATGGTTTAAGGTTTGCGCGAAGAGCTTCTAAGTGACATAGCTGCTGCAATTTCAGCCTGTTTCAGCCATCTGTTGATATCGTACAAGTGAATAGCTCCCATCGCAGTCAGCAGGTTCGAGCCGTTTATTACTGCCAGTCCGTCACGTGCCTGCAAGCCCGGGACTTTAATACCTGCTTTTTCAAAGGCTGATTTCCCCGTGAGTCTTTCACCATTATAAAAAGCTTCACCTTCGCCCATCATCAAAAGAGCGACCTGCGACATAGGCGCAAGATCTCCGCAAGCTCCGACTGACCCCTTTTGACAAACAACCGGTGTTACACCTTTGTTGAGCATTTCAACCAGAGTGAGTGTTATTTCAGGGCGGCATGCAGAGTTGCCATGCGCATGAACGTTTATTCTGCCGGCAATAGCTCCGCGGACATATTCCACAGGAGCAGGATCGCCTATACCTGCAGAATGATTATAGATAAGAAACTTCTGAAATTCTTTAACTTGTTCATCATCAAGTACAATTTCTGAAAATTCACCAATACCTGTGTTCGTTCCATACATTATTTCACGCGACCGGAGTTTTTCCTCCAGCATATTACGGCAGACTTTTATTTTTTCAAGCGAGCCGGAATCAAGTTCCACTTTTTCATTTAACCGGGCTATTCTTACAAGTTTTTCAACAGTTAGTCCGGAACCATTAAGTACAATTGACATCATTTCTCCCATAGATGTATAATAAGATGTTCACAAATTTAAGAATTAAGCGTGAGAAATAGGAAGTAATAATGAGTTATTAAAAGAAACTTAAACGCGGGAAAGCATTTTCTTTATTTTTTCTGAATTCTCTTTGTTTGCCCTGTATTTAACGTGGATTGACTCATCGTTATAATCTGTTGATATAACTTCTGCCATTGTATGTATCTTTGCAACTTTCTTTGATTCATGCAGACCAAGATTAATATCTGCTACAATATAGGCAGCTTCAGTAATTTCAACCAGCTTTTCCTTTAACTGAGAAATATTGATGCCTCTTTGCGCTGAAAGGATGATACTTTCAGGATATTTATTTTTTACGTATGGTATCCTGTTCCTGTCTGTTAGGGCATCAACCTTATTAAAAATCTTCATCTGTGGAATTTGATCGCTTCCCAGGTCTTTTAACGTCTGTTCAACCACAGCTATCTGATCTTCAAAGTAGGGATGAGTAATATCAATTATATGCAGAATAATATCAGCATCCCTCACCTCATTTAGTGTACTCTTAAATGAAGCTACAAGGTTCGGAGGAAGTTTGCGGATAAATCCAACCGTATCAGAAAGGAGAAGTTTTTCATTTTTTCCGAAATCCAGAGTACGGGTTGTAGAGTCGAGAGTAGCAAACAGCTTATCCTCTGCAAATACATCGGAACTGGTTAATAAGATTAAACAAAGTAGATTTCCCGACGTTTGTATAACCTACAAGGGTGATCCTCACTAGATCTTTCCGCTGCTGCGTCTGCGTCTCCCGCTGTTTTTCAATCTTCTCTAATTTTTCTTTAAGATGGCTTATCCGGTTTCGTATGATTCTTCGATCAGTTTCAATCTGAGTTTCACCGGGACCTTTAGTTCCAATTCCGCCGTACTGTTTTGAAAGGTGAGTCCATGCTCTCGTTAGTCTAGGCAGCATATACTGCAGCTGTGCTAGCTCCACCTGGGTTTTAGCCTCATTCGTTTTGGCACGCGAAGCAAATATATCAAGTATTAAACCGCTTCTATCAATAATCTTTTTATCAACGAGACGTTCGAGGTTTCGTAGCTGCACAGGAGTGAGATCATCATCAAAAATAACAAGATCAATCTCATTCTGCTCAACAAGGAAAGCCAGTTCTTCAGCTTTACCCTTACCTATATAGAAAGCAGAATCCATCGCAGCGCGATCCTGAATCAGTTTCATAATTGTTTCAGCACCTGCTGTTAAAGCCAGTTCTTCAAGTTCTGCGAGATGTTCTTCGACGAGCTCCCTGCTGGTTTTCCTGGTATCCAGCGCAGCTAATATGGCTCTTTCGGTTGTCTTAAACGGTATATCTATCATTCACTTAATATTTTCATCAATTACTTAATAAATAAAGAAATTCCCCTTTAATATCCAATGATTTATTGCATCACTTATCTTAAGAACGGTTTATTATACACTGGCGAGGTCACGTTTAGAACTGCGTGATACTGCCATTTCTACCATGGCAGTTACAAGCGCAGCAATTAAAAATAGGCGCCATAACTCAGAACCAAACCTCGACTGCATAACGATTTCAGATGGATTTTCTTTACCTGAAATTGAAATGTGTTTTCCTTTGAAGTTTATATCACGGAGATACTTTTCGAAGTCGTCACTGCTAAGATATTTAGTTACTGATTCTTCAGGGTTTGCATTAACCGAAATCTCAGCAATATTTTTCTGTCCTGCATAAAATTTATAATTACCTGAAATACCCGTCTTATTATAGGTAATAAAGTTCAGACTACCGGATTTTTCCAGGTTTATAAGCTCCTCAGTTTTATCCGGTCTTTCTACTTTAATCTGCGGAAGCACTGAACCGGGAAGCGAAACGGTAACCGGCTGACCGGCAAAGTATTCATTTTCGGGTTTGTCTTTTGACGCAAGATAGAAAACCGACTTAAGCATTAAGGGAGCGAAGATATTCTTAAGTGAAAAATTACTCCAGCTTAATACCGGCGAAGTATTTAATAAAAGCACCCTGCCCTTCCCTATTTTATATTCACTCAGGAAAGATGTGCCGTCTGTAAGAGTGATAATATTTATACCCTTACCCTGTGTTGAAATTTTGTAATGATAATAAATATCAGGAGACTGGAGCTTTTTATTTTCTGAAGAAGAGAAAATATTTCTGAACAAGGGATGATCATATTCTACTTTATCAAAAGAGACTGCATTGCCTGTTTCATTTAATTTGCCTGCTGTTCCGGTGGGAACAGGGAGACCGAGACCAGAAGTTATCTTTGCAAAATCGGAAACGGATGTATTTTCACCTGGGGTAAGAAACAAACCACCCCCATTTTCAACGTAGGTTTTTAGTCGCGCCGCGTCGGATATGTTTTCCGCACCATCCACAATTACAACACCGAACCGGGAAAGATCAAATGATGAGAGCTGGTTTAAATTCTTCTCAGTGAGTTTGATTGTACCCGCATCGCCTGAAAGATTAAGTGCTGTTTCAATAAATTTTATATCCGGCAGGCTGTTATAGAAAACCGCGGCGGGAATCTTATCAGGTATAAAAAAGTTTGTATACCTCTTATTGTCCTGCAGAATATCATCATCCTCAAGTTCTGCAAGAGCATCAGCATAGCCAGTTATATTGGCAGCAGCTTCCATATTTATTGATTTCGATTCACCCGGAGAAAGAGAAATACTTTGCTGAGCGCTTCTCTTACCGTCAATAAAAAGAGATACTACGGCGTTATCGGCATTACGCTCAGAATAATTAGTAACTGTTGCTTTAAAACTAACCGGCACATCTTTTTCAAAGATGCGGGTATTAACATCGAATTCATCAATACCAAGATTGAAGATATCCTTTGCGGAAAAGTCAAATGTATACAGTTTTATTTTATCGTTCAGCAGACGGCTAAGATCCGGGAGTGAGCCTTCCTGTTCAAGTCTTGATTTCTGGAAATCCGATAAAAGATAAATTTCCTTGTTGAAATTCCTGGAACTGTTCAGTATTTCTCCTGCCCTGATGATAGAATGATTTATTGTTCCGCTGGAATAAGATATATCTGCATCCTCAACCTGCTTCCGGAAATCAGAGAGATTTAAGGTCGGTTTTATCTCCTCATTTTTCTGGTCAGACACAAGAACGAGTGCAGCTTCATCTCCTTCCTGGAGATTATTTAAAAGCTCTATTATCGTCTGCTTCGCCTGGTTAAACCCGGAACCGTCAGAACCGACAGCTGACATACTGAAGGTATCATCAAGTATAAAAACGGCGGTAGTTTTAGCCGCTGAAGTTGTTCCGCCGAGTGCAACACCTTTCAAGGCTGGTCTTGCAAATGCAGTTACAATAAGGAGAATAATTAAAACTCTCAAAGCCAGCAGAAGCCACTGTTTCAGCTTCAGTTTCCTGATCTTATTCTTCTGAAGTTCTTTTAAAAAGGAAAGGGTGCTGAACTCAATCGTCTTAAGTTTCTTAAGATTCAGCAGATGGATCAGTACCGGAATACTTGCTGCTAATAAGCCGAATAAAACGGCGGGGTTTAGAAATATCATTGTGAAAAAATAGGAGTGTAGTTAAACAAATTCAATACAGCCCTGAGTGCATCATTCATACCAGAATACCCTTCCGTTAAACAGCAGGATAAAAAAAAGAGGTTGTCTCAAAAGTCTTATTTTGTCAACCAGAATTGGTTTCAGGTTCTAATCACGATGCGAAATCGAATAATTAGATTCCGAAGTGAATCGGAATGACACTTATGAGACAGCCTCTTACAGTTAATAGTTTTGATCTTCTACTTATTCATACGGGCAATCAGGTTCAGCGCACTTCCAGCCTTAAACCATTTTATCTGGGCATCATTCATTGTCTGATTAAGCATTATTTCATCTGAAGAACCGTCTTTGTGTTTAACCACCATTTTCAACTGTTTTTCAGGAGCAAGGTCCTTTAATCCCACAATACTAACCTTATCATCCTCGCGTATTTTTTCATAATCAGGCGGGTTTGCAAAAGTAAGAGGCAGCATTCCCTGTTTCTTCAGGTTAGTTTCATGGATCCTTGCAAAGCTTTTCACGATAATGGCCCTGCCTCCAAGGAATCTGGGCTCCATTGCTGCATGCTCACGGCTTGAACCTTCGCCGTAGTTCTCGTCACCGATTACAACCCAGTCAACACCTTTGGCTTTATATTCGCGGGCCACTTCAGGAACAGACTTATATTCACCCGTAAAGGTGTTCTTTACTTTTCCTGGTTCCCCGGTAAAACTGTTGATAGCACCAATGAACATATTGTTTGAAATATTATCAAGATGACCGCGGTACCTTAACCAGGGACCAGCCATCGAAATATGATCGGTTGTACATTTACCTTTTGCTTTCAGAAGAACAGGAAGATCTTCAAGATCTTTACCATTCCATGGTTCAAATGGTTTTAACAGCTGCAGTCTATCACTATCAGGTTCAACCTTAACCTGTACGTCACTGCCATCCTTTGAAGGTGGAATAAAACCGTTTTCATCTTTATTAAATCCACTTGGCGGTAATTCCTGGCCAACCGGCGGATCAAGTTTCACCTTTTCACCTTTTTCATTTTCAAGCTCATCAGTTAAAGGATTGAAGGTAAGTTTTCCTGCAATAGCAAGGGCAGTAGTAAGTTCCGGACTTGCAACAAATGCAAGAGTTTCAGGGTTACCATCGTTTCTTTTTGCAAAATTCCTGTTAAAGGAAGTAACAATAGTATTTTTCTCACCGGTTTTGATGTCCATTCTCTTCCACATTCCTATACATGGTCCGCAGGCATTTGCTAAGATCAATCCGCCGAAATCTTCCAGAGTCTTCAGCTGTCCATCTCTTTCTATTGTTGACCTTACCTGTTCAGAACCAGGGGTAATAGTGAACTTTGATTGTGTTTTCAATCCCTTATCCATAGCCTGCCTGGCTATGCTTGCCGACCTATCAATATCTTCATAGCTGGAATTAGTACAGCTCCCGATAAGCGCCACGCTGATTTTTTCAGGGTAACCATTTTCCTTAACTGCTTCTTTCATCTTAGAGATAGGCCATGCTTTATCAGGAGTAAAAGGACCGTTAATATGGGGCTCAAGTTCGTCAAGATTTATTTCAATAACCTGATCATAATATTTTTCAGGATTCTTCATAACTTCTTCATCAGCGGTAAGTACATCTGCAAGTCCTTCCGCCAGCGCAGTAACATCTGCACGATCTGTAATACGAAGATAGGCTGCCATCTTTTCATCGAACGGAAATACTGAAGTTGTGGCACCGATTTCAGCGCCCATATTGCATATTGTTCCTTTACCTGTACAGGAGATGCTGGTTGTTCCCTCTCCGAAATACTCAACTATAGCACCGGTGCCTCCTTTAACAGTAAGGATCCCGGCTAATTTAAGAATAACATCTTTTGCAGAGGCCCAGCCGTTCATTTTACCTGTAAGCTTAACTCCTATAAGTTTCGGCCATTTCAATTCCCAGGGCATTCCAGCCATAACGTCTACAGCGTCAGCACCGCCAACTCCTATAGCAATCATTCCCAAGCCGCCGGCATTAGGGGTATGGGAATCTGTTCCGATCATCATCCCGCCGGGGAATGCATAATTTTCAAGTATAACCTGGTGGATAATACCTGCACCGGGTTTCCAGAAACCGATTCCATACTTTTTAGATACGCTTTCAAGAAAATTATAAACTTCTTTATTTTCATCTGTAGCTCTTAGCAGATCGTCAGCTGCCCCAACTTGCGCCTGGATGAGGTGATCACAGTGAACAGTTGAAGGAACAGCTGTTGTTTTTCTTCCGGCAGACATGAACTGAAGAAGTGCCATCTGAGCAGTAGCGTCCTGCATTGCCACACGGTCGGGTGCCAGTTCAGCGTAATCCTTTCCACCTTTTAACTCACTTTTCGGGGTTTCCCATAAATGTGTATAAAGAATTTTCTCAGTATAGGTAAGCGGTCTGTTCAGGATTTTCCGGGCAGCTTCAATTTTGCCCCTGTATTCAGAATAAACTTTCTTGATCATTTCAATATTTGCAGCCATGATATTAACCTTTAGTTCATATTTAATTGTAATCAGAATATAAAAATACAAAAATTGATGAAAATATACTCACTATTGTTGAGTGGCATAAAATTGGTAATAACATTTTCAAGTTTTATAGAAAATCAATGAACCAAATAATGGGAGACTAATTGAAAAACGCTTCGATTTTAATAATAGACGATGAAAAAAATTATCTCGAACTTATGAAGTCCCTCCTTCAGGAAGAGGGTTATGAGTATGTTATTACTGAATCAGATCCTTTAAAAGCTGAAAGCATACTTAAGAATGAACAGGTTGATATCATCCTGCTGGATGTTTACATGCCCGGGATGAACGGGCTTGAACTGCTTGAAAACCTGATACCCCAGTATCCCCAGATACCATTTATAATGATAACAGGAGTTGATGATATGCAGATAGCTCTTAAGGCTATCAAACTGGGCGCATATGAATTTATAACCAAACCGCCGGAAATAGACAGGTTATCCTTAACGATAAAAAGAGCCCTGGAGCAGAAACTACTTGAGAGAGAGCGGGATACATTAAGGAAGGGACCCGACAGAACTGAAGTATCGAATGAAAAGTTCAGAGAGATTATAACAGAGTCTCCTGCAATACTAAAAGTTTTTGAACTGATAGAGATTTTTGCTCCCACAAATGAAACCGTTTTAATAACGGGTGAAACCGGAACGGGTAAAGACTTAATAGCCAGAAAGATCCATCAGCTTTCACCCCGAAAAACAAAACCCCTGGTTACAGTAAACCTGGCATCAATTTCTCCAAGTCTTTTTGAAAGCGAGCTTTTCGGGCATGAAAAAGGCTCATTTACCGGGGCTACAAGTGAAAGACTAGGATACTTTGAGGCAGCAAACGGGGGCACAATTTTCCTTGATGAAATTGGTGAAATGCCCAGGGAACTGCAGGGAAAACTGCTTCGCGCAATTCAGTACAGTGAAATTTACAGAATAGGAAGCACCAAACCGCTTAAGCTTGATATAAGGATAATTACTGCAACCAATAAGGACCTACTCGAAGCAGTAAATAATAAGGAATTCAGAGCGGATTTATATTATCGATTAAATCGCGGTTACATAAAGCTTCCCCCGTTAAGGGAACGTGGTGAAGATATTATGATACTTTCAAAATATTTTCTCGAGACGGGAAATAAAACCTACAATAAAAAAGCAAAAGGATTCAGTGTAAAGGTATTGAATAAACTTAAAAGTTATTCATTCCCGGGGAATATTAGAGAACTTGAAAACCTGATATTAAACGCAGTTGCAAAAACAAGGGATAATGAGCTTATTACAGAAATTGATATACCTGACGGGTATAACAAAGAAGTTCAATTTATGCCTTCTGAGAACAACCTGATTACCATAGACGATGCTGTAAGAAATCATATTATGAACACAATGAAACATACGGACGGCAATGTTCAGCGGGCAGCATTAATACTTGGGGTGAGTGAAAGAACCCTTCAGAGAAGACTTCAAAAAATCAGGGAAAACGGTAGTTAGTTCTGCTGAACAAGTAAATTTTTCCTGTGCGGCGTCAAAAATGACACCTAAGTTGTCTCTGTTCATCTGTTTTACTCTGCGCGTCCTCAAGATTCAACGATAGGATACAGGCATTGGATTTGCAGCTTTAATTTAGTTTCCAAAAAGGATTTACAGATATGGCAAGTATACAATCTATGTTAGCTGTCGGAGCACTTGTAATTTTCTCTATTGTTTCCCTGCTCTTCAATTCAAGTGTACTTCAGAATACAACTATAGAAATCGAAGATAAGGTCTACCTTAACGCATTTTCTCTGGCAGATGATCTGATTGAGGAAATGAAACAGAAGGCTTTCGATGAGAAAACAATTGATTTCCAGGCAATTGCAAAAAATCAGCTGACTTCTACCCTGGGAAAAGAAGGAGAGGTCTGGCCTAATTTTGATGACATCGACGACTATAATAACTACACCAAAGATGTTGATGCACCTCATGCAGAAGGTTATAATATTTTATGCAATGTTCAATATTGCGATGCCAGCGGTACCGTTAAACTCAGTCAGGATTATTTTAAGAAAGTTACAATTACAGTTTCCAGTCCCTACCTGAGGGATAACTTTCAGATGTATTTTATTTTTTCACTTCATTCAAAGAATTAGGAAAAGTTATCTATGAATACAATTATGGATATTTTAGGTTCAACAATCATTGGAGGAATGATTCTCCTTTTGATTATAAAACTGAACCTGTTTATGTCTGAAACCAGCTATTCATCAGATGCGGAGCTAAGGCTGCAACAGAATACCAAAACCCTTGCCGAGATAATGAATTCCGATTTCAGAAAAATAGGTTATAAGGTAGACACTACTCCGATACTTTCTGCACAGAAAGAAAGATTTAAGTTCGTAGGTGACCTTGAACGTCCTGGTACCGCGGGATATGGAACAGTAGATACGGTAGAATATTTTCTGGAAGACTCAACTTTTTCATCCGGAACCACCAACATTCACGACAAAATACTTGTTAGGGTTCTTAATAATAAAGATACTATAGATGGTCCTTCACTAGGTCTGGTAAAAATGGAGTTTTCTTATCTCGACAGCGTATCAACTCCTACAGTAGATCTCACCAAAATAAGATATATAAAAACAGAAATGTGGGTTCAGCCCACCGAAGCACGAAATAACTTTGTTACCGGTATTCATGATTCTACATTCACATACTGGGAATTTACAATTTATCCGAGGAATATATAATATGGGTAAAAGCTCATTAATCATTGTACTTGGAACGATGCTCCTTGTATCTTTCCTTGTCTTGAAGTTGAACGGAAATTCGAAAGAAAATCTGTCAACAACAGTTGATATGTTCGATCAGACGCAAGCCCGGCTTATTGCAAATACAGGTGTGGAGGTATATCTTGAAAAACTGTATAGTGATAAATCCTTAGTGGGAAGTGCGATACCTACTCAAAGTCTGTTTGGGGGAACATATGACGTAAGCATAACCGGAACACTACCGTATGTAACTGTAACTACTCAATCAAATTTCCAGGATGTTGAACATATATCAGTTGCAGATGCCTTCCTTACGCCAATTTCTTTTCCGACTTTGCCTGCAGGGGTTTATATAAGTTCCGACGCTGCTATATCAGCAAAAGAGGTGGGAGATATGGAGGTAAGCGGTTTGGATCACGATGTGAACGGAAATGTTAAGGGAAACGGAAAACCAGCCGTCTTCGGGGTTGGTGTAGATAATGAAGCTGATAAAACCAACATTCTGAATAATCTCAAGAAACCGGAAAACATCGAAGGTTTAGTTGATACTGCAACCGGGGCAACCGGTTACAAGAGTGTGGGAGTGACAAATTTGGGGATTGACTGGGGTAAGATTTATCAATTCCTGGCAAATGCAGCAGACCAAACCTTCATTCAGGATATACCGAACGGAACCAACCTGGGTACTTTGGCTAATCCTAAAATTACGCTTGTTAATGCGGATGCTGCTACGAATAAGACTATCATGATAAACGGCAATGCCGGGGCAGGTATACTAGTTGTAAACGGGGATATAAAATTCGCGGGTAATTTCGAGTATCAGGGAATTATTTTATGCTACAAAAATTCAGATCTATATTTTCAATCGACCGGAACGAACCAGGTTATAGGGGGAGTGATTGTGGCAGGAAAATTTGTAAGCTTCAAGTTGAGTGGAACAATGAACGTAAAACACAGCCTTGATGCCATAAATGCAGTCAGGGCAAATCTTAAATCTAACGGATTCAAAATCTTATCCTGGTACGAATAAAAAAGGCAATTAAAGTTCTTTAAATTTTGTTAATATATTTCAAGGGACAAATTAAATTCTGACGTCAAATGTCACGTTTGACGTCAGAAATGTCTTTAATCCCCGAACTGACAAATCTGACATTATAAATTCAGCCCGAAAAGAAGATACCTTAGAAGGTACAATAGTTGACATGCTCTGTATCATTTAACACTAAATTGCAGGGAAGATATGAACAGTGTACAATCTATGTTAACGATGGGTGCCTTAGTCCTTCTCTCTCTTTCATCTTTAAATTTTAATAATTCTGTTCTTGAGAATTCAACCGTACAGATTGAGAATAAGGTTTATCTCACAGCCTTTTCACTAGCTGATGATATGATTGAGACAATAAAACAGAGGAGTTTTGATGAAGCAACAGTCAAATTTCCTACAGGTCTTGCTAACCTAACACCCGCCAATAATCTTGGTCCCGAATCCGGGGAAACTTACCAGACATTTAATGATATTGATGACTATAACCTCTACAAAAAGACGGTTAACGCCCCTCACGCAGAAAACTACGGAATAGTCTGCAGAGTTTATTATGTAGATAGTTCCGATCCGGACAATGAGATAAGCACACCCAGTTACTATAAGAAAGTTACCGTAACGGTTTCAAGTCCTTTTATGCGTGATGACGTTGATTTATCATTTGTATTCACCCTTAAATAAGCAAAGATATGAACGTAATATTAGACCTTCTTGGAGCTTCCCTAATTGGGGGCATTGTTATGCTGCTGGTTGTGAATCTAAATGCATACTCGCAGGAGACTAAGTTTGCTTCGGATGCCGATCTGAGGCTTCAGCAGAACGCTAAAACTCTTGCTGAGATAATAAATGATGATCTGAGAAAAATAGGGTATAAATATTCCGGAACAGCTATCACAGAAGCAGCACAGCAAAGAATTTCCTTTAAAGGTGATATAAACAACGACGGCAGTATGGACCAGGTTACATACTTTTTAGGATCAAAAACTGACGCGGCTGCTACACCAAATCCTGACGACAGGATATTATTCAGAGTTGTAAACAATGACACAATCGGCGGCCCCACCCTGGGTTTAACCGATCTGCGCTTTTCATACCTGAATATAAATGAAAATGATACCGCGAATCCCGATAGTATTTGTTATGTAAAAGCGGAGATCTGGGTTGAAACAATGCTGTCCGTAGGAGGAGAATATCCGTTTACTTACTGGGAACTAACGATAAATCCGAGGAATATATAATATGGGAAAAGGAATTTTAATATTGGTGGTTGGTGTGGCCGGGTTAATTTCACTGTTGATTGTAAATCTTAATGCCAATACTAACCGGAGTCTAGACACCACGCTGGATATGTACAAAACCACCCAGGCAAGGCTGATATCAAACTCAGGGATAGAAATTTATTTAGAAAAAATGAGAAGAGATAAAGATTTAACCGGTACATTCATGGACAATGAACTACTAGGCGGTAAATATAATTTATACGTTTCAGGGCCTGATTCAAACCTTACAATAAGAGCGGTGGGATATTATGAAGATAAGGTACATACCAGTATAGTGAATGCGAAAAGGAAACCGGTTACAATGCCTGGAGTAAATTCAGCTTTGTATATTTCATCGAATAATGTTTCACTTCATCTTAATGGTAATGTAGATATTGACGGAACCGACCACAAGATGACCGGAACTGCCGGAACAGGAAGTCCACTACCGGGAATCGGCGTAGATGATGCAACAGATAGTGCTTATGTAATTAATAATATAAAATCCAAAATCTCTAAAGATATTAAGGGACTGGGAGGCGCGCCCAGTGTTTCGACTGTGCCTGATACAACCGACTGGCTTGGTTTATCTGAAGATTTTATCTTCTCTGCTGATACCATACTTACCAGCGGCACATATTCCAGCGGTTCACAATTTGGAACAGCCGATGATCCTATTATCACTTACTGCAACGGTGATGTTAACTTTACCAGTGCAACGGGCTATGGTATTATGATAATAAACGGAAATATAACGCTTAGCGGAAATTTTAAATACTTTGGGGTTGTAGTTGTTTATGGTCAATCATCTATCAGCTGCCAGACCATCGGAAACAATGGTATCTACGGGGGTGCAATCCTGGTAGGGGAAGATGTATCAGTTGAATCTCAGGGAAATGCACAGTTTTATTACAGTAATGAGGCGATTCAGCTTGGTCAGCTCAAATTAAAATCATCCCGGTTTGAAATATTGAGCTGGCTTGAGTAGAAAAAATTTTGTACTTAAATTCTTTTAAAGGAGAATTTTTTAAGTTCTTGTTTTTTAGTATTTTTGCTTGCCTAGTGGTAATTATTTCTTTATTTACCCCGAATAATATATTTTTTCTGCATCCTTCTGCACAATCAGAGGGGTAGGAAATTTGAGTTTATGTTACTGAACTACTACAGAGGAAATGGATAATGTTGTCTATGGATTATTTCGACAGAGACGGTGATAAGTGGTCAATTGAAAAAGGTGATTGGAAGAGCCATCAGGCAAATTCCCATAATCTGAAAAAAAAGGACTTTCCTAAATTTAAAGCGGGTGGCGTTGCGTTACTCATGCTGGTTCTGGCTGCTGTGCTCGCCTTTATAACGATGAAATAAGGCATTCATACCTAAAAATTTATAAGATCATCCCTGATAAGTAAAAGTAGTGCTGCTTGGGGTACAATAAGCAGCTTTTCCTTTTCAAACTCAATTTCATACGCTTCTTTACGGAGGAATATGGCAAGGTCTCCTTCTTTTGCCTGCAGGGGGATATATTTAATCGGTTCTTTTGCTTCTTTCCAGGGCTCATCGTCTGCATTTATTCCGGTGGGGTATCCGGGACCTGCTTTGATGACGTACCCGCTTTGAATTTTATCTTTTTCTGATACACCCGGAGGCAGATATAAACCGGAGGCAGTTCGTTGGGATTCCTCGGTTGCACGCAGAAGAACCCTATCCCCCACCACAATAAATTTATCTATATTCTGCAAGTTCATAACCATATAAATATTTCAATTTCTATTACAAAGATAAGTAAAGGCAATAAAAGAAATAATATCATTTCCTGGTAGCGTTTATTAGTAACGGGATAGAGGACCTGATCAGAGGGGCCGGAATTAAATTCATAAACGACTTCTTAAGCAGAATATTCTGCACTATACGTGCAGCTGATGTTCTGATGAGAAAATGTTTTTTCCATTTTGCATTATAATTTTGTTCTATCTGCAAAATATCATGTTGATCTTCATTGGCTTCCCTGATAATGTCAGATGCTATTTTGGCTGATTGAAAAGCCATACCTATTCCATCCCCGGCCAGAGGGGCAATTATCTTAGCAGCATCCCCAACCATAATGATTCCATTTTTAACCAGTTCTTTTCTTCCGAAATAAATACTGCCCGCTCCGTATACCTTACGCTGCTTCAGGTCAGGTATAACATTGTTAAACATTACTGCCAGGTTAGGATTTTCTTCAAAGAGTTTGGCTAAATGCTCTGAAGGAGAAAATTTGCTTTTTTTTCTCCTGAGAAAACAGAATGTAACCTCTCCCCTGCCCACAGAATTAACCCCTGCATAAATATTGTCACCGCGATAAATATAGATACAGGAATCATTGATGCTGGAGAGTTCATCTTTACAAAGATGGAATTTTATTCCATGGTAACCTGTGTTTCTCTCAGCATACTTCCTCTTCAATTTTTTATCCAGCAGGTTATATTTTCCAAACGCCCCGATTACAAACCGAGAAGAAATTTCTTCAGTTTCTCCCCCTGAAATTATTCTTACAATAAACCGATTGCCTTCATTTACAATTTCCCTAACCTCTGCAGGCTGAAAAATATTTGATCCGGAGTTCACAGCTTCATTAAGAAGGAATTCATCAAATATCGAGCGTTTAAGTGAAAAACTTTCAAACGGCAGTTCTGAGTTAAACAGACGTTTCCCGGTGACAAAACTGAAAGAATTGATCCGGTTCGGCTCCAGACTGAGGAATTTTTTTTCAAGATCAAGCTGCCTGAGCTGCTCAATAACTTCCAGCGAAAGAAATTCACCGCATAAAGTTTCCCTTGGAAATGCGGTTCGTTCAATAACTGCAGTGTTTAATCCCGACCTTGAAAGATAGATCGATGAGACAGCACCTGCCGGTCCCCCGCCGATGATAATAACATCAAAATCAGATTTTATCATTTTGCACCGGTAAAATTATTACGAGGAACCTGAAGGCCCACATTTTTCGGATTGTGTAATTGGTGATACCGGCACGGGATAAAATCGATACCAATTCTTTTGAGGTGAAAGCTCTGAGGACCGATAACGGACCATCATACTTTACAAAGCTGCTGCGCGAAAAAAGCAAGGTAAGTAATCTTATGCCGGCATATGCCAGAATATTTCTTCTCAGATCATTGATAATTACTCCATACCTGGCAGCTTTCAGGAAATGTTTCAGCATACTGATAATTACTTCTTCATTGAAATGATGGAAAAAAAGAGATGCATGAACAACATCAAAAGATCTTTCTTTAAACGGAAGTTTTTCAGCATCGGCACAAATAACATTATGACCCGGATGAAGGTTTTTCTGATAATGGCAGGAATATTTATTGATGTCGAGCGAGTAAACATTCAGAGGGTATTTCTCCTTTAGATCTGAAAGGCTGTCAGATCCTCCTCCCCCCACATCAAGGATTTTCATCTCATATGTTCGACCGTTAAGAAAATTTTGTATCCCCCTTTCGGTGACAGCAATACCGCCAAGGTATTTGTTGATAAGATGAAGTTCTTTAAGAGCCTCAGCCACTCTATTATCAGAAAGAGATAAATCATCCATCAGTTCCGGCTTGAAACTTCTTTTAAGCAACATCAGATTCCCCTGAATAATGCAGTTTCCATCGTTAATCCGGGACCGAAAGCCACGGCGCAGCATAATTCACCTTTCTGCACATTACCGGAGTTAAGTATTTCCTTCAGCACAAATAATATTGAGGCAGAGGATAAATTTCCGTAGTTTTTTAACACGTTTCTTGAATGCACCATTTGATCATCTGTGAGCTTAAGACCTGACTGCAGCGAATCGAGGATGGCTCTTCCGCCGGGATGAAGTGCCCAATGTTTTATCGAACCTACATCAATACCCTGTCTATCCAGAAGTCTTATTAATACAGGGACAGCTTCATTCAGAATTATCCTGGGTAGATCGGAAGAGAGCAGCATCTCAAACCCCCAATTTCCTATTTTCCATCCCATGTATTTTGAGGAATCTTTAAATAACGTTGAATCAGTTCTTATTAAATTGAGCGCGGCATTGGTACCGTATTTCTGAGAATTCGAAAACAAAGCAGCGGCACAGCCGTCGGCAAAAATAAGGTTGGCCAGGATGTTATCACGACTGGCTTCCGTCTGAAGGTGAAGACTGCACAACTCAGTGGATATAAGTAAAGTGTTGCTTTCATTTGAAGAATTAAGTGCCTGCACCACCGATTCCATCCCTATAACAGAAGCCGCACATCCCATAAAGCCGATGTTCATTCGTTTAACATCCAAAGGAAAATTAAATTCATTTATCAGGTAATAGTCTATTCCCGGGGCAAAGAATCCTGTACAGCTGATTGTAATTATTTTATGAAGATCTTCGGGATGAAAGTTCGTTGCCTTTATGAGTTTTTCCACTGCGTCTTTGGCAAGTATCTTTGCCCATTTTTCATATTCGTCCATTCTTCTTTTGGTATCAGGAGAAACATAAACCCCGTCAGAGGAATAAAATTTATCTTTTTTTTCCGGTTCTGCATCAGGGATTACTACAGACCGGTTATCGATACCTGAATGCTGGGCGGCTATATCAATTAATCTTGAAGCAGCATTACTGCCGGTCATCCGCTTTTTAAGTTCAGAGGCAGCTTTTTCCTGGGTTACAACGAAAGGAGGAGATGCAGTTTCTATATCTATCAGCATAATATCTTTCTGGTTATATTCAGTATTTAATAATAATAACAAAGAAATTGGGCGTGTTTGTTCCCAATCTCAATATTTCAATTTACCTCAGTTTCTGCTTAAATTTGAATTTATAAATATAATAGTGAAATATGAATGAATTTTGGGATAATCGTTACTCTTCGGAAGATTTTGTTTACGGTATTGAACCAAATGAGTTCTTCAAATCAGAAATAACCAGACTTTCACCGGGTAAATTACTCGCATTAGCGGAGGGAGAAGGGAGAAACGGAGTTTACGCTGCATCACTTGGCTGGAAGGTTGATGCGGTTGATTTCAGCGGGATAGCGAAACAGAAGGCAATAAAACTTGCCGCTGAAAGGCAGCTTGAAATTAATTATACGGTAGCAGACCTTGCGACATTCGAACCAACAGTTGATACCTATGAGGCAGTTTCAATGATATTTATGCATCTCAGCCCGGAGATATCTAAAGTGGTTCATAAGAGAGCAGCTGACTCTTTAAAAAAAGGCGGGAGAATAATAATGGAGGTATACGCAAAGGAGCAGCTGGGAAGAGAATCTGGAGGTCCCCAAAACTACGATATGCTTTTTTCTATGGAGGAAATTGAAGAAAACTTTAAAGGTTTGAAAACCAGGAAACTTACGAAGGAATTCATAAAGCTGAACGAAAGTAAATATCACAAAGGTGAAGCCGTTGTACTAAGGTATATCGGCATTAAAGAATAATGAAAAAGGTTCTTTTTATAACATATTTCTGGCCGCCCTCAGGAAAAGCCACACTACACTGGCCCCTTAACATTATAAAATATCTGCCTGGATCTGGGTGGCAGCCTGAAGTGCTTACAGTGGAGGAAGAATCTTTCACACAGAAAGACGAAAGTCTGCTGAAAGAAGTTGACCCCGGTTTAAGGGTATACAAATCAAAGGCATTGGAACCGTTCAATATTTACAAATGGTTCACAGGGAAAAATAAGAATGCACAGCTGGTAGCTTCGGAAACCATTTCTACAAAAAATAAAAGCTTATCGCACAGGCTTTCTATCTGGGTCAGGATGAATCTTTTTGTACCTGATGCCAGGATTGGCTGGTATATATCAGCCGTAAAAAAAGGAAAAGAGATACTTGAACAGAATAATTTTTCCGCAATAGTAACTATAGGTCCTCCCCACAGCACTCATCTTATCGGGATGAAGCTTAGCAAAGTTTATTCTATTCCGCACATTCCTGTTTTGATAGACCCGTGGGTTGATATTATTTATTACAGGAATTTTAAAAGAAGCTCTCCCACACTTGCACTTGACAACCACCTTGAAAAGTCCGTTATGCAGAATGCAGCTTCCATTGTGTTTGTAACAAAATCGACGCTTGAAGATTACGGGAGGAAATATCCTTTTATAAAAGATAAGTCTAATACTCTTTACTGGGGTTATAACGAAGAAAACTTTGATGGATTGAAACAGGACAGCAGTAAAAAGGATTATAAGCTGGTGGTGCATGCCGGGAATATTTTCGATTATCAGGATCCTCCTTTTTTATGGAAGAGGATAAAGCAAAATAATAAGGAGGAAGAAATAAGGGTAAAGTTCATCGGGACTGTTAGTCCTGTTATAAAAGACGAGGTAGCGAAGAACGGACTTTCCGGTGTGACTGATTATGCAGGATTTCTTCCTTATAAAGAAATGTTAAGCGAACTAATGAAAGCTGATTACCTCCTGGTGTGCTCAACCGAGAAAAGACACGTGCCCGGGAAGCTTTTCGAATATCTGAGAACAGGTAAACCAATACTAGCCTTCGGCGATGACAATGAAGAAGTTAAGAACATCTTAGAAAAAACCAATAGCGGGATGATGTTCAGGTACAACGAAGATCCTGAAGAATTCTTTAACAAATCTGGTACCTTTAAAACTGATATAGAGGCAGTAAAAGAATTTGACCGCCGGAATATAGCAGCGAAGTTTGGTGAAATATTGAATCGTCAGAACAAAAAGTAACTCCCACCTGAAAACTTCTTCGCTACACATTCACCCGACATTGGATTTGAAAAAACAAAAAACCCCGCCAGTTGGCGGGGCTGAAAATTGCAATGTTTTTGTTAATGTTTAATTATTACTCCAATCATAGCCGACCAGTTCACATCGAGGTTGCCTGTGTAATAAATCCGGTACTGACCATTTATCTTCCTGAAAAAGGGATAAGTTATTCTGGCGCACCAGTTGTTATGAACCTCACTAATATCGAAGAAAGGATTTCCGGTGTCTTTTGTCCAGTTTGTACCATCATTTGAATACGCCATACCCAGATCTGTACCTTCACCCCCCACACTAACGTAGATCATTTTAAACTGTCCGTTTTCATATATCACCGAGGGAGAAAAAACTCCGGAACCTTCCCAATATTCATCAGGGGTAAGAACAGGATTATTACCTGATTTAGTAAAGTTTATTCCATCCTGGGAAACTGCAACTCTTATATCATAATAAGGGTATTGTCTCACCGAATAATAAAGATAATATGTTCCGTTAATTTTTATAACATCATTCACAATTATTTTCTGTGCTTCCGGGCTGGCATAGACAACAGGGTCAGGCAGCCTTGTCCAGTTTATTCCATCGGATGAGGTTGCCAGCCCTATATGCCAGCTACCGTACTCATCAGCGAAACCCGTATAATACATTTTATATTCATTTTCATCATGTAATACTACTGAGGCACATACCGTATGAGAATCCCAAGTATAAGCATTGGTTGGAGTAAAAACCGGCCCGTTATGTTCCAGCTCCCAGTTTATTCCATCCGTTGAAACGGCATACCAGATATTAGAAACTGCAGAATTATATAGACTAGTAAACCACATTTTGTAAATGCCGTTCTCATAAAGGATTTTGGGCTGGGTTACGGCATTAGGATTATCGGGGATTATGGGCTGAGCTATAATAGGATTATATTGATAATCAATCCAATCCAAATTTGCCGGCACCCCCCAATTAACATAAATATAAATATTACCATAGCCTGCTCCTGTAGGTTCAAGAGTAAGGTATACCTGGGTTGTTACTCCAGCAAGTATATTTACATCTGCTTCACCGGTATATACCACGGTATTCTGTTCATCTGCAGCATCAACCTTAAGGTGCCAGTTACCTGCTGCAATATCATTAAACGTGATATCGGCAGTCGTATCTGATAACAGGTTCAGTGAACCACTGAGCGTATCGAAGTTCTCACGGGTTAAATATGCAGTAACACTGACAACGTTATCAGGTTTATGAACCCTGTCTATACTAAGTGCTATCCCGCCTTGCTGCTGTTCATTAGGAGAGACAGGGGTGTTGTTGGCACAACTGTACAACAGGAATGAGGTTAAGATTCCGATCGAGAGAATAATTTTTTTCATTTTAATATCCCGCTTTATACCTTAAGTATTATTTAGACTCTGCGAAAAAGAAAACAGTATCGTGTTTATTTATAGATCATACCTATTCCGGCAGTATTGTAACCATCGATGCTCCCTGTATAATAGATCCTGTATTGTCCATTATATTTTCGCCAGAAAGGATACGCAATTTTAGAACACCAATCGTTATGGACATCGTTAAATCTGAAAAAAGGATTGTTGTTATCTTTAGTCCAATTTATACCATCGTTAGAAACTGCCGTCCCAAAGCCAACACCCGGATAGACAGAGTATACCATTTTGAACTGACCATTTTCGAAAATTACAGAAGGCGATTGCACTCCAGTTCCTTCCCATGGGTAAGTCGACATTAGAACCGGATATGTTTTTGTAAAATTAATTCCATCCGTAGAAGTGGCTAACCCTATTTCGTAATATGGGTACTGCCGGATCGTATAATATAAGTAATAAGTATTTTCAATTTTAATAATATCATCAGGAATGACCTGGTATTCCGTCGGGTCTGCATAAATAATAGGGGTAGGATATTTTGCCCAGTTTATGCCGTCAGGGGAAGTCGCAAGTCCTATATTCCAAGTACCATATTCATCTGCAAACCCAAGGTAGTACATCTTGTAACCGTTCTCATCCTTAATAACGGGACCCGATTCCACTGCGTGTGAATCCCACTCATTCTCATTTCCATAATCCAAAACTGGTCCATTATGACCAAGCTCCCAGTTCTTTCCGTCATTCGAAACAGCATACCAGATATTTGAAACTGCCGAACCATAGACGCTTGTAAACCACATTTTATAGATTCCATCATCATACACAACCTTTGGATGAAATAAGGCTATGGGTGCATCCGGAATTATTGAGGGTAAAATCATCGGATTATGTTCATAATCACTCCAGCTTGTATTTGCCGGCACCCCCCAATTAACATAGATATAAATATTACCGTAGCCTGCTCCTGTAGGTTCAAGAGTAAGGTATACCTGGGTTGTTATACCCGCAAGAATATTTACATCTGCTTCACCGGTATATACCACGGTATTCTGTTCATCTGCAGCATCAACCTTAAGGTGCCAGTTACCAGCTGCTATATCATTAAACGTGATATCGGCAGTCG
Source organism: uncultured Ignavibacteria bacterium (assembly GCA_963800255.1). Lineage (GTDB taxonomy): Bacteria > Bacteroidota > Ignavibacteria > Ignavibacteriales > Ignavibacteriaceae > DATFVA01. The sequence continues at coordinate 138,896 of CAWDAK010000016.1, read as the reverse complement.
TATCTGATAACAGGTTCAGTGAACCACTGAGCGTATCGAAGTTCTCACGGGTTAAATATGCAGTAACACTGACAACATTATCGGGTTTATGGACCCTATCAATAGTAAGGCTGATTCCACCTTGTTGAATATCCTGCGGTGAAGTGGGTAAATTAGATGAGCAATTGTTTAAAAATAAAGAAATAAAAATAAATCCCAGTGGAAAGATCTTTTTCATTTGAACCCCGACCACCTATTATAAAATTGAACTGTGATTTAATATGCTCAAAATTCTTGTTAGAAGCAAGTTTAGGGTTAATCAGAGTGCATGTTGTTAAAATCTAGGGATCGTTTTTAACCTATTATAAATTAAGTTTAACCCTTTTTTATGATTTTAAGATATTCCCATAAAGTTCCAGGTAAGAATCAGCAACTGTTGAATAATTATATAATCTTAATATTTTGGTTCTGGCCGCTTCAGATAACTGGTTAGGCTCAGGATGTTTTAGCACCCACAAAATTCCATTCATAAGATCATTAACATTAAAGGGTTCTGCGAGGTATCCGTTTATTTTATGATCAATCATGTCCGGCATACCGCCAATTTTGAAAGCTACCACCGGGGTTCCGCATGAAAGAGCTTCCATAACAGTATTCGGCAAATTATCTTCCCTGGAAGGAGCCACAAATAAGCTACCAGCGTTATAGATGTCAGCCATTTCATATTCATTATTTATCCTCCCCAGAAAAATGGTTTCTAACGGCAGTTCAACTCCCCTCATATTTTTTCCTGAACCAACAACCAGGAGTTTGAGGCTCCCGCTTAGTTCCGGATATGAATCCTTTAGAATTTTTACACATTGGATAAATAAATCGAAGCCCTTCCTCTCATCCTTTAATGTCATTGTTCCGAACAATATGTATTTTTTACTTGTATCCAGATTAATTTTATTCAGTGCTGACACCCTGTTAATGGGTTTATATATTTTGGTTTTAAGAGTATTGGGTATGACTATGATTTTTTTCCCCTTTAATAAGGAACTTTTTTTTGTTTCAGAAGCTAACCATTCGCTACAAGTTACGATATTGACATCGAACTGTTCGAAAAGTTCAAATTTTTCTTTGAATATTTTGTTTGAGAAATCGTTTTCTCCCCTAATCCTTAAGGAGGGACAAAATGAACATTTACTTTCGAATTTTCTACAGCCCAGACTATAATGACAGCCCCCGGTAAAAGCCCACATATCATGGAGCGTCCATACTACTGGTTTACCTAAATTTGCAACCCTTTTTAATGTTTTGATAGAAAAAAATCCTTCATTTATCCAATGAAGATTTATGATATCAGCTTCTTGTACAATTTTGAGATTACTAATATCCTTTCCGACGAACGGGAAACTGAACCGTCCTCTTTCTTTAACAGAAAATAGAGTTATGAACAGATAGTCAATAGCTATCCTGAAAAAAGTCTTAATTTTTGCTGTGTAATTTTTATTAACCGAGGTGATGGCTGCAGAATGGGATCTTCCCGATTGAACCAAAATATGAGAGTCTATGCCTTTCTCAACCAAAGAGTTATGTATATCTATACAGGCTCTGGAAGCTCCCCCTGAAGAATCAGAACTATTTATGTGTAGGACTCTCAATTCATTTATAAGCAAATATGTTTAGCTGTAGATCCATTTGTGGATTCTGATCATTAATTTTATTCTTAAAAGGAATATGTTTTTGATAAACAGAATTAATAAAATATCTAAAACCAAAACTGCTTAATGTCTCAAGTATCCTATTCAGGTCCTGATCACGATCCGGGAAAGAATGATATTCAATAAACATATTTTTTATCCTGGTAATGCTTTCTCCAAGATCAATAATGACAGCCGTTTCTGCTCCTTCAATATCCATTTTTAAAAAGTCAATATTATTCTGTTCCTGCTCGACAACTTCTTTAAGTTTTATTGAATCAACCGTGATTTTATCACCCTTCCCATATATCGAACCGGCATCTGCCTGATCAGGAAAAAATTCCAAACCGGAATTATTTATCCATACCGCCTGAGGATGTACAACAACATCATCGACACCATTACTTTGAAGATTATCTTTCAAAATACCAGCAATCCTTCTATCAGCTTCAAATGCAGTTATCTTTGAACCTGGAAAGTATTTCTTAAAGAATAAACAGCTTACTCCAATGTTCGCCCCGCAGTCATAAATAACAGGTGAAACGGAAGTTGTATCAAATAGATAATATTGTTTAACAAATATCTCCTTGAACTGATAAATAAAAGAGAGAGAGTCAACAACCTTTATATTATAATTTAGAAATTTAATATCCCGGCTTTCAAATCTTGGGGAATTACCATAGCGGAATAACAGTTTAAGATACTCTCTGTAATATCTATTGTTAAATGATAAACTAATTATTTCCGAAACAGGATTCATTAATTTGATACCTTTTTAAAAGCTCTCTGATATCCATCCAGCACACTGTTAATATTGACCTTATTTTGAATTATTTCAAAAGAGTTTTGTCCCATTCTTTTCACAGCCTGAGGATCATCCAGAAGTTTCCTGATTTTATCCGCGAGATCTTTTTTATCACCTTCCAGGAATATAAAACCATTATATCCGTTTCTGACGAGTTCTTTTTCTGTACCGTCACAGACAGAACATATAACGGGTTTACCGAAACTCATAGCTTCATTTATGGATAAACCACCCATACCTGCCAGTACATATACCGAGGAAGACATTAAATAACGGCCTAGTTCTAAGGGATCATATTTGCTCCCTATAAAAGTGACATTTCTGTTAAGGTTTAATTGATTTACCTGTTCCTGCAGCGATGTTTTTTCAGGACCATCGCCTACAATAAATAATTCTATATCATCAAAATGATCCCTTAAAATTGAAACAGCTTCAATAAGCAGATCGACCCTTTTCCATTTAACCAGTCGGCCTATATGAATTATTCTATGCTGATTCTGAATAATTCCTTCACCTTCAATTTTTTCTTTTGCACTTAATAAACGGGAAGTATCCGGTGAATTATAAGTAATAAATATTTTCTCTTTGTTCACTCCATAAGAACCAAAAATATCGTAAGCATCCGAAATATAGTTAACATGAGCATCAACAAAATTATAAATTATTATTCTTACCAACGTTAAAAGTTTAATTTTAATAAATGAGAAAAATGATTTTTCATATTTTGTTTTACCTTCATTTTCAGAATATATATTTCCTTCAGTATAATATTTTATAGCTTCTGACCTCCTGGGGATGCCGAAAGGAATCTCTTTAAGTATTAACGCGGTTTTTTTGAGCTTTAACTTTAATAGGACGGAAGGAAGAAAAATAAATCCAAGTATATAAGGCCAGGTTGTTACAATTATATCAGGTTCAGTGGCTGATAATAATTTGTTAAATCCAAGGAAAAACTCCCTTCCATACCAAGTTCTATATTCAGGTAACCTGTGAACATCAAATTCTATGTCTGATTCACTTTGGAAAACACCTTTACCGAGGATTTCACTTTTTTTGAGCGGAACAAGTACGGATACTTTAATGTTCTTTACTTCGTTTAACTTGTTTAGAACAAAATTGTAGTAATGGGGTAAACCTCCGAAAGTAAATAAGACTTTCATATTTTAAGGCAGTTTTCTGTACGATAAAAAATGCTGGTGCTCGTGTAATGTGCGGTAATAGGCGACATACCCCAAAAGGCAAGTTGTTTATAATGATTATCAGCCAGATGTTTAACGGCGGACTGATATTGGGCAAGCTCTGAATTATCGAAAACGATTACCCCGTCTTTTTTAAGCTTTTTAATACTGTTTCTTACGGAATTTTCTCTATCTCTTCCGTCAATAATGATTATATCGAATTGTTTATCCTGAGCTAATACTTCCCTGCTATACTCTCCGCCATATTTCAACTCTCTGTAAACAACATGAGCGTTTTCAGGTAGATTAACTTTTATTTTTTTATACCATTCTTCATCATTTTCAACGGCTATGATTGAGTTAATCCGTTTTGAATACCAGATCGTTGAGTTACCGCAACCATATTCAAATACATCAAAATCCTTCTTCAGTCTGGATTCAATGAATTTTAAAAATGGATAGGTGTTCCATGGTATTGGATTATTGTTTTTATCGACTGATTCCTTCTTATAAAAGCTGTTAAACCAGCCATCATCAACGAGGGTACTCTCGAGGAAGAGTTGAACACAACCTCCCAACCTGATCATGCCTAGAAACTTCCATGCAGCATTTCTTAACAATTTAAACTTTTTATTTTTAGTCATTATCGGAATTGCTCAGATTCTTTCTCCAGGTTGCAGGGTTTTTCCATTTATTATAAAAACCTACCAGACTTTCAATCTCCTTCAGTTCAAAAAATCTCAGGAAATAAAGGATAAAAGGGAAAATTATCAGCAGGACTGTTTTAATAATAAGATCAAAGAATAAATTAAGATCAAAAATTAAAGAAATAAGGTACAAAATTACTCCGATAGAGATGGTTACAGCAACTTTTAAATTTTCGTATGGAATTTTGTAATATTTCTGCGAGATAAAATATGATAACCAGTAAAGAAATATAAATGAAATTAACGTTGAATACGCGGCTGCCATCATCCCCCACAAGGGGATAAAAATAATGTTCAATATTATATTCAATATTGATGCAACCAGGGTTATTACGGCTAATGCCTTCGTATGTTTTGTAAGAAGCATTCCCAGGGTAGTTACTATTCTCATCCCGAAAAAGATATATGAGAAGACTATTACAGGAATTACTTTTGCTGCACCCCAGTATTCAGGGTTAAGGGCAAATATCTTTATGATGTGTCCGCTGAAAAGGGAGATTGCCAGACTTATCCAGACCAGCAAGAAGGTCAGATAGGTCAGCAGCTTTGAAAAATATCTTTTGTCACCTTCCTGCTTATAAATCCTGTACGCAAAAGGCATTAAGGCAAGATTGAAAGGCATAATGATAAACATATTTACTACACCTGAAATCCTGTACCCCAGATCATAAAGTCCAAGTTGCTTATAATCAGTAAAATATTTGAGTATGTACCTGTCACTCACATTAAGTATCAGCATTGCTACCGAAGTGAATATCATTGGGAATCCGAAACTTATTGCCACCTTTATAATTTCTTTTTCGAATTTATAGAACATACTTTTTAACATCGAGGGAAGCAAAAGTATGAAGAGGATCGCTTCACTGCAAATGTATGAATAGAGAACTCCGCTGATACCCAGCTTTTTGTATGCTACAAAAAATATGATTAAACCTAATGTGAACCCAAGTTTGGTCAGGCTGCTGGCCGTGAACCAGCCGGATTTTTCATCTGCCCTTAGTTTGTTAGAGAAAAATACATTAAGCACTCTTAATGAGATAATGTATATGGCTAGACGAAGGTAAAGATGAAAATCGGATGAATCCTGGAAATAGGAGGATATGAAAGGAACACTTAGTTCTCCCAGTGCAATAAATATCAGGAGGACGAAAACCGAAACGACCGTAAGGGTGTAAAATATACTGTTTTTTCTTTCCTGGTAGTCGCTATGATTGGAAAGCATCACAAGAGACTGTCCAAGTCCGAAATTCAGGAATTCTGTAAAAATAGAAATAGTTACTTCCAGTATTCCTAAAACACCGAATTCACTGACTGAAAAGAACGTGGAGTATATAGGCAGTAATATAACTCCGGAGGCTTTAGTGGCAAGGTTGCTTATGCTGTATATAAAAGAATGCTTAACTAAATATTTTAATTTATCCAGCATTAAACAAACTTTATACTTTCTGTTCCGTAGATCTTTTGCTGCGGCTTACTAGCACTACTATTAATCCAATGACAACAAGCGAGCTCAGTACGAGGGATAAGTATTTTGAGATATAAAAGCTTTCGGGAGCGTACCGGAATTCTACTTTGTGGGATCCGGCAGGTACAATAATACCCATATATCCGTGGTTCGTCCGGTATATTTCCGTTTCCTTATTATCCACATAGGCTATCCATCCTGTGCCGACATAGCTGTCCCCGAAGAAAAGGAAGTTGTTTCCCGAGGCTTTTACGTCAGCTGCTACAACTTCATCTTTGTATTCAGTCAGCTTTACGCTTGTAGATGAATCTGCCGGCACTACTTTTAATCCCTTCCCGGAAACAAAGGCTTTATGTCTGGGATCGAATGATGAAGTTTTTATCTGCTGCAGTATTTCCATTTCAGGTTTGTATTCTACAGAGTCAACAAGGTATACCCTGGGTAGAACATACTGGTTAATGTAGACAACGCTTTTATCGCCTGTATAAATAGGAGCTAATCCCGGAAACTGGACCTGCTTTTCTGTAATTATGTATTTTACATTAAGCATCCGCCAGAGCGTTGCATTAACCGGACCTACCACGTCAATTATATCCTGGTATGCGCGCGGCTTAATGCCGGAATAACCGTAGAAGTCTTCAAGAAGAAAGTAAGCATTAAAATTTGAGTTCTGGTTGAAGGATCCAAGCGTGCCGTCCTGCTTCAGGTTTAGTATTCTGAAAGGTTCTTTGTCGTTTTGTTCCTCTATCACCTTTACATAATCGGGTTTTTTGAAGTCATTTTCTAAATTGGGAGTCGGAACATATTTTGCACCTCTTGCGTCAACTCTCCACAGATCAATGAGGGTGAAAATTATTATAACCAGTACGAGCGAATCTTTGCTTAATTTTTCTTTAATGTAAAAGTTAGCTGCCCAGAATGTGAGAGAGAGAAAAGCAAATGCAAAGAGGAAGTCGTTTAGAAACATCTGTGAAGTATAATCAGCCAGAGCCTGAAACTGCTGTGCCATCTGAGGTCGGGAAGCAGTAAGCGAGGCAGCATAATCATTAACCCGTGAAGTAAACCAACCGGTTATGGCACCATTAAGAAGGATACCCAGAGCAAATATCCCGGTAAAACCAAAAGCTGCATACTTTATAAGTTTTTCCAGCTTAATGTTTTTTTCAGTTCTGAGGGAAATTATTTTCATTATTCCAAGTCCTGCCAGCACGGGAAAACTCATCTGAACGAGCACAAGGATCATTGACGGGACGCGAAACTTATTGAAGAACGGCAGGAACTTGAATAAGGGATCAAATATAATCGGGAACGTTCTGCCAAAAGACACCAGCAGGGCAAATACAGAAAGTATAGTAAGAAACTGCACAAAAGGTTCTTTCCAGCGGGTAAACATTCCGAAGAGAGCCAGGAAGAAAACAAGCACCCCCATATACATTGCCACATCCACAAAAAGCATTTGTCCGAAGTACGTGTTAACTTCAACAGGCTGATTGTTAGTCAGCGGCCCCTGATAAGTTGAATTTCCAAAACCGAAATAGGAGGGAACAATAAATGTTAAAACTTCACCGGGTGAGAATGACCAGTTCGTATGATAATCATAGTACTCAGAGGTGTTCTCCTGCTGTTTACCGCTTGACTTGTCTACTATGCTTTCAGTTCCGCGGGTAGAATACTGCGAGTATTCATTTATCTGCGTGAAGTTATCTGACTGAATAAGCAGCGCAATTAAAAGAGCGCCGGCAAACATCCCTGCTGATTTAAGTACGCTGTTCCTTAAACCGGCATCCTTCTTAGCAAGGGATCTTATAAAATAATATAGAAAATATATGCCAACCGACAGAACAGTATAATAAATAATCTGAACGTGGAAACCCTGGATGAAAAGCTGAAGCGTAATTATAAGCAGAAGAAAATCTAAAATGCGGATCTTATCCTTTAACCGTAATAAAAGCAAAAATAATAAAGGATAAAATGCAAGTGAAGTAAGCTTTGTAACGTGACCGATAAACAGGAAAACGATCAGCCCGGTACTGAATGAAGTACTTACGGCCGTAAAAAGGCTGACCATAAAATTTTTTGTCAGGTATATCATCAATAGGAAGGATGTTATACCCATTAGTATTAAGTAGAAAACCCATTTTACGTAATCGTTTGAAAAAGGTGCGCTGAAAACGTCCCTTACTGCTGTAATACCCACATACATAAGGTTGAACCATTTGGCAGAGGTTCCAATAGCATATGCAGGCATACCGCAGAATATATAGGGGTTCCAGAGGGTAAAGCCTTCACCATGGTTTTCTACATAGGGTCTCATACTCTGGCTGGAGATTATATCGCCCGACTGAAATGTTTTCTCACCAAAGAAGAGCGGATTCAGGAACGCAAGAAATAAAATTATTATTACCAGGATTGCGGCTAACGCATGAAACTTTTGAGGAAGAATCTCTTCAATGCTGAACTTTGAAAAGAATCCTTCAGGTTTGCTTTTCTTCGACTGGATTGTCTTTTTGGTTTTAGTCATTTGAATTCCGGCTGAATAAAATTTTACTCGGTTATTTTTTTGCTATAAAAGTTATCCCCGAACCAACCTTATTCCTTATTGAATAATCCAGGTACATCATAATCAATGTAAACGGGAGAGTAATAAGGAAATAAAACGGGAGTAATATCAGGAAGAATTTTGAAATATTCACCAGCATAATGGGATATTTAATTCCAAGCCGCCATGCTTTATCGCCCCAGAATCCGTATGTGTAACGCGACCTGTAGACTGAAAATCCAATAGGGGTAAGTTTTCCTTCAAGGTCTTCATGCGAATAACCGTCACGGGCATGCTCACTTACAAAGCTTTCATCTGACTCGTCATGAACATCGCTTCCTCCGTAGATGGACGGGGTGTTAATAAGCAGGTAGCCCCCCCGCTTCAGAGCTTTATAGAAGTTTTCAAAAACCTTCACATCCTCCTCTATATGCTCCATTACATCCACGCATACGATGATATCGAACCTGTTTTCATAGTTAATTGCGGTAAGGTCTTCTATACCGAAAGTGACGTTGTTTATTTTCTCCGACTGAAAGAAGTCACGGCAATCCTTAATCCATTCCTCTTTTACATCAACTGCGTAAATTTTATTTGGTCTCAGGTGCTTCGACATAAAGAATGAGTACTGCCCGTACCCGGTTCCCGCGTCGTAAATCTCTATTTCCTTGTTGTTAAAAATGTGTCTGAGGTTCTTTAGCTCCCTGCGAACGTACCACGAACGAAGAAACATAATATCGAGTATACCGTAGAACATAACTCTTAGTTTCGGATACTTCCTTATCACGGAAGCGAAAATATCTTTTACAGGATCGTAATACATGAGGCTAACTTATTTGGGGAGAAATTTCAGAATGAATCGAATAAACAATAAATAATTTCACACTTAAAGCTCTTTATCCTTTATTATATATTCTCTTTCACTCATAAAGTTGTTTACCAGCATCTCACCTAAGAGTCCCACTGAGAAAAACTGAACTCCAACAATAATCAGGAGCATACCCAGGAACAGCATAGGACGGTTGCTTAAGGGCTCACCGATAATCCACAACACAGTAAGGTAGCCGTTAACTATAAGTCCTATAAGGAAAGAAAGAGCACCAAGGAACCCGAAAAAATGCATAGGACGTTTAATATAACGGGTTGCAAAAATAACAGTGATAAGATCAATAAAACCTTTAAAGAAGCGGGAGATGCCGAATTTTGTTTTTCCATACCTTCGGGGATGGTGTTTAACAGGAACCTCGGTTATTTTATATCCCTGCCAGTCGGCAAGCACCGGTACATACCTATGCAATTCTCCGTACACCTTTAAATTTTCGGTTACTTCTTTCCTGTAGGCTTTTAGTCCGCAGTTGAAATCATGTATTTTTATTCCGCTTATTATCCTGGTAACAAAATTGAAGAACCGGGAGGAAGTCTTTTTAATAAAAGGATCATGCCTAACCTTCTTCCAGCCGGATACAAGGTCATACCCATCTTCCAGTTTTCTGATAAGGTTAGGAATTTCATTCGGATCATCCTGAAGGTCAGCATCCATTGTTATAATTACGTCGCCCGTTGCATTATTGAATCCTACCTGAAGTGCGGCCGATTTACCGTAATTCTTCCGGAAGCTTATATATTTAAATCTTTTATCGGTTTTACATATATCCTTAACTACTCTTAGCGATTTGTCATCGCTGCCGTCGTCTACGAAAATAACTTCATAGCCGATATTAATAGTTTTTAGATACTTTCCTGATTTCGTTTGTAAGAGGATTTATGGATTCTTCCTCATTAAACAGGGGCACTATAATAGATAGTTTCTTGAATTCGCTCTTCGGCGATTCCCCTCTTTGGTTATTGTACTTGGTATACCGGTTTCTTCTGCCGCGATAATACTTGTTGTACCTGGGGTTTTTTTTTCCGCTGGAGTCTTCGTTTCCGCCTGTTTTATTAGGATTCTGGCTGTCGCCCGGATTGGTTTGGTTTGTTTTTTGTTCGTCCAAAATTGTCAGTTTGTTGTAAAAATTAAGCCAAAGTTAATTTAATAATTGCATAAAAACAATTTAGGAAGATGTGGATTGATATGATTCTGCAATGGCGATTGAGTGAGAGAACTGGTATGGTGGATACGAAGCCGGGTAAACCAGTATCGGATCTGTAATTAGCGGGGTTGATGTAGGCTCTACATTTAATGTCCCAGTGTGGATTTGTTGAAGGTTGAGTGGTGCCGGGAAGAAATAGAGAATACCAGGATTTGGGGAAAGAGTGGAGGTGAACTTGCAGGGGAAGTCACAGTGCGATTTTTGAGAAGGCGGAGATGATGGATACGAAGCCGGCTGTGGACACAGGTTACGTGCTTGCAAGGCCCTGGATGGAGACTTTTGGGGCTGGATACTGGTTTGGTGTGCCGGTTTGGAGCGGCCGTATGTGTTCAGGGTACGGACTTACGGATTATTTGTTGAGTGCCTGCTGGGGGCCGGGTGGGTGCTTGTTGGGTGCTTGTTATGAGCCTGTTAGAGGCCGAGCAAAGGCCGACAGATCATCAGACCTATAACAGAGGAAAACCACGATGAATAATTGTCTGATCCGGATGAACTAGATCCTGCTGTCTATGTGACCCGTATCAGTTAATAGTGCTAATTTAATAAAAAATATAGACTTTAGCAGGGAACTTAAATCTTGACAAAAATGTATAGATTATGTAATTTTGAAGTCAGTAATATTCAATATCCTGAATATCGTTACCTCAGGATAATCAATTTATGGAGTTTTAATGAGCAATACCGAAGTAGGCACAATAGAAGAATTAGCGAATAAGGAATATAAGTACGGTTTTGTATCTGATATCGAATCTGACAGCCTCCCACCGGGATTAAATGAAGATATTATTAAACAGCTTTCAGCTATTAAAAAAGAACCCGAATGGATGCTGGAGTGGAGACTAAAATCTTACAAGCAATGGATACCAATGAAGGAGCCGCATTGGGCAAACCTTAAGTATAACCCTGTTGATTACCAGGATATTACTTATTATTCAGCTCCCAAAAAGAAACCCCAGTTAAACAGTCTTGATGAAGTTGATCCTGAGATGCTCAAAACCTTCGAAAAACTCGGTATATCACTTGAGGAGCAAAAAAGACTGAGCAACGTTGCAGTTGATGCGGTTTTCGACAGCGTTTCTGTTGCAACAACTTTTAAAGACACTCTGGCCGAGCTTGGAATTATATTTTGTTCGATATCCGAAGCAATTCAGACGCGCCCGGATCTTGTAAGGAAATATATGGGAAGCGTTGTTCCTTACACAGATAACTATTATGCTACACTCAATTCAGCGGTTTTCAGTGATGGTACGTTTGTTTACGTTCCTAAAGGCGTCCGCTGCCCGATGGAGCTTTCTACTTACTTCAGGATTAATGCAGCCAAAACAGGACAGTTTGAAAGAACCCTTATAATAGCCGATGAAGGCTCATACGTAAGCTACCTTGAAGGTTGTACCGCACCAATGAGAGATGAAAACCAGCTTCACGCGGCTGTGGTTGAGCTTGTAGCGCTGGATAACGCCCAGATAAAGTATTCAACCGTTCAGAACTGGTATGCGGGCGACAAAAACGGAAAAGGCGGTATTTATAATTTTGTTACGAAAAGAGGGGCCTGCCGCGGTGTTAATTCAAAAATCTCATGGACTCAGGTTGAAACAGGTTCAGCTATTACCTGGAAATATCCTGGATGTATTCTGCAGGGAGATAATTCTGTTGGCGAGTTTTATTCGGTGGCCGTTACAAACAATTATCAGCAGGCTGATACCGGCACTAAGATGATCCATCTTGGAAAGAATACCAGAAGTACTATAATCTCAAAAGGTATTTCGGCAGGAAAAAGTAATAACAGCTACAGAGGACTTGTTAAAATAAACCGGAAGGCTGATAATGCACGTAATTTTTCTCAGTGCGATTCGCTGTTGATCGGCGATAAATGCGGCGCTCATACGTTCCCTTACCTTGAAATAAATAACCCTTCAGCGCAGATAGAGCATGAAGCAACCACTTCAAAGATCGGTGAGGATCAGATCTTCTACCTGAACCAGCGAGGCATTTCTACAGAAGATGCTATCGGGCTGATAGTAAACGGTTATTGTAAAGAAGTTTTTAAAGAACTGCCGATGGAGTTTGCGGTTGAGGCAACGAAGCTGCTAAGTATTAGTCTTGAGGGCAGTGTGGGATAGAATCATATTAATTGACTAATAACAAATAATAATTTTTTGGATCAGAAACAGGAAAACATAAATGTTAGAAATTAAAAATCTGCACGTAAACATAGGCACAAAGGAAATTCTAAAAGGAATTAATCTGAAGGTGAATGCCGGTGAAATTCACGCAATAATGGGACCAAATGGTTCAGGCAAAAGCACCCTTGCCCAGGTTCTTGCCGGTAAAGAGGAATATGTTATCACACAGGGTGAAGTAACTTATAACGGTAAAAACCTGCTAGAGCTTTCCACCGAGGATCGTGCGCGCGAAGGTTTATTTCTTGCTTTCCAGTATCCGGTTGAACTGCCGGGAGTAAGCAATACCAACCTTCTTAAGACGGCACTTAATGAAATAAGGAAATACCGCGGTGAGGAAGCGCTTGACGCAATGGAATTTCTTACCCTTATAAAAGAGAAAACAAAGCTTGTGGAACTGGATCAGAAATTACTTTCCAGATCAGTTAACGAAGGTTTCTCCGGGGGAGAGAAAAAGAGAAATGAAGTATTTCAGATGGCAGTACTTGAACCGAAACTAAGCATACTGGATGAAACAGATTCGGGACTGGACATCGATGCGCTAAAAATCGTTGCTAACGGTGTGAATAAATTAAAAAATAAAGATAATGCTGCAATTGTAGTTACCCATTACCAGCGGCTGCTTAACTATATCGTACCCGATTTTGTGCATGTTCTTTATAACGGAAGGATTGTTAAATCCGGAGGAAAAGAACTCGCCTTTGAACTTGAGGAAAAAGGATACGACTGGATTAAGGATAATAAGAAACAATTAATAGAAGATTAGTAAAACAGAACCATAATACAGAAAATCAAAATGGCAGAAACTTTAGAATTAAAAGATATTAAAAGCTGGTACATAGATAACTTCGGAAAATTTGAAAATAGTCTTAACGGCGGTGCTTCAGCTCCTATTCATAAAATCCGGAAAGAAGCCCTTTCAAATTTTTCTAAGCTTGAATTTCCTACAACAAGAAATGAAGAATGGAAGTATACCAGTATAGCTCCACTTCTTAAACATACTTTCACTCCCGCGCAAAAAGTTACTCTGAAAAATAAAAACCAGGTTAAGAAGTTTTTGTTCGCTGAGCTGGAACATTCCCTGCTGGTTTTTGTGAACGGTTTTTATTCTGAAGAACTTTCAGATGTAAAAAGTCTGCCTGAAGGCGTTATTGCAGGAAGCATAGCTGATGCAATTGAAAATAAATCTGAAGTAGTTGAAAAACATTTCAGTAAATATGCCGACTATAAAAACCAGATTTTCACAGCCCTGAGCACGGCTTATACTAAAGACGGAGCCTTCATATACATTCCTGACGGTAAAATAGTAGAGGACCCGATACACATTTTATTCCTCGGTTTAACGGCAGGTGAAAAGATATTAAGTCAACCAAGGAATCTTTTCGTCGCGGGGAAAAATTCACAAGCAACAATAATTGAACATTATGGTTCGCTGGATGACGGAATTTATTTCACTAACGCAGTTACCGAAATTTTTGCGGATGAAAACGCCGTTTTAGATCATATAAAGCTGCAGGATGAAAACAGGAATGCTTTTCATATAGCACGAATGGAAGTCGACCAGGAACGGAACAGCAATTTCAGCTCTAACCTGATTTCGTTTGGTGCTGATTTAAGCCGCAACGATTTTAATACAAGATTTAACGATACCGGCGGCGAGTGTATGCTTAACGGTTTATTTATGATTGACGGGAGCCAGTTGTTCGACGTCCATACAATGATAGACCACGCTAAACCTCATTGTAACAGCCACGAGCATTATAAAGGTATCCTTGATGGAAATTCAAGAGGCGTTTTTAACGGAAAGGTAATGGTTCGTCCCGACGCACAAAAAACCAATGCTTTCCAGGAAAATAACAATGTTATACTGTCTGATAGAGCGCTCATTAATACAAAGCCCCAGCTCGAAATATTTGCGGATGATGTTAAATGTTCCCACGGCGCTACAATAGGACAGATTGACAACGAGTCTCTCTTCTACCTTAAAACTAGAGGAATAGGAGATAAAACAGCCCGGGGTATGCTGATTCACGCTTTTGCCAACGAAGTTGTTCACTCAATTAAGGTTGAACCAATAAGAAATTATCTTGAAGAAATTTTAACAAATAAATTTAGCCCGGTAGTATAAAGTAAATATGAAAACAGAAACATTGTCTAAAGAAAAAGATTTTGATATCCAAAAGGTGCGGGACGACTTCCCCATTCTTAAAACACTTATCCGAAATAAACCGCTGGTTTACCTGGATAATGCTGCAACTACCCAGAAACCGCAACAGGTTATAGATTCGCTTATCAATTATTACACACATTTGAACTCGAACATTCACCGGGGTGTGCATACACTAAGCGAACGTGCAACTGCTGCTTTTGAAGAGGCCCGGCTAAAGGTTAAAAGTTTTATAAATGCAAAGAGCGAAAGAGAAATTATATTTACCCGCGGAACTACAGAATCGATAAACCTGGTTGCCGGAACTTTTGGAAGAAGTAATCTTAGAGAGGGTGATGAAATAATTATTACCGGGATGGAGCACCATTCAAACATAGTTCCATGGCAGCTGATAGCTGCAGAAAAAAACGCGGTATTGAAAGCAGCTCCAATTACGGATGCAGGAGAATTAATCCTTGAAGAATTTGAAAAACTGATTACGGAACGCACCAAAATAATATCGGTAGTTTATGTTTCCAATTCACTTGGAACTATCAACCCGGTAGAAAAGATTATTGAAATTGCTCATAAGCATGGGGTACCGGTTCTACTTGATGCAGCGCAGGCTGTTAGTCATATCCCGGTTGATGTACAAAAACTCGATTGCGATTTCTTTGCTTTTTCAGGACATAAACTATACGGGCCTACAGGAATTGGAGTTCTTTACGGAAAAGAAAAACTGCTGGAACAGATGCCTCCTTATATGGGCGGCGGAGATATGATCTCGAAGGTAACTTTTGAAAAAACAACTTATAATGAACTTCCCTTTAAATTTGAAGCAGGAACATCAAACATTGCAGATGCTATCGGGCTGGGTGCTGCGATAGATTATATGCTGTCTATCGGTCTTGATTCCATCTCAAAATACGAAAAGCATGTACTTGATTATGCTACCGATGAATTATCTCATGTTGAGGGACTAAGAATAATCGGAACAGCAGCTGAAAAATCCAGCGTCATTTCCTTCGTTCTGAAAAATGTGCATCCCCACGATGTGGGAACTTTTTTGGATTATGAGGGAATTGCGGTACGGACAGGACATCATTGCACCCAGCCTTTGATGGACAGGTTTAACATCCCGGCAACTTCAAGGGCTTCATTCGCTATGTATAACACTATTGAAGAAGCTGATATCCTTGTACGGGGAGTAAAAAAAGTAATTGAGGCATTCAGCTAATGGATAATGATTTAAGAGAACTCTATCAGCAGGTAATACTGGACCATAATAAGAGTCCAAGAAATTTTAAAAAGCTCGAAACTGCAAATCACTATGCAGAAGGCTACAATCCCCTTTGCGGAGACCGTATTGACGTTTATGTGAAACTTGATGACGATAAAATTGAAGATATTTCATTTACGGGTTCCGGATGTGCAATCTCTAAAGCGTCAGCTTCGCTAATGAGTACAATGGTTAAAGGAAAAACTATTGAGGAAGCTGAAAAAATATTTGACAAGTTTCATCATTTCATTACTGGAAAAATGAATGAGGAGATTGACGCGGAAGAGGCAGGAAAACTGGCGGTATTTGCAGGAGTAAGAGAATTTCCATCACGAGTAAAATGTGCGAGTTTAGCATGGCATACTTTAATTTCGGCTTTGAAAGAAAAGAACAAAACCATAACAACAGAATGAAAAAAGAAACAACTGAAGCCATAAATAAACAGGAGCTTGAGGAAACAATCATAGCTATGCTTAAAACCTGCTATGATCCCGAAATCCCCGTTAACATTTTTGAGCTTGGACTAATATATGAAATCCAGATAGACAACGATGCAAACGTTATTGTGAAGATGACCCTCACATCCCCTGCCTGTCCTGTTGCAGGTTCACTGCCGGGAGAAGTTCAGGAAAAGGTTTATTCGGTGCCCGAAGTTAAAAATGTTAGGGTAGAGCTTGTCTGGACTCCCCCATGGGACAAGGATATGATGTCTGACGTTGCAAAACTTGAACTTGGAATGTTATAATTATAATAAATCAAATAATAGGAGTAGTAAAGTATGTTTAATATTATGTCACGCCCACCTCTGTATGATCAGGATGCAGTTCAGCCTATGCGAGACGCTTTAATAGCGGTAGGTTTTAAGGAACTGGTGACTGCTAAAGATGTAGATGATGCAATAAATGTTCAGGATGATCAGGTAGTGCTTGTTATGATAAATTCTGTCTGCGGATGCGCTGCAGGAAGTGCAAGGCCCGGTGTTTCGCTGGCTCTTCAGCATAGTGTAATACCTGACAGGCTTGTAACAGGTTTCGCGGGACAGGAAAGAGAAGCAGTTGACAAAATCCGCGAATACATAAAAAGCTATCCACCCTCCTCCCCGAGCATTGCTATTTTTAAGAACGGTCAACTTGTGTACTTTATGCAGAGATATAATATAGAAGGACGTTCAGCAGAGGAGATCGCATCAGACCTCAGAGAGGCTTTTGATGAACTCTGCACTAAGCAGGGACCTTCAATTCCGGCGGATGTTTTTGAAAAAGTAACTTATGCTGTACAGTGCGGATCAAAAATCCCATTGTATAAAGGTTAAGATATATTATTATAGAAATAATTGAGGTTGTTCGGGTTAATACCTGCACAGCCTCAATATTAAAAAAGAAAAAACGATAAAATGAAATTCAGTACCCAGGAAGAATATGGTTTACGATGCCTGATAAGAATAGCTAAATCTAAATCCCTTAATGGATTAACTATTCCTGAAATCAGTGAATTAGAAGGATTATCAACCGCCCACGTTGGTAAATTGCTGCGTATACTCAGACTGGGTGAATTCATCGAAAGCAGTCGTGGACAAACCGGAGGGTATAAACTTTCCCGGCCTCCTGATGAAATCATCATAGGGGAGGTACTCGCAGCCCTCGGCGGAAAGCTGTATGAATCGTCTTTTTGCGACATTCATTCGGGGATTCAGAATATCTGCACAAATTCAATCGATTGTGCTATCCGTTCTCTGTGGAGTAAAGTGCAGTCATTGCTTGATAGTGTGCTTGATAACCTTACATTGAAAGACCTGTTGGGAAATGAGGATGAAGTATCCACAATAATGACGAGCTTCTCCCAGGAAATCAACCCGCTTACAAACGAAAATTAGTCGGTCACAACCCTGATGACAGGATAATACTCCCCTTCCTTAATCCAGTTTTTATATTCATCGTATACAATTATACCTATCATACTCTTTGGTTCCAGTCCAAGCACAAGCATATTGCTGTTAAGCTGATTTACTGGTACATAGTAATATTTATTTTCATCAATATCAGTTGATACTTCGGTCCTTAAAACTGCATCCGGAAGCATAAGCTCCTCGAGAAAAACCGAATCGATTTTCTCAACAAAGAACTTCTGATATTTTTCTTTTTTCTTTTTTAAATATGGTTCGAATGAAACGTTATGATCTTTAAGCATCTTTACCAGGTCCGCGGAATCTTTAGGCACAAGGTAGCCCGCAGGTTTTTTTATTGTCATTACAGGAGTAACAACTGAATGATATTCCTTTGCCAGGATAGTAGTATCATTCCCTGTTTTTACCGATCTCAACACCATTTTTAAGCTGCTGTCGGCTCCCGTATGTTCCATCCTTATTACAATCGGATCTCCTTCTCTGGAATCGGTGAGTTTTTCTCTTTCAGATTTAACCATATTCCGGATATTATCTCTGTTATTTACAACAAAACTTATAAATGCCTCCATTGCTGTTTTTTGGCCTTCGGCCCTGTGCTTTATATTCTGCTTGTATGCATCCCTGCCATTAAGACCCTCAAGAATGAAAGAGAAGGAGTTTAAGATTCCAAAACTTTGTCGTCCGTCATTTATATCAATTGTGCTGTGCCTGAGCCGGCTTACACCCGGAGGTCCCCCAAGGATATAATTATTAAAAGTAAATCCTCTCTCCTGTAAAAATTCTGCGGCATAGGGGAAAAACTTTTCATTCGAATATTTTCTGAGGACCTCTGAAACATTTATATCTGTAGAGGCTCCGAACTGTTCATCAAAATTTTTCACATACCCGTATTCCAGCCAGTCATCGCCGTAAGGATAGTATTCATGAACATCGAGTGTTGCTTCAGGAAGGAATTGATTGAAGAGATTATGCAGCCCAATCACCTCAGGCTGTGTCAGGATCAAATGATTCCTGTTAAGATCTGCTCCATTTCCATTTCTTCTTTCATTAACTGCGGCACCATCGGGATTCATTTGGGGCACAAGCATCAGGTCAGCATGCTTAAGAAAATCATCAAATTTTCCAGAAGCAATATCTTCCAACAGTAACAAAGCCCCTTCCTTACCTGACTGTTCATTTCCATGCTGCTGTGCAAATATTAATATTTTTAACTTTGATTTGTCTTTACCAAAATTATCACCGGAAATAAAGAGAACAGGCACTTTCCTTCCCTGTACAGTTTCTGCAATGTAATCAAGTCTTATTCTCTTGTCATTTCCCGCTTTCTGTTCAAGATAAGATATCATTTGCTGGTAGGATGTCAGACTGTCGTAATTATTTTCTTCCAGCGGTGACGACAATTTTTGTGGAAAAATTAATATAGAGTTAATCATAAATAGTATAAAGATAAGCTTCATTTCAATATTCCTTTTGCAGAGGTTTCATATTTCCGAAGAGTAACCGTTTCGAGAAAGTCTTCATCAACAAAGGCTCCGCACCCGGGCAATTCAGGCACGTTAAGCGTTCCGTCATAGTTAAGATTGAAAGGGTTAAGAACAATATCTCTCTCAAAATAGCGGTCGTTTGCGCTTATGTCACCGGGAAGAACGAATCCGGGCAACGAGGCCAGGGCAGCATTGAAAGTCCTTCCTATCCCGGTTTCAAGCATTCCTCCGCACCAGACAGGTACAGACTTGTTAAAGCACATATCGTGAATTTTACGTGCTGCAGTTAATCCACCCACACGTGATGGTTTGATATTTATTACACGGCAGGCATCGATTTCAAGCGCAAAAGATGCATGCGCCGGAGAGGTGATACTCTCATCGAGACAGAGAGGTGTCTTTAATATTTTCTGCAGCTTTGAATGCTCAAAAATATCATCGTGTGCAAGGGGCTGTTCAATAAGCCGCAGGTTAAATTCATCAAGTTCCATTAAATGTTCACTGTCTTTTAGAGAGTAAATACTATTTGCATCTACCTGGAGCATTATATCCGGAAATATTTTTCTTATTGCTTTAACAGGCTGAACATCAAAGTCAGGTTTTATTTTTATTTTAATTCTCTGATAACCTTCTCTCAGGTACTCCTCAACAGCGTTCAGAAGCGAGTACAAGTTTTTCTGTATTCCAATACTGACACCCACCGGAATAACTTTTCTCTCTCCGCCAAGAAATGAGGATAAACTCATTCCTGCCTCCTTCGCAGCAAGATCCCATACTGCGAATTCAAGTGCTGTTTTTGCAATCTTATTTCCCCGGACAGGCTGAAATAATACATCAACCATCTCAGGCTGTTTTATTTCTTTATCAAGCAGCAGGGGGAGCAAAAAATCTTTTTGAATTGACCAGGCTGTATCTGTTGTTTCCTCATTATACCAGGGTTCTTTTCCCGCAGGAGATTCGCCCCAGCCGACGAGTCCGTCAGAATATACCTTAGCAATTATTGCATAATTGCCGTCTTCCACCCATCCGCTGGTTTCAAAAGGATTTTTATATGGAAGGAAAATCTGTCGTAATTCAATTTTTTCTATTTTCATTTCATTAACATAATTTTTTTTGTTGAAGTAAATCCATCTGATTCAATCCTGCAGAAGTATACTCCTGAGGGAAGTGAGCCGGCCTCGAAGGTTACTGAATAATTACCGGACATTTGGAATTCATTAACCAGGGTCTGAATTTCTGTTCCAAGTATATCATATATTTTAATTTTTATTCGGGATGCTCTTTTCAAATGATAAACAACTTTGACGGATGGATTAAATGGATTTGGGAAAATATTTTCAAGACTAATACCTGATTCTCTATTCACTTTTGTTTGAGTTACGGACAACGGTTCGGCAAATTTTTTTTCAATAAATGAAAAGGAAAGTCCGTCATAATTCGTAAGAGAATAACGCAGATTATTCATAGCTACTACCTGACGTGTTCCGCTGTTCTGAGAAGCATGGTATGCGGAAGAGTCTACAGAAGTTGTAGATGCAGCATCAACGATAACTACAGGAACAGTGCCTGTGCTGCTAATAGTTTTTTCCGCGCAGTTAAGCACGGAGTATGTAATACCATCCGAATAAATTCCGAATTTTGACCGGTTACGCATTATCCCCCATAACAATGCTGAAACCCGATTTTCATAATAATCCTCCGACTCAAAGAGAAGAGGCTGATAAATTAAATCTCCAAATAAATTTAATCCCTCGTGATTAGTCATTTCACCATAGAACGAAGCATAAATGTAATCGTCTGTTCCATCTATATAATTTTGTCCTGCGAGTTTTCCGCTGTTGCCAAACAAAAATACAGGTGCCTTATTGTTAATTTTTTGGTAAAATGCTTGAGGAACTAAAAAAGTTGAATCATTTAACATACTTAATATAGACAGGGAATCTCCGGCAATAATAAAGCAACTGGAATTTGCAATTTGTTCTGCTTCTACGGTATTATTTAACTCTGATTGTTGTAATAGTATGGTTGTATATGTGTAGTTATGCTGATTAAGGAAATCCGTTAATGCGATCAGCTGCTGATTAAATCCGGGATGCGAAAGAACTACGATATTCTGTGAATTATTTTGGGTTAAAAATAAAGCAAGACTATTATTCAAAAAACCTGCAATTGAATTATCCGCAGTCATCCACAAATCAGTAACCGGAAATTCTGGCGGAATAGTGGTATCAACTTCAGATGCCCATTCCGGAATAAAAGCTATTTCCTTGTTGATAAAATCATATTGCCATCCTGAAGTGAGCTGATCACATTTTAAGTTTTCAATGATATAATTTCCTGAGTTATATGAACTAAAATAAGTTCTTTCATCGGCCCGGAATATGGCTGCTGCGCCGCTTCCCATAACCGTTCCTATCCCGTCATTGTCTATACAGACCGCTGTTCGGTCATCGATGCCGACTCCAAACAAATCGACACCTTTCGTGAAATGGTAATTGTAAATAAAAGGTATAATCCTTCCGAATCTGCCGCGCTCAATAAAATGAGTATCAAAAATTACATCCGGAACCAGGTTAAGAAAATCGTCTTCCAGTGTAATTGAATAACCAAAGGGATTAATTAAAGCTGAACGAGGAATTGCGGTATTGTGTTCTGCAGAAAAATCAACATCACCTAAAACGGCTGCACCTGCACTCGT
This sequence comes from uncultured Ignavibacteria bacterium, assembly GCA_963800255.1. Lineage (GTDB taxonomy): Bacteria > Bacteroidota > Ignavibacteria > Ignavibacteriales > Ignavibacteriaceae > DATFVA01. Next base: position 116,758 of record CAWDAK010000016.1, on the reverse strand, counting down.
GCCGGCAATTACCCCGCCATGCTCATAAACGTATAGAATTGCATCTTCGGTTTTGGTACCCCTCCATTTAGAAATATACTGCCACTGATCTCCTCCGCGGAGAAAAATTGCTTTTGCTGTTATTAATTCATCATAAGTAGATTGAAGATCAGCCTGTTCAATTGAAGTGATTGCCTTATTGTAAACAGTATTTGTGCCAAGCCAGGTAAAATAGTCGGGAAGCCAATTTGTAGCTCCTTCATCGTAAGACAGTATGATGATTTTTCCGCTATCAGATTTTTCTACTATCCACCCGTAAGGTTGATCGCTCCAATCATTATAATCCTCGCTTCCGCCGCCTATGGCACAAATAAATCCCCGGGCTAAGATTTGGGAAGAGATAAAAAATAAAGCAAATACAAGTAGTCTCATTTTATTAAAAACTTACACCCACTGTAATTCTGTGCACGCTTGGTAAAATATCGTAAAGAGCATAAGCATAATCAAAATAGACGCTGCTGCCTGAGAAAGGAACATTTGCTCCCGCCCCGAATGTAAAGTCTTCGTCATCGTAATTAAACTTATAGCCAGTCCTTAGATACAGCCTGTCGAAGAAAGAAAACTCTGCTCCGAAGTGAAGCCTTTCACTATTATCGTTAGGATGCACCGCATCAACACCTCCTCTTATTTTCATAAAATCAGCCGAGTAAATATCGAATCCGATGCCGACCTGAAAATTCAGTGGAAGAGGATATGTGTCAGTCTTCAACGAGGCAGGGGCAAGCCTGCTGGTTGGATAATTATCATCTTTATTATAATTAATCTCAAGATCAGATCCCTCAAACTGAAGTTCACCACCAAAATTTGCCATGCTCATTGCGATGGTAAGGTTCTGAAAATCCAAACGGTATTGTGTCCCGATATCGAATGCAAAACCTGCCGCGGTTTCATTCCAGATCCTCTGCGAAATATATTTCACTGTTAACCCTACCCCGAACCTGTCTGTAAGGTACTTTGCATACGTTAGTCCCAGAGCAAGATCTCCTGCATCAAAAAATCTTCCCGTACCGTTAGGCTCCTCCTCGGTGGTTATCTCCATCTCACCGGTGGTAAATGATATCAGGCTAAGCCCAACAGTGCCGGCATCCTGCATATTATACACAATCGCGGCCGCGTTCATATCAAAAAGATCAAACCAGTTCAAATATGAAAACTGGACCTCCACCGAATTTACCTTAACTATTCCTGCCGGATTCCAGAATACAGAAGAAGCATCACCTGTTAACCCTACAACAGCCCCTCCCATCGCTGTTTCCCTGGCACCAATAGGTATCTGCAGAAACTGGGCTCCTGATGTACCCAGGTTCGCATTCTGGGCAGCCGTTATGCCGGTTAAGAGTATGAAGGATAAAACTGTAATTATTTTTTTCATATAAACTCCCATAGTATTATCTGCCGTAAATTATTATTTGATTACAGCAAACCGATCTTTGAATTCTGATCCGGCTGATTTAACAACATAAATGTAAACACCCGGGGCAATCTCTCTTCCGCTCTCGGTTCTCAGATCCCACACTTCGGTTCCGTTTGAAGAATTATGGTGAAGCGTTTTAACCAGGTCAGCATTTACCGAGAAAATGTATATGGTACATTCCGGTGGAAGATTTATAAACTGCAGCTGCCGCAGAGGTTCTCTTCTTAATTCACCATATTCCCTTTCAAATAGACTTGATACCATGTAAGGATTGGGAACGACTTTTATATTTTTGATCTTATCAGCAATTACGGTTGATTGAACCTCTGCTCCTTTAATTTTAAAACTATAGCTGTCCCTTATATCCGGAAGCACCGGGGCAATAGTCTTTACAGAAAAAATATTTCCGGCACCCGGAGGATCATCAGAGGGAAAGATTACCTTGCCTTCAATTCCCTCAAACTCAAAAGTATCAAGATTGAAGAGTGAATCAGCAATTAACACGGTATCCATTGCAGAATTTTTTACTAAAACAGAAATGAAGCCATCAGCCCCGTTTTTACCGTTACCGGTAACTGAAACGAGGAACAGGTCATTGTTAATTAGTGTATCTGCATATACCGAAAATTGCATATCGATCTCATCTGTTCCTCCAACCCGCGAAACTTCCTTCACCAGTGCAGGAGGAACAAGACTGAACCTTACACCATCAATTGTGGCCTGTTCCTGCCCGATGGTAAATGGTCTGGAGTGAACAACTGTATCCTGACCATTGCGGACAACATTAACCGAATAGTTTATTGTAATCAGATCGCCCGATTCAGGAAGCTTTTCCGGAGGTGTTGAAGGGTCATCCGAAAGTATCGCTTTTACACCATAGCCCGGAAAATCAATCGTTCTTCCTCCGGGAGGATAATTATATCCCTCCCTGCCTATTATTTCTCCGGTTGTAAGATTCAAAATATTATATGCTGAAGGTGAAGTAAACTGGATACCCAGTTTATAAGGAGTTGTCATTGAGGTATCAGTTACCTGCAGACTAACTGAAGTCTCAAGATCACCTTTTTCTTTCTTAAGTGTATAAAGAAAATCAGCAGTGTATGAATTCCCTGCCAGACCTGCAGAATCGATTGGATTAACCTTAAAAACATAATTTGATTCCCCTGAAATTTTTTGGATATCATATGAGGAAACCGGCTCACGTCCTATTGCATCTGACCTTGGAGTAATTGAAATAGTATTTACAGATTCAAGAGTATTACCGATAGCACTCTCAAGGCTCTCTATGCTGGCATCCCCCCTGTCGTATGAAGTAATTGAATACCAGTACTCGAACCCGTTTACAACAGAAGTATCGGTATAAGTATACTGAAGGCCGGTATTAGCGCCCTGGGTGTTAATTATATCGAAATCAGCAATTTTATTCCAGTTGGCACCCTGGTCGCGGCTGCGGTAAATCCTGTAACCCTCAAAATCATATTCGCCGGTAAACTTATCCTGCGATCTTTCTGCCTCATCATCCCAGAAAAGAATTGATTTTAAATCTCCGGCGGTTCCATATAAATGAGGACGGGCTGGCGGTTTAGGCAGTTCAAAGTTTGCGTTAACTGTACTTTGCGCCTGATCTGTAGCATCCAGAAGTTCTTCAAGCGTTTCACCTGCTACCAATGCTGTTATAAAAGTAAGTGTATCTCCGGGATTCAGATTATAAGGACCGGACGATACATTAGCGAGTATATCCATTCCTGAGGCAGGTATTGTAGCTGGATCATCAATATGAATGGATGGATTATTTCCGGGGTGAAAAAACCTGGGACCGATTGATGAGTTGTATAAACTTTGGGTACTGGCCATAATACCGTACTGAACAGTATCGATATCAAGATCATCATCATAAAGATTATAATGCATATCCGTAATTCCGGGCTCAACGCCCCCTACTACAGGAGTCTTCAGAAAAGCAACACCGAAGTACCCGGTTTTTCCGTCAGGCCATTCGTTTGAAAGTCCGTCATCAAAAAAGTAAACCACGTTTTTCTCAGCATTGTAATCGAGCTTATCATCACCGTATTCAGGGTCCCCCCCGCTTATGTTGCCTACATCGATATCCGTATACAAATCAAAATAAAGTCCCGAATAGTTATTTTGGCTTACATTAATTACCTGGAATTTATAGAAGATAATGTTCTTTGCGAAGGTTACACCGAAAGCATAGCCCGTCTGAGCAACAAGGATGCCAAGGACGCTTTTAGTATTGTTACTGTCACTGTAGACACAGTAACTGTCCTGGTCTGATAAAATTACAGGGTTACCCTGGGCATCTTTAACCGGCCAGCCGAGCTGCTGATTCCACGTTTCAGGATTATCACTAAAAGCGATCTGGGCAAGGTCGTTATTATGATAACCTCCTACTGCTTCCCATTCTTCATCGGTTGTATATCTTCCCTGGATAACATTTCCCGGTATCCCTACCATCGGATTTATCCTGTAGATATAATGTTTTGTACTGTTAATGGGAAACTCGCCCGAAGGCCCTTCGGTTATACGCCTGGGATACAACTTTCCCCGGTTCTCAAAGAAGAGGCCTATATTACTTGCATTATGCGAGCCGGCAGCCCTGTCATTAATTCCAAGGACTTTATCAAAGGCTGAACGGTATGAGTCCTTATCTTTTTCCTGAGCGCTGATTAAGACTGAAAAGATAATAACAGCAAGTATAGTTCTAATAATTGTTTTCATAGTTTTTAATGACTACCAGTTGTTCAAAATTTAAAAGTGGCTCCAAGTCTTATTGATCTTGGCGGTCCGAAGTTGGATGGATCCCGGATATACTCAGGAGAATAATTTCCTTCGAAAGTGAAATTCGGGTCTCCGGTATCACTGTACACATAAAGTATATTCCGGTGATCAGTCAGATTTAGTATTTCAGCAAATACTCTTATGGTATAGCTGCTCACAATTGGAAATTCCTTGCCTACCATAAGATCAATTGTATAGGTAGCCGGCATACGAAGGGAATTTCTTTCAACAAAACCTATATCCCTCCCGCTCGGAGTATACGGATAGCCAGAAGCTGCCCTTGCTATTACACTAATGTCCATTCGTTCCATAATATGGCTGCCGAAGACTTCAGGACCCTCGTCAGAAGGTATTGTAAAAGTTCCGGAGAGGTTAAAGACATGAGTTTTATCGAAATCCAGGTAATAAAGCTGTGTTGATTCCGAAGTACCCGGATACTGTTCTGTTTCTGAAGAAGCACTACCCTTGGAAACAGAATAAGTATATGTAAGTCCACCCGAGAAATACCGGTCGGGACGGACATCAAGGTTTATCTCAAATCCCTTAACATTCGCATAATCCTCATTTACGTAAAGAGTATAGCCTGTATAACGCCCCTCTACATACGGGAAATAATAGCGTGTACCAATCAGTCCTGTTATATCCTTATAATATGCGGTCAGGTCAATAGCTATCCTGTCGCTGAACTGATGGGACACTCCTACTTCATAAGCAATTGTTCTTTCAGCATCAAGGTCAGCCTGACCGAACAAAGGTTCTCTCACGTTCAGATCATACTGTTTGTTCTCGAAGAGATACTGATACTCCGGATTCTGAAAGAAATGACCATAAGCAAAATGAAGTTTTGTTCTGTCTGAAATCGGATGTGCGATACCGATTCTTGGTGAAAACTGCGACCTTGGTTTTACCTTAATTACCGAATTAGGATCGAGTGGATTATTCCTGAATTGTCCGTTAGCATTAAGGTAATCGTATCTCAATCCCACATTTATTACCAGGTAGGGGAATTCAATTTTGTCCTGGGCATACACGGCCATTTCGAACGGTTCGGTAGAATAATCGTTTATATAAGGATAATTACGGGTAGGATCATAAACATTAAAATACCTTAGCCAGTGCTTCTTATAAGCGCCTCCGAATTTAACTTCATTCAGCGATCCTATTTGCCAGACCGCATCAAGCTTTGCATCCGCTGTTACCGTACGGCTGTCGCGAACCTCAACGGGGTCTGCCAGAGAATAGAACTCGAAGCCTGTCCCTATATCAAGATATTGCCACTCACTTGAAGGCAGATAGTCAGCCGTATCCTTATCTATTCCCGAATAAAAACCCTGGTTGAAATAAGAGAGCTTGAGATCATAGAAAAAATTATTAGCCAGCGTATGGGTAAGAGTAAGGGCGCTCTGCCAGCTGTCGGACCTTCTTCTCAGGTACTGGTCAGGAATAAATTTAAAGCTGTGACTATAACCCTGGCTGGCAGAAATACTTCCCCGGTTAAGCAGAGAAATTTTCACCCCCCGAAATATAGTTGAGGTTATCTTGGCCAGGCCCGTTTTTTCCCGGTCATATCCAAAAGGCAGGTAACTTCCCCGGCGATCACTTTCCCCGGAAATAAAGAAGTTGATTTCTTTAGATATAATTGGTCCGCTAAGGCTGCCGTTCATTCTTGCTTCATGAAGGTCAGCATATCTTTCCACACCAAACTCGCTGGTGCGGTATTCCAGCTTCCCGGAAAAGTGATCTGAACCATCCCGCGTAACAATATTAACCACGCCGCTCAGGGCATTTCCGTATTCGGCATTGAATGTACCGGAGAGAAGACTCATTTCCTGAATAGCGTCATTGTTTATCTGTGTTGCAAGTCCGCCCAGCAGCGGGTCCTGAACATATAAACCGTCAATCAGGTAGGCAACTTCGTTGGATCTTCCTCCGCGTATATGAAGGTTGGAACCGCTCCCTACTACACCGGCCTGGAGACTTAAAAGTTCTGTAAAGGTTGAAACAGGGAGCGCTTCAATCTCCTCCCTGGTCAGCACTGAAATAGAACTTGTAAGATCCTTCCGGATCATAGGTGTTTTTGCAGTAACGACTACTTCACCTACTTCGATAGATTTAGGTGAGAGCTGCACGGGAAGACTGGTAGTCTGATCAACAACGATTTTAACACCTTCAACCAGCACGGTTTCATATCCCAGGTAGCTGACCCTGACATCGTAAGTGCCGGGAGGGATGTTAAGGATAATAAAGTTTCCATCAGGATCGGCAGCACCGCCGATGCTGGTACCATTTACAAGTATATTTGCCCCCGGCAGCGGATCACCTGTCTGTGAATCAGTAACCTCCCCGGTGAGCTTTCCCGTTGTACCGGCTATTACCTGCAGTTGTAGTATTATAATCAGCAGTAAAAATATTTTCATGATAACTCCCGGCTTTTACCCCGATATAAGATATCGGTATAAACCTTACCTCACAATTAATTTTTGATTTTCAGTAACTTTATTGCTTTCCTTCAGTACTTTTTCGGCTCTCTGTTTATTTTTTATTGCACATTCTGTAGCAATAGCATTTATAACAACAGAGATTGCGGCGAATGAATTAGTATACAGCATATTCTCACTTTGCACGACAAGATTTATATCTGAACAATAAGTAATAGGGGACGCTTCTTTATTTGTAATAGAAATTATTTTTATTCCCCTGCTTCCGGCATATTCACAGGCCTGAATGGTTTCCTTTGAATAGGGCGGAAATGAGAATGCAATTACCAGATCCTTTTTGTTCAGGAACATTATCTGCTCATGAAAAATCGTATAATCATGTTTGAAAACAGCAGCATCAATTCCCACCTGTGTAAGCTGGTAAGCAAGTATTTCGGCCAGCAGATATGAAATTCCAAGTCCCGCAGTAAAAACACGCTCAGCCTTTGTTATTTCCTTCACAGACTTCCTGAAATTTTCCCTTTCAATTAAACTGAGGGTATCGTTAATATTTTTTATATCCTGGTTAGCAACGGCAGTCAGCAAATCGTCTTCGATCTTTTGTTTAGAAAATAGAGGAAAGATCATTTTCCCGCTCAACTGATTCTTCAAAGAACCTGCAATTGCATCACGAAGTTCACTATAGCCTGAAAACCCTGTGCTCTGGGCAAATCTCACCACGGAGGCTACACTAATGCCGGTTTCATTAGAAACTTCCTGCACACTAAGGAACGGAATGCTGTCAAAATTATCGATAAAATAATCTGCCATCTTCTTCTGGTTTTTGGGCAGACTATTGTATTTGCTGCGAATTTTTTCTTTGATCTCCTGGTATCTTGCCATAATATCAAAATATTAAGTTCAATATATTTTCGTTCTTACAAATTAAATCCCGGCCGGATTTGTCCGGCCGGATAGAACATTAAAACTTGGCCAGGCACTATTTCAGGAGCATCATTTTTTTGGTAGATGCATAGTTACCGGCTCTCAAGGTATAGAAGTAAATTCCGGCTGAAAGGCTTGATGCATCAAAACTGACGCTGTAGCTTCCGCCTTCCATCTCCTTGTTCAGGATCGATGTTACTTTTTGTCCCAGCAGGTTATAGACATCAAGAGACACATTTTCCCTGTTAGGAATCGAGAAAGAAATTGTTGTTGAAGGGTTGAAAGGATTCGGGTAATTCTGAGCAAGTTTGTAGGTTATGCTTTTCGAGACAGGTTCTTCTACTGCTGTAATGGTTCCGTAATGTCCTTCAGCCAACGCCATATTGGCAAGCATAGAAGGTTCATCTGTACCAACAGCAATTGCCATATAGACAGTCCTCATTTCCTGCGGCTGAAGCTGAACCGAACCCGTTCCCAGGATCCCGACTCCTCCGTCAGGGTCAGTTACAAGCGTATCTGTATCTATTCCTCCTGTTAACCAGTTATAATATCCGGTGTCATTATCTCTGTATTCATCATACCAGGCAAAAATAGCAGCTGCCTCAGTTGGTTCAGATAATATTTTTATTCCTACATAAGTATTTTCATAATTATAAAGAATGTTGTTATCTGTATTAAAGTAGATATTGTCATTTTCCCAGGTATTATCTATATCCTGAATTATATCAAGCCCTACAATAGTAGGCAAAGCTGAGGATTCATTATTAGTTACATCAAATTTAAGCAGAGCACAATCCTCCCCATTCCACCCATAGAAATTTTCACCAAGAATAATGTTTGGCGGTAGTCCGGAATATTCGTTATTAAAGGTACCCGCGGCTTCAAAATCACTCAAGACCGGATTTACAACCGGGATGAGCGGATCAATTATATCCAGATCGTTATAGTAATCATACACCTCATCAGGATTTCCGGCAACAAGGATAGAAGCCCTGTCGAGCTGCCAGAGTGTATCCTGCCCCGAGAAAGTAAAGACTTCCACTCTACCGTAATCATCCATCGAGAACAAAACATTACCAGTATTAAAATCGGCCTGTGCTATCCCTGTTCCATTGAAGGCAAACAGGAATGTAAAGAGAAACAAATTAAACAGTAACAGCTTTTTCATATAGAACCTCCTATTATTGATTTGTAATTAATTAAGAAACATTATTACCAGCCGAACAGGAATGGAGGTATAAGAAGAATCATTCCTGTTACAAGAAAAATAAATTCTAACGGCAAAATCCAGCGTGCCCACTTTTCCCATGGAATTTCAGCAAGGGAAAGCACGCCCATTGTGACGGCAGACGTAGGAATTATCATATTGCTGAATCCGTCACCGAACTGGAAAGCAAGTACAGCAGTCTGCCTGGAAACATTAACCAGGTCGGCAAGCGGTGCCATTATCGGCATTGTAAGTACTGCCTGTCCGCTTCCCGAAGGTACAAAAAAGTTTAATAATGTTTGAACAAAAAACATAGCCTGGGAAGAAACCACAGGATGGAACGAGGAGATCGGCGAGGAGAGCGCAAACAGTATCGAATCGATTATTTTCCCATCCTGTGATAAAATTAATATTCCCCTGGCCAAACCGATTATCAGAGCAGTGCCCACAAGGTCTTTTGCTCCTTTAATAAAAGAACCGGTTATTTCATTTGCACTCAGGCCGCCAACCAGACCTACGATTATGCCGGTAATAAGGAACACAGCCGCAAGTTCTTCAATAAACCATTGGTACTTGAGAACACCGAAGATGAGAACTGCGAGTCCCGCAAGGAAAGTAACCAGAACCAGCTTGTGCCTGCCTGAAATTCCTGTATGGTTCTCAACTTCTGTATGATCAATATTTTTCTTTTTTTCTATGTCGAGCGAATAGGTTGCACTCTTTTCAGGATGTTTTTTAATTTTTCGTGCATACAGCATTACAAATGCTGCTGCTATTGAAGTTGTTATGAGCCAGCAAATACCCCGGTATACAATTCCGCTGAATAATGGCAATCCTGCTATTTCCTGTGCTATACCTACGGTAAAGGGATTCAAAAAAGCTCCTGCAAAGCCTGCCCCGGCACCCACAAAAGGAATTGCAACACCGGTAATGGTATCATATCCGAGTGTAAGAGCAAGGGGCACAAATACCAGAATGAATGGGATTACTTCTTCGCTCATTCCGAATATTGCACCCGCAAGGGAAAAGATAACCATAAAAATAGGAATGAGGAGAAGACGCACAAGCCGTGAATCTTTGTGAAGTTTTGCGATGCCGAGTATGAGTGAATCTACTGCCTCTGTCTTCTGAAATACAGCAAATGCTCCTCCAACTATAAAAACCAGACCTATAATCATGGAAGCATCAACAAATCCCCGAATAGGCGCCATCAGAAGGTCGCCGACTCCCTGAGGATTCTCAGCTTCATAATGAAAGGAACCATTCATTACTTCCTTTTTGCCGTCAACTATTACTCTCTGGTATTCGCCTGCAGGTATAACCCAGGTAAGGATGGTCGTAATAATGAGGAGAGAGAAAATTATGACATAGGTATTCGGTATTTTTATTTTACTTAATATCATTGAATAATTTTTGCTTTATTCAAATCAAATTTCTGACCTGCTGTAAGGATACTCATTTCAATATTGTTTACTGAAAACTTCCCCGCGGAATTGGTCCTTATATCATCGGCATGAAGTGGATTATAGATTATAACCTGGCTCTCCCCGAGTACTTCGAATGTATCGTCCGGATTAACAAGGATAGCCGTAGATTCGTCTATCCCTATTCCCAGCAGATCGGGGTGTTCAAGTATTACATTTATTAATCTATTATTTCTTTTCCTTTTTATAAAGTGCTGATCAATCACAGCTTTGGTAACAAAACCAAAACCTTCTGTATTCTCAATATTTCCTTTTTCTATCATATTGAAGGCTTCAGAGCTGTCTTTATTAACCAGTTCATTGCCGGTTATCATAACATGGCTCATTACAGCTGCACCGGCGCTTGTGCCGCCTACAACTCCCCCGGCCTGATATATTTCCCTTATTCTTTCAAGAAGCTGAGTTCCCAGCAAATCGGCTGTGAGCAGACTCTGATCACCGCCGCAAAAATAAACACCTGAAGCATTTTTCAATTTGTTAACTATTGAATCATCATTCGCTGTGACCCTATTGAAATAAATTGGCTGCACATTTGCGGCTCCAAATGATTTAAACTGATCCACCTGGTATTCTGCCGATTCAACAGGCACAGAGCTTGCATTTGGAATGACAATTATTCCGGCATTATTACCTCCTGCAAGACTAATGAACTTTTCAATTACACTAGGAGGTTTGTCGCCCCCGCCTATAATTACAAGGTGACCTTTCGTCTGTGCATTAAGGGGAATAAAGGAAAGTGAAAGGAGAATATGATATAACATTGCAAATTTTTTCATTTTCTCACCAGCTCCATTGCTATTTCAGAACTTTTAATTAAATCCTCAATAAGTACAAACTCATCGTTCGAATGAGGATTTTGAGCACCAATGCCAATGTTGACAGAAAAAATACCTGCTTCATTAAGTGAATTCGCATCACTTCCTCCCAGGGAAATCCTGGGCTCAGGGGTAAGACCTGTTTTCTTAAGTGCCTCAGTCACTTCCCGGAAAACAGAATTAGAAGCTTCAACAGTATAAGGTTTAAATTCCCAGTTACTTTCAAATTCTGTTTCAGCATTTAACCTTGCTGCTTCAGCAGTGAAAGTATTCTTAACCTCGTCAATTAGCTCAGTTACCCTGGATGTATTAAAAGAGCGCACCTCACCTTCAAGACAAACTTCCTCGGGTACAACGTTTACCGCAGAACCTCCGCTTATCTTGCCTATATTCAGGGTGGTATCATCATCAATTCTTCCCTGCTTAACTTTGTAAAGCGCATTTGCAGCGGCGGCGATTGCGTTTATACCTTTTTCAGGTGCTATACCGGAATGAGATGCTTTTCCCTTTACTTTTATCTTGAAGCCCTTTGATCCGCAGGCTGAATTTATAAAATTACCGGGGCGAAAAGAGGAGTCGAATACAAAGCCCCGGTTTATGTGAGTACCAAGCTTTAAATTCTTTGAACCAAGCAGCGTTGTTTCCTCACAAGTTGTAAAAGCTACTGTAAAATCTTTAACGGCAATCTTTTCTTTATATATCTTTTCAAGGGTGAAGAGTAAAACGGCAATTCCTAGCCTGTTATCCACTCCCAGTACAGTGTCACCTGCAGAAGTGATCCTGCCATTCTGAAATACCGGTCTCATATTCAATGTCGGCCTGGCAGTATCCATATGAGAAAGGAGAACAAAGTTACCCCCGTCGCCCATCCGTATTATCAAGTTGCCTGTGTTGCTGCCGGAAAGTGTTTTTGATTCATCTTCAGATATGTTAAACGGTGTGCCCGATAGAAAGTTTTTAATAAAATCCGCTACTGGTTTCTCGTTCTGAGAGAGTGCATTTATTGAGGCCGCCTGGAGGAAAATGTCAATCAATCTGGAGTTCATTGGTAATAATAATTACATTTTTATGAAAGGATGTAATATTTATTACAGATATTAAGATTTTTTTTCCTTTAAGTCAAGCCGCGCCTACCCCATTACTCAACGGAATCAAAAAGCAGACAGCTTTTTACCAGGGATTACTTCAGGAGCATCATTTTTTTAGTAGAAGTAAAATTGCCTGCTCTCAGGGTATAGAAATAAATACCGGAAGACAGGCTAGAGGCGTCAAAATGAATGTCATAGCTTCCCTGATCCATCTCCTTATTCAGAACCGAAGCTACTTTTTCTCCCAGCAGGTTGTAGATATCCAGGGTTATCCTCTGCCTTTCAGGAATTGAGAACGAAATAGTTGTTGATGGATTAAATGGATTAGGAAAATTCTGTGAAAGTTTGTAATCCATGCTTCTTGAGACAGGTTCTTCAACTTCAGTTATCACCCCGTAATGTCCTTCTGCAAAAGCCATATTAGCAAGCATTGAAGCTTCATCCGCACCAACTGCAATTGCCATGTAAACTGTCCTCATCCCCTGCGGCTGCAGTTCGACACTGTCGGTTCCAATTATACCCACACCTCCAAGAGGACCTGTTACCAGGGTATCAGTACTTATCCCGCCCGTAAGCCAGGCATAATAGCCCGAGTCATTATCTGTGTATTCCAGATACCACGGAAACACCGCCACTGCTTTCGTAGCTTCGGACAGGATTTTTATCCCGATGTAAGTGTTTTCATGACTATAGAATATGTTATTCACTAGTATTAAAATACATTACATCGTTTTCCCAGGTAGTATCAACCTCAGGATTAATATCGAGTCCCACAACCGTAGGTAAAACAGCAGAGTCGTTGTTGGTAACATTAAATTTAATCAGGGTGCAGTCTTCATTATTCCATCCGTAAATTGACTGATTTATTATTACAGACGGGGGCCAGTGATTGTAACTATTATCATATGTACCTGTTATAGCAAAATTACTGCTATCCGGACCGCCATTTATGAGGGTTGTAGGAGTTACTATGCCTACATCATTCCAATAATCAAGCACCTCATTCGGATTTCCGGCCACAAGAATTGAAGCCCTGTCCATCTGATAAAGAGTATCTGTACCTGAAATTGTGAAGACTGAAATTGCTCCGAAGGCATCGACATTAAACAAAACATCGCCGGTATTAAAGGCTGTTTGCGCTCTGCCTGTATCCACGAGTGTGAGCGGTAGTAAAAACAGCAATAAAACAGACAGTACCGGCTTTTTCATAAAGATCCTCGATTATTTATTAAAATATATAAATTCAATACCTGCCTAACAAGCAAGGAAAATATCCTCTTTTTCTGCTAACATAATACTCCCAACTTAGAGTAATATCTGCAAGGAAGTGAATATCCATAGTGACTGCAGACAAACCTGTTAATTAGTTCAAGAACGGAAGCCGATCAATTTCATCGGAATTTTTTTGAACTCAAGCTGTCAGACAGTTCAGGCTTAATGTACCCTTCTTTAATAAGTCCGTCCATTGATCTATATAAAGTAATAGATATTTCTGTCGTATTGTAATATCCTATTGATTCTATCTTTATCCCTTCGTATTCTTTATTCAATTTAACAGTTGCATATAATTTTTCATCCGCGATAAGGTCACGCTGCAGCCTGGCTTTGTTCGCCGGTATATTCGCTAATGCCCAATAGATTCCCTTTTTGGCATTTTGATAAGCTACATCAAGATTTTTCTCCATACTCTGCTGGGCTTGCAGGGTTAATGGAATAAGGAATAAAATTAAAAAAAGTGATTTCATCAGGATCCCCTCCCGTTTTTAATACGAAAAATAATAAAATTCATATTTTATGAAAAGTTCGCAGAGTATTTACCACAAATATTTCACTCCTACAGAGCTTCCGGCGCTATGATGAGGGGGTTATTCTGGAAACTATTTCTTGACATTATAGTTTCCATTGAGTAAGTTGGAAACTAGAATTAAGTAAAATAGTTTCCATAGTACGATGGGATGTCAATTAAAGTATTCTCATAATGCGGCAAGATATAGAGAAATAAGGTAGTGACCACAGTGATGGACGAAGAAAAACAGAAAATACTTGACGAGTCTACTAAAGTTTTTTTGCAGGAGGGATTCTACAAAACCCCGATGGATGAAATTGCAAAGCGGCTAAAGATAAGCAAAAAGACCATATACAAGTACTTCGATTCTAAAGAAAACCTGGTTAAGCAGGTTGTCCGCAATTTTCTACTTCAAAACAAATGTATTATTCAGGAAATCCTTGATTCAGACGATGACGCTGTAACGAAGGCATTCAACTTATTCCAGCACCTGGGAAAGATCTTTTTGAGTATCAGCAACAAATGGCTCGAAGATATCCAGACTCATTACCAGGGCTCTGGAAAGAGATAGATGAATTCAGGACAAAAATGATGATAGCAAATATTTCCAAACTTATTAACCAGGGTAAGAATGAAGGATTTATAGTGGATTACCCTACTGATATTATTGTAATGTTTTTTGTCTCATCTGTAAGAGGTATTATCAATCCTGATTTTATTATCCAGCGTCGTCTGCAGCCCGAATCCATAATGAACCCGACTATCAACCTGCTTATGAATGCTATACTGACTGATAAGGGAAAAGAACTTTTTAATAAACTTCAACCCGGAGTTAACAAATGAAAATGGTACTTCTAATTTTAATGACAGGATTTATTCTATACGGCTGCGGCGGTAATGATAATCCTAACCTCATCGCAGCTTCAGGAAACATAGAAGCCACTAATGTTATTGTAAGTTCGAAAGTGAATGGAGAGATAGAGAAGATACTCTATGATGAGGGACAGTTCGTTAACGAAGGCGACACCGTTATGATAATTGATAACGAAACTATTCAGCTGCAGCTTGACCAGGCAGAGGCTGCTGAGGAAGGCGCTCAGGCTCAGTTGAATCTTCTCAGGAAAGGTGCACGTAAAGAAGATATCAGTCAGGCTGAAGAGGCTGTAAAGCAGGCACAGGTTAATTATAATCTTGCTAAAAAAGATAAAGAGAGAATGGATAACCTTTACCAGGCTCATTCTATTTCTCAAAATCAGTATGATAATGCTAAGGCGAAGTTTGAGGTAACACAGGCACAACTTAAATCTGCAAAAGAGAATCTTGCTAAAGTGAAAAACTTTGCGCGTCCTGAGGAAATTCAGCAGGCAGAAGCAAATCTGAACAGGCAGGCAGCTGCGGCAAAACTGCTGAAGAAAAGTATAAATGATTCATACGTTCAGTCGCCTATTACAGGTGTAATAGTAGATAAATTTTTTGAAAAGGGTGAAACCGTTACCCAGATGTCATCCCTGTTCAAGGTATCTGACCTGAGAATGGTAGATCTTGTTATTTATGTTTCAGAGGAAGAACTTGGAAAGGTACAGCTTGGTCAGGAAGCAGACGTTAGCGTGGATGCATTTCCGGCCAAAACATATACGGGAAAGGTAACTTATATATCACCGGAGGCTGAGTTTACACCTAAGAATATCCAGACGAAGGATGAAAGAACAAAACTGGTTTTTGCAGTGAAGATACGAATCGATAATCCTAAGTATGAACTTAAGCCAGGAATGCCGGCGGATGCATCGGTTCATATTTAATATTAATAGATAAAATGACCGAAGCGATAAAAATAGATGGTTTGAAGAAATCCTACGGCAATGTTGAGGCTGTAAAAGGGATTTCCTTTACGGTGAATAAAGGCGAGATGTTCGGACTTGTTGGTCCCGACGGTGCCGGCAAAACAACGACTATAAGGATACTATGCGGACTAGCAGGTCCCGATTCCGGCAGTGTGAGCCTGCTCGGAGATGATATTAAAACCCATAAAAGGCAGGTCCAGAAGAAAATAGGATATCTTTCGCAGAAGTTTAGTCTTTACGGCGACCTGACTGTAAATGAGAACATCGAATTCTTTGCTGATATACATGGAGTTAAAAACTACCAGGAAAGACGCGATGAACTTCTTGAGTTCACCAGGCTCACTCCTTTCAGCGACAGGCTGGCAGATAATCTTTCCGGGGGAATGAAACAAAAGCTTGCTCTTGCCTGCAGCCTTATCCATAAACCAGAAATAATTTTCCTTGACGAGCCCACAACGGGTGTAGATCCTGTGTCAAGGAGGGATTTCTGGAAAATCCTTTCCAGTCTTATGAAGGAAGGTATAACCATCTTCATGTCTACTCCATATCTTGATGAAGCAGAGCGCTGCCACCGGGTTGCGTTAATGAATAAGGGAGAGATTATGAGCATAGATGAACCCCGGAGGATACGAGCAGCTATTCATAAGGAAATTATTGAAATTGTCTCGCCTCAGGCAAGGAAGGCTTATAAACTTGTGCAGCAGAATATGAATAACGAAGTACAGCTATTCGGCGACAGGATAAACGTTGTAGCTGACAGCTATGAGAAGGAATATAAAAAGATAGCGGACCTTCTAAAGCAGAATAATGTCACCATCGAAAGTTCAAGGAGTATTCCCCCTTCTCTTGAAAATGTGTTTATTCACCTGGTAAAAGAAGCAAGCTGATGAATACAATAGAAGTAAAAGATCTCACCAAGAAGTTCGGGAAATTTACGGCTGTTGATCAGGTTTCTTTTAATGTAGAGAAAGGTGAGGTTTTCGGGTTCCTTGGTGCCAATGGAGCAGGAAAATCGACCACAATAAAGATGCTGTGCGGAATACTTGAACCAACATCCGGAGACGCGATGGTTGCAGGCTTCAGCGTTATGAACGAGCCTGATAAGGTAAAGAGAAGCATCGGGTATATGTCGCAGCGTTTTTCACTTTATAATGACCTAACCGTTGAAGAGAATATTAACTTCTTCGGCGGGGTATACGGACTCGGGGGAGATGAGCTGCAGGAGAGGAAAAAGTGGGTGCTGCAGATCGCCAACCTCGAAGGAAAGCAAAAGCTTCTTACAGGCTCGCTGCCGGGAGGAATAAAGCAAAGACTGGCACTCGGTACAGCAGTGATCCATCGCCCCGGCATTGTCTTCCTTGATGAACCTACCAGCGGCGTTGATCCTATCTCGCGACGAAATTTCTGGGAACTGATTAACGATCTTTCCGCTGAGGGAACTACTATACTTGTAACCACTCACTATCTGGAAGAGGCTGAGTACTGCAACAACATTATTCTTATCAATGCGGGTAAACTTATTGCCGAAGGTACTTCCAAAGTCCTGAAAACTGAATACATAAAGAACCCGATATTCGAAATTGAATGCGACAGGGTAGTGGACGCGCTTGAACTGATGGAGAAACAGGAATTCGTGAGTGAGACGTCGATCTTCGGAAACCAGATACATCTTATTGTAAATAATAAATTTGAAAGTAAAGAACAGGTTATATCGGTACTGAATAAAAATGGTATCAATGTGAAGCGGATCGATCAGATTGTCCCGACCCTGGAGGACGTATTTATTCACCTTCTGGAAAGTAAATAGCAGGAAGAAGATGCTGACGCGGATAATGGCTATATCGAAGAAGGAAGTAAGGCAGCTGATGCGCGACAAACGCATGCTCTATGTACTTTTCGTATTCCCTTTCGTTCTTCTTATTCTTTTCGGTTATGCAATAAATTTCGATGTGCATCATATTAAGCTGGCCGTATACGACAGGGATAATTCAGAGATCACGAGAGACTACCTTAACCGTTTGACAAGTTCGAACTACTTTGACCTTGTTGATCACCTGGGATCAGAAAGCGGGATAAGAACGACTCTAGACCAGGGAATTGCACAGGTGGTTCTGGTTTTTCCTGAGGATTTTTCACAGAATATTTATTCAGGCAGGCAGGTTAATGTACAGATCCTGGTGGCAGGTGTCGACGCAAATACAGCCTCCGTAATAATGAATTATATGAGAGCGGCTTCTGCATCTTTTTCAAAAAAGCTGACCAATGAACTTCTGCGGATCAGGGGAAGACAGGCTGTTATTCCTATCGACCTTGAGCCGAGGTTCCTCTATAATCCTGATCTTAATTCAACCAGGTACCTTATCCCGGGTTTGATCTCGATGATCCTGATAATGACAGCTGTAATTTCCATCGCGCTTTCCATAGTGCAGAGAGAAGGAAAGAGGAACTATGGAACAGATCAACGTCTCCCCTCTTTCATCTGTAGAACTTTTAATTGGTAAAACAATTCCTTACACCATAATCGCACTGCTTGTAGCCTCAATGATCCTGTTCGCAGGATATCTTTTATTTGATGTAACTATTAAAGGAAGTGTGCTGCTGCTGTTTATCTCAACATTCATCTTCCTCTTTGCCTCTCTGAACCTGGGTATTCTTATTTCAACTATATCTGATTCACAGCAGGTTGCATTCCAGCTGGCAGCTCTTATTTCGCTGCTTCCCTCTTTCCTCCTTTCAGGGTTTGTATTCCCTATTGAAAGTATGCCTCCGGTAATACAGATATTTACAAACATCACCCCGGTTAAGTTTTATATAATAGTTTTAAGAGATATACTGCTGAAGGGTGTGGGACTCTCCGCGTTCTGGGATCAGCTGATCTACCTGCTTATTTTTTCTGTTGTCTTCCTTGGGCTGGCAGCCATAATTAACCGGAGGAGCAAAACGATTTAGCATATGAAAATAATATTAACAATAATTATAAAGGAATTCCTTCAGCTGAAAAGAGATCCGAGACTCTTCGGGATTATCTTCATTGCACCCGTACTTCAGCTGATACTCCTCGGCTATGCTGCCAACCTCGACATAAATAATATTAATACTGTTGTGTATAACCAGGATAAGACGATAACAAGCAGGGACTTTATTGAAAAGTTTGAACGGTCAGGTTACTTCACAATGAATCATTATGCAGAAAGCTATGACCAGGTTATGAATTATATAAACAAAGGCGAGGATCTCTGGGCGCTGGTAATCCCGAAAGATTTTGAAAAGAAACTTCAGCGGGGTGAACAGGTTAAACTACAGGCTCTCTTTGACGGGTCTGACGGCAATAAAGCGTCGATTGCATTCGGATACGTAACAGGAGTGGTTTCAAGCTATTCGCAGAATCTCCTTGTTGAAGCAAAGAACAAATCGGGAATGCAGTCGTTTGCTGCGGTTAATATCAATCCTGAACTAAGGGTGTGGTATAATCCTGAACTTAAGACAAGGGTTTTTATGCTGCCGGGGATAATGGGACTGCTGCTTACAATCATCACAACCTCCCTCATGGCAATGGCTATTGTTAAGGAAAGAGAGATAGGTACACTCGAGCAATTAATTGTAACACCCATAAAGCCGGCCCAGCTTATAATAGGAAAAACTATTCCTTTCATCGTTATGGGATTTATAGATGTACTTGTTGTTACCGTAGTTATGGTTTACTGGTTTGGCATTGCTATAAGAGGTGATTTCTTTTTCCTGATGCTTGCTTC
Source organism: uncultured Ignavibacteria bacterium (assembly GCA_963800255.1). GTDB lineage: Bacteria > Bacteroidota > Ignavibacteria > Ignavibacteriales > Ignavibacteriaceae > DATFVA01. The sequence goes on along the minus strand of CAWDAK010000016.1, from coordinate 97,171 downwards.
ATTTATTTATGTGCTTTCTGCTCTAGGACTCGGCTTGTTTATTTCAACCGTTTCAAAAACCCAGCAGCAGGCAATGATGGTAGCTATGTTCGGCGTACTTCTGCCGATGAATTTCCTGTCAGGGTTTGCCTTTCCTATTGAAAATATGCCGGGATGGATTCAGCCCATTACCTATCTCATTCCTTTGAGGTATTACATAACGATATTAAGAGGGGTTATTCTGAAGGGCGACGGATTCTTCCAGCTCATACCCGAAACCCTTGCTCTGCTTGGGATAGGAATATTCATACTGGCGGCAAGTTCTTTAAGATTCAGAAAGAGGCTGGAATAAAAATCCGGAACCCGCGGAAGCAGGCTCCGGAATCAGTGTGAGGCTGTTATCTATCTGTTATTGAACACCTAATAAAACACTATCTCCGTTATGCATTACAAACTTCAGATCCCGGCTGCCGTGCTGCACATCATTTTTATCTACCTGTGAAACCACACAGACTAACTTCTCAGCACCGGTCTGATTTATAAGGCTCTGTATAGTTGAAGATGCAATTGTATATGTACCCGGGTTATGATCAAGCAGGATGAATACCGGATCGCCCATAGGCGGAACCTGCATTGGAGGATGCATGCCTTCTCCATGACGGGGACCATGTGCCGGAAGTTGCGGAGGACGGCAGGGCATCAGCCGGATAGCAATAGGACCTTCAGCAGTACCACCTGACCATTCAAGCGTAAGATCATTTGCCGGATTGATCACAGAGTCCTCTGCAGGTGAATTAACGGTTATAAGTTCCTGCGGGGCAGTTATTGTAAAGTTTAAGGGATTGAAATTTTCCGAGCCGGATATTTCAAATTCATAATCAGCGCCCGGTACGAAATCCAGGTGGCCGTCATCAAAGAACCGCGGATATAAAGAATAGAATACTCCGCCATCGGGTCCCGTTCTTTTTTCAAGTTGTATCTGTTCGTTGTTATAGTTTATAAAAATACTTCCGATGTCTATACCGCTCCTGATGAAAGGACGCTGATGAACAGTATCACCGAAAACCACAGCCATTGCATGTCCGTTTACTTCATCATTCCACCTTATCGGGCCGAATAACTCATTCCAGCCAAGTGCAAAAACACCGTCGCAATCGCGCATCGGCACACCTTCAGCGTTCAAAACACCCATATCGTTTTCAACTACCGATGATTTATTCAATTGATCTGTTGTCTGCTGGTTATCATTCGGGGAAGTGCTGTTGGAACATCCGGTAAGCAATAGCGGGAGGAAGATACCGGTTATTAAAAAAAGTGCTCTCATTGTTCGCATCATAAGATTCTCCTTCTGTAAGTGTATAATTTACTCATTTTATATAAGAAACTTAGAACCCGGATCGGTTGTTTTCTACATTTGAGTAAAAAGGAAGTGAAAAGGTTTAAAAGGGGCAGAATAAAAAACCTTGTAACGCGTGAATAATTCCAATTTTCAACGATAATTGCCGTTCTTGAGGTCTTACTAATGACAATAACGTCAGTCTTCTGTGCCTCTTATTTTTGAACATACATACGCTGGCTGATCCCGGAAAGGTCCTCTTCCTTCAAAAATGAGGCAGGAGCTTATTATCCCGTAGCTTTACAATTCTATGTTGATAATGGCAATTATTATTAGAATTAATTATCTTGCATAAAGATATGTTTTATTGGGGAGGATACATGCACTACATCTTTTTGAATATTATTTTCTGCAGGGAAACATCAGTTTCCCATTTCGGTATGTATAATATAGAATCCTTTACCCTCAAAATTACCAGCCTTAAAACGACAAGAAAGGAATGACAAAATGAAAAACAAAGTATTATTCCATATCTGCTTAATTATTTTTCTTCTAACCGGTACTTCTTCATATACACAGACGAAATCAGGTGAGGCAGCCTTAGGCACAAGACAATATGAGGATTACCAAAAGCCTGATCTGTGTGGAACATCCTGTCATAATGATTTTTATCAGCAATGGATGCAGGCAATGATGTCACAGGCTTATACACATCATTGGGATGAAATTGAATACTTTAAGCTTGCCGTACCGCATGCTGAAAAAGATCCTGTTGTAGCGGGGGTTAAGGCCGGCTGTAATGGATGCCATTCCCCCATTGCATTTTTAGCAGGTGATGTTCCGCCTCAGCTTCCTGCAAAAATGACAAGGGCTAATGAATCCGTTTCCTGCGATCTGTGTCACACTGTTACGGGGTTCGAAGGCGATATACCGTTTAATTTCAATTTTACTTCCGAACCGGGAGACACAAAATATGGTCCCCGCAGTACAGGTGATTCTCCGGAACACCAGGTTGCAAAATCCGATTTCCTCACTACCGGAGATTTCTGCGGAACCTGCCACAATGAAAAAGACCCTTACGGCATCTGGGTTAAGTCCACTCACCTTGAATGGAAAGAGGGCCCGTATTCGAAACAGGGTGTACAGTGCCAGGACTGTCATATGACCTCCACGGAGGGCTACAGTGCGGCGATGGGAGAAAAGCATCCCGATGTATGGCAGCATCTATTTCATGGAGCACATGATCCGGGGAAGATCAAGGGGACAATAGAATTAAGGATTCATCCGGATGTTAACGAAGTTGAACCGGGTGATGTAGTGAAATTTACTGTTGTTCTGTTCAATCAGAAAACCGGACATAAGTTCCCAACCGGCTCTGTTGAAGACAGGATCGTTTGGATGCACGTTGAAGCAGTCGATTCGAAAGGTAATGTTTACCACCTTCCGGTTGATAAGAAAGGATTCGACGGAGAAGAATATACAATCGGAGCGGATGAACTTGCTTACCAGGATATGGGTATTGCACTGGATGATCCCGAATTTAAAGGGGTTCAGAGAGACGGAATACCTGTGGGGGATAGAATTTTCAGGATGGCATATTTTGATCCCCAGGGAAGGATGACTATTCAGCAGTGGAATACAAAATCACAGGGTGTTGATTACAGGATGGGTCCCAGGGAAACAAAACTTGAAACCTGCACCTTTACGCTTCCTGACAACGTAGAGCCGGGAGATTTAAAAGTTACAGCAGTTCTTAATTATCAGAGACTGGTACAGCCGGTAGCTGAGTTTCTGGGAGTGCCTGAAGATGAATATGCTGTTGTTAAGGTAAACGAGCATTCTACGGTTATACAGGTTCTTCCATAAATATTATTTATGGCTTAATTCAAGATATCATAAATTCAGTCGGAGAATAAAATGAAAAGAATCTTAGGCTTTTTAATTATAATATTTATCCTGTCCGCTTTATTAAATGAAATATTTTCAATCCCCGCTTTCGCCAGAAAATACAATATGTCCTGCAAAGTCTGTCATTCCCCTTTTCCCAAATTAAAACCATACGGTGAGGATTTTGCAGCTAACGGATTTGCATTGAAAGATGCGGCAGCTCCCCGTTACTATGTTAACACCGGTGATGATTACCTGACATTGATTCGTGATTTCCCCATCGCATTAAGGCTGGAAGGATATTTAACATACAACCAGGAGAATTCAGAACAGACAGATTTTACCGGTCCCTCAGCATTAAAACTGATGTCAGGTGGAACCATTACAAACAATGTTTCATACTATGCCTACTACATTCTTGAAGAGGGCGATATCGGCAAGATCGAGGATGCTTTCCTGTTCTTTAATGACCTTTTCGGAACCGAGCTGGATTTTTCGATAGGACAGTTCCAGGTGTCTGATCCGATTTTCAAGAGAGAATTAAGATTAACCCGTGAAGACTACCTGATATATAAAGTTCGTCCCGGTTTCTCGGATATTGATCTTACATATGACAGGGGAATCATGCTTTCATATGGAACACCGACGAATACCGATATTGTTTTTGAGGTCGTGAACGGAAGCGGCATCGGGACTCCCTTCAGAAACGGGAATTTTGATAAAGACAAATATAAAAACGTATTCGGGCGGGTACTTCAGGAAATCACCGGGGCATTTAGAATCGGGATATCAGGTTACTACGGCAATGAGCTGCTTGATTACCGGGTTAAAAATGAATTGTGGATGGCCGGTGCTGATGCAACAATCGATATTGCACCATTAGAATTAAATGTACAGTATCTTGTGAGAAATGATAATAATCCTTATGCACGTACCATAGATGCCGAGAAGGTTAAAACACAGGGAGGTTTTGCTGAACTTATTATAAGACCGGAAGGTGATGACAGCAAAGTATATGGTGTAGCACTGTTTAACTATATAGATTCAGATGATGATGCACTTGACATAAAATCCGGGGGGATTTCTCTTGGTTATCTCCTGAGCCGGAACATACGCCTTACCGGAGAATACAATTACAACTTTACTGTTGAGTTCGGACGTGTGAGTCTGGGATTCATCACTGCATTTTAGTTTTATTTTACATATTACCTTAAGAGGTTGCATCATAAGTCTGATTTTGTCAACCTGAACCGGTTCAGATTTTTATTCCGATAAATTCAGAATGACATTTTAGAATGGCGCTTTGGCAGGGAGATTCTGAAATGAATTCAGAATGACACTATGGAATGACATTTTGGCAGGGAGATTCTGAAATGAATTCAGAATGACACTTTAGAATGGGGCTTTGGTAGGGAGATTCTGAAATGAATTCAGAATGACATTTTAGAATGGGATTTTGGAGGGGGAGATTCTGAAATGAATTCAGAATGACACTTTGGAATGACATTATGGAATGACACTTTGGCACACAGTCGGGTTTACAAAGATTCTATATATTAAGCGGCAAATGCCCATAATAATTTTCATTGTATCAGCGATTGTAATTGGATTTGTCGGTTTCAAAATGGCAGAGTTTGCCGATGAACTGGCTGACCGCACCGGACTAGGCGAAGCCATAGTGGGAGCGGTTCTGCTTGGTGCCAGTACATCCATCCCGGGTATTACAGCCTCTGTGGTTTCAGCCATTGATGGTTTTCCTACTATGGCCTTATCAAACGCTTTCGGGGGGATTGCAGCGCAGACTGCCTTCCTTGCCGTGGCAGATATAACCTACCGCAAGATAAACCTTGAACATGCCGCGGCTTCGGTGGAAAATATGATGCAGGGTTCTTTGTTGATTGCCCTTTTGGGTATTCTTTTTCTGGCACTCTCAGGTCCCCAGATTAGTTTTTGGGGAATTCATCCGGCAACCCCGATTCTGCTTCTGAGTTATATAGGAGGAACACGACTGATCTACAAGAACAGAGAAAACCCGATGTGGATCCCCAGGAAAACAGATGAAACCCGGATGGATGTACCCGATGAAAACAATAAAATGAAATCATTGTCACGAATGTGGATCAGTTTTTTAATTTCCGCTGTATTGATAATTGCTGCAGGATGGTTCCTTACAAAATCCGCAGAAGATATAGCAAAACTTGCGGGGCTTAATCATAGTTTCGTAGGCGCAGTATTAATAGCCGTTACCACTTCCCTGCCGGAACTTGTTACATCAGTGGCTGCGGTAAGGCGGGGAGCGCTCACTCTGGCTGTCGGGGGCGTACTGGGGGGAAATGTATTTGATACCCTTTTTGCGGCGATGGCAGATGTTGCTTACCGTGAGGGTTCAATTTACGGGGCGGCAACCAGCAAGGAATTTATTATAATTGGGGCGGCTGTTACGATGACCTCAGTGCTTCTTCTTGGTCTCCTGCGGAGAGAAAAAAAGGGTTTTGCCAATATTGGCTTCGAAAGTTCGCTCATAATTTTGATTTACCTGATATCTGTACTTCTTATCAGTTTAAATCAGTAAAACTTTTGAACCTCTGAGAAAAGTTTTATGTTAAGGATTATATCTGTCAGAAAACCAGGAAGTTAAATGAAAATAACCAATCCCGAACCACCGATTGAAAAACTAATACGCCCTTTTAAGGAATTCACAAGGGCAGAGGCATCAAGCGGAATCTTATTAATTATCTGTACCGTAATTGCCCTTGTATGGGCGAATACCGGGATGTCTGAATCTTACTTCAGCCTGTGGCACACAAAAATCTCGATAGGTATTGAAAATTTTAAATTGGATTACAGTCTCCATCACTGGATAAATGACGGACTGATGGCAGTTTTCTTTTTCGTAGTAGGACTAGAAATAAAGCGTGAATTTCTTGTTGGTGAATTGTCAACTCCCCGGCAGGCAATACTCCCTGTTGCCGCAGCCCTGGGAGGAATGGTTTTTCCGGCTCTGATTTATATCATTTTTAATGCAGGCGGAAAAGGTGAAGCCGGATGGGGAATTCCAATGGCCACTGATATTGCTTTTGTAATTGGTTTAATGGCACTGCTTGGTTCTAATGTGCCTTCAAACTTAAAAATATTTATTACGGCTCTGGCAATTGCTGATGACATAGGTGCAGTACTGGTAATAGCATTTTTTTACACAGCGCAATTATCTCTCACAGCTTTAGGGATTGCAGCAGGCATATTTGTTCTGCTTTTCACTGCGAACAGGATGGGAGTAAGAAACCTGCTTGTATACATAGTACTTGGTATCGGGCTGTGGCTGGCTTTTTTAATGTCGGGTATTCATGCTACGGTGGCAGGAGTACTGCTCGCGTTCGTTGTTCCCGCTACCTCAAGGTATAATACACGAGATTTCCTCGTAAACGGGAAAGAGCTGCTTGATGAGTTTGACCGGGAAGGAGAAGAAGGTCCTAATGTTCTTGCAAACGAAGAGAGACAGAATATAGTCCTCACCTTAGAAGGTACCTGCGCTAAAGTACTGACTCCGCTGCAGAGGTTTGAACATTCGCTTAATCCCTGGGTTTCGTTTTTCATAATGCCGGTGTTCGCACTAGCAAACGCAGGAGTTCCGCTGCAGGAGGATTTCTTTGAATCACTGGTAAATGAAGTTAGCCTCGGAATTATAGCCGGCTTATTCATCGGCAAACAGGTAGGCATATTTATTTTCTCCTGGCTTGCGGTAAAACTTAACATCGCCAGCCTTCCTTCAAAGGTTAACTGGAAACATATATACGGCGCAGGGATCCTTGCTGGTATAGGCTTTACAATGTCATTGTTCATCACCAACCTGGCTTTTTCGTCTGAAGACCTGACGAACATAGCCAAAGTAGGTATCCTGGCGGCATCTCTTATCTCCGGGGTTACCGGTTATATTTTGCTAAGGTTTTCCGGAACAAAAAAAATTACAGAAGAAAACGCGTTATGATGTCACGTATAAATTAACGTCTTCTTATTTATTATTTTAGGAGACGCACATAATAATAATTCTGAAAACACGGGAGCAATAATGAGTAAATTGGTTTTATTACGTCACGGTGAAAGCGTTTGGAATAAAGAGAACCGCTTCACCGGATGGACGGATGTTGATTTATCTGACCAGGGAGTTTTCGAAGCCCAAAAATCAGGTGATGTACTTAAAGAAGAGGGCTATACTTTCGATATGGCTTATACATCGGTACTTAAACGAGCCATAAGAACATTATGGATAACGCTGGACAAACTTGACCTGATGTGGATACCTGTGGAAAGATCGTGGAGACTGAATGAAAGACATTACGGATCGCTTCAGGGATTAAACAAGGCGGAGATGGCAGGTAAATTCGGTGAGGAGCAGGTTCACATATGGAGGCGGAGCTATGATATCCGGCCGCCTGCGCTCGAAAAAGATGATGAACGCTTTCCAGGAAACGATCCACGCTACAAGAATCTTACAGAAAAAGAACTTCCCCTCACAGAATGCCTTAAGGATACGGTGGATAGGTTCCTGCCATACTGGAAGGATACCATAGCCCCTTCAATTAAATCAGGCAAGAAGATAATCATCGCGGCACACGGCAACAGTTTACGTGCCCTTGTAAAATATCTTGATAACGTTCCGGAAGACGAGATAGTAGGACTTAACATACCCACAGGTATACCGCTGGTATACGAGCTTGATGACGATCTGAAACCTTTGAAGCATTACTACCTGGGCAATCAGGAAGAGATCGCAAAGAAGACCAATGCTGTTGCGAACCAGGGAAAAGCCAAATAAGGCAGGGGTAAAAGCGGCTTGAAGAACGGGAGAGATCCGGGGTATTTAGCGGGTTTCTCCCCATATTAGCCTTGACTTTCAGAATCAAATTATCCATCTTTTGCCACGATTTTACTTCAACTTAAAGGTTGCTACCTATCTTATGACAAAAAAAATCACTTTTGCGATTCTATCTGTTTTTCTTTTCCTGCCCTTTGCAAATGCCCAAACAGTAATAGGGAAATATGCCGGTGAATTCATGGCTATCGGGGTTGGAGGAAGACCTTTGGCAATGGGAGGGGCGTTTGCCGCCGTTGCTAACGACATTACTGCCGGTTACTATAATCCTGCCGGACTTGCGCAGGTAAATTATCCCCAGATATCCTTGATGCATGATGAAAGATTCGGCAACCTTGTTAATTATGATTACGCGGCTGTGGCTTTGCCCTGGAAAACAGATATGACATTCGCTGTTAGTGTGATGCGTTTGGGTATTGATGGAATTCCGGATACCAGGGGTGCCCTGGAGGATGGCAGAAACCCGGGCGTTACCGTTACTGACCCTAACTTTATTACTGACCAGTATGCAAGGTTAAACACTAATAAGATAAAAGAGTTCAGTGACCAGGAATGGGCGTTCTACCTAAGCTTCGCCAAAATCCATTCGGAAAATTTCTACTACGGTGCCAGCGTTAAGATCATCTACAAAGATATCGCTGAGTTTAATGCGTATGGTGTAGGCTTTGATGTCGGCGCAGTATATCTCCCATTTGAAGATTTTTCTGTGGGTGCAAACCTGCAGGACATAACCACTACGCTGGTTTCCTGGAATACAGGACTTAATGAATTGGTCTCGCCGACGGCAAAGATCGGTGCAGCATATGGGCTTCACATACTCAATGGTGTTCTTACTCCTGCTCTCGATTTCGACGTCAGGTTTGAGAACAGGCAGTATGCTTCAACTTTTCACGCCGGACCCGTAAGTTTTGATATGCATGCAGGATTGGAATTCAACTACAATAACCTGTTTTCGATCAGAGGCGGATATAATGACGTGAAACAATTCACCGTTGGTGCAGGGATAAAACTTCCAAAGCTGAATATTGATTATTCGTTTGCAAGATTTAATATGGCTGAAATTGACAGACTTCCAGATACGCACAGGATTTCAATAATCCTTACTCTTGAAGAACCAAGATTCTTAAGAGACGGAATTTAAATAAGCAAAACAAAACCATCCGGGGCAAGCAGGTAAGTTTTATTTAAGTGTTTACGCTGCTTAACTTTTTTTTATACTTTTCTACGGCCTGAAAGATGGTAATCAACACTATACCTTCCGGGTCCCATTAAAAACAATCCCAGCAATGTAATTCCAAGTTCAAGAGGATGAGCAATAGAGCTTAACGTCCCGCCCGTAACATATCCCTCATTCGCTGCAACAAGCATAGTAATGATTATAAATGCTGCTGCCGGACGAAAAAATAAACCAATGAGGATAAGGATTCCCCCGAAAAACTCTGCGCAGGATGCCAGGAATCCCCATACAGGATAAGAAAAATGGATACCGAGCTTTGATACTGCTGATCCGATGTTCGTCCACATCTCCGGACCCGCAAACAGTTTTCTTCCTCCATAAACAAATATATACGCCAGTCCAAGTATCACCCTGATAGTAAGAAGTCCCAGATCAGGGTAAGTTTTAAATTTCCATTTCATCATTGCCCTTTGTTTTTTTTGCAGCATTAAGCAGTGTCCGCATCAATACGTGGTTATCAACAGGTTTTGTAAGGAAAATATCCACTCCGGCGTTTATTGCATTCTCAATGTCAGTCTTAAAGGCGTGAGCCGTAAGGCAGACTATGGGAATATCCTTAAATTCGGGGTCAGCTTTTAATTCTCGTGTGAGTTCCAGTCCGTTTTTATCCCCTTTCAGGGAAATATCCATAAGAATAACATCGTACGAATTATTTCTCAGGTTTTCATACAAAGTCACATCTGAATCACAGATATCAGTTATAAAGTTTTTACGCAGGAACATACGAAGAAAGCGCTGGTTCTCAGCATCATCTTCAGTTATCAAGATTCTTGGTTTGTTTTCGTTTTCCATAGCATTTCTCAGAATTTTGAAAAATTAAAATATAAATATTTCAACTAAGTTGTATGGTTATCAATTAAGTGTACCTGCGGGAATTTTACTGTTAAATAAATCAACAGTCTGCCATTTTGTCATACTCTTTTGGTATCTGGTATTTGTGAGCCTGTTATGGGCCTTTTATGCGCCTTTTGCTCTCAAAATGAGACAATGCGAAAACAGCCTAAAAACGCAATTTTGCACTGTTGAAAAAATAAATAGTGTGACAAAAATGGCATACATCGAATTGAGGGGAAAAGGGGCTTGGAAGCAGATAAGATAGCCGAGGAGGTAGATAAGTCTGCCCGAGTGGTGGGTGTGGTTGATGAGGTAGCGGGTATATTTCCTGCGGGTGTAGCTGCTGAGATGGTGGGTATGATTACCGAGGTTGCTGTATATGCTGAGGCAGCGGGTATGTCTGCCGGAGTGGTGGGTATCTTAGATGAGGAGGCGGCTGTTGGCTTAGGAAGAGATATGTTTGGTGAAGGAAGGATCGGGCGGCGGGGTTTGGGGTTAATTCTGCAGAGGGCCGAGCTTGCCGATAAAACTCAATCGGCAAGCCCGGTACAACATTCATAAGTTTATTTATTCACAAGTTCGTTTCAGTATTATGATTCTTTAATCAATTCTTTGATCTTGTTTTCGTATTCGCTCTTTGGATAGAGCCCGACGATCTTTTTTACGATGTTTCCATCCTGGTCAACTATAAAAGTTGTAGGTATGGCAGATACGCCGCCGAAATCATTTATTACTTTATCATTGAAATAGACAACCGGATAATTTATGCCCATCTTGTCAACGAAATCCGGAACACCGGCTTTAGTGTTTTCACGATCCAGAGAAATGCCTATTACCTTAACATTGTCCTTGTACTCATTCTGTAAGGAAATAAGATCAGGTATTCCTTTCCGGCATGGGGGACACCAGGTTGCCCAGAAATCGATGATCACTACTTTGCCTTTATAGTCAGATAAGCTTACTTCCTCCCCTTTTATGTTGTTCAGGGTAAAATCGGGGGCCTTGCTGGTGTTATCCTGCATAGAAGTGTTATCTTCAGGAGTGCCGCTTACCTTCGTTTCGTTCTCTTTCTGGCAGCCTGCAACTGTAACAACATAAAACAGAATTATTACTGAGGCTAATACTTTTATCATATTTTTTCCTTCTGAATTATTGATTCTCGTTTAAAATCTTTTCGGCCTTCTGGGGATTGAATCCAGGCGGGTAGGGACCATGTTCAGGAACGCTCCGGGTATTGTTAACTATAAAAAATACAATCAGGATAACAACTATGACTATCGTCCATACGGTATTTTTATACCCTGGATCAATCAAAGGTTTTTTCTGATCTACTGCTGTTTTTCCTATCTGCCTTGGTTTCTGTTTATTTTTATTTTGTGCCATAATACAAGTATAAGATGAAATTATTGAAGAAGTGTTTCAAAATTAAAACATTTCCAGCTGGTTATTTACTTTTTTGAATAAATCTTTCCTTAAAACTATTTTTTTACTGTTAAGACCGTATTTTTTACAGCTTAATTCAAACAGCGAATGTATGGTTTCTGCAAGTTCACCTTTTCCGGAAAACCTTGTCCCAAATTCAGAATCATTCAGCTTTCCGCCCCGCATTTCCTTAATCTTATTGATTACCTTCTTCTCCCTATCCGGAAATTCAGTTTTCAGCCATTGAAGAAAAAGATCCTTAACTGCATAAGGAAGCCGCAGCATTATATGACCCGCAAACGCTGCTCCCGCGGCAGATGCTTCTTTAAGAATTGAAGGTATCTCTTCATCGTTTAAACCGGGAATTACAGGAGCTATATTTATACCCACCGGAATATTGTTTGCGGCAAACTTTTTTATTACCTGAAGACGCCTTTCCGGAGATGACGTTCTGGGCTCCATTTTTCGGGCAAGATCCTTATCGAGTGTGGTAACTGACATACAGACAGAGATAAGCTCAAGCTTAGCCATCTCTTGAAGTATGTCCATGTCCCTTTCTATCAAAGCATTCTTGGTGATAATAGATACTGGATTGCGGTATTTCAGGCAGACTTTAAGAGTTTCCCTGGTGATTTCAAGCTGCCTTTCTACGGGCTGGTAGCAGTCGGTGTTGCCGCTGAACATAATGAAATCAGGTTTGTAGCTCTTCTTATTAAACTCAGCTTCAAGCAGCTTAGGGGCATCCTTTTTAATCATTATCTTCGATTCAAAATCGGTTCCGGCAGAAAAGCCGAGGAATTCGTGGGAAGGCCGCGCATAGCAATAAACGCAGCCATGCTCGCATCCGCGGTAGGGATTGAACGAGTACTCAAAGCCGACATCATAGCTGTCATTCTTTGCTATTACAGACTTTGAATCATCCTTAAAGAATTGAGTCTGAATTTTTTTCTCTTCTTCAGGCCCGGTAAAGTAATCCATCTCATCAGGCTTAAAATCCTCCATCGAGAGTTTTTCAAACCTGTTGCCCGGGTTAAATTGCGCGCCTCTGCCTCGTATCCTGGTACTGCTCATTCAACAAAGATAAGAAAAGATTTCCATCAGTCTTATAGAAAAATTTGTCCTATAAGATTTGGGCTCCACTAATGTTCACCCCTCTTTCAACCCGGGGAGTTTAATAACAGAAGTTGTTAACAGGTACGACTTAATAGGGGTAAAAATTAGAAATCAGGTCGAATGTTAATTTTCTTCTTCCTGCGTGCGTTTAATTACCAACTATTTGCTTGGATTTGGAGGTTCGAACCAAGAAGATTTGTTATGCCCCGTACTTCCTGCCAGGTATACGCACCCTAGAAATAACCGTAACTGTTAAAGAGTGAAGGCGAAGATGTGCGATTGATAGCCTTTGAGTTCAATAAACAAACCGGGATCACTAATCTCTTTTACTGAACGCGCATAATCGGTGTTGGTAAGAAGATCCTGCAGGGTGATTCTTTCCTTCCCGGTAGGGAGGTCAATTTTCAACCGGCATTGTGAAGTTGAATGCGAATAATTGATTACCACCAGTCTCATTTCACCCTCAAAGCTCCACTGCCAGGCAAGGAAATTATCACACGTGATATTAGTAATGTGTGTGCTCATCGGGTTAAGCAGCGTCCATGTACCTCTCTTAAAGATATCTTCCTTCACTATCTTCAACAGAGTATCATAAAATAGCTGCACCATAACCGATGGTTTTTCAACAGGCTCCCGCCCAAGCTGTACAGGAAGCTTCGTCTTCCTGCCTTCAAATTGCCCGTCATTATAAAAACGCACACCCTGAATGGTGCTAATAACAACTGCGGCCGCAAGAGATTTAAACCTGCCGAGTCTTGTAATTGATCTGTCTTCATCGTGGTTCTCTATAAACCTCACGCTTTTCAGCTGGAATTGTTTGTCGGCCTGTAGATGAGCTTTAATGCCCGAGATATCGCCATCCGAAAGCCTGTCAGACAGTTTCTTATCGTATGTATAATCAAAACCCAGCTGCTGAAGCTGCCACTCAAGATCCCAGTAAGCCTCGGCCATAAACATAAAATCCGGATGTTTTTCCTTAGTCCTCACTATTGCCGTCTTCCAGAATTCATCCGGAGGTTTTTTATAATCAATTTTGCTCAGTACCCCCATCCATGTATTCTGAAAAACGTTGTTCAGAGGAAGCATAGCCATATCGCAGCGTACCCCGTCGGCAACCGAAGCCACATAAGAAAGCTTCCGGATCATAAGCTCCCGTGCAGCCGGTTCGAAATAGTTCAGTTGTACCGTATCCGACCATGGCGGAAAAAATGGATCCCTTCCGTGAACAAGAAATAATGGCTTCCCGGCATCGTATTCAAAAAAAGCATAAGGGTCTTTCCTGAACGATTCTTCGTCCGTCTGCAGAAATATTTCAGGGTTAGTTTTTATGAGAGATGAGTTCGCCCCAAAATGGTTCGGGATGAAATCAAGGAAGAGCTTCACACCTGCTTTATTGAGACGTTCCTTCAGTTTAAGAAGATCATCCTCTGTTCCCAAAGCAGGGTTAAGTACATAGTCATCAATGGCAAAAGGAGAGCCTATTACATCCTCCCTTTTCCAGTCGTTCAACGCTTTCATGTATCCAGGAACCAGATCAATCCCGAAACCGCATCGTGCCGCAAGTTCAGGATCTGTTTTCCATACACCCATCAGCCAGAAGATCTCAATTCCCCTGGTATTAAGGTCATCAATAAATTTTTGGTCAATGTCTGAAAGCCGGGCCTTGTGTCCGAATTTTTTTATCCATACTCTTGTATTGACTTCCAACAGTCCGGGATTTATTAACATTAATTCCTTTCTAAAGTAATTTCAAACTTAACTAATTGCAGGTTAATTATACTCTTGAATTTGCACACATGTTTTACTTTTTTCGGGGTTGTGTTTTTTATGCCCGGAAATTTATTAGTAATTTTTACTTCAGTGATGTAAAAATGAAATAAACGGCGTGTGATGAAGAGAAGAAAGTTGAATTTATTTTGTCCCATTCCTGTTATTAAATTCACAATTATTATTATATTTTCCCGAACTATTTCGAAACCTTATCATTTAGTTGAGTTTTTAAGCTTTCCCGGCTGGTTGAGTTGAATATTTTCCTTATTAAGGAATCTGGATTTCCGAATCCATAGATATTATGCCGCCCTGCCCCCGGGGAACGGGAAATGTTTATTTTAAGAAATTGGTATAATAATTGTCTTAAAGTAGTACATCAAAAAACAGACACTTAAAGAATGTCAAAAAAAATTAACAGTTTTAAACTATATTTTCATGAATTAAGACCCAGAGGTATTAGATGCTAAGAGGTGAAACCGTCGAAAATTCTCCCGAAAAGGTTGTCACAGGTAATGCTGAATTTTATACAGCAAACGGACTGGAAGATGAGCTAAATAGCTATAAAACAAAAGCGATACGGAATATAAGATTTTCAGTTATTATTAAACCCGCTATCATTTCGTTTGCAGCGCTGCTTCTATCTTTTTTCCTTGACCTTTCTTATGTGCCGATCCTCGGCAATGTATCAGTAGACCTTGGAAAGGCGCTATTCCCAACCTGGCAGCCTGCGCAGGAAATAGTTGAACCATTCAGCTTCTGGTGGCTGCCCATAGTGGTTTATGGACTCTTTGCCTTTCTGGCTTTACTCACCTATAACAAATTGAAGATCGAAGTTTTAAGGAGTCCTGTTTCTGAAACAATTGACAGGATCATAACCTCCTATGAGAGCGTGATTGATAGTATTGCAACCGCATTACCGCTGATAGGCGCAGCAATTCTTCTTATAAGCATCAAGCTTGGAGAAGAAATATTTCTGGGACTATCAGTTCCATTTGAAATCAAAGCCCTTATTGTACTTGCTCTTGGTAAGTTGTTTGAGCCTGTGCTTGATCAGCTCGGGGTGGAGTTCCAGAATGTAGTTACTCATGTACAGGATATGAAAGAAAGATATTTCTCACGCATCCAGATAGAGAATTCTAAAAACCTTGTTAAACAGTTAAGCCATACAGGAGCCGGCAGCAAGGGTATGGAAATCTCAATTAAAGACCTCGAAGCATATAAAACAATTCTTGAGAGAACCTCCCAGCTTAGCGAAACAATGGTAAGCAACTTCAGCTCGGTTCATCAGATTCTCGATAAAATAAACGGCATCCAGGGTATCAGTCAGGAAAAAATTGAGCACCTAAAATCCCTTGCCGTCTCAATCCAGCAGGCATCGGTAACTCTTGGCGATGAAAAAACCCAGGCAGGACTAAAACACCTTGAAGCAATTGTCGTAAAAAAGTGAGTATATAATGATGGTTAAGAAAAACAGGGACAGTAAATTTATTATCTACCAGGTGCTCTACATTTTTGTAATCACTGTACTGGCATTAAAAGGCGCCGATCTTGATTTGAACAGGGTAGTACTTAAAGATGAGGTTGTAGATAAGAGCGTACGCGACTCGCTTATGGTACTGCTGGATTCACTAACCGCCCAGGGAATCAAATTCGATGTAAAGGTTGAAGAAAACGCACTTGAGGAAAATGCCGAACTTAAGGCGAAACTTTCGTCTCTTAATACGCGGATGAAGGATCTTACCCAAAAAATAAAAGAGCAGCCCCCGGAAGAAAAAAAGCCGGAAGTAAAGCCGGATGAAAAAGAACAGGAAATTCTTCAATCTCCTATTTCGCTGAAACAAACTTTCATCCAGTATACCTGGAATAAAGCCAGCAATTCAGGCAATGTGCCTACTTCTTTGTACGATCCTAACAATATGAGCAAACCGCTTGTTGTTATTCCGCCGGGACAGGAGAAGACCTTCGACCTTACAGACCAGACTGAAGTAATTGCAAAGTACGGAAGTCAGGAAGACAGAATAAAGGTGGTTAAAAACAGACCGCCTGAAGTTAAAATAGCCCGCGTTACTACAAAAATGAACAATTCTGATATTTATGTGCAGGACCTTCAGAGGATAACGGCCTTTACCGTTACTATTCTCGACGAACGTCCCGAACAGCTGAAAGTATCCTGGAACGGTCCAATCTCTGTGTCAGGACCCGTGAAAGATACCAAGGGGAACCCCGTATATAATGTGTCATTAAAGATCGCGTCTAACGAAAACAGGTTTGACGAGTGGCTCGACAAATTTGGAAATCTGAGGGAAGCAGACGGAAGATATAAAGTAAATTTCTTCTTCACAGTAGTTGATGAAAGATCAAAGGATAGGGTACAGGTTGGAGACTCATTCTATTTCACCGATTTTTCAAAATAAATTCATCGGAACTACTATATATGCACAAAATAAAACTACTACTTCTTCTTTCAGCTCTTTTTGCGTTCTTTTACATAAGTAATACATCAGCCCAGGAAGAGGAACCAATACAATACTTCCAGATGGAACCTCTGGATGACAGTCTTTTTATACAGATACAAACAGAATTATTTATCGATCCACCTGATCCTAAAGCAGAAATAATTGCTGATCTACGTGATCCCAATAACCAGACAATTTCTATAAAAGGCAACCTTTACCCATTCCTTGCTTTAACAGCAGAGACGCGGGCCAGGGTTGTTACATACCCATTTAAGATCGATCTTGAAGAAAGTATAAACTACGGAAGCGTTTTCACCCGTGTGTTTGAGAAAATTAAACTTAACAAGGTGGTTGATCCCCCTTCCAAAGCTTCAGATTTCATCAACGCTACACTATGTTAACCCATTCTTCCAGTTCTTTGGAGGAGAAAGATTCGGGATACCCATAAAGAGTGATATAGGCATATCCTTCGGTTTGGGAACACCATTTTCGGGTCCCGGTGAAACCAATTACCTTGAAGGAAACTTCCATATACTTGGTGTAACAGGAGGAGTATTCGGACACGTTGATGCTTTTTCAAAACTACGCTTCGGCAACAAGCACAATAATATGTATGCCTCAACCGGTTTCCATATCTCCTATGTTATTCCTTTCGGTAATTTTTTCGAGTTCGGGTATTCAAAGGTTGTGGTTGACCCCTCAGGAAACTCAGCTTGAAGAATGGACGGCTGATGATACCAGTAAGTATCATGCAAAGATCCTTGCCGGCCAATATTATAATTTCGAATTCAGATATCCTATAAGCATCCTTGGATCAACAAGAGGTAAAATCTACGCTGCACGGTTTTTAGATGAATGGCATGCAGGTTACGTAGGCAGGGAGCTTTCGCTTGCAGGCAGTACCTTTGATTTCAGGTTTGATGCTATGTTTAACAGCGACGTTCGCCAGGATCAGTACCTGATTGAAATACTTGTTCAGAAGATCGCTGAATCGTGGGCATTCAGTGCCATTGCGCTGGGACCATCAGTTACCCTCTCACGTTTAACTGACGGGAGTTTAGGCGCTATTTCGGTTTTTGCAAATCTCAGAATTAAAGTCGGTACCTCATTCTGATCTTACAGCGCTCTATTATTAAAGCGCAGACAAGTTGGGAACCGATGTAAATTTACGAAGAGGCTGTCTCATAAGTGTCATTCCGAATTTATTTCGGAATCTGATTATTCGATTTCGAATCGGGATTAGAACCTGAAACCAGTTCAGGTTGACAATATCAAACCTTTGAGACAGCCTCTTCCTCTTTCATCAAGGTTTTTTTATTTTAGAAGCAGCTTTTTCATCAAGGTACCACTGCAGTATTTCAGCAGCCCTAATACGCGCTGCGGGATAATCTTTCGAAGAATCCTTCCTGCTCAGAATTTCATAAAGTATATCTGACTTCTTGTCTCCCGTAACCAGAAAAATATTCTGCCTTGAGTTATTCAGCACTCCGGCGGTTAATGATATCCTTTTTTGACCTGATTCAGGATGTACGGCTACACCCGTAATTCCCTGTGCAACATCTTTAAGATTACCACCCGGAAATAGAGATGCAGTATGTCCGTCACTTCCCAGTCCAAGCACATTCAAATCGAATTCCGGCAGGTTATTTTTTACGGGAACAACCCGATTTATCTCACCGGCAATCCTTTCAACCTCCTTCTGTGGATCCCCTTCCCCTCTGATCCTGTGAACATTAACTTCAGGAATATTAATATTATTCAGGAGATATTTTTTTGTCATTCCGTAGTTACTCTGTTCATCATCAGGTGGAACACACCGCTCATCACCCCAGAAAAGATGAACGTTATTCCAGTCGATTTTGTCAGCATATTCTTCAGATATTATGTTGAACAAAATTTTTGGCGTGCTTCCGCCGGAGAGAGAAATAAAGGTATCTTTATTTTTACCGGAGTTTACATCCACTATCTCCTTTATTTCTCCGGCTAATCCCGCAGCAGCCTCTTCAGGTGAAAGAAATATTTTTATCTCAAGTTTCATTTTCTTCACGTTTTCCTCTACTTATTTCTCGTAAGTCCGGCCGCTGCTCCAACCGCTAACATAAATTAACCGGCGGTTTCAAATTATAAAATTTTACAACCGGATAAATTCTGCCTAAATTTGTAATTATTTATGAATAAAGATATGAAACAGAGCATAATATTGTGGACCGCCGCAGCGGTTATAACATTTGTTGCAGGCTTTCTGCAGAGCAGATTAAGCAGCGAGTACCCTGTATCGGGTTCATTCGGCATCGGAGGGAAAGAAACCGGCTATAAGCTTGACAGGGTATATTACGGGAATGACGATTATAATTTCTTTTTAAGAACAGAGTCTGATAGCCTAACCGGAACCGTATACTGGAAAACTGAAGGGGCCGGCTCCTGGAAGAGTTCTGATCTCACCAAAAAGGGAGAGATAATCACCGGCAAAATTCCACACCAGGAACCAGGCACAAAAGTCACTTATTATATCAAACTCAACCATGGCGGGAAAGAATATTTAATCCCTTCAAGGAATGAGGATGTAACGATGACGTTTTATGGAAAAGTTCCAGCTTCCATAAATTTTTACTATTGGGCTACCCTGCTTGGTGCACTGCTGCTGGCCATAAGAACAGGACTGGAGTACTTCAACTTTCCCGGCAAGCTAAAGAAAATAGAAGTTTTTACACTCATTTTCGTTGTGTCAAATGTATTTGTCTTTAATACCGTAAGGATGACGTACAAATTCGGATCTGTCGGAAAATCAATCGTCTCCCTTTCAGAAATGTTCCCTCTCTCCTCAATATTGCTGCTGGCGGTATGGATTATTGCTACTGCTTTAATATTCAATACAAAGAACTTTAAGATTTGGGCACCGGCGGCGGCGGTAGCGACTATACTTATTTTCGAACTGGGCGGTTTTTAAGGCAGCGAACGTGGGGATGCAGAATCCCTAAAGAAGTCGGGGAAAATATTCCCTGATGAATCTTATGTTTGTTTTTTATATTTTTTGATTGACGTAAGACGACCAATGGGCGAAAACCGCAACTTATGAACATACTTCACTTTTATTTTATTGAGGAATATGCCTGTACCGCTAAATAAATTCACCCTGGTGTTTTCCGGGAAATCCGATATCGGGCTGGTAAGAACAGAAAACCAGGACAGCTTCGGAAAGTATCCCGAAGGTTCCTCTGACCTTTATAGTTCAAAGGGTCAAATGTTTATTGTTGCGGATGGAATGGGCGGACACCGGGGCGGCAAAGAAGCCAGTAACATTGCCCTCAGAGTTGTTAAGGATGAATTCTTTAGTTCCGACTTTGATGAAGCAGTATCACTCAGAGAGGCAATAGAAAAAGCCAATCTTGATATTTTCAACAAATCAGGCGACAAATCAGAATTCGGCAGGATGGGAACAACCTGTTCAGTGCTGGTGCTGAAAAACGACCGCGCAGTTATTGGTCACGTTGGTGATTCCAGGATATATAGAATTGAAAACAACACTATAGAACAGCTAACAAACGATCACACCAAAGTGCAGGAAATGCTAAGAGAAGGCCTGCTTACACCCGAAGAAGCAAGAAACTACCCTTCCAAGTCAGTACTTGCAAGAGCCCTGGGAGTAGATGAAAGAGTAAAGGTAGATATAATAGATGACCTTCAGATAAAACGAGGACAGAGTTATATACTATGTTCTGACGGTCTGGCAAAGGTAACCAGGGGAGAAATATTACAGATAGTAAGCCGTAACAGCGTTTCCGATGCCTGTGATAATTTAATCAGTCTTGCTAATGAAAGGGGCGGCAAAGACAACGTTACAGTTATAATAGTAAAGATAGATCCGGATCAGTCAGCAAAACCTCTCCCGCCAAAACCCTCTAAAAACAAAAAAGTCCGTTCTCACAAATCGCATTCAAAAGGCTGGGTGGCTGTAGCGGCTGTATTCCTTGTTATTCTGGTCCTTTTATACCTGCAGTATCAATCATCGGGAGTAAATCCTTCCGAAAAGAATATAATAACCTCGTCAAACACAGAACCCATACAGAAACAGGGCAGCAATGCTGAAACTGCGGCAGTAAATGAAGATGCTGACAGCAGGCTGATTGCCCAGGCTGAGCAGCTATTGAAGGAAAAAGATTACGATGACGCTTACATAATTTATAAATCGATATTAGAGAACGAGCCTGATCACCAGGCGGCCACTGAAGGAATAGAAACAATTACCTCTGTCTATATCAGCACAGCTGGCAATCTGATGAAGAACAAGAATTACCAGGATGCTTTGAAGTATTACAAAAAAGCCGGCGAACTTCAGCCGATGAATACGAAAATAAAAGGACTGATAAAAGAATGCAGTGACCTGATTGAGAAAAAAGAGCCGGATACGAAACCAGTAACCGTTGAAGTAAATAAACAGGCACCGCCGCCTGTTAAGGATGCATCCACCCGGTTCGCAGCATCAGGATTCGATCATCCCGAATGGATATACCCCGGTATCAATAAAAATGAATGCACAGTAACAGGCAAAGAGATTATTTTCACCAACACATCATCAGAAAAATTTGTTCTTTACAACAAAGATTTTTTTGAAGTAAGCCTCAGTGTGAGCGCAGAAATTGACGGATCAAATTCGGTTATGGGCCTGGTAATCGGCTACGCCTCCCCCCTTGACTATTACGTATTCAAGTATAGGGACGGAGGGAATTTTACCCTCCAGCGGATTAGCGGAAATGAAATTCAGAAACTCTTCGAAATAACACCCGCTGACGCCGGTTCAGGCGGATTCAGGAAGCTAAGAATAATATATAGCAACAGTGTTGTAAACATATATAATGAGCACGGCCTCCTGAAATCATACCGGAGCGTATGGGGAATATTCGGAAAAGCCGGCCTTTACATCGATAAAAATTCCTCCGTAACATTCAAAGACGTGGCCATTTCAGGCAACACCAGTCTACAATAAATTCCCTTTCGGTGCATCCCGGCCGCATCCGCAGCTATCATGCGGGCTTGTTCCCCAGATACATGTGGGTTCGAGTATATATACTCCGGAAGGCTCAAAATTTGTCCCATCATAATGTATCACTGATTCTTTACGGTTATCTGCATCACCGCATATCCAAATATCCGTTGGGGAAATTGCATACATATCTCTCATAACCGTGTTTACACAAATTGTGTCTACAGTCCAAAAATAATCTCTTCTGCCCGGCTGTACGGTATTTTCGGGTGCAACTGGATTTTTTTTGCAGGAACTAACTAAGGTGAGTAATAATACTGTTGTGATGGTGCATCTGGACAGAAATAAATCCAAAAGTGCCAAGGTACTTTGGATTATTGACCGCTTTCATTCGTATTTTAGAGCCAGCAGCTGATGTTGTAAGATCTATTATCTTCCCCGGGGAAGAAGATATTTTGACCGAATTTTAGGAAAAGTGAATTATTGAATAAGACCAAGTAAAAGACTATATTATGGTCGAATAATAATTAGGAAGAAAAATGAAATTCAGCGAAGCTATAAAACCAATAAGTTATTTAAAAACTCACGCTTCTGAAGTTGTCCGGGATGTTTCAGAAAATCATAAGACAATGGTAATAACTCACAACGGAGAAGCAAAAGTTGTACTTCAGGATGTAAAGGTTTATGAGCAGACACAAGAAGCGATCGCATTATTAAAATTGCTTGCGTTGAGTGGAAAGAACCTCCAGGTAGGGAAATATAAAACTCTGGATAAAACCTTCAATGATGTTAGAAAAAGGATAGATAAATTCAAACGGGGACAAAATGAAATACAAGGTTAGTTTTGTTTCAGATGCTGAAGAGGACTTATTCGAAATTTATAAATTTGTTTACCTAAATGATTCAGAAGACAATGCAGAAAAGTTATATTCAAAACTGAGAGAAAAATGTTCCTTGCTTCAGGAATTCCCGGAAAGGGGACACACTCCACCAGAATTATATTTATTAGATGTTACTGATTTTTTAGAAATTGATTATAAGCCTTATAGAATAATATACAGAATAATAAAACGTGAAGTCTTCATTCATTGTATCATAGATGGACGAAGAGATATTCAGAAATTACTGCAAGAAAGATTAGTAAGATAACAGGCAGTCCCTCTGGAACAGATTGAGACTCCCTTTTTCGGAACTATCACAAAAATCCGGCTTTTCGCACATACGCTTTTTCACATCTCTCATCATTGCGGACAAATTTCATCGGCTATTGCAAAAGGGAAAAGAGATTCCGAAATAAATTCGGAATGACATTTCAGTTAGATTCCGAAATAAATTCGGAATGACATTTCAGATAAATTCGGAATGACATTTCGATTAGATTCCGAAATAAATTCGGAATGACAAAGTTGCATTCTATTGACAATAATTAGATATTACTTTATTTTCATTAGCAATATAATCATTCTAATTACTCCGAATTACACAGCTCCTTTCACTTTCAAATGAGACGGCGAGTGGGTTTTATTTTTACAAAATCTTATATAAAATTAAAAAAGCTTACCGAAAGTAATAGATCATTACCTGCTTTCAGAGCAGAACTGCGGGTGGAAGCCAGACCAGGTGAACATCTTCCCTTATTTAACCAAAAATTGAATTTATCAGGATTAACAAAATATTAAATAACAAAACAGTTGTTTGAAACTTTTTCATTATCGATAAAACTGCTATCTGCTCACTTTCTACTTGAAAAAGTTCGATAGTTATAGTCCATTCCGTCTTTGTGAGTCACCCGGCGAAGCTATGCCCGGACATATCTCTTAAAAACCAATAAAGTTCATTATGAAAATAAAATTAAAAATCAGTAAGAAGTCTGATCCGTCTTTCTCGTCAGTGCTGGATTTTAACCGGTTTCCTGTAAGCGTAGGCCGTGACGAAAAAAATGACGTAATTCTGCCGGATCCATTTAAAGTGGTCTCACGCAGGCACGCACAAATTGTGGATACTGAAGGGATCCTGCAGCTGGTTGACCTTGAATCTGCGAATTTCACCTATTTGAATGAAGCGGCGCTCCTTCCGAATGAAGAAAATGCCTTAAAGTCAGGTGATATAATAAGGGTAGGTGAATATGAACTTGAAGCAGAACTGGTTAAAGAACAGGTAATTTCCAACGAAGATGACCAGAAAACAATGGTTTTTTCAAGTCCTTTTGCGGAAGAGGTTAATAATATTGTAGAAAACCTCAATAAAATATCTGATAAGTTTGCCGGGGATGATTCCCCCATGAAAATGGAAATGCTTAAGTTCTCGGTGATGCAGAGTTTTAATTTCCTGGAGAAAAACGAGCCGAACGAATACCTGGCAGGATATTTTGCAGAGCATTTCCTGGGAAAGAAAGTACCTGCCGCTCAACCTTCAGGCATGCAGAATGTTTTTGAAAGTTCAGCTCCAAAGCCCGTTAAACAGGAAAAAGCTGCCTATGAAGCACCTTCATCTATTCAGGATTATTCACTTAGTTCCCATTTTACAGAAACCATTGACGTCATGCTTGATACTTTCTCAAAACTTATCCAGGGTTTCCTTCAGTTCAGACAGGAATTTTTCGGGGTGACGATCTACCACACGATACCGACAGGCTCATTGAAAGAATTCAAGGAATTCCTTTTTAGTCCGGATATTTCTGCTGAAGATGAAAAGAAACGCCTTGGGCTGCTGAAAGAAGAGACTTCCAAATTGCTGTCGCATCAGATCGGACTTCTTGACGGGTATCAGTTATCTATTACCGACGGCACAAAATCACTGCTGGAAACGCTGGATCCTGAAATCATTGAAAAGGAGCTGGATAGCAAAAGCAAACAGTCAGGCCCCGATATCGGAAAGATAATTCCGTTTGCAAAAAAATCAAAGATTCTGGATGCATTAAAAAAGAATTATCAGAAATATGCATCGGACCCTTATCATATTGAAAAGAAATTTTTCAGACCATCATTTATGAAAGGATACCAGAAAAGGATCCTTTCAGGCAAATCTCAAAACGAATATTAATCCGGGGAGTTATTATGAAAATTAAAAGTTCTATACTTTATTTTATTCCGGTTCTGCTTTTTTATATGTACGGCTGCGGAGGAGGACCGGAAACAATAAATGTTTCGCTTCATTGCGATGCCGACTGCAACGAGAGCAACGCGGTTGTGGTAAAAATTTACCAGCTGCGAAATTCTGATAAGTTCAGCCACGCAAGCTTTGAGTCATTGCAGCGCAGTCCTGATGAAACGCTGGGTGATGACTTAATACCGGGAGCTAAGTATGAAAAACTGATGGCCCCTGAGGAGTCGTTTAAAATCAACGATTATGAAATTAAAAAAGACGCCGCATATATAGGAGTAGTAGGTGATTTTCACTCGCCCGCAACCGACGGCTGGCTTGAAATTATCCCTGTAAAAGGTATAGGGGATGTTTCAATAAAAATTCATTCGAATTCACTGTCTGTACAGGAAGGAGAATAAGTATTATTTTTTCATTAGGGAGAGAATAGGAAATAAATGAAATTTCAAAAAGTTGTCTGGTATGAGGGAATGAAGCTGGACCCTCATCACTTCCAGCAGGCAGACAGATATAATCAGTATAACCTGAACTCAAAATTAGCATTGTTAAATCCTGGTCTCTGGGGAATTAAATCATTGCAGACTGACCTGGCTGCGCTTTCCGGAGGTTCTTTCGGGTTTGTGCAGTGTTCTGGAATAATGCCGGATGGATTCGGTTTTAATATACCTGATAATGATCCCCTTCCTAAAAGCAGGAATTTTGAGGATCTTTTTGAGGCCACAGCGGAAAAACTTGATGTATTCCTGGCCCTGCCATTAGAAAATATTTCAGGAAACAACTGCCAGCTTGACGGGGCCGGCTACCCCAACTCACGTTTTAATCTTCATAATATAGAAATGACTGATTACAATACCGGCTCAAATATGAGATCTGTGGGAATAGCAAAACCGAATTTCCAATTTAAATTCGGGGATGAATCTCTGGAAGATTTTACATCTATAAAAATCGGGGAGATAGCAAGGAGTTCAGATGGAAAATATACGATGGATACGAACTACATCCCTCCTTCCCTTTCGGTATCGAATTCGCCCTCACTCCAGGAATCTGTGAGAAAACTTCTTAGTACGCTTGTCTCGAAAAGCAAAGAGCTTCGTAAACAGACTTCCGTTCAGAAGCCGGAAATATCTTTAATGCATGTTGAAATTCTGATGATGCTGCAGACTATAAATTCTTTCATTCCTCTTCTTAATTATTATTATCAGTCACAGAATACTCATCCTGAGAACCTGTACGTGCTGCTTCTGAATCTTGCGGGACAATTATCAACATATTCAAATATGGGTATTAAAACCTCCGAATTCCCATCCTACGATCACAGGCATCTGAATGAAGTTTTTAACCAGGTTATTTCTGATATAAACCAGATGCTGAATGTACAAAAGACACTGGAGCGGAGAGATGTTGTTATTCAATTAAGAAAACAGGCGGATACTTTGTACGTGGGCCAGTTATCGCCCAACCAGATGTCTTCCCAGTTTTTTGTTTCGGTAACGGGTGACATTCCTGAAAAAAAGATTATCACCGAACTGCCAAAGAATATTAAAATCTCAGCCTACGAAGAAATCTTTGCAGTTCACCAGGCAGGGATACAGGGAGTAACCCTTGAATACACTGCGCGTCCCCCTGTAGGTGTTTCAGTGAATGAAAACGCTCACTACTTCAAAATAAATAAAGAAGGCAGGTTCTGGGACAAAATAACCGCAAAGAATAATATTGCATTTTTTATTGCCTCAGAATTCAAAACGCTCCAGATGGAGCTTGTTCTGCTTCTTCCCGGTGATTAATAATTTTACTAATAATTAATAAGAATTAGAATGGATATCCCTTCAAAGAAATCTGATCTGAAAATACCAATCTCAGATATAGCTTCAGAATGCTTTATGCTGATTCTGCAGCTGAGATCAACAAACAACTATGGAAATCCTGAGTCACTTAAAGCAAGGGTGACGGAAATGTTTCAACGTTTCGAGCGGGAATCCAGAAGCGCGGGAATTGATAACGAGAAAGTAAAAAAGGCTACGTTTGCCCTGGTAGCGTTCCTGGATGAAACCATCATAAGCTCGGCCTGGAACCAGAAGGAAGTCTGGCTGTCAGATCCCCTGCAGATCAGGATGTTCGATACGTTTAATGCCGGTGAGGAATTCTTTACATACCTGGAAGAATTACGGCAGAGAAGCAGTGTAAATAAAGATGTGCTTGAAATATATTATTTATGTCTTGCACTCGGTTTTAAGGGAAAATACCAGCTACAATCACCTGAACTATTAAGAAGGGTGATAGATGATTTGAATATGGAGCTTCATCCCGGGATGTATCAGTCGATCGACTCAATCTCACCCAATGCAAAACCTGCAGAGGGTGTTGTTGTAAGTTCCGGAAGAAGGCTGCCTGTTTGGATCTACCCGGTTTCAGCCGTAATAATTTTTGTCGTCTTCTACGTAATAATGTCTTCTTCCGCTACATCAGCCGCTGATGAAATTATTGAATCTCTTAAGAGCCTTATCGCATAATTCATTTCTTCAAATTTTAAATATTTAATATGAATTCTATTGTAAATTTTATAAAAAATCCGTCTTCTATAATGGCAATTGCCGGGATTCTGCTTATCGTACTGGTACTAGTCCTCGGACCTATCTTCGGAATGTCATTCCTGGTTCAGATCGCAATTGCGGTTTTCATCTTTATGGTTGTTACCATACTAATCCTTTACAAAAAAATGAAGGATGCTCAGAAGGCTAATCAGATTGAGGAATCAATCGGCAGCCAGGCTGATGATCAGATGAAAAATCTTAGTCCCGAGAAAAAGGCTGAAATAGAACAGTTCAAAAAACAGCTTGACGCGGCCATCGCTTCTCTTAAAAATTCGAAAATAGCGAACGGTAAATCGGGTAAAGCCGCCCTGTACGCTCTTCCCTGGTATATGATAATAGGCCCCTCTGCAGCCGGCAAGACCACTGCCATACAGAACTCAGGACTTGAATTCCCATTCGGTAAGGAGGGATTCAGGGGTGTAGGAGGCACAAGGAATTGCGACTGGTTTTTTTCTACAAAGGCAATTTTTCTTGATACAGCCGGACGATATGTTTCTGAAACTGAAGACCGGCCCGAATGGATTGCTTTCCTTGAAGTATTAAAGAAAAACAGGAAAAGAAAACCAGTTAACGGGGTTATTCTTGCAATAAACATCGATGAAGTGATAAATGCCGATAAAGATCAGCTTGCGGAACATGCCAAAAATATGAGGAAGAGAATTGATGAGCTTATTGAAACACTCGGAGTAAATTTTCCGGTTTACTTCATTTTTACCAAGTGCGATCTTGTACAGGGTTTTGTTGAATATTACGGCGACTTCAGCGAAACCGAAAGGTCACAGATCTGGGGTGCTACTTTTAACACTCAGCAGATGTTTTCAAGGGATCCAAAGGCAATTTTTGAGGGCGAATTCAAACTGTTATCCAAAAAATTATTTGAGATCCGTACAACCAGGTTGAGCAGTCCTTTAAAAGAGAGAACAAAGAAGAAAAGTTTTTCTCTTCCCTTTCCAGTTCAATTCACTGCAGCAGAAATTAACCTACCTTATCGGAGAAGTTTTTCAGCATAATCCTTACCAGGATAATCCTGTATTCCGCGGATTTTATTTTACCAGCGGAACGCAGGAGGGACTACCGCTGGATATAGCGATAAGGGAAATTGCAAAACAGTTTAATCTGCCTGAACCCGCAGATACTGATACCGGTGAAGCAGTTGAGAAAAAGAATTATTTTATAAAAGACCTGCTTAATGATGTTGTAATAGGAGACCAGGATTTTTCTACGGGACAGACAAAGGGAACTGTGAAAAAGCAAAGTTCAGCAAGGCTGGCAACTATCGGGGTGTCTGTTGTGCTGCTTTTACTGTTTTCTTTTTTCACATTAGTTGGCTACAATGGAAGCAGGAGTTTTCTTCAAAAGGAAAATGAAATTTCATCCTCATTCCTTCAAATAAACTGGGCCGGGAATCTGTTAAGCAATTTTTCTAAAACCGACAGCCTCATTGGCCTGATAAAAAGTATACGCGACGGCAGGGGTAATGATGCTTTCATCAGCTTTGGTATGGACAGGAGTAAAAGCACTCTTCCCTACCTTGAAGGTATTTTTACTAAAAAAACTTCCGACTTCTTTCAGCAGAATATCTATAATGAGATTGTGAAAAGTCTGAACGAATATGCAAACGGAAAAGATTACCCGGGTGAGATTACTTATAATTATCTTAAATCATACCTGCTGCTTGGTACTGAAAGAACCAGGCTTGATACAACCGAGCAGAAGTTTCTTACACATGTTTTTGACGGGATATTAGAGTCAAGATATATTTCCTCTAATCCTGCAGCATCAACGAGCGAAAAAGACTCGTTGAAAAGCCTTTTCAGGAACTATCTCTCTTTTTATGTCAGCTTACTGCCCGACAAAGAAGTACTTCCGGTAAGGAGTGATAATTTATTAATAAGCATGGTAAGAGACCGTATACAGTATAAACCAAATGCTGAGAGTATATATGCGCGGCTTAAACAAAATGGAATAAACCAGTTCCCCAATGAATTATCCCTCGAACAGGCTATTGGTGGAAGGTACCTGAGCGTGATGACCACAAATCAGAGAGTTCCCTACATATTCACCGCAGACGGATGGATGAATTATATTAAGCAGGCTATTATAGACGAGAGCACAAATCCGGGCAAAGAAGACTGGGTGCTAGGGAAAACTAATCTTAAACCTGTATCCGGCAGTTACGACAGCGAGGAAATTAAGAAAGGACTGGTTACACTCTATCTTAATGATTATAAACAAAACTGGCTCCAGTTTCTGCAAAGCATAAGGTATAGCGGTTTTGATAATGTCCCGCTTGCAGCCAACAATATGAAAATATTAAGCGATCCTGTAAATTCACCCCTGATTTCTGTTCTCAAATTATTCGCGACTCAGTTAAGCATTATTGTGGATATCCAGGCCCCGTCGGATTCAGCTAAGAAGAACTACCAGTTTGCCGGACTGGATGTGAACCAGGGTAGTCTGAATGAAACCAAAAAATATATAAAATTTGTTCTGGGCAATGCAGATGGTTCAGGCGGTGCCGATATGAATGCAATTCTTGCTCAATACGGAATTATAGGCGGGGTGCTTGACCAGGTAAAAGGCGGCCAGGACCTTGCAAAAGATTATGCGGTAAAAGTCCTCTCCCAGCGGACGGCGGAATTCCCGACTTCTCTTCAGGTGATACGCGGATCGGCGTTCAACGCACCAGCGCTGCAGAGTTTATTCTCTGACCCAGTTAAGCTCTCCTGGGAAGCAATTCTTGCTGACGCCGGGCAATATCTTAACCAGCAATGGAAGATTAAAGTTGCCGATACCTTTAATAAGTCGCTGTCGTCTTCGTTCCCGTTTAAGGATTCACAAAACGATGCCCCCATACAGGATTTCAAAGATTTCTTCAAACCGGGGTCGGGAATTTTATGGTCATTTTACAACGATGAATTAAGCGCTTTCATAAACAAGGACCGCTGGAAAGTCAGTCAGTGGGAAAATGATGGTTTAAGTATCTCCGACAGATTCATAGCAGCGTTGAAAAAGGCGGATGATATCACCGGAACCTTATTTAAAAACGGTGATCTCAGTATTGGTTTCCGTCTGAAGCCTGAGCTTCCTGAATCTAAAGCTGTAGGATCGGGCAAACCCATAGTAGAACAGGTTTACCTTTACCTTGACGGCGAAGAGGATTATTACAAAATGGGAGCTCCCTTCTGGACAGATTTTACTTGGCCGGGAGCAAAAGGAACTCCCGGGGCAAGGATGAACATTTCGATAAGGAATATGGGAAGTTCTGATTCAAAGTCATACGAAGGTGAATGGGCAATGTTCAGGCTGCTTCAGGAAGCAACTGTATCACGCGGAAGTTCTTCACAATATAACTTCAACTGGTTCTTTCAGAAAGACGGAAGCTACGATGTAACTGTTTCGTACCAGCTAAGCTCCGGTAGTTCACGGAATCCTTTTGCCAGGGATTACTTCAGTACTTTTCAGCTTCCGGATAAAATCAATTAATAATACTTCATACGGTTTGCTTCAAAAAAACACAAATGTAATGTCTTCTGGCTATTTCGGAAAGCTGCCTGAGTTTAATGATTTTGTAAAATTTAATTCCGGTCTCCCAGAAATCCTCTTCATTGACAGATGGATACAGGACGGCTTAGCAAACGCCAGGTTAAAATTAAAACCTGAATGGAGACGGAAATATGAAATACTTCCACCGACAAACTTCTACATTCCCTTCCCTTCTTCAGAGCGCGCTGTAACTGGAATAATTTATCCGAGCAATGATAAAAGCGGAAGAGAATTTCCAATGGTAATCTTTTCAGTATTACCTTTAAGAAATTTCGAAATTACATCTCTTATTCCCGCTAAATTGACGCCGGTACTTTCCGGTCTTGATAGTAACCTCAGGAAAGAGGAAGATCTGTTATCATTGAATGCATCTCTGAAGAACTTTGACGCAACGATTGCAGATGAAGAATTACCTGGAAAAGATTTTCAGAATTTCCTCTCTATCACCACTTTAGAGCAGCTGATCAAAAGAACCAATGTTAATTTTACAGTTAAGGACTTTAAAGAACTTTCCTATTCCGATTCAACTTTTATAAGAATCCTGTTCTGTTCCGAAGATTCAAGCTTCACTTTCGATGCAGGTTTTTTTATAGAGGCATTCAATAAAAAAATGAACATTTCCTTCCGGCAAGCTTCAATATTCTGGAACCAAACGGATGATGAGCAATTCAGAGTGATCATATTCCCTTTTAAACTTAACAGCACCAGCTTTGTTGATCTGATGTCGGATGATACTGAAGATAAAAGGGTTATACAGTTCGGTCCCTCAGCGGGTACTCCTGCTGAATATTCCGATGTAAGCCTTGATAGATTTTTGCAACTAATTTAACTGATTAAAACAGGGTTACATTTATGGCTGAGACATTAGCAGAACCTGAAGTTTCAGAATTTGTTCAGGAATTCCTTGAGCCAATCCCGGGTGATTCACCTGCGGGTATTGATGCGGCCAATGATGAAGAATACTTCAAGCTAAGCATGGAATTTCCAAAATCCGTTCCTGATTATAGGAACTGGATAGATCTTTCTAATACGATTCTGAAAGAGAAAAGTAAAGATATCAAAGTGGCTTCCTGGCTTTGTTTTGCTCTGTACAGAACCGAACAGCTGAAAGGTTTCAGAACCGGTCTTGAAGTTGTTTATCATCTTTTGAAGAAATTCGGAAGCGATCTTTTTCCGCAAAACAATGTTCAGAAGAGCAAAGCTATCCAGTTCCTCAGCACCTCACGGGTAACGAAACTGATTGAAAGAGATGAAATCAATAAATCAAATGCCGCTGAGATAATCAGGATAAATGAACTGACCGGGTTTATTCTCACAGAATGTGAAAAACTTATGCCTGAAAACGTACCTGTTCTGCAGGCTCTTCAGGATGTAATAGGGAGTTTGGCTAAAGATGCTGAAAATTCTTTAAATCCTCCATCTGTGCCGGAAAAGAAACCGGCTTCTCCCCCTCCCCGGAAACCGGAAGTAAGCCAGGCGCCTGCGGCAGGAAAAGAGGTATCATTTCCTGCAAAACAGTCAACCCCGACTTCAGAAGATGAAATCAACACACAGCTGAGAAGGACATTAACCCACTTTTATGAATCGACTGTTAATAATGAAACAGTTGAAAAAATTCCTGAAACTTTCTTCGCATTCGGAATTGCCCGTCAAATTCAGTGGAGTACACTTGTACTGCCTGAGTCTGAAGAAAAAATAACAGGTATTGCTCCCCCAAACGACATAATAAGAAAATTACTAAACACATGGCACAGCGAAAATAAGATTGATGTTATAATCCCGAGGATTGAACTTGAATTTATTAAAGACGGCAGTGAATTCCGTTACTGGCTGGACGCGCAGAGATACCTGGCAGATGCACTCGAAAAAAAAGGCGGGAGTTATACTTCTGCAGCGAATGATATAAAGTACCATCTTGTCCGGCTGCTTAAACGGCTGCCTGACCTGCCTAAACTAAAATTTGACGGCGGAGAAGTTGCTTTTGCTGACAAGGAAACAATAAAGTGGCTGGAGCAGCTGCCGGCAAATACAAACCAGGGCGGCACTGCCGCAGCAGCGGGTACACTTTCGCTTACTCCAATTGTCGACCAAACATACGATGATATTAATAAAGACTACGAGGAAGCGCTTCAGGGTCTACCTAATAATTTCCAGGTAAGTCTTGAAACAATGCAGCAGAAGCTAAACGCTGAGGACAGGGTGAAGGGTAAATTCCTCAGACGGTTAAATATTGCAAATTATTGTTATGAGGCAAAACAGTATAACGTTGCAAAGGTGAGTCTGGAAGAGCTGGACAAAACAATTGACAGGTTAAACTTATCGGAATGGGAACCTGCATTATGCACCGCGGCCTGGCAATCACTTTATTTAACCAACGTGCAGGTATTATTCACTTCAGAAAATGAGAGCCAGAGAAATCAAATAGAGAAACAACAGCAGGAATTATTTTATAAGATAGCAAAACACAATAGTATTTTAGCAATCAATTTGGAACAACAAAAACATAAACGGAGGAAGTAGTTATGGCAAGACCAGTTGCACCTAAGATAGCACAGCGTGTCAAAGTCGCCATTCTCCCGAGCAGTGATGCAAAGGAAAGTGTAGAACTTGATTACCGGATGCTGATTACCGGAAACTTCAGTAAAAGCGCGCCGGGAAGCCAGGGGCCTGTTAAAGACAGGAGGCTGAGAACGATAGGTAACAAAGGAGATTACAAAAGGGTGCTGAAGGATCTGAACCCGAAGCTCAAGCTGACGGTTTCTAACAAATTATCAGACGATCCCGAAGCAAAAATGGAAGTTAACCTTGACTTCCAGGACATCAAGGATTTTCATCCTGATGAAATAGTAAAAAAAGTTGAACCTCTGCAGAAGCTGCTTGATGCAAGAGAGCGTCTGAAAGAATTGAAACTTGCCGTGTTGAGGGATGCCAACCTGAAAAAGGCTCTTGAAGGCGTTCTGAAAGACGGAGGAGCAAGTATAGACGACCTGATGTCGAAACTCGGCACACAGGATAAAAAGTAAAATATTATTGAAATTTAATTTTTGTTAACGGAGGTTTAATTAAAATGGCTAAAGAAAAAGAAGAAGCAATGGAACAAGGCCAGGTAACTGAGCAAAGTTCTGTTGATAAGTTAATCTCCATGCTGGATGATTCAAAGAAATCAGCAGTCGCTGAATTTGTAAGCAAAGTAGGCAAGGAATCCGAAGTATTCAAAATTACAGGCGCTCTCGTTGATTCTTACATTGCAGACCTTGATACAGTTCTCAGTGCCCAGATGGATGAGATCCTGCAAAACCAGGAATTCCAGGAGCTGGAATCAAGCTGGCGGGGACTCTTATTCCTTGTTCAGAATACAGAGTTCAGCAAGCCGGTTAAGTATGAGCTTCTAGATGTTTCCAAAGAAGAACTTTATGAAGATCTTAATGATGCAGCCCAGGGCGAAGGTTATGAAAAAGACTCCGGCCTATGGCATCATATATACTGGGGAGCATACGATAAAGTGGGCGGACATTCCTATACAGCAATCGTAACTGATTTCCAGTTCGAAAATAATCCGCAGGACATTTCACTGCTGCAGCACCTTTCCGTTCTTGGTGAATCAGCACAGCTTCCTGTTATAGGGAATGCCGGACCCAAATTCTTCGGTGAAAAAAATATGACCGATGTTATGAATAACAGGTTCCTTGCTGAACAGCTTAAAGAGGGAGCTGCTTATGCATCGTGGAGAGCTTTCAGGGATGATGACCGTTCTAAATATATAGGACTTACCCTGCCAAGGTTCCTCGGCCGTCTGCCCTATAATGCAGAATCAGAACCGACTAAAAATTTCAATTACTCTGAAAACGTAATGAAAGGCGGAAAAGACAACAGCTTATGGTGCAGCACATCTTATGCGCTTGCTTCAAATATGGTAAAAAGCTTTGAGAAGTGGGGCTGGAGCGTTAAGATAGTAGGTGTTGAATCCGGCGGTAAAGTTGAAAACCTGCCTGTTCCAACTTATGAAGAACATGGCCAGAAAAAGTTGAAGGTGCCGTTGGAAGCTTCTGTCGGCCAGGCAAAAGATGCAGAACTGTGTGATCTTGGTTTTATACCGCTGGCTCATTGGGACAGAACAGATTACGCCGCCTTTTTTGAAACTCCTTCTGCAAACAGACCGAAACAAATTAAAAATGATGCTGCCGCTACTGCTAATTTCTCGGTTGGTTCAAGACTTCAGTACACTATGCTGGTAACAAGGATAGCACATTATCTTAAATACCGCCAGCTGGTATTTGTTGGTAAGAACGCCGGCGCCGGAGAGATCAAAAAAGATATGTCAAGCTGGCTTGATACCCTTGTTGTTGATATGCCTAATCCTGCTGAAAAAATTGTAGCTGAAAAACCGCTGCGTTCATATAAGCTGGATGTTACAGAGCTTAAGGAAAGACCCGGGTTTTTCCAGATCAGCGCAGAATTCAGACCTCACGTTGCGATAACTGGGATGGATGTAAACCTTAAACTTATAGCATACCATTCAGGCGAAGAATCATAATTGTTCATTAATTCATTCATATAAATCAACTATAACTTAAACTTAATCGGAGGTTAGTCATGGCTGTAAAAGGCGAAGTAAAGTTCAAAGACGCTGAAGGAAATGATCTTGAAGGTCCCCGTCCCAATAGTTCCTGTACGATATTGGAATTCGCGCAAAGGGTGAGATTACCCGTCACTGAAGGAACAGGTCAGGTTACAGGCAGCAGAATATATGACCCGTTTATGATTCTTAAGGAAATCGATAAACTGACGCCTTTCATGTTTCAGTATTGCGCGGAAGGCAAGGTGTTCAAATCTGTGGAGATTTCTCTTTATGAAATAGCTGAAGCTACCGGTAAGGAAACGGTTTACTTCAAATACACGCTAACCAATGCCCGTGTAGTGGAAGTAGAGGACCTGATGCCTTCCACCGTGGATTCAACCAAACAAACAATTTCTCACCTTGAACGAATATCAATGGTTGCGGAAAGCGTAGAATGGGAACATGTAAAAGGAAGCACTATGTTTACTGATCAGGGCTTCTTCTCATTTCAACTTCCTGTTTAAGTAAACCTATTTTACCAGGGTGGAATTATTTACGACTATTCTATAGTGTTATAATCCACCCTGTTCTTTATTGACTAAAAGTACAATCAACATTGAAGAATTTAAGCCTGTACAATATTCTACTGGGTCAGTTCGTATCGGAAGTTGTTAATCCCGATGAAATCGGGCCCCAGCAGTTCGAGCATCTGACCGAAGACCAGAAGCTGAGCCTGAGTATTATAGAGAACCTCCGGATGATCCTGACCACCCGCCGCGGATCAATATTACATCTTCCCGATTTTGGTATCTCAGATATTCTTCAGATCTACCTTGCTTCAGATAATCCCGTAGAATCCTTAAAAAAGGAGATCAGGGAAGTAATATTGAAATACGAACCAAGAGTAAGTGAAGTTCAGATACAGAATTCTGAATTCGATCAGAAAACCCTGAGAGCTGCCCTGAAAATAATCATTAAACTTAAGGACAGTTCAAATAAAGAAATCCTGCTCACAGAATTTTCTACTACAGGCTGGACTAAAGTTACTTTAGATAAGGATTCAGAATGAGTACCGATAAATATTTTGAAAGGGAGTATAACTTTCTGCAGACATCCGGGGAGGAGTTCAGCAAAAAACATCCCACTCTCGGATCCAGGCTTCATCTAAGCGAACGGGAAAGGAAAGATCCTTTTGTAGAAAGGTTATTCGAAGGATTTGCCTTCCTTGCAGGGCGGATACATGAAAGGCTCGATGATGAATTTCCTGAAATAGCAGGAGGAATACTGGAAATACTTTTCCCGAATCTCCTTAAATCTTTTCCTTCATGTGCTATACTGCAGGCAAACATTAAATCAGGAGCATTAACGGAACCTGTCTCCATAAAAAAAGGGAGTGAAATACAGACACAGACGGGTAAGTATAAAGTAAAGTATAAAGTTCAATCGGGTTCAGGTACCGGAACAAGACTTACTGAAAAAGATGAGCCGGCTGAATTTATCTTCAGAACCACACAGGAATTTACAGTACGTCCTGTGAAGCTGGCTGATGTTACAGTTGAAGAAACTCCCCAGGGAAAAACTTCAATTATCCTGAAACTGCAGCTTGACAGAAATGTTGATTATAATTCACTGAAAATGGGCCGGTTCAGAATCTATCTGCAGGGTTCATCTTCAGTAAAATATAACCTGCATTTGTTCCTGACCAAATTTGTTTCCGGTGTGTCTGTAAGGGAAGCTGTAAATGAAAGATCAGTATTCAGGAAAATCGATAATTTTAAGATCAGTGTTCCGGAGCTTTCCTCCGGTGAAGAATATATTGAGGATGAATACTCAATTCTGCCCTATGCTAAGCAATCATTCACAGGATTCAGGCTGCTGCAGGAGTATTTTGCTTTCCCTGAAAAATTCTTTTTTTTGGATATATCCGGCCTTGATAAGTTCACCGCTGATGGTGAATCTTCAAACGTGGAAATCAAAATCGATTTCAACCGGAAAATGATGAGGGAAAAATTCCCCGGTAAAAGCAATATTGCGTTGAATTGTGTTCCGATAGTTAACCTCTTCTCCCGGCCGGCTGAAGAAGTTTCCGTTACCCAAAGGCTGCCGGAATATTATATAATTCCTGATCTTTACAGAAGAAAAAGCAGGGAAATTTATTCAATCGACGTTGTAAGCGGCATCAGTGAAAATCGTGCTGAGCAGTATAAATATATACCCATTACGGCGCACGACATACTTGATACCTCCAGCCCGGAATATAATTTCAAAAGATTTTATTCAATCCGGCGTAAAAAGGTACTGAACGATATGTCCGAAACTTTTATCAGGCTGTTTGGACCAAGCATGGAGGAAGATGTTTTCCCAAAGGAAACTTTAAGTATAGAAGCCGTATTATCAAATGGTTTCCTTCCTTCTGCCTACCTGGAAACCGGCTCAATTAAAGAACCTCTTGATTTCCCTCCGGGACTTGAGGCATATAATATTACAACACCGACAGAGGTTCAGGATTGTCCCGACAAGAATAATTATTTATGGTCGCTGATTGCACATCTGTCCGTCAACTTTTCGACGCTGGCAGATCTGAATACTTTTAAGAGCATCTTAAATCTGTATAACTGGACTAACACACAGAATCACCCGAATAAAAAAAGAATTGAAAGCATAAAGGTCATCCATAAGCCGCGGCTGGTTAATAAAATGATGAACCAGAGTTTAATAAGGGGTATAGAGTTTCATATTGAGGTTGATGCCAAAGAGTTCGAAAACGGAGAAGGTGAAATTAACCTGATGGGAATGGTTTTAAATTCCTTTCTGTCGCAATATGTAACTATCAATTCATACGTCTTCCTAAAAATTACTGAATCAGGAACAAATAACAGCTACAAATGGAACCCGTCACTGGGAGAAATACTTCCCGTATAATTGAAGACATTCTGCAGAAGGGACCTGAATACCATGTCTGGCAGGCTGTCTGGTTAAGTGAAATTAGTTCGAAGAAGAATAATCCGGGAAGGAAGGATTATCTTTTTGACCAGGAGGGATTAAAATTCCGGCCCGGCCAGTATTACGCCTATCCTCCTACAGACATCAGGTCGGTATCTCTCGAAGAGAATGATATACAGTTTGTTCTTAACTTCCTTGGTTTATATGGAATAAATGCTCCCCTTCCAAGATGCTATCATGAACAGATAGTTTTCCAGGAAAAAATCCTCGGTGAGGGGAATATTCCGCTTCAAAATTTCCTGGATATATTTAATAACAGGTTTTACTGGCTTTATTACCAGTCGTGGAAGAAATACCGCTTTTACCTCCATTTAAATAATAATCCTGAAAATAAAATTTCTCAGAGGATAAATTCATTTATAGGCAAAGGCTCTTTTACAGGAAACAGGACCTCATCACTTTCAGATTTTACGCTTATAAAATTTGCCGGTGTATTCAGCCGGCGTGTAAGGAGCAAAGAGGGTTTAAGGATCTTACTCTCACATATCTTCCCGCAATTTCCCATCAAAATTAAAGAATTTATTCCCCGCTGGGTTGAACTTGAAGACGTCCCCGCCCTTGGCAGCGATGATTTCAGTCTCGGAAAAAACAGTTTTATAGGAAGAACCACCGTCGATTATATGAGCAGGATCTGTCTTGAAATAGGACCTGTTTCTTTCGGGGATTACCTTAATTTTCTTCCGCATACCGAAAATTCTAAAAGATTGAATGAACTCCTTAAATTATATCTCAACGACGGACTTGAATACGATATTAAATTCATAATTAAAGCTGATACTATCGAATCGATTTCATGGGATGACGATAGGCTGAAGCTGGGTACCACCTTCTGGCTGGGCAAACCTTCTCTTGAGGAGTTTAATGTCTACATACCGAACGAAGAATACCTTTCTGTTCCCGACTAAGTTTTATATACCCGAATTTTTAATAATATAACTGGAGAATTACATGCAAAGTAAGGATCTCAAATCACTTCTTTTAAAACTGAATAACTACCTGGTAAGGAACCTGGACACAGCAACAGGACTGGGCATAAACCGTGGGCATTATGAAATTACATTTGATCATCTGCTGAATTCATTTATTGAAGACGGCCAGGGAGATATTCCACTTATACTGAAACACTATGCTGTTGACGCCGGTGATGTTCAGGCTAGATGCCTGAAAAACCTGGATGAAATGGAAAAAGGAAACAGCGGAAAACCTAAGCTCTCGCCTTTGCTGACTGAATTACTTGAACAGGCCTGGATTACAAGTTCAGTACATCATCACGAAACAAGGATCAGGTCAGGTGCTTTTTTTGAAGTCTTTATAGCCTCCGAGCAGATAATAAGCACAAGGTTGATGGATATACTGGCCCCCGTTAAACAGGAGGACCTCCGGACAGAGTTCTATAATATTGTTAAAGGGTCGGTAGAAGATGAATCAGTTTCTTCTGAAATGTTGTCGCAGGAGGAAGCCAAATCAATCCCTGCTGACGGAACGGTGCTTGACATATATACCACCAACCTGGTAACCCAGGCAAAGGACGGAAAGATAGACCCGATCCTCGGAAGGGACGAAGAAATTATCCAGGTGATTGAAGTATTGTGCAGAAGGAAAAAATCAAACCCTATACTGCTCGGCGAACCTGGAGTAGGAAAGACCGCCCTGGTTGAAGGACTTGCTATAAAAATTGCTGCGGATGAGGTACCTGATATTTTAAAAAACAACCAGATCTATTCCCTGGATATGGGTTCATTGCAGGCAGGAACCAAAATGCGGGGTGAATTTGAAAAACGACTAAAAGCTGTTATAAATGAGGTGACGAATTCACCTGTACCGGCAATTCTGTTTATTGACGAGGCACATACTCTTATAGGGGCCGGTGCATCTGCGGGAGGCGGAGATGCAGCCAACCTTCTTAAACCTGCGCTTGCAAGAGGTTCATTCAGGGCTATAGCAGCGACCACGTATCTTGAATACAATAAATACTTTGCGAAAGATGCGGCTCTTGAGAGAAGGTTCCAGCCAATACATGTTGGCGAGCCTGATGATGAAAAGGCTATTTTAATGCTGCGCGGAATTAAGACAAAATATGAAGCGTACCATGGAATACATATTACCGATGGAGCCCTTGAAGCAGCTGTAAAACTGTCGAGGAGGTATATAGCCGGACGTCAGCTGCCCGACAAAGCTGTAGATCTGCTTGACACGGCTGCAACTAGAGTTAAGATGTCGCTTACAAGCAAGCCGGCAAAGCTTGAAATAATGATCAGCAGGCTAAAGTCGGTTGACATGGCAATCAACACCCAACAGAAAGATTCGGACATGGATGTTGTAATTGACCAGGGAATACTGAAAGGCTTGAAGGATCAAAAGATAAAATTGGAGCTGGACATAAAAACTAATGAAGACAAATGGACAAAGGAGAGCGAGCTGATAAGGAAGCTGATGGAACTGAGAATGAAAAAATTTGCGGGTAACGGGAACGGGACAAGCAAAGAAGACCCTGTTATAGCAGAAGAGATTTCAAAGATCAGAAAAGAACTAATCGCATTACAGGATCCCGCACCGCAGGTTTTTGCCGAAGTTACAGCGAACACGGTTGCCGAAGTTATTGAAGCATGGACAGGTATAAAAGTTGGTAATATGACACGCGATGATATGACTACCTTGCTTCAGCTTGAGACGGAATTGAAAAAAAGAGTTGTTGGACAGGACCATGCTGTAAAGCAGATTGCTGATGTAATAAGGGGGGCAAAAGTAGGCATTAAAAAAGAAGAAGGACCAAACGGTGTTTTTCTTTTAGTTGGTCCCAGCGGTGTAGGTAAAACTGAGCTGGCACGGGCAACGGCAGAGGTATTATTCGGTGACGAGAGATTTATGGTTACACTTAATATGACTGAATACCAGAATGAGTATAATACATCGAGGCTGATAGGCGCAGACCCCGGACTGGTAGGCTACGGAGAAGGAGGATCATTGAGTGAACCCGTCAGACGCCGGCCTTATTGTGTTGTACTTCTGGATGAAATTGAAAAAGCAAATAGTTCAGTTACTGATTTATTTATGCAGGTGTTTGACAGAGGTATGCTGCAGGACGCTGACAGGAGAAATATCGATTTCTCAAACACTACTATATTTATGACTTCGAACCTTGCATCGGAAGTGCTTTTTGAAAAATACAATGAGGGGATGACAAACCCTGAAGACCTGCTTGAAGAACTTCGACCTTATATGAACCAGTATTTCAGGCCGGAATTTTTAGGGAGGTTAAAGCCGATAGTCTTTCTGCCTCTAAGTAAGGAAGTGCTTAAACCCATTGTAGAAATGAAACTCGGGAAGATTAAGAAGAAACTGCAGCAGAACCAGAACCTGACGGTGGAATTCCACAAAGCTGTAATTGACGACATTGTTGATTCCTGTACAAGAGCTGAAACAGGAGCGAGGAACATAGATGCAATTGTAGATAAAAAACTGGCTCCGGAAATATCCTCACAGTTACTGGGTTTTATGGCTGAAGGTAAAAGTCCTGAGAAAGTTACAGTAACAAAGGCCAAAGACGGTTCATATAAGTACAAGTTTGTATAGGAACATCAGTCCTGGTCAGATACCGGCCTGATCCTTAAAGCTGATTATCCGGAATATACAGCCAGTTATTATTTCGTGATTCTCTCCGTTTAATCAGCCGCTAAACGACTGCGAAGCCATTCATTTCGTTAATTGATAATTGCTAATTTTTAATTGTAAACTGAAAAAGGTACCCCAATGTCGGATCAAATGTCCAATCAACCGTATTACAATATTAAATTCACCTTACTGGAAGATGCCAATTTCGGGGTTATGTCATATGAAGGCCAGGAGGAGATTTCGGGGTTATACGAATACCGGATATATTTAGCGATTGATGATCCTAATATTGATTCATCGAAAATCCTTAATAAGGCAGCTACCTTTACTCTAATCAGATCTGATAAAAGCACGACAACCGTCCACGGAATTATTTCACAATTCCAGCAATTCGGACACTCAAAGTACCATTACTTCTACAAGGTTGTGCTTGTACCCCGGCTGTGGAATTCCGGACTTACTTTCAGGAATGAAGTTTACCAGAACGTCGGGATTAGTGATCTGATAAAAGCCGCTCTTGAGAATAACGGGCTATCCAGCAGCGACTACAAAATTGATTTGAAAAACAATTATCCCGTAAGCGAGTTTGCTGTTCAATACAGAGAAACCGACTTTAACTTTCTGAACAGGCGGCTGGAACATTTCGGCATTTATTATTATTTCGATCAGAGCGGTGATAAAGAGGTAGTGTGTTTCACTGATGATAACAGCAATTTGCCTAAAGCAGACATGGCCGAAGATATAATTTATAACCAGGAACAGGAACCTTCGGCCAATATTGAAACTATCCTCGAACTCACCTCAAGTGAAAAGGTAGTTACAGGAAAAGTTCAGCTTAAAGACTACAACTATCTATTTCCTGAAAAACAATTAATGGCAGAAAGTAAAATTAATTCTGATTCACCGGGAACCTACTATGATTACGGAGACAATTTTGAGGATGAAAAAGCAGGTTCATTTCTAGCAAAAGTAAGGAACCAGGAATTCATCGCACAAAGCCAGATATTTACCGGCAAGACAGACAGCAGATTATTTACTCCCGGCTATCGTTTTAAAATGAGCAATCATTTCCGTGAGAGCTGGAACGAAGAATATATCATCACCA
Organism: uncultured Ignavibacteria bacterium; assembly: GCA_963800255.1. Lineage (GTDB taxonomy): Bacteria > Bacteroidota > Ignavibacteria > Ignavibacteriales > Ignavibacteriaceae > DATFVA01. The sequence goes on along the minus strand of CAWDAK010000016.1, from coordinate 53,769 downwards.
AGGTTATCCGCTATGGTTCTCAAAAGGGACTGTACATAATTCCCGACCAATTCGGGGCTCCCGATGCGATATATGAATGCCGTTTTGAAGCAATACCATTTGATATTGATTTCAGGCCTGCAAGGAAAACTCCCGTTCCAAAAATCTCAGGAATCATGAGCGGCAAACTGGAATCAGGTGCCGGTGACGAATATGCATACCTGGACGAACATGGCAGATATAAAGCCAAGATGCTGTTTGATCTGAGCGACAAATCAAACGGAGAAGCATCCCTGCCGATAAGGTTAACACAAAGTTATTCAGGATCAGGCTACGGAATGCACTTCCCGAACCACAAGGATGCGGAACTTTTATGGGCGTGCGTTGACGGGAATGTAGACAGACCGGTAGGTATTGGAACAGTGCCGAATCCCTCACAGGCTTCACCGGTTGTATCAAACAATAAAACTCACAACATTATCAGGACAGCCGCAGGTAATGAAATACTTATTGACGACAAATCTAAAGAAACACAAATCTCTTTTACTACTTCTGATTCGCATAAAATTCTGATGGATGATAAAGATGATAAAATCGAGGTGACGTCAAAGGATAAACATAAAATCACGATGGATGATAAGAACCAGAATATCACCATTACAACGAAAGACGGACACACCATCCTGCTGGATGACAAAAACACAAAAATTGTTGTAACAAGCAAAAACGGACATTTTCTTCTGATAGATGATACAGACGGGGCTGAAAAAATTCAGATGTCAGATAAACCAAAGAACAATAATTTTATTATAGACATAAAAAACAACAAGCTCCTTATAGAGTCAAAAGAAGGAAGCATTGATATACAGGCTCCTGAAGGCGAGATTAACATCAAATCGAAAACCTTCAAATTGGAAACCGAGGGAGACACAGAAGTTAAGGCGGCGAATATAAAATCCGAAGCGAAAACAGACTATAAAATTAATGCAACGAATATAAATTCAGAAGCAAAAAGCGACCTGAAGCAAAAAGGGATGAATGTTACATCAGAAGCATCTGCAGAATATAAGCTAAAAGGATTGAATACAACAGTGGAAGCCGGAGTAGCTGTTAAGGTGAAAGGGACTATGGCAAATGTTGAAGCTTCCGGAATAAATACAATTAAAGGAGCGATGGTAAAGATAAATTGACGAATAAGGAAATTTAATAATGAGCTTTGCAGCAAGATTAGGAGATACCTGCGCGCATGGCGGCGCCATTGTAGTGGGATGTCCTACCGTACTTATAGAAAATATGCCGGCAGCGAGAGTTGGGGACATGCACGTTTGTCCCATGGTAACCCCGGGCGTTCCGCCAATTCCTCATGTGGGTGGACCCATCATGCCTCCCGGAAGTCCAACCGTTCTGATCGGAGGAATGCCGGCAGCAAGGATGGGTGATATGGCTACGTGCGTTGGACCACCGGATTCAATAATAAAAGGGGGTACGACCGTGATGATAGGAATGGCAGGGGCAGGAAGCGGAAGCGGCGGCGGGGCGGGTTCATCAGGATCAGCGGCAGCGAAGGCTAGTGCGAAGAGTGCCGTAGCCGGGAGTCCTGAGGCCTCTACCAAAGAAAAGAACTGGATAGAATTTAAACTTGTAGATAAAGCCGGAAATACCGTAAGCGGGGTAGATTATAAATTAACAGATACAGATAAGAAGGATTCATACAGCAAAGTAAAGACCGACGGAAGAATTACAAGAGACGCACTAAAGGATGGAGAGGCAAGTTTAATTCTGAAAAAGATATACAAAGCCGGGTGGTCTAAGGAGCTGGTAAAACCAGGTGATAAAGTAGAACTTAGTGTTGAAACTGAAGGAATAGATGATGGTGAAAAAATTAACTTCTTTGTATGGGAACGTGACATTAAGAAAGCAGATTCACAGGTTGCAAGCTTTGAAGCAAAAGTAAGCGGCAGTAAGGCAAAAGCCGAATGGGAAGTTCCTTCAGGGACATCCGATGGAAACGGTTACTCGAGCTCAGATTACTATTTCACAGCACTTTCTAAACCGGCAATTACTGCACGCTCCGGCACTCTGTTCATAGAAGATTATATTGAAATTGAATTAAAAGATCAGGATGGGAAGCCGGTTGCGAATGAGGAATACATTTTTTACCTGGCAAGCGGTGAAATAAGAAAGGGTAAGCTGGACGGAAACGGTTATAAAAAGGAGGAGAAAGTTCCTAAAGGCAAATACAGCATTACATTCCCCAAACTTTCAAGATTTAAGCAGGATTAGTCTTAAGTATGTCAGAAATTACAATCGATGCAAGAACTACAGACAAAATAGGCGACCTGACTTCCGGGATCAGGCAAACAATAACAGTTAAGACGAAGCTGTCTTTTTCTGTAATCGAAATGGAAGATGTTAATTTCCATTTCGACAGCGCCGTCCTGCTTCCTGATTTTGGCAAAGAGGCCCCACAGCCGGGCACAGCAGAACAGAACCGTATAACAGGATTGGGAGTATTATTCAGCTGCTACAAACTTTGTCAGGATAGATCCTTTGCCCAGCGAATACTGGTTGTGGGTCATACCGATAAAAAAGGAAGTGCGGAATATAATTTAAAGCTTTCAAGGCAGCGTGCTGAAAATGTTTTTGCCGCTTTAGCAGGAAAGAAAACCGAGTGGGCAATCATATCTGATAAAAAGCACCAGGTTGAAGATTATAAACAAATTCTGAAATGGATCTCTTTTAACTGGGGCTGGGATTGCGATCCAGGTGAGGTAAATAATGAAAAGGATAGTGCTGCATCAGAAGCACTGAAAAAATTCCAGGTGCGTTATAACAAAGAATTCGAAGAGCAGATACCCGAGACAGGAAAAATTGAAATAAAAACATGGGGAGCTTTCTTTGATGTTTATATGGAAGAGCTTGCCATTATAATGGGAATCACCCGTGAAGGTCTCGGGGAAATTCAGGCGAAATTGCTGTTTATTGAAAAACCGTCACCCTCACCGGCACCAAAAGTAGGATGCGGTGAAAATTTCCCGGCAAGCAAATCTAAAACCGAGTCGGAAAATCCAGCTGACCGGAGGGTTGAAATTCTTTTCTTTGATGAAGGAGAAGAGCCGCTTCTTAAATGTCATCCGAATAAGACAACATGTATAAGCTCCAAATGCGACTTATACGGCACAGAGCTTTTCGAAAGAAAGCCGGTACCTGCTGAACCTCTTCCCGTTCCAAGCGGGGAAGCTGCACGTGTTTTCCTTCAATTATTTTATAAAGATCCCGAAGCGAATAAAAAAACATTTCCAGGTGATTTTCCTGTTACAGTTGAATTTCCTGACGGTACTACACAGGATGAATCAACCTCAAAGGACGGTAAACTAAAATTCCTTGTTGAACGAAAGAAAAAATCTTTCACCCTCAAGTTTGAAACGGCTAACGATATATTTTTTTCAAAACCAAAAGATTCAGGCGAAACTAAATCTGTATTTGAACCTGAAGTTCCCGATCTTCAGAAAAACGGAAATAAAATATTTAAACTTCCACTCAAATGGTCGCTGAAAAATTCAAAATGGGAAGTAGGTAAAACAGACGATTTCAAAGAACCTGATTTCGTCAACATTGAAGAGAAGAAAAAAAATATCGGGTCAGAGGGGGGATTTGTTGAAATGGTGCTTGAGCCTAAGTGGCAGTTTATCAGGATGGAATTTTTCGACAGGGTATTCGGGCACAGCAGTCATGAGCATTTAAGAATATGCATACCTCCGGTCTTCATTGAGGGCTTCAGTAAAGAACCCTCAACGGGCAGCGAGAAACCAGATACGCGCTCGAGCTGGATTATCAAAGAAGATTCAAATAAAGATACCGTTCTATGCCTCCCCTGGATCATTCAGAAAGGCAGTGACGGAAAAGATCAGCCTAAACCGGATACTAAAATATTCCTAAGAATTAAGTTAGAACCCGATACTTATGTAATTTCAGAGGATGCAAAAACAAGGAAAACGGATAAAATTTCTGATAAGTCAAAACTAGTACCCGGACCCGACAGGCTGAAATTTTATGACCTCCCGGAGTTATGGACAGCTAAAAAATATTTTACACGGTTCAAAGATCAGGATGGAAAGCTGTTCGAAGCCCTCAGTCAGGGCGATCTTGATAAAAGTCTTAGTTCGGCCACGCCTTTAATCTTTTCGCTGGATGATATCATTCTTACAGGAAAAGATTTGAAACAGCATAAAATTAATAATACAGAGGCTGTCGCGGTATTTTTTCATCAATTTCTAAATCCCAAGACTGGAGTAGGTAAGCCTATTTCCGACCAGGGAGTATATAACCCGGGCACCGATTCTTCTAAAGATGTATTCCCTTTTAGCGATATCAAACTGCTGAATGGTTGTTATCTTAACGATTATCCCGATTGGACAAGACTTGTAATCGCCGAAGGAAATATTTTTGAGATTTTCGATAAACGAACTCCTGCGGGCGGAGGAAACGATGCAACAGGTGCCAGGGCTGCGGTTATGTGGGTTGACGCTGTCAGCCTGGGGGTAAAACCAAATACCAAAATGAACAAAAGACCGGCAAGATTTTCGTCAGATGCAGATCCAAAGAAAAGTTTCTTTGCAATACAGCCTTTCTTTTCACAGGATATTTATCCCACAAGGTCAGTGGACCTTGCAACAGGACAGTACAAAGAATTTGAGAAACCTGTTCCAAATAATTTTGGTTTTCTTATAGGAAGATTCGATAAAGCGCTTATAAGATGCTGTGATGTAAAGGACGGAACCGAAATTGCAAAAGTGATGTCATACTTCAGGTTCTTTTACAACCTGACCGGAGCCCCTTCCAAAAACAAGGATGGAACTCCTTTCAATGCCGCTGTTTACGAGAAAAAAATGGTTGAGAATCTGCCTAAACGATGGAATGGTCCCGACGGGGGAAATCCGGGAACGTTTGAGATAAAACCTCAGGACGAAAGCAAATTAAAAATTAAAGTGCAGCCTTATTTTTTCATACAAAAATCAATATTTAACAGGGCTCATTTCCAGATTAACGTAATTTCAATACCGCGTGCCAATATGAACGGTGATAACGGTATTGGAAATTTTTCTATAGGAAATGAAGAACCGGATTCAAGTAATAGTTTCATTGCCGCACACGAATGCGGACACGGTGCAAGTCTGCCCGATGAATATAATGAAAGGTGGTCAAGAGATTCCTGTTCATATCAATTTTTAGGTTTCGGAACCAATACTCCCGGAGACCCCTATTCACAGATTCCACAATCTTCGTCGCACGCGCCTCTTATGTATGAAGGCACAACAAATATTCACAGCAGGTATTACTGGCATTCGGCAGAGTTTGTAAGTAAAATTACGGGACTTCCTTTTAATGTTGAGATTACCAGGGGTACCGCAACCAGGAAATATAATCTTAAATCTCATCCATCCGCTCCTCAAAGAAATTTCAGTCACTTTCCTCTTTTTGTTGAATCCAATGCATCTGTTGGATCGCACAGTTTATTTGATTTATACCTTTATCAAATAGGTAATGACAATTACAGGTTTGAATTTCTTGGAGGAAAAGGATGTGACGGGCTGCTGCTCGTCCTTGTTAAAATCAGGTATTCTATCCCCGAGGCTGTTAAACACAGGCAAATAGTGAGTGCACTGGCTTCATTCAGGAATGCTGTCACTAAGAATATGAATAATATTTTTAACTATAAGGGCGACATTTCCGGTGTGCATTTTGAAAATCTGCTTGTTCATTTTTCACCAAGGTTCCTGGTTGAAAATCTTATAGTAGAACTGACAGATCCTTTCAACATAGATTACCTGGCCCAGATGGACTATAAATTTACGCCCGCCCCCCCGGCAAAACCGACAGCAACCGACGCGACCCAGTCAGATTATATCAGTCATGTTAACAATATTGAAAACTTTCACCCAAGACATTTTTTAACTAAAATAGGCAAAGGCTTAACCACAGGATGGTCAGGCAAGCATGAGCTTCATATAAATCTGGACGTTACTACTTCCGCAAATAACCTCGGTAACCTTATGCTGCCGTTTTTCGGTGAGATGACCGGACTAACCCTATCAGGATCAAAAACTCCATCTAGCGATGATATAAAAAATATTATTGTTAAAAGAGCAGTACCGGGAGTTAAATAAAGCTGGTAATAATATATAAGGCATTACTTTTAATTCTTCTTCCTGTTTTCATTACGTGGGCGCAGGATTTAAATCAAAACCATATTAAAAAAATGACAATAATAAACTCCGGAAATTTTGTATCGCTGCCAGGTTATAAAGAGGAAAAGGCCGGAAATAATTATCCGCGTCCCTTCGCCAATGAAATGCTGAACTCCAGAATCCCGGTTAAGGTTACTTATAAACCGCTGGAAATTAAATGGAAGATTCCCATCGATCCATTCTTCCCTGCCGATTTTATACTTACAGCAAATGACAATTTCGTTGCATTCGGCTCCGGTAGATGGCAGCTGCTTGACGCCGGAGGAAAATCAGAAGCGGCGGATTTCCTGGGTAATAGTGATATTATATTCGATGCAGAGCACGGACTATTCTATTACGCTGACAGGCTCGGACAGATCACTGCGGTTGAATTATCCTCACATGAAAAATTGTACAGTATGCAGGTAAACGGGCTGGAGGATGTAGAAAGGAAATTCATATACAGGAACGATGGTAGTTTTCTGATTGCAGATAATATTGTAAATAAAAATCCTCACAATCCTTCTCCAAACAGGTTTATTCTACTGGAATCTTATGCAATTGATGACCCTCCTATTATAGAAAACGGAAATCTTACTTCATATAAAGAATTGAACCAGACTTTCTTTTCTGCGGGTAATTCAGCTTCTGCCGCAAATAAAAATACTTTTGTCTGTGCAATTAATAACAAAATTATAATTTCAGGAATGGACCTCGCATTAAAATCTGAAATTGACGGAGAGTTCACCCCTGTTACCTTAAGTCTTGATGAATCCGGCAGAATTTATATGACAGTTATAAATTCAGAAAATAAACTTGCATTATGGGTAGTTTCCCCTGAAGGCGAACTGCTTGTGGATACAAAGATACCTGTTGAAGACAAGCAGAATTTGGTTCCACCTATAGTGGCATACGATCACAGTATATTTTTGGTGTTCAACGATCGTGTTTTCAGTTATACTGAAGACGGAAAACTAAGGTGGCAGACATTTACAACAGGAGAAACCGGAGGAGCTGTTGTTACTTCTGACAATAAACTATTACTCTCTGAAGGGGAGTATATAATGCAGATAGACGAATCAGGAGAGAGACAATTTATCTTCCAGTTTCCGGGAGAGAGGCTTACCACTCCCCCTATAGTGAATGTGAATAATGAAATCATTGCTGCTACTGAAAGCAGTATATATTTACTGAGTCCTCAAAAGTAATTATGGAAAAACAATCAGGCCAGACCGGAAAAGTTAAAGAAGTAAAGCTCGAATCTTTGATTGAGCAGGTTGTATTTACTAAGAATATGGCTTCAGCCGGCGGTAAAATCGGGATAGATGTATTTACGAAGTTTGTAGGAAATAATTCTGAGATCAAAATTGAGATCAAGGATAAATCCGGTAAATCAGGCGGAACCGTTAAGGGAAAAATTACAGGCAATCGTTTCTGGAAATCCATCGACATCCCCGAAAACCTGAAGGATGAGTTAACAGCAACTGCAAAACTTTCAAAACTTGGACTCGAGAAAAAGTCGAATTCAATTATTCTGCTCCCGCCCATAAAAATATCAAACCTGAAGTGGGATAAGAATGAAGCCCGGCGAGGCGACATCCTGAAACTAACAGCGGATGTTAAAGGAGCATATGATGGAGCTGAGACGACGATTGAAATTTTTGAACACGACAATGACGGTGCACACGATCTTGTTGTATCATTCCCCGCTCTCGTTAAGAGTCAGAAAATCAAAACAGAATGGGAATTTCAGTATGTAGAGGATACCGACGATATTCCCGATGACAATGAAGCTGAGAACGGCTACAATAATCCCGAATATTTTTTCAGAGTGACTATCGCCGGAGTTTCTGAAGATTCAGGCTTGCTGAAGTTCAAAGATACCGTGGAAATAGTATGGCGATATGAGAACGGCCAGCCTGCAGCAAACCAGAAATTCAAGATTGTGACTGCAGACGGAGAGGAAAAGCAAGAAACTTTTGACGGAGACGGAAGGTACTTGTTTGAAGATGCACCCCCTGGTCCCTATAAAATAGTTCTTGAAGATGATAATGAAGAAGAGACATCTGAGGCTGAACCTCCCGCCGATAAGACAATAAAGATATATATGAAGGACCCCGACGGCAACAAGTACTCAAATAAAAAATATGAACTAAGATATGGACAAAAAGTAAAAGCAGGGACCACCGACGGTGACGGACTATTGCAGGAGCAAATTCCCCCAAATATTCTTCAGGCTAAACTTTTGTTCTGGCTGAGGGACGGTGAGGATCGCCCTTCATTTAGTACAATACTGCAGCTGACAGATCTTGAACCGGACGATAGTACAGCAGGAATTCAGGAAAGACTGCAGAACCTCGGCTACTATGCAGGAAGGATAGACGGTGAGGCAGGAGCAATGACGGCAGAAGCAGTTAGGAATTTCAGGAAAGACAATAATATGACTGTATCGGGAGATATTGACGGGGAACTCAGACAAAAAATAAATGAGAAATTTTGAATTAATCCGGAATTATAATGTGTGCAACTGAAGCTCATCATAGATGTGCATGGGGAGACGAAGGATGGACTGATCCTGAAGAACGGATATACAGAGGGCTTACCAGAAGAGCAAGCAGAATCGACAGGTCGTCGGATTCCAGCAGCCTGATTACAAGGAGCGATATATTGAGTTTCAGACTGAGATGCTGCAAACCCGACAGGACAAACGATGTCGGCGGTGCGTTTATGCCGGAAACATGGTACTTCTCATACTACAACTTCGCTCCTTATGAATCAACTTACATTGTAGACAATGGTGAATGCGAAGAAGTACATGGCGAGATAAAAAATCCGGTCTCTGCAGCACAGATGAAGAGGAAAGTCCTTGATGTACTGGACAGCTTTCCTTCAGGAGAGAATGTAAGTGTTATTGCTTTCTTCTGTCACGGCTGGCATGCCGGTATACAGATAGGTTTCAGAACCAACACGCAAATTACATATCAATCAACGGAAATGAATGATACAGATGCACTTGCACAGGCAATCGCAAGGATTTCAAAACCTGATGTAAAAATTGTGCTTTATGCTTGTTCAGCGGGAGACACAGACGATAGCTTCGCTGCTCACTTAAGGGACAGTCTGGTACGTCATTGTCCCAACTGCCGGGTTGACGCACATAAAACAGTAGGTCACTCGACACAGAATCCCCGGGTCAACAGATTTGAAGGACCTGAAGGTTCAGCAGGACAAACGATTGTAGATCAGTCAGACCACCATTTATGGCGCAAATGGACTACCTTGCTCCATCACCCGTTCGAGCAGCACAGCACACTTCTTTGGAAATATTCACAAATGACAATTCCTGAAATTCACGAATACCTGGAATCTTTTGAAATACAGTAACATATTAACCTCCGGAACGAAAGCAGCCAATTGCCTGTTTATAACATTTATTATTTTGTCATTAAGCCATTAAGGATTAGGGCTTCCTCCGGAGCAACAGGAGTAATCCTGGAATCTCCCGGAGTTGATTCAGCTGTAGTCCAGGGAATATTTGACGGGTTCCGAACAAAGCTGATCGACCTGATGGATCAATCTAAAGCACACATCCCGCATCGTGATTCAAGGGATCAGACGATTAACGTTATAAGAATACCCTCCCTGCCCGGCAACCCTGTGAGCCCGGATTTCAGCGGTATTACTGTGAATATAGGCGAGCCCATAGTATACTTTACAACCCGGGTGCTTGACTCAACACCTGCCGACGAGATTGACCGCCGCCCCGAATATATAATGCTGAATGCTTTACAAAACGCCCGAAGCCAGGAATTTCCGCAGAGCTGGGTAAGCGAACAGCGGTCGACTCTGAGTAGTTTGGGGGAGCATAACGGACTTTCACTCCCCGGTATATCCGGAATCTCATACCCGGTAACTGCTTGTGTATTCAGCGATGCGAGGCAAAACTTTGAAGCCACAAACTGGGATGTTCTTTTGGCAAACAGCCTTGCAACCACAGCATTCCATGAAATAGCTCACTGTAAAACAGAGACAGATAACCGTCCAAACAATCCCCGTTGGAGAAATGCGCTAACAGGCAGCATGCATGATGTTTCAGGTGTACAAACTCTTGCCAGTAATGGTGCCGGAAGAGAACCTTCAACGGCGGATTTTGAGTTGATGGGCGAACATATGCTTTGTCCCATTAACTTTTACAAGCTTGATGAGAACATTAATGATCAATGTTTCACGGAAGGAGCTGTTGTGCAGCTTACCCCCCGTCCATAAAATTAAGTAGATTTAATCATGAAAATACCAGATTATTACCGGCAGTTTCAAAATCAGCCGGCTGAGGAGAAGAAGGAGGAAAAAACTCCGGAAGCTCCGCAAACAGAGCAGCCCAAAGCACCACCGCAGAAGCATCCTGCAAAGCAGGAATCAAAACCAGCTGCCCCGCAGGATAAAACAGTTGTATTCCAGGGAAACGGGTTCATAGTAAACCAGCTTGAAGAGTGGGAAGATAAAACCATTTACACTATAAACGGACCTGTAACAGATGGTATTCAGCATAACGTTATAATTACAGTTGATAACGAAAACACTATCGACAGCCTTCAGGATTATGCCGAATGGCATATAAAAACCCTCGAAGAAGAGCTGAAGGGCTGCACGCTTCTTAAAAAGGGCGAAACCGAACTGACGAATGGGGCTGAAGCCTACGAGGCTATTTTCAGCTGGTACCCGCTGGATGATTATAGAATTTACCAGCACCAGGTTTACACTTTTCACGATAAAAAGGCTTATAAACTGACAGCCTCATTTACAAAAAAGACTAGGCAGACAATCGGACCGGCAATCGTAAGGATGATGCTGAGTTTTAATCCTGATAAATAGTATTAATTTTACAGAATGAACAGCACACAATTAAGCGAATCTCCTTCCCTATCAAATACGATTATCAAAGTTAAGATAGAAAAGGGGAACTGCCCGCAGAAGGAATTTTATTTTGATAAAACTTTCACTATCGGAAGATCTGAAGATTGTTCCATCACAATTGATGAGGGGGTTGTAAGCAGGGTTCATGTTGAAGTTATCTTCGACGGGGAAAAATGGTGGGTATCTGATAAGCACAGCAGCAACGGTACATTCCTCAACGGGAAAAAAATCGAGAACATCGAATTAAAAGCAACAACCACGCTTGAGCTGGGGAATAATGGTCCGGTACTTATATTTTCATTCGAGGAAAAAGAAGCTGTTCCCGCAGTAAAATCTGATTCCTTAAAAGATCCTTCCGTTACCAGTTATATTCAGCATTATTTCGACGAATCGAAGAGCGACGACCAGGTAGGTGAACACACCCGCCTTATGCGTGAAGCTTTCAAAGTTGTTAAGAAAAAACACACTTCAAAATATATTAAGGTAATAGCGGTAGTAGGACTGCTTGCGGTTATTGCTGCGGCATACTCTATTTACCAGAATATAAAAGAGAACAAGCAGAAAGCCCTTGCTGAAAATATTTTCTATGATATGAAATCACTTGAGCTTGAAATAGAATCACTGAAACATGATCTTGCATCTTCGGGGGATCCGAAAATAATTAAGGCTCTGCAGAAATTTGATGAACGCAGACACGAACTGCAGAAAAACTATGACAAGCTTGTTGATCAGCTGGGCACGTATGATCTGGCTCCTGATGAAAAATTGATAATTAAAACAGCACGGGCTTTCGGTGAGTGTGAACTAACTATGCCGAAAGATTTCATTGACGAGGTAAAAAGTTATATAAGCAAGTGGAAGTCGAGCCAGAGACTGCAGAAAGCTCTTGACCGTGCAAATCAGAATGGCTACGCACAGGTGGTGGTAAATTACCTGGTAAGGCAGGACCTTCCGCCTCAGTTTTTTTACCTGGCGCTCCAGGAAAGCGACTTCCGTGACCAGATAGTGGGACCGCAGACGAGGTACGGATATGCCAAAGGAATCTGGCAGTTTATACCTGCTACAGCTCAGAAGTACGGTCTTACTATCGGGCCGCTTTCAAACGAGAGTGTTTATGACCCCGGTGACGATAGATATAACTTTCCCAAAGCCACAAGTGCTGCTTCGCGCTATCTTAAAGATATTTATAACACCGATGCCCAGGCTTCGGGACTGCTCGTGATGGCGTCTTATAATTGGGGAGAGTATAATATTATCGACCTGATCCGAAAAATTCCCGCCAACCCGAAAGACAGGAACTTCTGGAACCTCCTTGCTAAGTACAGGGATAAAATTCCCGATGAAACATACAATTATGTTTTTTATATTTTCTCTGCTGCGGTAATTGGCCAAAATCCCGCGTTGTTCGGATTTGATTTCACTGACCCATTAAAGGATGCTCTGCAGACTTTGAAAAATTAAATACAATATATATTAAGCGATATGCCTTCTTCTGATAATAAATTATATATAGTCTTCTCGAAAAAGTCTGATATCGGACTCGTAAGAACTGAAAACCAGGATAGTCACGGGAAATTTCCCGAAGACAGTACAGATCTTTATTCGCCAAAGGGACAATTGTTCATAGTGGCGGATGGAATGGGAGGCCATAAAGGCGGTAAAGAAGCAAGTACAATTGCCGTGAGAGTTGTGAACGAGGAATATTTTTCTTCTTCTGATGAAGAACCGGCTGCACTAAGAAATTCAATCGACAGAGCGAATAGTGCCATTTATAATGAATCAGGTGATAAATCAGAAATTGGAAGAATGGGAACTACATGTTCTGCCCTGGTCCTTAAAGAGGAAAAAGGCATAATAGGACACGTTGGAGATTCAAGAATATACAGAATTGAAAACGGAGCTATAGAACAGCTCACAGATGACCACACACAGGTACAGGAAATGTTAAGGGGGGGCATTCTCACACCGGAGGAAGCGGAAAATTATCCCTCCAAATCTGTACTTGCCAGGGCCCTGGGAGTAGATGAGAAGGTTAAGATCGATATAATAGAGGATATAATATTAAGGTCAGGACAAAGCTATATCCTTTGCTCGGACGGACTTGCAAAGGTAAGTCAGGCAGAAATACTGAAAATTGTATCTGATAATAATGCAGATGATGCCTGCGATATACTTGTAGACCTTGCCAATGAGCGCGGCGGAAAAGATAACGTTACAGTTATCATAGTAAAAATCGCTAGAGGAGAAGCTCCAAAAACTACTCCAGTAAAACAAGTTAAAGAGAATAAGGAAAAGCCTCCAAAGAAAAAAAGGAACGTCTGGCCCGGCATTTTTATCGTCCTTTTGATTATCCTCGTTCTGCTTTTTATTGCGTTCAGGGATTCATTATTTACAGCCTCACAAGTGGAAACCGCACACCTTACTGTTAAGAATCCCGCGGATGAAAAAGTGAACGTACTGAAGCCGACCGTTAATATTGATGAGTCGGAAACAAAATTACTTGATGAAGCCGATAAGCTGCTTAAGAAAAAAGATTATGAGCATGCTTATTCAATATACAGGGCAATACTGGACGGCCAGCCGATGCATCAGGCAGCATTAGACGGAGTAAATGAGATTGCTTCTGCATATTCCGGCATCGGCGATAGATTGATGAATGAAAAAGATTTTGAAGGTGCCCTGAAATATTATAAAAAGGCAGAAGAAGTAAGACCGGGAAATGAAAAGATCCGTGGACTCATCAGGCTCTGTACGAGTCAGCTCCCGGGTAAGGCCCGGGGAACCGATTCTACGTCAGCAGAAACAACGGCTCCCTCAGGAGCTGAAGCAGGTCCGGAAATAACAGCTTCAGATTTTAGATCATCGGCATGGGCTTTCCCCGGAATAAATAAGAACGAGTTCACCATTAACAATGATGAGCTCAGCTTTACAAATACTTTAAGTGAAAAATATATAATCTATAACAAAGATTTTTTTGATGTAACGTTAACTGTGAATACCGAAATCGATAACCGTAATGCAATACTCGGTTTGATTATAGGCTATATCTCTCCCAACGATTATTATATTTTCAAATACAGGGATGGCGGCAATTACACCCTGCAGAGAATCAAGGGAAATGAAATTGAAAAACTTCTTGTAATCCGGCCGACGGATATCGAATCTTCCAAAAGGAAGATGAAAATAATTTACTCAGACAATCTAATCAGCATTTATGATCAGAACGGACTTATAAGTTCCTACAAGAGTGTGTGGGGTATTTTCGGCAAGGCAGGTATTTATGTCGATAAAAGTTCATCAGCAAAGTTTCAGAATATTTTACTCAGCGGAAAAACAAAACTGGATTAATCTAAAATGGATCAGTTAATAGGTAAGGAAGTTGATAATTATAAAATCCTCGAGGTAATAGGGCGCGGAGGAATGGGGGTAGTTTTCAAGGCAATGGATATGAACCTTGAAAAGTTAGTTGCCTTAAAGATGATTGATCCTTTTCTTTCAAGAGATGAAAACTTTCTGCAGAGATTTAAAACCGAAGCTCGTGCTCTTGCACGGCTTGAGAATCAGAATATAGTTGGTGTGCATGCACTCAGGGAAACTGAATACGGTCTGTTTATGGTTATGGAGTATGTCAGCGCAAAAACTATTTCAGAATGGTTAAGGGAGAAAGGAAGGTTCAGCGCCGCAGAGACAATAGCCATAGGCTCACAGATAATCAATGCAATCAGGCACGCACATAAGGTGGGAGTAATACACCGCGACATTAAACCCAACAATGTTCTGCTTAACGAAGACGGTACAGTAAAGGTGATGGATTTTGGTCTGGCCAAGGTCATCCAGGAGGGCGGGACACAGAATACTGTTACGCATGCCGCTGCAGGTACTTTATATTATATGTCGCCTGAACAGGTAAAAGGGTTAAAAAATGTCGACAAGAGGAGCGACATCTATTCACTCGGAATGACCCTGTACGAAATGCTTGCAGGCCGAACGCCGTTCGAAAAGGGAGAATCTGAATTCGTTATTCAGAAACAGATTGTGGAGGGAAAGATACCGCCGCCCACCAAATATAATCCCCTTATCCCGAAGGAACTTGTTAAAGTAATAATGAAAGCAATAGATAAGGAGCCTGAAAAAAGATTCCAGAGTACCGGGGAAATGTTCACAGTACTCACCGGTATCAGGCTGGAAGCTGCAGATGAAGAAGAAAAAACCAGGATTATGTCGAGGTACGAACAGACGCACGAGGAGAATAAACCCCCGTCACCATCCGGGAGGAAGAAAATTTATATCGCAGGGGCCGCACTGATATTAATAGTTCTTCTGATTTCGGTTTATTTTATTACCGGTAACAAACCTGAGGAGATTAAGGATAACAAAGGAACGATATTAATTGATAATCAGAAAAAAATAATTCCTGCCCGCCTCTTGGTAAATTCGGATCCATCCGGAGCCTCTGTATTTCATAAATGGAAAGATGGCAGGCATAACTCCTTATTCACTTGATTCACTATCCGTTGCACGCTATTCAATTATGCTTAAACTAAACGGCTACGATGACTGGCAGGATGCCGGGTACCTGGTTAATAACGGCAGGAATGAACTAAACATTAAATTGCAGGCGGCAAAGACTCCCACGGCAAAAGCTACTTTAACACTTAGTTCTGTACCGGCGGCAAGCATTTATATTGACGGAAGCAAGGTGCTGACTGACTCCGATGAAAAGATAAGAAACACAGTTGAGTCAGGGAAGCATACAATAAAATTTACTCATCCCGAATTTGGTACAAAAACATTTTCCGTAAACGTCGGCGGCAGCCAGAGCAAAGAGCTTACCTGTTATTTCCAGCAGCAGGTGAACATACAGTCATTAAGCAGTTCCGGCGATCCTATATGGGGTGTAATATACTTAAACGGACAGAGCACAGATAAAACTACCCCCGGCGACCTTAACCTTGGACCCGGAACTTATAAAATAACAGTTAAGAAAACAGGATACCGCACAGTTGAAAATGATATTCAGCTGATCATCTCCCCTTCTCTTGAGCCTCAAACACACTCGCTGGTATTCCATTTCAAATAAAGTAGAAGGACGTTTCTGATTTTAATTAAAAGTATACAGGAGGATAACAGTATGTGTTATAAACAATTACATACGGGTAAACGTATGTCCATGTTCTTTTTTGCAATATTCTTTCTTTTAATGGTGTCTGCAGTCTATGCACAAAATGACTCCAAAGAAAAGCTTGACCAGGCTGAGCAGTATTACAAATCAGCAAAGTTTGATAATGCTATTGAGATATTGAACGGTCTCGCTTCAGATAATTCAGCGGATATTGAAATAAGAAAGGACGCCCTCAGATTCCTTGGCAGGGCCTATTCCGCAAAGGGTTTATATGATAAGGCAAAGGAAGCAATAGCTCAGCTTCTCAAACTTGAGCCGCCGATGATGGTTTTCAATCCCGATTATGAACCGCCTGTATTTATGAAACTCTATTATGAATCACGCAAAGAGTTCGAGGGATCTTATGCAGTTGAAAGACCCGATCCGGGAATGAAGACAATGGCAATAATAGATTTCAAGAACAGGTCGGTTGATCATAAGTTACAATATGATCCGATGGAGCAGGGTTTTGCGGATCTTATGATAAACAGGCTTAACAACTCCACCAACCTGAAAGTTATCGAAAGAGAAAGGATCAAATGGATCCTGGATGAAATAAAGCTTCAGAACGAAAATGATATGGAAGGCGCGGTTAGGCTGGGGAAACAGCTGGGTGTGCAGACAGTGATGCTGGGAAGTTTCATTATTATGGGCGACCAGATCTGGCTTGGCGCACGGCTTGTTAAGGTTGAAACCAGCGAGATACTACTAACGGATGAAGTAAAGGGTGACCTTGATGAATTTTTTGATCTTACCGATCAGTTGGGGAAGAAAATAGCGGATAACATCAACGTAACGTTAAAGAAGGAGACGCCGCAGGATGTTTCACAGGCCCCTTCACTCGATGCTATTATGGCTTACTCAGTGGGATTAAGCTACCTTGAAAAAGAAGATTATAAAAATGCGTACGAGAAATTTGAGGAAGCTTTGAAAATTGATCCGGGTTATGAGAAGGCTAAACTAAAAGCTCAAAGCATAGCGCCGCTGCTTTAAATGATATAAACGAGGTTGAAATTTGAAAAAGATTAAATTCTTATTTCCCGCTGCTGCATTGCTGCTTATGCTTGTCCTCAATTCGTGTTCTTCGGGTTCACTTATGGATAATCCTGAAATGTACAGGAACCAGGTGCGGGGATGGATTGACAGGACCCTGGCAAACCCGAAAGACTTTGAAGCCTTGAAAAACCTGAGCATTTATTATATGCAGACACATGACAACGACAAGGCCAGGTACTACCTCGGGGAGGCAATGGAGATAAATCCCGATGACCCCGAACTCATTTTCTATAAAGGCCTGAACCTTGAATTTTACGATGAGCAGGGAAAAGCCGCTGCTTACTATGCGAGATATAAATCGGTTCCCGAAGATTCGCCCTTCAGGGAAATGCTGGAAGGAAGATATCTCTGGATAAAACGCCAGGAAAACTATTCCGATATTAAGCTGCTGATCCAGAATGAAAATGAGATTGCTATACAGAAAATATCAGACAGTACAATGGCAGTGTTCCCGCTGATTTACCAGGGAACTAATAAGGACTATGCCCCTTTAAGCAGGGGGTTCAGTGAAATGGTAAGCATCGATCTTGCTAAGCTTAAAGAAATTAAGATACTTGAAAGAGTGAGAATACAGGCTGTTCTTGATGAACTGAAACTTGCGCAATCTGACGCTGTAGATCAGTCCACCGCGCCTCGTGTAGGTAAAATACTGAAAGCCGGTATGATCGTATCCGGGGATTACGATGTGAATGACGACGGCGACTTTAATATTAATTTAGGTTCGTGGGAAGTCCCTTCAAGCCAGCGAAAATCGTGGGTAAACAAATCAGGTTCACTTAAAGATCTGTTCGTCCTGCAGAAACAGGTAGTATTTGCTTTCCTTCAGGAAAACGGATTCAACCTTACCCAGGAAGAAAAAGAGAACATAGCCTACATACCCACGCAGAACCTTGAAGCATTTCTTGCGTACTCAAAAGGTCTTTTGCAGGAAGATGCCGGAAACTTTCAGCAGGCAGGACAATTCTTTAACCAGGCTTCACAGATGGATCCCGGCTTCAAAGATGCGGGAAGTAAACTGCAGTCGTCCAAGAGTCTTGGCAAAAGCGGAGGTTCAAAAGAAAACCTGGTATCAACATTAAGGAAAACGGCGCCGGTAGTTAAGAACGAAATGATTAACCTGGCTGCAAGCCGGCTTGAAAACCTGGGAAGCAATATAGTTTCAAATTTTGTGCAGGGAATCGACAGCCGTAGTCCTGCGCAGGAAGCTGTGGTAGCCCAGGACCTCCCCTCGCCTCCTCCCCCTCCCCCGCCTCCGCCGGGAAATTAAAGATTCAGCCTTTAATAACAGGAATATACTATGAAAAGTTTTTTTAAGATTATTTTATTTCTCGTTTTTGTCCTTACAGTAAGCAGTTATCCACAGGACATTTACAACCAGCGGCCCAATGCCACCATAAACATTATGCCGGTTTATGAGAGCTGGTCAGTTAATGACAGCTCTGATTTTTCAGAGTTTACAAATATTATTTCTGCGGGATATAATCCGCTTACGAATACTTCGGTAGGACTTGTTACAAGGTACGCTTCGGCCAGCACAAAACTGGGAAGCATAAACAGCGACCTGAGCGGACTTTCGGATCTGCAGTTATTTGTTAACCAGAAATTGCCCGATGAGAACCTGTCATTCGATGCCGGCTTTAATATCCCGACCGGGAAGACAAAATTAAATCCTACTGAATTCGCTGTTTCGCAGGTAGTAAGCCAGGAACTGTTTGGATTAAAGACATCCAATTTCGGGCAGGGATTAAATGCTTTCATCGGGGCTACCTGGCTTCACCCGCTGTCAGATGATGCAGTAGTTGGTGCCGGAGTTTCTTACCAGTTTAAGTCAGAGTATCAGCCCCTGAATATAGCAGACTATAAATATGCACCATCAAATGAGGTCTCTCTTACAGCAGGACTGGATATAAAGCTCAGTGAAACGCAGACGATCTCCGGTGATCTTATCGGCATCTTTTATGGCAGTGATAAGCTTAACGGTAAGGAAGTTTTTTCCTCAGGCAACAGGATCATCTTCAATTCTATGTACAGGCAGTTTTTTGGATATGATTTCCTAAGCATAGGGCTGCTATACAGGAACGTGGCACTGGATGAACTTAAAGGCGATAACGCGGTGCTTGATAATGAAAAAATAACTCCCAACCAGTTTTATATTGATGCATCATACAACCAGTATTTCAATGCCTCATTCTCACTGGGGTACGGGTTGTTCACAAGTCTTTATGAAAAGACGGCAGGTTATTTTTCAGGATACACTTTATACGGTATCCGTTTATCCCCGCAGTTCAAGCTATCATCCTCAATCTCTGTTCCTGTAATGCTAAGGTATGTTATCGGCAGTGCTGACGGTAAAACTGATCTAAGCAGCTATGCTGTAAGCGGCGGTATCAAAGTTTCATTGTAGAAGGATTTATAAATTTTTATTGGAAAAAAGATGGATAAACAAAAACTTATTTTTACCAGGGTAACAACAATAATAATAATTATTGCGGCCGCGGTTTTCCAGAATCTTTCTGCACAGATACTGCCGGGTCAGGCACCTGAATTCTTATTTGCGGTAAATGGCGGCAGCGATGGCTATGACTACGCCTCTGACCTTACCGTAGATCCCGACGGCAACATAATTGTGGCCGGTTATTATGACGGCCTTGCAACCTTCGGAGGTTTCAGTCTTGATCCCATCGGGGGAGGCGATATCTATATTGCCAAATACACGAATACAGGAACGGTGCTATGGGCTATAAGCGCAGGCGGTACAAGTTATGATCAGCCTTACAGTGTTACTACTGACAGGCTCGGTAATATAATCGTAACCGGCCTATTCAACGGCGTAGCAATATTCGGTACCACTACACTGAACTCATTCGGAGGCAACGATGTTTTTGTTGCTGAATACAGTTCAGATGGTCTTTTCAAGTGGGCAAAGCAGGGCGGCGGCCAAGGCAGTGATATTGGATTTGAAGTAACAACTGACAACCAGAACAACGTAATTGTAACCGGCAGCTTCACCCAGTTTGCAACTTTCGGTCAGTTCAGCGTACAGTCAAGTAACCAATGGGGTGATATCTTTGCAGTGAAGTATGATGCGCTTGGAAACGAGCAATGGCTGCAGGCCGCTTACAATCTGTCAAGCGGATCAAGTTTCTATAATATAGCGCGCGGTGTAAGAACGGATCAGAATGACAACGTATTCATTACCGGATCTTTTTCTGATGTCATCACCTTTGGTGACTCTACCCTTGTGAGCAGTTACGACGGAACAAACCAGGATATATACCTGGCGAAGTATGATGCGCTGGGAAATTTCGACTGGGTAGTGCAGGTTACCAGTGATTCCAGCAATTCATATTCATACGGAACAGACGTTGCTGTTGATAAAGATGACAATATAGTAATAACAGGTTCCTTTTCGGGTATGGCAAATTTCGGAGGAATAGTACTGAACACCTTATTAAGTGCCGAACTTTTTCTCGCAAAATTTAATCAGTCGGGTATACCGTTGTGGGCCGTACAGGATAACCCGGGCTATTATAATGAGGCAGGTGAAATTGCCATTGATCCCGCAGGAAACATTTGTCTTTCTGCACTTTCTATTACTGACCAGCAAAGTGAAACAAATGATCTTTACTTTGCCAGGTATTCATCTTCCGGGCAGAAGCTCTGGGGACGGTTTGCAGGACTAGTGAACGGCTGCCAGTTAGGAGGCCTTACCAATGATTTACAGGGAGATATTTACGGCTGCGGAGGTTTTTATGATACTGATACTATCGGCACCATAATATTAAATGGTTTAGGCGAAGACGCATTTATTGCAAAACTGCCTTCCCCTAAATTTAATATGCTTCCCAATCCTCTGGATTTTGGAAATGCCCAGGTTGTTACTGCCGATTCTGCCATGCTATCAATTAATAATACAAGTACAGCAAATCTGCATATCTTCAATATGAGTCTGGTTAATGATACCAGCGGGGCATTCGGAATATTATCAGGGTATCCAATCGACAGTATCAGCGCTCTGCAGACATCTGATATAGAGTTTATTTTTGTACCCATCTATGAAGGATTAAAAACTGCATATATGGAAATAGTGAGCGATGCCTCAACCTCACCTGACACAGTATTTCTTTCGGGTACCGGCGTAAAAGCGGAACTTAGTTTGTCAGATTCAATATTAAACTTCGGATCAATTGATGTGGGTCTTGTATCAAATCAAGTGCTTTCAATTATTAATCCGGGATTAGGTGACATAATAATTGACAGTGCCCGGGTAACAGGGTTAGATGCATCCAACTTTTCCTTCACACCTTCGGTAGACGGAGATTCAATTCACTTCCTTAATTTTATTAATCTGAATGTTAGTTTTTCACCGGACACTTCAGGATTAAAAACTGCGGAGTTAATTATATACAGTTCCGCATCCGGGAGTCCTGATATCATTCAATTAAACGGGACAGGGTTATCGGCAATAACCGTGCAGGTTCCATCATCGCCGGGGGTAGGACAGCCAGCAATCTTAAACATAACTCCCCCCTCCTCATCATTATTTACATCAAGCGACATCTTCTACAGGAGAACTGGCGAATCACTTTACCAGCAGGATACACTTTCGAACCAGGGCAACGTATATACGTTTAATATCCCACCGGAGTTTTCAACCATATCCGGTATTCAATTTTACGTTATGTTCTCGGACGGTTTAACCACGGTAACCTATCCATCATTAAACCCTGAATTAAACCCTGCTTCAATTGATGTTAATATTCCGCAGGTCCTTTATCCCAATCCGTTAAGGATAGGAGAATACCAGATGTTCTCTGTGCCGCTTTCTGTAAGGGCGCCGGAGATTGATTCAGTTTTTATGGATGATTACGGAGCATACGACCCGAAGAGCTGGCGTATCTTCAGGTGGCAGCCAGAGCAGAATGATTATGCTGAGTACAGTTCAATAACCGGAAACGTCATCCCGGGTAATGCTTTCTGGCTGATAAACAAAGAGGGCAGAACCTTTGATCTTGATAATTCACAGAGCGTGCCGTCATTCAATAACTACACCATCACCATACAGCCCGGGTACAACCAGATAGGCGATCCCTTCGCTTTTCCTGTTGACTGGGGATTGATTGAGAATGCAAGCCTTCTGCTTCAGGCGCCGCTGCGTTTTAATCCTGATACCCAGGAATATGAACTGGATCAGCTGGTACTTGAGCCGTGGGAAGGCTACTGGGTTTACAACCCGACGTCTTCAATCATCAACCTGAACGTAAGTCCGAATGTTTCCCTCCTGAAGCACCAGAGCAATTTATTTACCGCATTGAAAGATGATGAGTTTGTGGTTCAGCTGAAAGCGTATCTTGGGTCGGGACAAAAAGACCAGCAGAACTTTGTAGGTATGATGGAAGGCGCGAAAGATGATATGGACAGGTTTGATGTAATGAAGCCGCCTGCCATAAGCGATGCGGTAGAGTTGTCCATTGAATCAGGAAAAAGTATTTATGCCCGGAATGTTGTGAACGTTTCAAAGGATGGTGCATTCTGGGACTTCAGAGTTTCCACAAAATCTCCGGGGCAGGCATACAGACTGGCCTTAGATAGGCTGTCGGCCCTGCCGGAGACCTTCAGGATATGGGTGCTTGACAGGGACAGGGAAATTCCTATCGATATGAATGAAGGTTCTGTTGAGCTGGCCGCGGCGGGCAGCGGGCAGAGTCACTTCAGAATAATCATTGGTACAGAAGAATTTGCAAAGATACATTCGGAGAATATATCGCTGCAGCCGAACACGTATGCTTTATACCAGAACTATCCTAATCCATTTAACCCGGCAACAACAATCACTTATCAGCTGAAAGAAAAAGGTGATGTTACCCTGGAGATATTTGATATATTGGGGCGGCGCGTTGCAAGTCTTGTTAATAACGTAGTTCAGAGTCCCGGTGTGCATACAATTTCCTGGAAGGGAACCAATTCATGGGGTGAAAAAGCTGCAAGCGGAATTTACATATACAGGTTAAAAGCGAAGAACTTTACTGACGCAAAAAAAATGATTCTGCTGAAGTAACGCCTCGCTTTAGGTGACGGAGAGTGTGGGGGGGGTGGATACCGGTACCTACTGATGTATCGGTGCGCTGCACCGAAGAATGAAAATCATATCATCACGTTACCGTTCACGGGGGCACGAGAAACGTAGGAGGGTGGATATCGGTACCTACTGATATCACCGGTGCGCTGCACCGAAGACACGTGAGAGAGTGGTGGATATCGGTGCCTACTGATGTACCGGTGCGCTGCACCGAAGAATGAAAATCATATCATCACGTTACCGTTCACGGGAGCAGAGAGCGTGGGGGGTGGATACCGGGGCCTACTGATGTATCGGTGCGCTGCACCGAAGAATGAAAATCATCTCATCACATTACCGTTCACTGGTGCATGCACCGAAAAATGAATATATCAACCATCATCACAATTACCGCATCCCCACTCGGTGACAGAGAGTGTGGGGGATGGTGGATATCGGGGCCTACTGATATACCGGTGCGCTGCACCGAAAACAAAAATCCTCTCATCACATTACCGCATCCCCCCGGTGCATCGCACCGCAACGTTAATAGATCAACCGTATCCAATCCGCATCCCCCCGGTCTTTTTCCAGATTATTTGACTAGTTTTTACTTTCTGTTTAGATTTAGTCAAATAAATATGAGCCAAAATGTTGAAAAAGATATTCCCGCTTGTTTTAATCTCTTTAATACTAAACTCATGTTCTACCACTCTTGAAACTGTTTACCCTACACTCAATGATGGGAAGTACGACAGCGAATTCCCTTATAAATCATCCTCATCTGAACTTGAAAGAATAAGCGAATCTGTCCAGCGGATAACCTGCACCGTATTTTATAAGATATACAAGTTTTCTCCGGAAGATAAAGTAAGGTATTCAGCGCTGAATGATGAGAGTATTCAGTAAGAAGGCTGATTCGGTAGAGTACGGCAATAATTCATTGTCGGGTACAGCGTTTACAGTATCCTCGCAGAACGGGGCAATTGCTTTAATTACCTGCGCACATATAGTAAGTTTCCCTGATACGATTGCGGCATACAGGACAGATAAAAGCGGAATGACCACTCCTTATCTTGAAACCATCTCCATAAAAGATAAAGAGCATATTTATGTGGCAGGATTTCCCGAGGGAAGCGAAGTTGAACTACTGGTAAAAGATGACCAGGCTGATATAGCATTGCTGGGGAAGAAATACAGTGCGCAGACGGGTTTCAGGATTCCTGTATTCCCCTACCCCGCCGGTTATTCAAAGCAGCTTGAGTGGGGCACATTTGTATATTTGTTCGGTTACCCCATAAATTACCAGATGGTTACAAAGGCGATCGTTAGCAGTCCCAACCGCGACAGTCAGGGCTCGTTCCTTGTAGACGCAGTTGTTAACCCGGGATTCAGCGGGGGGCTTGTGCTTGCAATAAGAGACGGCGTACCGCACTTTGAGATGGTTGGAATGGTACAGTGGGTACCTGAAGAAGAGGAGGTTTTCTTAGCGCCTCAAAAACTGGGAGCGGGCAGAAAATACAACACGCTGATTCCGTACGAAGGGGAGAATTACCCTAAAATTCATAAAAGCATAAAGTACGGCATAACGAAGATAATACCTGCTGAAGCGATACAAGATTTTTTGTATAAGAATCGTGTTATGTTAAGAAGCGAGGGCTACGAGATTACCCTGAAATCCCGCGAGGGGGAATAAAGAATGAGGCTGTCTTAAAAGATCGGATATTGTCAAGCTGATAAGCGATGATTCCGAAATAAATTCGGAATGACATATTTAAGACAACCCCACTAATCAATTCACTTACCAGATCCTCACACGTTTGTCGGGGGCCCTGTACATCGGTGCATCCGGTTTAATATCGAAAGAGTTGTACCAGGCATCAACATCTGTAAAAGGACCGTTAATGCGCAGGAAGTTAGGTGAATGCACGTCGCTTAGAACCTGCTGGGCAAGTGCTTCAGGACGTGTATGTCCCAGCCACGAATAAGCGTAGCCAATCCAGAATCGCTGGGCAGGAGTAAGACCGGCGATCTTCTTCCCTTCCTTATACTGCTTTGTTTTTACAAAAGCATCCCATCCAATAACATCACCGCCTAAGTCGGCAATATTCTCTCCCAGTGTAGCCTCACCGTTTATATGCATACTGTCAAGCACAACATATTCATTAAACTGGTCAACCATCATCTGAGTTTTCTCTTTGAACTTTTCCTCATCCTGCTTCGTCCACCAGTTCTTCAGGTTGCCCTTTTCATCAAAGAGTCTTCCCTCGTCATCAAAACCGTGAGTAAGCTCGTGCCCTATTGTGGAGGCTCCTGCATATGCATAAGCCACAGCATCATCAACAAGTGAATCAGGAACACCTGGTACAATAAAGGCTGCTGCGGGCAGAACGATCTCGTTGTTTGAAGGGTTATAGTATGCGTTCCAGGTCTGCGGGGTTAAATCCCATACAAGCCTGTCAACCGGTTTACCCAGTTTGTTAAGCGAGTAATCTGTCCAGAAAACATTCGCGCCAATAGTATTCCGTGCAAAAGAGCCGCGGTCAACCTTCAAAGAAGAAAAGTCCTTCCACTTCTCAGGGTACCCGACTTTCTTAGTAACGGCATACAGCTTAACCAGCGCTTTCTGTTTTGTTGAATCGCTCATCCAGTCCAGGTTCTTAATCCTGTTTGCAAAAGCATCTATACAATCATCAACAATTTTTTCATAGCGCTTTTTGGTTTTAGGAGAATAATATTTCTCAACGTAAATCTGTCCCAGCAGCTCGCCCATAGCGCCTTCAGTGGCATCCTGAATTCTCTTCCAGCGGGGTTTCTGCTCCGTTACGCCTGACATCACCGTTCCGTAGAAATGAAATCTTTCGTTGTCATATTTGCTTCCAAGACGGCCTGCAAACTCACTAAGGAAGTGGAACCTGAGGTATGTCTTCCAGTCGTCAAGACTAAACTTTTTAACGGCGGCATTAAGAGCGTTAACGAACTCAGGCTGGCCCACAATAATTGAATCCACGCCTCCGGCACCCAGATCTTTCAGCAGCACGGCCCACTCGATATTGGGAGCGGATTTCTCAAGCTCTGCAACCGACATCTTATTATAATTTGCATAAGGATCGCGAAGATCCTCCAGCTTACGTGACGAATCAGCAAGGAAATTTTCCATTGTATAGATTACGTTTTCATCAGCTGCGGCGCTGCCATTATCCTCGCCAAGCTGGCCGAGCGAGTTGCTGATATAGTTTTTATACTCATCGCGGATATTCTGAGTACGGGCATCGTCGCGGAAGTAATATTCGCGGTTCGGAAGGCCAAGTCCCCCCTGCCACAAGTACATCGAATACTGTTCGCTGTTCTTCATATCCTGGTCAACAAAGAGACCGAACATAACATTCACGCCCTCGCGCTGAAGCAGAGCAACCGTTTCGAACAAATCCTTTTCAGATTTTATGGAAGCGATCTTATCGAGTTCAGGTTTAAGGGGATCAAGGCCCGATTTTTCAATAGAGACCGTATCCATACCCGTAAAATAGAAGTCGCCTATTTTCTGTTTAGCCGTTCCCTCGGGCGAATGCGCAGAAGAAGCCTCCTGAAGGATTCCTTTAAGCCGTGAGTAAGTTTCCTCGTTAACGAGGTTTGCAAGTCCCCACCTGCGTTCCGAAGCAGGAATGGGGTTCTCCTTCATCCAGGTACCGGTTGAGTACTTAAAGAAATCAGCACCCGGGTCGACGGTGGTATCCATAGCGTTAGTTAAAAAATCTCCCTTTTCCTGGGGATAAATCATTGCGGCAGAAAGGAGTGATGCAGCAAAAACAATCAGTATAAAATGAGCGGGTTTAACCATTTTTATTCCAGTAGTTTGAAAAAACAAATAATAATTCAACCTATTTTAACAAACTTTAGGGGCAATTGAAAAGCAGAAAATTATGAGTGGAGATAAAGCGAGATAAGCGGGAAGTTCAGCATTAAAGCAGGCCATCACAGTCATTTACACCTATAATTTTTACGTTAACAGGAAAACCTCGTTGCCGTCCCTCAGATGGTCGTACATCACCGAGGCGGGACCAAATACTCATATAATGCAATTTGTGTGTATGAGGAGGAAATCTAATAATCCGAGGAGGAGAATTATGAAGCAGAATAAAGATGATAGAATAAAAATTGAAATGGAAATACAGCTTCCGCGGGAAGAAACCTTTAAGAGATTCATCACCGGGCTGAACAGCTGGTGGCCGAAGGAATACACATGGTCGGGGCAGGTACTGGAAGAAATAAAGATAGAGCCGGAGACCGGCGGCAAATGCTATGAAACGGGCCCTTACAATTTCAGGTGCGACTGGGGAAGAGTGATGACGTATGAAGCTCCGGATAAATTAGTAATTACCTGGCAGATAAGTCCCGCCCGTGTTCCCGAACCTGATCCCGGCAAAGCCAGTGAAATAACCGTATTATTCAAGGAGTTAGAGCCAGAGGTAACGGGAGTAGAGTTTGAGCACGGCAAACTTTCGAAGCATGGAGAAGGCTGGGAGGAATATTATGATGCAATGAAGTCAGAGCAGGGATGGCCGTACATACTGAATAAGTTCAGGGAGTATTGCGGAAGGGATAACGGTTAAGGAATAACCGGTAATGGGCAGTCGAGAGGATGGGCAGTTGAGTGGTTGAGTATTAAACCGAATTGAATACTCAGGTCCCGGATACATCAACGGCCGATGGTGCGCTATCAGGTAATCATACGGGTTAATACTAAATTAAAAATGAAGAGGGGAATTGTAATTAAGTGCGGGACTAATTAAGTTGCATTTGAACATAGGTTCAAGCAGGAACGAAAACAAGAGCGGGTTATGGTATTACCTAAAATAGTAATAATAGGGATATTCCTTCTACTGATCCTTGCGCGCCCCCAAATATTTTTCGCTAACAAATACATTCTGGCAGGGTTAATTCTTTTCATTGCGCTGGGGGTAATCTTTTCCGATTCAATTTATTATGCAGTAAGCAGGAAGATGATGAACTATGTAGGGGCGCCGGGTTCCAACGACCTGCCTTTCATATCTGAAAAATGGAAGAATGCCGGTCTCAGAAATCCCGCTGACAATACCCGTGACAGAATGATGCCGCAGCTAATGATGCGCAAAAAACTGCTAGGGTACAACCGGGCAGGAATCCTTAGTATGCTTGGGAATCCTGACAGCACGAGGAATTTTCCGGAATGGGATATGGAGTACTACCTGGGACCCTCACAGTATAGCAGCGGCACAAGGTGGCTTGTAATAGCCTTTAATGATAAGGATGAAGTTAGCGACTACACCATACAAGGCAAGTAAGCTTTCATAAACGCTGCGGTTATGCACAATGCATTATCATTTCGTATTTTTGTACTCACATTTTATAAACATATAACCTGATATGAAAACAACACTACTTACCCTTACCCTTTTACTTTCATCAATAATGACCTATGCACAGAATCCTGCTGAGACGTACAAGATAAACAAAGAAGACCTTCTGAAGTACGACAGCACCCTTTCATCCCCTGAATTCGGGGGAAGGCTGCCGGGCAGCGAAGGCTACAACAAGGCGGCCGGGTTTGCGGCAGGTCAGTTTTCGGAATTCGGGTTGATGCCTGCGGGCGGCGAGAACTACTTTCAGAATTTCAACGTTGAGTATAACGATATAAAATCACCTGCTGTTTTCAAGGTGATAACAGGCGCAGACACAACCGGATATGAAATCGGGAAGGACTTTGTACTGCGGGGATTTACGGGATCAGGCAACTTTACACTGCCGGCTGCTTTCTGCGGATACGGAATTTCCCGGCCCGACCTTGGCTACGACGATTACGCAGGAATAGACGTAAAGGATAAAGTAGTAATAGTGTTCAAGTACAATCCGGGGTGGAAGATTGGCGACAAAGGATGGGGCGAAGGCTATCCGCGGGAGAAGTCGCTTACCGCAATGAGTCACGGGGCAAAGGGCATACTCTTCGTTTCACTGCCGAATGACAAGGAACCGCAGCCGTTGATAGGCAGCGTGCTTCATGGTGACGGAGAACAGCCGGAAGATTTTCCCCAGCTTCACATTTCACTTGAGGCGGCCGATAAGCTATTAAGCGGGTCAGGCATTACGATAAGCGGGTGTCAAGAGAATATTGACTCAGCAAAAGCACCTTACTCAGTAAACCTGCAGTCAAAAGCTGTGGTTGAAGTAAACGCAAAGTACCAGAAGGAAGCGCGTACGATGAACGTGGCGGGGATGATTGAGGGAAGCGATCCCGAACTTAAAAATGAATTTATAGTTATAGGCGGACACCTTGATCACGTAGGCACGCAGGCGGGACTACTTTTCCCGGGCGCAAATGACAACGCTTCGGGGGCCTCGGGAGTTCTGGAAATAGCCAAGGCTTTTGCAAGGAACGAAATAAAGCCTGAGCGCTCGGTTATATTTGTATTATTTGCGAGCGAAGAGCAGGGATTATACGGAGCGAAGCACTTTGTTGAAAGCTGGGACAAAGGTTACGGAAAGATAGCCGCGATGCTGAACCTCGACTGCATAGGATACGGGGACAGCATAAAGATCGGCAACGGGAAAAGCGCACCGGGTCTATGGCAGATTGCCAGGCAGATTGATAAGGCAAATAGCAAGATGATGGTAGAAGCAACCTGGAACGGCGGCGGTGCAGATGCCACCCCCTTCCACGAAAAGGGGATTCCCTGTTTATACTTTGTTACAACCAACAGCTACGATCACCTTCACCAGCCGTCGGACAAAACGTCAACCCTGAACCCGGAATTATTTGAGAAGATAGTGGACCTTGCATACAAAACGGCAGTTGAAGTATCAGGAGATAAATACACAAGGGAAGAAGTAATTAAGTAACAATTAAGGGGTGATGAGGGGGGGCACATTTAAGCTGCTGATATGTCGGTGCGCTGCACCGAAAAACGAAAATCCTATCATCACATTACCGCATTTCTATGGTGCGATGCACCTAGGAAATACGTTAATAGATATCCCGTTCCTTATACCAACCCTCCCGCCTTAACGCGCCGCATCAAGGTGCAAGGTTGGTAGATATCCCTGTTGAAATAATTAACAGTCTGCCATTTTGTCATACTGCTTTGTTATGCAGTATTTGTGCGCCTGTTATGGGCCTTTTATGCGCCTTTTGCTCTCAAAATGAGACAATGCGAAAACAGCGAAAAAACGCAATTTTGCACTGTTGAAAAAATAAATAGTATGACAAAAATGACATACAGGAAAATGGCAGTTGGCAAGGGGTTAGGTGCATCGCACCGGTGATCAGCGAGGGAATGGGTGTTGAGGGGTGGTTTTAGGTACGGACGTCTACGAATGTTGCGGTGCGCTGCACCGAATACATAGAGCAATAGCAAGGAATACGTAACACGATGGGGCGCGACGGAAAGATGCGGCAAGGAATGCACAACGTGTGGGTAGTGAAGGGTTGATTGTTTTCGAGATGGATGCTACGGATATATCGGTGCGCTGCACCGAATACAAAGAGCAATAGCAAGGAATACGTAACACGATGGGGCGGCGACGGGAGATGCGGCAAGGAATGCATAACGTGTGGGTAGTGAAGGGTTGATTGTTTTCGAGATGGATGCTACGGATATATCGGTGCGCTGCACCGAATACAAAGAGCAATAGCAAGGAATACGTAACACGATGGGCGCGACGGGAGATGCGGCAAGGAATGCACAACGTGCGGGTGTGAAGGGTTGATTGTTTTCGAGATGGATGCTACGGATATATCGGTGCGCTGCACCGAATACAAAGAGCAATAGCAAGGAATACGTAACACGATGGGCGCGACGGGGTGATGCGGCAAGGAAGTGATGGGTTGCTTTCCGGGTTAATATAATTTAGCTTTACATAGTAGAAATAATTTATTCTGCAAACTGTTGTTGACTTACTGCGGCCTCCATTTTACTAACAGGGAGAATCCAGGTGAAGATCATGCCCTATGTTTATCCTATCTGTTTTTTTACACACTTTCATTTGTACAATATCAATTGCCTGACTGCGGAGGAATCATAAATGAAAATTTTAAGCAGGTTATCTGTATCAGCTGGTAAACCGGTTTCAGCCGGAGCGGTTGGCGGTTTAATTTTTCTCTTGTTAGCCGGGATTGCTTTTACAGTTTTAGTGGGATCAGTACTTGCTGATAACGAAGCACCTTTAATAATGTCGATCGTATTTTATTTATTTATGACCGGGTGGCTTGGAACTGCCCTGTTTATGATAATCTACCATCTCAAAAATCTCAAAGATCAAAAGGGGTTATCCTTATTTAACATAGATGCTGAACCGGAACCTGAGCACAAAGATCTCCCCGGTACACCTATGCAAAGGCTGCACGATCTTGAGGCTATGAAAAAAGAAGGCTTAATTAATGCGCAGGAATATGCAGCAGAAACGGACGCAAATAATGGGGGAAAAATGGTAAAGAACCGCGGAACAAAATACACCATAAGTTACCTCTTATTCCTAATATCCCTTGGCTGTTATCTGAACTATCCAATTTTATTAGCCCAGGAGTCAGGCACGTCCCAAAGCAGCTGGACGCTAAACACCATTGCAAATTTAGAAACACGGCTGGAGGGAACCAGGGTATCAATAAGGGAAACGACGGCAAATATTCAAAAGTGCGATGCAACCATCAGCAAATCGGAGAGGATACTCGACATTGCACAGCAGAAAGGAAACGCTGAGGCGGAGCAGGTGTCGCTTGAAGCAATCAGAAAAGCAAAAGCGGCCAAAGTGAAAAATTCAGAAAACCTGGCATTACTTAATGAATATCAGAAAAAACTGAACGCATTAATTGCTGATCTGAAAAAAGGTAATGGCAATGGGGAGCTGAAGGCCGAGCAATTTGAGTTTCAAAATAATAACGAAGAATGGTTGAAGAATAAAGATACCTTGATCCGGCAGCGTTATAAAAATCCCAATCAATACGTTAATAATTTATATACCTCATTAAAAGCAAATGCACCCCCTCCCCTTCCGGGCAAAAAGTTTGATGAATTACTGCCGGGGGACGTACTGCTTATCTCAAAAGACTCAAGCAAATTGTCAATGAGTTACTGGATAAATAAAGGAGATGAAGTAATTTCGTCAACAAAAGAATCCTCAGCTTCGCACACACTCATATATCTTAAATCAATTAACGGAAAGAAAATGTTCCTTGACAATCTGCCGGGAAAAGGACCAATGATAATCTCGGAGCAGGAATATCTTTATCTCTACGGTAGTCGTGATGCTAAAGTTGCGCAGCTCATTGAACCGCTTGAAGACAAAGACGGAGAAAAATTATACCAGACAGCAAGGCAGTTAGCCGATGAACAACTGCAAATGAAAGTACAGCAATCCAATAATTTAATTACCGGCACAAAATACGGCGTAATCGGAACAGATATGGTTTGTTCGGAATCGAGCCGGTGGGTGCTGATAAATTCAGGAAAAATTGTTCCTGAAACGGATGACGAAATTAAGAAATTAGCGGGAATAGACTATTCACCTGCTGACTTCTGCAAGAGCAGGTATTTTATTGTAACCCCATTGTATGGAGTGCCGACAAAAAAATAAATATACTTTGTTCAGCGGAAGACGGCAATTATAAATTAAATCTAAAGGAATTAATATGAACAAAAGAATGCACACCTTAAAAACAGGTCTTTTGCTAAGCGTAATTCCGTTTTTCTTTTTTTCCGAAACAACTTTTGCCCAATGGCAAATAGTCTATTCAGATCAACTAATTAACGAACTGCGGCAGCAAGGAATCAGTTACGCAAAACGCCAGGGTAATTTTTCTACTGAAACAGAATGTAAGCAAATGATTGATCAAGCGGTTAGTCAGTCGGGCGACCCGTACATCAGGGGAAAAATGCATTGTGAAAAATGTGATGGTACAAGCAGCACAAGTTACGGGGGTTCATCAGGCAGCGGAGATTTCAATCAACAATTGGTAGAGACCGTAGCCGCACCTTTAATTCAGGGACTGTTTGACTGGATATTTTCACCTTCCACTGATGAAAACACCACTTCCCAGGGTCACAGCAATGTATACGTCTCCCCGACACCGCGTCCGCTAACTGAAGAAGAGATTCGTTTAGCCAAAGAAAAACAGGAAAAATGGAA
Organism: uncultured Ignavibacteria bacterium; assembly: GCA_963800255.1. Taxonomy (GTDB): domain Bacteria; phylum Bacteroidota; class Ignavibacteria; order Ignavibacteriales; family Ignavibacteriaceae; genus DATFVA01. The sequence continues at coordinate 20,219 of CAWDAK010000016.1, read as the reverse complement.
GCAGCAGGTAGAAAAGGTACAGGCTGAGTATTCACAAATACTGAGTGAAAATTTTTCAGATCAGCAAAAAAATACGGCAAACGATTTCAAAAACAGGATTGTAAAGTCGGAAGCTATGAAGAATATTAAACAGCTGAATTGCGCCTCACAGCAAAGCATTGAAGCGGCTGAAACTGTTTTGCTGGGAAACGGTAATTTTGAAGATCCCGATGGTTCGATGGAAAATATGCGTTCACTTTCAGATTTTACAAACCCGAAGTCATCCGATTGTCCCGAAATAAAATATGTAATCCCTGATGTAAGCACTGCAAACCCCGTTGGATTTCAGCAAATGATTTACCAGGCCGTAAAATACAAGGCTGACAGTATTAAAGTTAATGTGGAGTTGTTAAAAGAAAAAGAGACGAGCATTAAAAAAGTTATAGAAGAAAAGAAACAGGCAGTGGAAGAACTGAAATTAAACCCGCCTGAAAACGACGGCGATCAGCTGTTAAAAGAAGCCCTTGCAGCGCTAAATGAATCAGTTGAAGAAGGCAACAGTGTTGATGCGGAATTAAATAAAAGTAAAACCAGTTTAGAAAATTTAGAAAATATCCGGAGTACTTATGATCTCGAGAAACCACAAAAATAGTTGTCTGGTTATTGTTCTGCTTTTTGTATTGGAATTCGCTGCGGCTATACCGCTCAATGCACAGCAGGAAATCCCTGACAATGTTAAAGACCTGCTGCTTGAAGGAATAAACGATGTAGATTCGGCAAAAGTACCAGCCGACATTGATAATGCATTAAGACTGTTCAAAGAAGTAAATAAAGCGGCTCCGGAATTTGCCGATGTGCATTATTACCTGGGCAGAACCCTTTTAATGCTGGAGGGGAATTTAACAAACTCGGTAAAGGAATTTAAAAAATACCTTGAGCTTTACCCGGATGCACCCGATAAAGAAAATGTTGAAGCAGATATTAAACGAGTGGAAGAAAACCTTAAAGCAAACAGGAAATCGGCCCTGGTAGGAATGAAGCTAATGGCGCTTCCCGATGGCATATATATTAAAAGCATTGACAAAGTAGGTCACCGCGTAAGCAGCAGAATGCAAAAATTTTATGCAGGCGATAAAATCCTGAGGGTAAACGGTGAAGATATAGCCGGCTTAAGTCTGCAGGAAGTTCTTAATAAAATTGACTCAGAAGAATCAGGCAGTATTAAACTTACAATCAAAAGAACCGGTGAACCGTTTGACATAAGTGTATCAAAAGCGGCGTATGACCAAATGTCGCCTTACTCCCTCAGGCTTTTGGGTGATTACGACCTGAATACATTCCTTAAAGAAGCCGAAAAACCGGTGATTGTTTTATGGAGTGCAGATACCTGCACCCAATGCAGGAAATACTATCCAAGCCTGCTGCCTTCACCGGCCGGTATAAAGACAGTTTTAGTCGATATCGAAGAAGACAAAATGATCGGTGATGAGTTCGGCATATCCAAAGACATGATCCCCGTTGTAAGCTTTTATAAAGACGGCAAATTGTTCGACAAAATAACCGGTTACGATAAAGAACTTCTAATTCAGAAGGCAGAAGCAGTACGGCAATGAGTCTGCCCGGTGCGGCGCTCTGCAATACTCGTGGATTCTTGCTTTAGGTACGCGCACCGCAACATTCGAGGATTTTTGCTCTTAGGTGCAGCGCTCTGCAATATTCGTGGATTTTTGCTCTTAGGTGCAGCGCACCGATATATCAGTAGTTACAGGTATCCACCCTCCATACCCCGGAAAACCTATCATTCCACTATTATTGAATATTCTTAAGCTCAGATAAAATAAGTTCCGTCAGCTTTTTTGCATCTTCAAAATGATCCGCACCAACCTGTAAACTCATTTTACCCTTAAGCAGAACAAAAATTACTGACTGCTGTTCGGTTTTATTGTGCACTACAAAAGCTTCATCACCCAGTCCTTCAAGATTTTCAGCCGATGCCTCCTGTCCAAGTCCTTTTGCAGTTTCCAATTCATCTTCCGTGCTTGTAAACGTTGAAGGGGGGTTAGTCCAGACTATACAATTTTCGATGTTATCAGGACCAGCGGGATCAATTACATAAGTGCATCCTTTAGTAACGCCGTAATCACTGCTAACAGCCGGTTTAATTGTTTTTGCTCCCAGAGTCTTTGCAACTAATTCGTCGGGAACCAATTCACAAATATTGATTTTTGAAATATCAAAGCCCGACTGCTTTTCCTGGGGCTGTGCCTCATCCTTTACTTTTAATTCTTCCGAATAATTATTGTCTTTACCCTCGCCTGAACAGCCGATAATTATAAGCAGAGAAAAACAGGCCAGGCAAAATGCAAACAAACTCCGGAAAGGATTGTGATTTTTCATTACTGCACCTCAATTTATATTGTAAATGCTATTTTAAAAATATCATCCTTTTTGTTTCAACATACCTTCCTGAACACGGTCGTAGGCCCAGGACCTTATCCGGAATCAAACTCAACTATTTTTAGACAACTTCGTATATAAAATATTAATAGTCAATAGTTAACTATTATTTAATGACAACGGATTATATCAGGATTCCACTCAACTGCTTTATTTAATAGTGAAGGCGGACGATGAAAAAGATAAGTGATTGATTTCGAAAGCTGCGATTATCTACCATGCAGTTATCATTTGCCTGCTCGTTTGGGGAATGATACTTGCCAAAAGTTAGGATGCGGAAAAACGATAACTGGAAAATTGTCTTAAGCTCCAACGGTGCCTGTTGTTACATCCCCGGCTCTCTTGTAATTGGCAAAAATAACTCCATCAGACGTAACAGAACTTTCAATTAATGTAAACGCTGCCGCGATTGCACCATCAATAAATAACTTTTTTCCTTCACCAAGGGTTAAGGGATAAATTTTAAGCCAGAGTTCGTCCACCAGATCATTTTTAAGCAGTAATTGAATAAGCTCACTGCTTCCCCAAACCACAATGTTGGAACTCTCTAGAGTCGTTACTGCCGGCAGACTGATTTTTGAGCTTTTTAATATCTTCCAGGCTGCTGAGAAAAACCGAGTTCTTCCAATCTGACTTTTTCATGGTTGTAGACAGAACATATTTAGTAACATCATTGATTCCCGGCCAGACCGCTGCATGCTCAGGCCAGTAAGAGGCAAAAATTTCAAATGTTTTTCTGCCTAAAAGGAGGTCAGCAGGTATCATCTGCTTATTCATAAGTTCAGCGGCAACATCGTCGCCATAAGGTGCAGACCAACCGCCGTACCTGAAATTTCCGGATTCGTCCTCTTCAGGGCCTCCCGGAGCCTGCATCACGCCATCCAATGTAATAAATGATGAAACGATTATTTTTCTCATATCGCGCCTCGCTGCTGAATTGTTGATTTATATTGTTTTAATTAAACATTTGTAATCTAGCAGAAAATAATGAACAGGGAAAGAGGCATTTGCGCCAATAATAATGGCTGATTGCGGCATAGCTTTAATATTATTCTGGGGGTGGTGAGGGGTGTGGGGGGAGGTTGGAGAGGTGTGGAGGGAGGTTGGTGGGGTTGGTGTTTTCGGATACGCAGGTCTACGAACGTTGCGGTGCGATGCACCGAAGGCAAAGGGCAATAGCAAGGAAATACAGAAGACGATGGTGTGAGGGGCCGGATGCAAGGGGCAATAAGGAAGGTGTGGGGGGATGTTTTAGGAAGAAGCATAAGACGTTGGTGAGTTGCAACGGATGCAAGGTGCAATAGGGAGGGTGTGGGGGATGTGCGGGGTGGTGGGGGGTTGGTGTTTTTGGATACGCAGGTCTACGAACGTTGCGGTGCGATGCACCGAAGGCAAGGGGCAATATGGCAGGTTCGTGACATATCGGGCGAGGTGGCCGGATGCAAAAAGCAATTAGGAAGATACATAATACAATGCGGCAAGGAGAGTTGGAATGATTACACGAAGATGTTACGAACGTGTTGGTGCGAGGCATCGGATGCAAGGCGCAATAACGAGGAAATACGTAAAGCGATGGGTGCGGTACCGGGTTCTTTTTTTATTTCATCAGGATAAATTTTCTGGTTGAAGAAAAGCTGCCTGATTTAAGCTGATAGAAATAAATTCCGCTTGACAAATTATGACCATCGAATTCCACCGTATGATTTCCTGAGGGCTGGTAGGCATTAACGAGCGTGACTACCTCCCTGCCGAGTATATCATATACCTTCAGCTGCACCAGTCCGCCATTCTGTATTTCATACTTTATGGAAGTTGTGGGGTTGAAGGGATTGGGATAATTCTGATACAATGTATAATCGACGGGTTTTTGGGGATGAGGATTTTCAAACTTTTCGCCGGGATTATAATTTTCATTCTCAAGTATGCCCACTCCGCTGCCGCCGGCAATAAGTAAGTCGCCCGCTTTATTATATTCCATATAAGGCCAGTTACCTATACCGGGCAGTTTATCACCTATACGCCGCCAGTTTCGTCCCCCGTCAGTTGTTTCATGTAAATCGTAATCTATATTCAAAATTCCATTCAATGAATCCCTGAAAGAAAAGTTTGAATAGTAGCCTGAAGTATGCAGCCTCTTCACCCACGTTTTACCGGCATTAGTTGTACGGTATTGATTATGAGCTGAAACAGCAAAAGCCGTAGAAGGATCGAGCGATTTGATTTTTAACACCTCATCTTCAGTATCAAAAATACGCCAGTCGCGCCCGTAATTATCCGTAGAATAAATATACCCCTGCGACCCGGCTGAAACTGCGTAACGCCCGCAGGCATACACCTTGCCGGGTGAAAACATATCCATATCGTTTTCAAACCAGTTGAAATAGGGCGTTGTATACCAGTTTTCACCTCCGTTAAGCGTATAAAATAAAACTATGTTACGACCGTCCCAGGAAACGAAGGCAACATCTGAAGAAGAAAGAGCTTCCAGATTCCTTATACCTCCAAATCCGCTGAAAATAACTTGCCACGAAGCACCGTGATCCGTTGATTTTATAAGGTTAGTCGCATTGCTTACGGCAAATATAGTCCTCTCCGAAACCGCAACCTCGCCTGTGAACGTCCCCTGATCCGGGAAAAACTGCTTTTCCCAGTTCCTGCCGCCGTCTTCACTAAAAATCAGGCTGTCGCCAGTTGAGATCACCACAGCCAGCTGATTTTCAAGCGAAGCTGCCTGTCTGTCAATCGCAAAGCCGTTAAAACTTATATCATTCTTACCCGAAACCCTGGTGAAAGAATCCCCAAAATCATAAGAACGATAAATACCGTGAGTACCGCTCACCAGGAGGAGGTCCTCAGAAGAAACATACTCAGCAGTAGAAACCATTTCCCAGACGGTGGCCCCGAAAATATTCGTTTTATATTCCCAGGTCAAACCGGAGTCATCAGTTCTCATAAGCGAAGTAATTGAATTATATTCATTAGTGCCAACAAGTACCCATTCACGGTCATTCTTTGAAACAATAAACCGGGGAAAGACAGAACTATCAGAGGGAACCACCTGCCAGTCACTTCCGAAGTCAGTAGTACGCAAAACCAGGGGTTTAGAAGAATAATCCACCGCATTCTGAACATAGCCCACCGCAAAACCGATCCCTGTTTCATTCACGCGCACATCAACGAAGAAGACGTGATTAAGAGAATCAGAAGATACAGGACTCTGAACACTCCACGTATAGCCGCCGTCAGAACTATAGCAGACAGATCCGCCGTTATCATAATTAAACGACTTGCACACCCACAACCGATGCTCATCCAGGGCAAAAATATTATACGCAGGGCCGGGAATACCGAATAAGTTGGAATTCAGATAGTTCCAGGTCACTCCATAATCAGTAGACTTTCTAAAAGCCGATCCCAGCAGCCAGCCCGTTCCGCCCTCTGCAAACTCAACCATATGGTATCCGTAAGTCTGAATATAGTTTGTCCATGTCTTTCCGCCGTCAAGAGTCCTATAAACATAATCATCAGTAATAAAGCCGATAAGAGAATCCGCAAAAGATATCTTACTTCCCGAAGCAAGAGGCTGCCCATTGCCAGGAGCAGCGAAAGAAACCGGATGGCTGAAAGTAAGTCCGCCGTCAGAAGACTTATAAAACGATCTGCCCGATTTGTAATAAACCGTCCCCCCGTTAAGATCAGAATGAGAAGGCAGATACGGAGAAGGATAAGGAGTAATCCACTGCCAGGCGCCCTGCGGGAAAGCTTCACCGCAAAGAATAACAAAGAGCACGATTAGGAAAGCTGCGGTCCTCATAAATTTTCCTCCTTCCGGAGAATAATATCCTGGTTAAAAAGCACCCCCTCGAACAAATTAAAACCAAGCCATTGCGTTATATACCCTTCCTTAGAAACCCGCATATAAACGATGGGAGTAATAATATGTTTATAAATACTCCCGGGTTCAAAAGAGTAGCAATCACTCACCGTGTCGCCGACAAAAGCATCATTATAATTGAACAAATAGTACCCGGAGCTTGTGGAAACAAAATTAGGCGCATTGCTGTAATTCAATATCAGCATCTCCTTCTCAAATTGAATGGGCGTCCCTCCGATGGGAGTAATACCAAGCACATAGCGGTAAATGCCGTTCTTCACCCGGGGGCTGCTGCCAATGGCGAGGTACCGCTGGTAAAGACCATACTCCAAAGTATCCTGAAGCTCATACACCACACTGCCGTCAAGCTTTGATATAAGCCTCAAATCCACGGCGCTTTTCTGGTGGAGGGAGAACCTGAGGTAAGTATCTTTGGAAAGCGGGTTAGGGAAATTCTGAAAAAGCTCATTACTGAAGACACTATCTCTCAGCGGACTATCAGGGAACGAGGGTCCACCCGTAGAATCCGGTATATACCCGTAATCGAACAAGCAGTAAAACTTTGCCCCGCTAACCGGGTTTCCGGCAGTATCCAGCACAGTACCCTGCACACCGAAGACCTTCTCCGGAGGCGGAGACACGACCTTATCGCTGCAGCCGGCGGCGGTAATTACAATTAACAGGAAGAATAACTGAAAAAATGATTTCGATGGTTTAAACGGCTCCCGCATTAAATAACCCTTTCCCTATATTTCGTGATTTCAACATATAAGAATTAAATAAAATAAACAACCCCAATTATTCGCGTGCACCGGGGTTCATACTGAAATAGGGACTACTGAGATTATGATGCGGAAAAACGACAGAAATTTATAGATTGGTGGGGGTTGGTGTTTTTGGATACGCGGGTCTACGAACGTTGCGGTGCGATGCACCGAAGGCAAGGCGCAATATGGCAGGTTCGTGACATATCGGGCGAGGTGGCGGATGCAAAGAGCAATTGGGAAGATACATAAGAGGTTGGTGGGAGTTGCCGGATGCATAAGGAGGGTGTGGGGGATGTACGGGGTGGTGAGGGGTTGGTGTTTTCGGATACGCGGGTCTACGAATGTTGCGGTGCGATGCACCGGATGCAAAGGGCAATTAGACAGGTTCGTAACATATCGGGCGATGCACCGAATAAAAGCGCAATAACGAGGAAATACGGAAGACGTTGGTGCGAGGTGCCGGATGCAAAGCGCAAAGCGGTGGGGCGGCGATGGTGCGCCTTTTACTTTTTTCTTGCTTTAATTCCCCTTATTTTGTACTATTAGTCATAACATTTACCCTTTTACTATTCAGCAAGGGTTTTAAAATTCGGGTACTTAATTGCGGGAGGTTAATTATGAAAAACAGTTTACCGTTCCTGTTCGTTCTTCTTCTCTTACTCCTTTTCACAAATACAAACAGTCTTGCACAAGGGCCCTCACAAAGCATCATCGATGTTGGAAAGATAACTTCGTGGGTAGCGGATAACGGGTATCACGAATGGCCGGTTAGCGGTTATTACAATGGAAGCTATCCCAACGGCTTCCCCGTAGGCTTTGTACACTCCGAAGGCATTAACTGGGCGGGACTGGTTCACGACGCCGACTCGCAGCTGGTTAGAGTGAACGGAAATAATTATATCTCGGGGACACGCTTTACTTACCGTCTGTACAGAGTAAGAACAGATTACGCCACCGCAGATCTCACCCTCGACGCCGCCAACTTTTTTATGAAAGATTCGGCGGATGTAACGCCCCAGGATATTCAAACATTAAGAGACCAGTATCAAACCGACTGGACGTTTTGGCCGGGCAGCGATGGCGCCCCTTTCTATGATGTAAACGGTGACGGCACATACGACGCCACTGTTGATATCCCGGGTATTCCCGGTGCGCTGCAGACCATCTGGATCAACTACGATGATGAACGGCCTCCGATCTACGGATCAGAACGGATCGGACTTTACCTGCAGGAAACCTACTGGGCTTACGCTCAGCCTGACAGCATCAGCAGCGTAATCTTTAAGAAAGTTGACATAATATACGAGGGTACCTGGTCTTCAGGTCCCGGCGCATACATCGATAGTATGTACATCTGTCAGTGGGTTGCTTCATACGTTGGAAATCATGAAGATGATTTTGCCGGAACCGACACGCTGCTGAACCTCGGCTACGTCTACAATTCAGATAACGAAGATTCAGAATACTCACAATTCGGCCTTACTCCTCCTGCCGGCGGTTACGCCTTCCTCCAGGGGGCGGCAAAACGCAGCGGGAACAGCGCCGACAGCGCGATCTTTAACTTCAGGTGGACGAAAGGACTCAAATACGTGCAGCAGAGACCGTTAAACATTGCGGCCATACACAGAGCCGGTGGATCCTGGTCGGATCCATCCTTCGATTACCAGGGCGCGCTTGAATTTTATAACCTTATGGGCGGTTATTACCCCGAGCCTCCCTATCCCGTCCAGCAGACCGGTCCCGATTTCCAGGGATTCGGAACCTATATGCTCTCCGGTGACCCCGTTGCCGGAACCGGGGATATCGACGGAGTAAATGATCCACCCGGCGACAGAAGATTCTGGCTGATGAACGGTCCCTTCCGGATGAACCTGCACGATACCGTGGAAGTCGTTCTAGCCCTGGCAGCCGGTATGGGAGAAGATAACCTCTCAAGCGTTACCGCGCTTAAGCAGAACACGCAGAGCGCCACCGACTACTTCAACAGCTATGTAGAGTCCATTACCAACGGAACCTTCGTCTCCGTAGAAGAGCCTCACCCGCTGCTTACACCCGATAAATATAAGCTCTTCCAGAACTACCCGAACCCGTTCAATCCCGTTACAACCATCAGGTATGAGCTCCCCGAACCCGCGCACGTTAAGCTCGTCGTCTACGATATGCTCGGAAGGGAAACAGCCTCACTCGTAAACAAACAGGAAATAGCGGGCCAGCACAGCGTGCAGTTCGATGCCGGCAGTCTTGCCAGCGGCGTTTATCTGTACAGAATAACATTCGAAAACAGGTCAGGAGCAGCCCAAACCATAACAAAGAAATTCATCCTGCTCAAATGATAACGATATAATCAGTGCATCGCTTTCCCGAAAACCCTATCCGGAGGAGGAGACACTGCCGCTTTATTTTGTGATAATATTGTGATTTGGTTTTCTATATATTTTACTCGAAAATATTCTTATAAAATGCCTCATAAATTTCTCCGGACTTTTGAGGATCATTTTCGATTTTCTTTAGTAGATTCTCTTCATTCAAAACAATGTTTTCTTTTTTATAATAGTATAATCGGGGATGAGTAAAAAAGTTGCGTTTTATCTATTACATTTTTTAATATTACCCAAATTAAATGGAATCGGCTTAGGAGGATATGGGGGGTGTGCGGAATGGTGAGGGGGGGTGTGTTTGGATACGCGGGTCTACGAACGTACCGGTGCGCTGCACCGAAAGCAAGGCACACTAACAAATGAAATACATACCTATTTTAATTACAATCCCCTGCAGGCAGAGAAACGCAGATGCGGATATACAGCGGAAAGAAAAACACGAACAGGAAAAAAATAAGATGATAAAATCAGACCCGATAATTGCAGTAAAAGACGTAGAAGCCAGTTCAGAGTGGTACCAGAAGCTGTTCGGATGCAGAAGCAGGCATGGGGGGAAAGAATTCGACATACTGGTTGCGGAAAACGACGAAGTAATAATCTGTCTCCACCAATGGGGAGCGCACGGCCACCCAACAATGGCGAAAGAAGGCAAAAACAACGGCAGCGGGCTGATACTCTACTTCAGGGCGGACAATATGGAAACCATACGGGAAAACGCCGGAAAGATCTGCGGACAAAAATCGCCGGATAGCCGCGGCCCTTTCATAGAAGAAGACGTGCACCTGAACCAGAACTCACTGCGCAAAGAATTTTCACTAAGAGACCCTGACGGCTACTACCTAACAATAACCGGGTACCACGAGTACGAAGGATAAAAAACGCCACCTTCTATCTTAGCAAAATCATCTTTTTCGTCTGAACGAAATCTCCTGCTCGCAGCTGATAGAAATAAACTCCGCTCGGCAGGTTCGCCGCATCCCAGGTTAACTCATAAGTTCCGGCAGGTTTTTCTTTGTTAATTAAAGTACCGATCTCATTTCCCAGCACATCAAATACTTTTATCTGAACCTTCGATGATTTAGGTATAGAGTATCTGATGGTCGTTGCCGGGTTGAATGGATTCGGAAAATTCTGATCAAGGTTAAATATTACAGGCAGGGTATTCATTTCGTCTCTAACCGGTACTAACAGATTTGTGGAGTCTGACCAGAATACCCAATTATTTTTTGTTATTTCAACCTTTATATTGAAGTACCCCGGGAACTGAAGAGTATCGTAAAATATTGTTGCGAAGCTGGGGGCACTAACTGTTACTCCGGGCGGAAGGTCGGGCAGATTCTGTGTTTGATTTTGAAATGAGATTAACCACGGATCATTACAAACATATTTTATTTGAGCATTTGTAATGGTATGGCTCGTGTCTGTATTTCTTACATATGCTTTTAAGCCGTATGAGTGATAAGTAACTTTCACCTGGTAGATACTATCAAGTACAACAGGTCCTGAAGTAGCAAATCTTGCTGCATTTGGAAGTGTAAATGAACTTGAATCCGTCTCATCGAAAACAGTAACCGATACTTTGAAGATATCTCCAACGGATGGGGATATTAAGGTGCCGTTCCAGTTTTCGCCGCTTGAATAGGCTATTTGCCGAGTTAAACTTACTGAGTCAACTAAAACATCATCAAGATTATGCACATAACCCTTTGCTGTTAACTGGTGCGAATTTGGATTTTCGATTACAGAGGATAATTCAATTGAGTCGGTTCCCGGAGCATAATAACTTTTATCTAGAGCAATATTATGAGGGTATACCCAATTGTTCAGCCAGTCTATTGCTTCATCGACAACTGCATCTTTACCCGATGACACATCATCCGGGTTATGCCATACCGGGAAGTCTATAGGAAATTCTCTCCGATTCAGATAAATCTCAGGTTCATTTGTATGAAACATGTCGCTTATTGAATATTTTAAGGTCCATTCGGGAAAACCATTGAGATAAACATTATCTCCTAGGGAGGCATCAGAACTTTTACCAAAGAATTTAACCATGGGATGATATCTAAAACGCTGTGCTGTTACATCTCCCATACTAACGCAGGTAGGACCAAGCAATACTGCAATCGGCCTATCGTATAAGGCGGGTGCCAATCCTTGTATTTCAAAAAGGGGATAATCTGCTGAAGGGCAAAGTTCAAAAGTATTGGGACTACACCTGTAAGCGTCTTCAATAGTTATATAGGAATCATTAAAAAGAATTTTGAATGCATTCTTAAACAAAGCCCATCCGCCAAAGTTTAACCTCATATCTATAATAAGAGCATCTGTGTCTTTTAAACTATTAATAGCCGCATTAAATTGTACATCGGCTGTTGACTCCGGATACTCCTGGGCAAGATAGATATACCCGATATTTGTATTATCCAGAATTCCATAGGTCACGCACTCATTCGACAATACATCCGGGAAAGGGATATTTCCCACAGGCAGTTGTTCATTATTAACCATAGGAGGGGCATTAAGATTTAACAAAGGTGCTACCGACAGGTGGACTGTGTCCCCTCTGGAATGTTTTAGAATATCAATGGTACTGAACAAATGCCAGTTCATTCCTGCACAGGAAAGATTTAAATAGTCATTGGCTGAATTGCATCCGCCTGTGAAATTTAACAGCGGAAGGCCGGCATCTAGTAATTCCTGCACAAGATTTCTCCAGGGAATTCCTTCATAGCCAAGAATAATATCACCAGGTTCAAGATTAAGAGGATGATCTGGTACAACCCTTAAAACCAGTGTGGTGCTATCCGGCAATACTGTGGTTACCGCACCAAAGTGTTCTACAGTTGTAAAACTGCCCAGAATGATAATTGGGATTCCTGGATTAAGCGTAGTATTTAAGATGTTATTATTTAATACATAGGTGTGATAATCTTTCAAATCGTAGGCAAAATGAGCCATTATCGCAGCAAATGCTCCCGCACTGGTCGAGTCAGTTATTTCAGGCAGATAATGATAATAAAGTGAATCAAAGTCTAACCCAAGAGACAGAAAGCCGTCAAACTCATCGTGTATCTTCTGAGCGTATGTATTATAAATAGCTAATTTTTCCACCGTAGGAACTCCGGGTCCCCAGGTCGTATCGATAATATACTGCCAGTCATTCCTTGATTGGTAAAAAGATTTCTGAGGCAATGACTTGATATTGGAATTATGGTTTTTAGGTATAAAATATTCGGGAACCTGGGGATGATTCCTTGGGTAATCCTGCTGTTGGGAAAAAAGAGAAATATTGCACAGCAAGAAATAAAGTATAAAAATCTTACTGATTTTAGTAAAAATATTCATCATAACCTCCTACATTTCAATGGAAGTAATAAGAAGAATAAAATTGTTAATTACATAGCAGCTATGTGCCAAAAACTATTAACGATGTCGCATAAGTCGCCAAACGACGAAAAAAATGATTTATTAACATTATATTTCAGGCGGATCATCACTCCACCTGATTACTTCTGGCTCCTGACCAGGATCATCTTCTTATAATGGATCATCGTATTTTGTCCCGGGATTATTTTACGTTTCTAGGTAAGGCTTTTTGAGTGGCTTTTCTACCAGATTTGTAGCTAAAACTTACAGAATTGTCTTTTGGGAAAAATCTTGCTCCCTGCGGTAGGGATTACTCGGAGATCCGGAGCGATCCCGCGATTCAAAGTTAGGATTGATGGAAATTACGGGAATATTGCGAAGGGGAAACTCCGAAATGTTTTGTTTTTAGTTATTTCTTTAGTTTCCGGAATAGATCCCTCATAATTAAGATTATCCCCCGGTCGGTTGACTAATGATAAATTACTTAGAACCGTCTGAGGAGGCACGGGGTCATCCTGAATACTTGCAGGGTTTAAGATAACCAGTCCCACCCTGGAGTTAATATACATTGAACCATCTAGTCCTCTTCCGGTACAATATGGGGTAAAAAAGTTAAACACATTTGGGAAGTTGTTTGAGCCTTCGCAGACATTAAACAGTCACACCAGATTCACCATAACGAGATTCCCTTCACGTAAACCAATATTTATGTAATATTCAGGTGTGTAGCCATCAGAATAGGAATGCGAATGCCGGAAGGACTTGCATCCCTGAATGGATTTCAAGGCCGCCGCATTGCTTCAGGCAGGCGCTTTAACCGGGGCAAGGAAGATGATTCTTGATCCGATAACTGAAATAACAAAGAGGCTGATTACATTATACAGCCTCTTAACATCCGGTACTCATTTCTTAAGTTATAAATTATAATTATTCAGCTACGCTCAAATCATTATTCACAGTTATTGCATCAGTCCGGAAACTAATAATATTGTCCGCCCAGTCTTTTTGAACTTCAGAATTTACGTCGCCGAATAAAGATATTGAACCATTATTGACAATGATATGTATAGGCGGATTTGAAGAGTACTGCTGGCCCCAAAACATAGGGTCGTTATATATTAATCGTGCAGCACTGTAGCCCAGTTCGCCCGGTCCGAATGTAAATTGTATTTTATTAATAACGTTTTTAACACCAGGGACCTTCTCCACTTCAGATTCAAACTGATTTTTAAGCCAGGGCAGTTGGACCCATCCTCCAAGGGTCACAACTCCGTTGTCAGAGTTAACAGTAAGCCAGTCAAAAACACCATAGAAAATATTTGACCGAATCTTATTCAACACTTCTTTTGTCAAAGTTGAATCCTCAATGGCCTCATTGTTAACCTGTATGTTGTTCACAATTGCATAATTTTCAGCTACTGAATGAGCTACACGTCCTGCCTGATCTTTATCATATATTGTAGGTACAGTTCCCGAAAGTTTGATCTGATTATCGCCGACCTCAACATTTATGTTATTATCTTTAAGCAAAGAGGCTTTAGCAAGTTTGTATTGAACAAATATTTTCAGATTGCTTTTTGATATTCCGGGATTGTTCTCCTGAGCGAAGGATAGTGATGCAGGAATAATTATCATTAAAAATACTATCAGATAATGTCCGATAACCGACTTCAGTTTATTATTCATTTTCTTCTCCTAAGGTTTAGTTTTCCAATTATTTAATATTAATTAAGATATGGTAACCGTTTAATGAAAAACTAACTCCTTTCCTGAAATCCAACCACCGTTGAAGAACAGAATAAAAAAGCATTATAATAATTTCTTAGTTCTAATAGTTAGACATCTAAAACGGGTAAAAAGGTTTATAGTTTTTACCCCGGGTTGACCTGTATCATCTGCTTGCGATTTTTGAATGGGATGACATTGCAAATGCAAAGAAGTTCGTTAACAGCGGCGAACTGAAAAGTACTATGGGAAAAGCAGGTGTTGTATCGCAGCCGGAAGTTTACTTCCTGGAAGAATATACGAAAGGTAAGGTTTAATAATCCTTTTCAATCAGTTAAGTAATTATAAGCGTATATAATTTATCACGAGGTGTAATTATGAAAAGACATATGAAAATTCTGGTTACCGGTGCTGCAGGAAACACCGGTTCATTGCTCGTTCCGAAACTTATTAGTTCAGGTGAGGATGTAAAGGTTTTCGTGAGTGACGCAGAAAAGGCCGAATCATTCAAAAAGTTGGGAGCAGAGGTGGTAACAGGAGATCATTTGAGCAGTTTGCGGATGATTTTCTAACTGTCTTTGCCCCCGGTACCGAAGCCGCCTAATAATGATCCGGGTGAAATGAAAATAAGCCTGATTTGATCTGTATTTAAAATGAAAAACCTCGAAATGTCTTGTTTTCGAGGTTTTATATACCAAGCGGAGAGACAGGGATTCGAACCCCGGAAGGACTTGCATCCTTAACGGTTTTCAAGACCGCCGCATTCAACCACTCTGCCATCTCTCCGTATTTTGTAAGAACTTATTGTTCAGTTTTCAAGACCGCCTTTTTCCCGCATTCTGCGGAATTTCGCTTCACTCAACAACCACTCTGCCATCTCTCCGTATTTTGTAAGAACTTATTGTTCAGTTTTTAAGACCGCCTTTTTCCCGCATTCTGCGGGATTTCGCTTCACTCAACAACCACTCTGCCATCTCTCCGGTTGAAATTCATCATTTCCTGCAAGCACTATTTCGCTTGCTAAACGGGTTACAAATATAGTAATTGTTTTATTTTCGGCAAAACCTTTAATTTCCTTTATCGCCTTGTAGTTATGGGGTAGGTGTGTAGTAGTTATGCAGTAGTTAAAGGCCGACAGATAGCCGAAAGAAAGCCGACAGATAGCCGAAAGAATTCAGGTTAATTAAGGATGAAGGACCCCTGAAACTGTTAAATTTCGTGCAAAATTAGCATATTTGTATGTAAAATAAAAACGGGAATGAAATAGTGGCGAAAAAAAAACCATCAATACTCGGGGAACCAAGAGGTAAAGTCGGAGACGTAGTATACAAAGAAAGAAACGGCAAAACATATATTTCGAAAGCAGCAACAACATATACCCTCAGTCAGCTCCCCCACGAAATAGACAAGAGAAACATAATGAACCCACCTACAACTACCTAAGAAATATTGGCTTCAAAGAGAGTTAATAGACTTTTTTAATTTTTAGGACAATCGAAATGATAGAAGAGAATATGATAAATTGGAGAAATATTTATCAGATTGAATGAAATATTTCCCTTGGTAAAGGCATTATTGAGGAGAATTAAATTGTATCATCATCTGATACTTATATTATATTAATCTTAATTAGATTTACCTTAAAGAATATTTGGATTATCATATTATTAAGGGATTTCATAAATGGGAATAAAGTTCATTCATTTTTCTGACAGCCATCTGGGTTTTTCTGATCTGGATCTATTAGACGGCAACGGCAGCAATATAAGGGAGGAAGACGTCTATACTTCATTTGCCTCGATTGTTGATTATATACTTGAGGAAAAACCAGATTTTGTTATTCACTCCGGCGATATATTTCACAGATCGTCACCACAGAATAAGACACTAATAAATGCAATAAAGCAGATACAACGAATTACTTCCGCGGGAATCC
This sequence comes from uncultured Ignavibacteria bacterium, assembly GCA_963800255.1. Classification (GTDB taxonomy): domain Bacteria; phylum Bacteroidota; class Ignavibacteria; order Ignavibacteriales; family Ignavibacteriaceae; genus DATFVA01. The sequence continues at coordinate 3,734 of CAWDAK010000016.1, read as the reverse complement.
CCCTATATTTAATAGCGGGAAATCACGACTATCCTAAATCTGTTTTTACCACGCCAATTCACGAGCTTTATTCAGCAATTCCGGAGTGCAACATATTTTTTAATGAAAAGTATGAGGTGATTGAAAAAGAGAAATACATAATTCACGCATTGCCTCATATCAATTCTGAATCAAAATATCAAGCTGAAGTTTCCCGGATAAAGGTTTCAGATAGATCGAAACCTAATATCTTGATAATGCATGTTTCAATGCCATCGTTTCTGATGAATGAATACGGGGAAAGGGTTTTCCCAAACGAATCCATACCTGTATTAAAAGAATTTGATTATGTAGCTCTTGGTCATTGGCATAGGTTTAAACATCTGAGCAAATATGGCAACGTTTTTTACAGTGGTTCAACTGAAGTGTTCTCAGACCGGGAGATGGGTTATGATAAAGGTTTAGTCAAAGTTGTTATCGATAGTAAGACACGAGTAGAATTCGTTTCTATAGCAACCCGCTTTTATAAAACAATTAAAGTCAACGAGTGTTCATCAAAAGAAAAGGATAATATAATAAAAGAAATTCGAGATAAGTTAAAAGATATAATAATTGCAGGAGGGATTTTTACCATTCAATTGCTGGAGCTAAGTCCGCTACAGGTATTTGAAATATCGAAAACTGATTTAAATGAAATTTTTAAGGGTGCGTTGTATTTCAATATGTCAAAGACAGTGAAAGGAAGCAATGAAAAATTTGAATATGATAGTGAATCATTTAATCTGAATGAGCAGTTGAATGAGGACCTTAAGGAAAATTTTAAAGAGAAAGAGGAATACATTAAAGTATTTAAACTGACTCAAAATCTGCTAAACGAAATTGAGGAGGAAGAGGCAAATGCAGATTAAGAAATTAAAAATGCATAATTTTAAACAGTATAAGGATGAAAAGATCTCATTTACTGATGGATTGACTGGTTTTATTGGTAAAAATGGCGCCGGCAAATCAACTATTTTTGATGCAATTTATCTCGCGCTCTATGGAAAATTTAGTTCCAACAAAGAATTATGTAAGAATGACCTAGCCTCTGATAAAGATAATTTTTCAGTCACTTTAGAATTTGAAGACAAGGGGAAATCCTACAGGGTTACAAGAGATTATCGGGGGAAATCGCTGTCGGCAAAAGCTGAATTATACGAAGAAGATAATTTCATAGCTTCTGGTGCCTCTGAAGTAAATAAATCGGTGAACCGGATACTGAAAATGGACGCAAAGAATTTTGAGAATTCTTTTTTTTCAAAACAAAAAGATGTAACGTCACTCTTAATGCTTCCTGTGAATGAACGTCAGTTTCAGCTTCGCAAAATGCTAGGATTATCAAAACTTGATAAGCTTGAAGATAAAGTAAAATTACAAATTTCTGATATTAAGGCCCAACTCAAAGGGAAACAGGATGAACTACTCTCAACTGAGAAGACCCAGCAGGTAAGAAAAGAAATAATTGGTCTGATTAAGGAAGAGCATCAAATCGAGAGAAATATGAATCACGCTAAAGAGGTTTTTGACAGGGTTGACTGTGAATACATGGAAATCAAGGAACAATTAAAGCAGCTTGAGATAACCAAAGAAGAATATGATGCTTTAGTTAAGGAGAATGATCTGAATGAAAATAATTTAAAGAATATCAATGCACAGATAGAAAAGAGTAAATTAGAATTAGAAGTGCTTGCAAAGAAAAAGAAGCATCTGGATGAAATAATAGGGAAAAAGAAACAATATTCTAAGGTAAATGAGGAAGTGGATCAACTGCTTGAACTAAAGAGCCAGCTGGAAAAAAAGCTGGGAGTAGAAAAAGCAATAAAGGAATTAGAGAGACAGATAAGTGCCAAAAATACAGATTTGAATTCTAAACTTGCTGCTCTAAAAGAATTTGAGGGGATTGAGGACAAAATAAAATCAAAGAACATTCAGTTTGAATTTGCAGAAAAGGACCTGGACAGTCATATTGCTTTAAGGGAGGAGATTGCTGGAACGCTGAATGTGGTTTCGGAGTTAATTACTGAGAAGGAAGAAAGAGTTAATATTATACAAAGGTTAGGAAAAGATTCTCCGTGTCCAGAATGTGAAAGGCCGCTCGACGAGCAGTATGATAAATTATTACTTAATTATATGTCAGACATTGAAAAGTTAACTTTAACCCGCGATGCCAAAAATAAACAAAAAGATGAGGCTGAGAAAAGTATTAGCAAGAAAAAAAGAGATATATCGGATCTTAGGGAACAAATAAATAATCTGGCAAAAAGTTCTGCTGAAAAAGAATCTATTAGTGATCGAATAACTGAACTAAAGGATGAGCTTAAGGATTATGAATTCAATTTGAGCAAAGAAAAGAATAATTTAAGTGCTTTAGGAAAAGTAGATTTTGATGCTGAGCTGCTTAAGACTAAACAGGAGGAGCGCACAGAACTTAAAAAAACGTATGATGAAATAATGGTACTTGAGACAATGATGAAGAAAGCGCCGGAAATTACTAAGGAATTAAAGCTGAGTGAGCTGCAGAGGAACGGTATATCAGAAGATATAGAATTGAAAAAAAGGGATATTATAGGGTTGAAATTTGATAGGTGTGAATATGATAAAATTAGGGTGGAACGGGAGAAAAAAGAAGAACTTGTAAATACCGCCAAAGAAATACTGACTGAGATTAGAAGCAGAGCTTCTGAGGTCTCCACCAATAAAAAGATTAAGCTGAATGAATTGGAAAATGACAAAAAACTCAGGGTAAAGATAGAAGTTATTGAATGCGAAAAGAATACATATGAAAAATTATTAACCTTTTTGAGAAACTTCAAAGTTAAGATCACATCCCGCGAACTTCCGGCTATCTCTACAGAGGCATCCAGATTATTTTCTAATATTACTAAGGGACGGTATTTGAATCTTAGAATCAATGAAGATTTTAATTTCAAAGTAATTCGGGATGAAAAGGATGTAGAACTAGAGACTCTTTCCGGGGGTGAGAAGGACCTGGCCAGCTTGTGTCTCAGACTTGCGATCAGTAAAAGAATATCGGCTTTAGCCGGTAGAAAGAATATGGGATTTCTTGCATTAGACGAAGTTTTTGGATCTCAGGATGAAGATAGAAGGGAGGAATTGATAAACTCCTTATCGGAAATTTCCAAGGACTTCAAGCAGATATTTGTAATCTCACATAATCAGGATGTACAAGAGGCTTTTTCGAATAGACTTATGATTAAGAAAAACGGTAATTTTAGCTCGGTTAGTTTCTCAAGTAATTGATACTTTAAAATCAATTATAACAAAACTAAATTATATTTGTGAAAAAGAAAACTAGGTGGAACCTTCAAAACTTTAAAGAGGATAACTGGGTGCATTTTGCCTGATCTATAACGAACGAACTCAATGAGTTTAGCGAAAATAATCTTTCCTAGTTTCCCTGGGTGTTTTTCCCTTTTAAGTTCAATTACTACTGAGTTGCCGTAGGGATCAAGAGGTTTCTCAGTAAGCATACAAACCAGCAATAATAAAGCAGTTCTATTTTATAATTATCCCCCTGGCAGCGTATTTCTGCAAAGCATTTATGCGGGATTTGAAAATATCAGGCGGCACATCGTCAATCCAGAACCTATTGTTGACTATTATAAAGAAGAATTAACAAGCCTCAACTTTTTCATAAAAGCAGGTACGAACCTAAAATGGTTAAAATGCACTCAATTAGTTCCTACATCAATTTA
>CAWDAK010000015.1:0-311340 GCA_963800255.1 uncultured Ignavibacteria bacterium | reverse complement strand
GTGGCATCCTTGTAGGGAAGGAACGTAAGCAATATATCCGCCTTCAATCGCCGATTCATAAATTACAGGATATGAATATTTTTTTTTTCATGGCTCTAAATATCTTTTATAAGTTTTATTGATAAAATATCAATTTAATAAATCAGAATTATGCTACTTACTAAGGTTGGAAAGGGATCTTTTTATTAGTTCTTCGAGAGTTAAGCCCGGGTCTTCTGAAAGAATATCCCTTATTATCTTATCTGCCACCTTAGAGTTATAACCCAATGTTGTAAGGGCTGCCGCTGCTTCATTTTTAACGCTGAACGGAATCTCTTTTATGCCGGCTTCAGATACCTGGTCAACTTTATTCTTCAGTTCAAGTACAAGCCTCTCACCTGTTTTTCTTCCAATGCCCGGAACAGCTATTATTCTTGAAACATCCCCCCGCATAATTGCATCTTTCAAATCATCTGTCTGTATGCCCGATAAAATACTCTGTGCTAATTTTGGACCTATTCCGGTAATAGAAATAAGGAGCTCAAACATCTGTTTTTCAGATTCAGTGAAGAAACCATACAGAGTGATCGAGTCTTCTTTAACGTTCGTATAAATAAACAGTGAAACCAGTTCTTTATCTGAGATATTTTCAAAAGTATTTATAGAAACATTAACTGCATAGCCTACCCCGTTTACATCCAGTAAAAGCCTGGTTGGTTTTAGTGAAATTACTTTACCTGTTAAAAAACCTATCATATATAATTAAAAATTATTCATTAATTACTCTATCCGGAAATGCTTCAACGAAGGATTTCCAGTCTTTACTCTTTTTCGTAACCGATTTTAATCTGAAAGCATGACAGAGGGCGATTGCAAGTGCGTCACTCTCATCAGATTTCATTTTCACCGTTTTTATCTCAAGTAAGGTTCTTATCATAAACCCCACCTGATCTTTCGAGGCAGCACCGTTGCCCACAATCGACTGCTTTACTTCCCGGGGAGAATACTCACTGGTAGGAAGTTTATTATGAGCCGCGGCCAATATAGAGACACCCCTGGCATAGCCGATTTTCATTGCAGATTGCACATTCTTTCCATAGAAGGCTGTTTCGATAGCAAATTCATCCGGTTTATACAGCTTGATCAGCCTATCTAGTTCATCATAAATTATTTCAAGTTTAATGGATAAAGGTTTGGAAGGAGGCAGTTTGATTAGTCCGTGAGTTACGCGGTTAAATATATTTTTATTGTAATTAATTACCCCGAAACCTGTTAAATTTGTTCCGGGGTCAACTCCAAGAATAATCATTTATTTTTAGTTTATTGAACTTTCGTCAATATCCGCATTGGAATATACATTCTGAACGTCATCATTATCTTCCATTGCATCTATTAGCTTCATTACTTTTTCTGCTTCTTCCCCGGAAACGGGGATAGTATTTTTGGCAATCCATTGAAGGGAAGCATTTTCTATTGAAAGATCTTTATCGGCCAGTGCTTTACGGACAGGTTCAAAGCTCTCGAGGGGAGTCTGAATCTCAAAATATTCCTCTTCAGCCTGAAGATCTTCAGCTCCGGCATCAAGAATGATTTCCATAATATCGTCTTCAGTTTTCCCCTGCTTAGGAAGAGTGATAACTCCTTTCCTGTCGAACATCCACGCAACAGATCCGTTCTCGCCCATACTGCCGCCGTATTTACTGAAATTATGTCTTACCTCAGCAACTATTCTGTTTTTATTATCGGTAGCTACTTCAACGAGTATGGCAATACCCGATGGTCCGTATCCTTCGTAAGTAAGTTCAAGATAGGTAACGCCTTCAAGTTCACCGGTAGCTTTTTTTATTGCTCTTTCAATATTATCCTGAGGCATATTAGCTGCCTTGGCATTATCCACTGCTAAACGCAGTCGGGGATTTGCAGCCGGATCACCTCCGCCTTCCCTTGCAGCAATTGTAAGCTCTTTGATTAATTTGGTGAACATTTTTCCGCGCTTGGCATCCAGCGCCCCCTTTTTTCTTTTAATCGTTGCCCACTTCGAGTGACCTGACATTTAAGATGTCTCCTGTTTATTTTCTAATACTTTTAGATCTTTAATTTTAAACTGAGGGAATATCCTTCCGTCTCTCACAGTTCTATCAATAGAATAAACGATATCGAATACCTGTCCATCCTTACCAATTATACCGCAATAACTTCCCATATTAAATCCTATGCAATCAAATACTCTTTCGCAGCCATTTTGCTTCAGTGTAACAAGGAGGTGATCATTTCCCACAATTCTCGGAGCTGAGGCAGTGCTAACCTCCTCTGACAAAAACACAGGTCTCGTATTGCCGGGACCAAAAGGAGAAAACAAGTCAATAATTCTCAAAAACTTAGGTGTTATTTCTGAAAATTTAAGCTTAGAGTCAATATGAACCTCTGGAAAAAGATCTGCCTCGGTAACAGTTTCTCTCACAATCTGGTTAAATTTTAGTTTGAACTCGTTTATTTTATCAACCTCAACCGCTAATCCAGCCGCCGCCTGGTGACCGCCGAAATGAATAAGCAGATCCTCGCACTTTTTAAGAGCCTCATAAATATTGAAATTGGATATGCTCCTGGCGGAACCTTTTGCAACACCATCAACGGTTGTAAGCATTATGGTGGGGCGGTAAAATTTTTCAACAAGTCTTGAAGCTACAATTCCTATTACGCCTGGGTGCCATGCTTCCTGATGAAGTATTATTGATAATTCTTCTTTCAGATCGATTGTACTTTCAACCAGATCGAGTGCGCTGTCAAATGTATCAACATCAATTTTTCTTCTTTCATAATTTTCTGTCTCAAGCACCTGTGCAAGTTTAAGCGCCTCAGCTTTATCCTTTGTAATCATCAACTCAACGGCCCGTTCGGCATCGCCAAGCCTGCCTACCGCATTTATCCTTGGAGCGAGAGTAAAAACTATCTGCCCTGTGTTAAGATTCCCGGGATGTATATTGCTTTTAGATATCAGCGCTTCCACGCCGGGGCGGGGATTATCGTTAATAATTTTTATACCTTCGCTTACCAGCGCCCGGTTTTCATCAACAAGGGGTACAATATCGGCTGCTGCAGCAAGAGCCACAAGGTCGAGGTACTGCATCGGCAGTTCCCGCTTCCCGATCCTTTCGGATACTCCCTGTGCAAGTTTAAATGCAATCCCGGCTCCCGATAAATATTTAAATGGATAGTTGCATGCTGGTTTTAAGGGATCAAGCACAGCGTAAGCATTGGGTATTTGTTCTTTCGGCTGATGATGATCGCAGATTATAAGATCCATACCAAGTTTATTTACAAGGTCTGTTTCTTCGATGGCGGTAATACCGCAGTCGACTGCTATCATAAGAGAAGTGCCGCGGCTTTTTATATACTCAACGCCGGCTGCAGAAACACCATAACCTTCAGTCAATCTTTTGGGGATGTAATATTCAGCATTTGCCCCAAGCTCCTTAAGGAAAAGATAGAGTAATGCAGTGGAACATGTTCCGTCAACATCGTAATCGCCGTAAACGGTTATCTTCTCATTACATGTTAAAGCCTGGATAACACGGTAAGTAGCGGGTTCCATTCCGTCCATAAGGAAAGGATCGTGAATGGATTCAATTGAGGGGCGGAAAAAATTTTTGGCCTGGGTAAAAGTTCTTATATCTCTCAAAACAAGCAGCCTGGCTAATACCTCTGAGATATTAAGCGAATCAGCCAACGACCTTGTAACATAGTCATCGATGACGTCTCTTATTTTCCAGCGTTTTTCTGGCATAATACTCTTTTAAGAGATAAAAATTTTAAAAGAACAAAACACTGCTCAGAACTGTAAGCCGAATTTTGTAATCCCGGAGAACGGGACGGCAATTATTTGTCTTGGCTCTGCATTGCTGCAGTGCTCCAGCGGTCTACCCGGAGATCATACCCGTTTTGGCGGGTAACGAAGCGAACAACTACGCACTATTAATAGGTTAATCTCCATATTTGACCTTGCTTCGAGTGGGGTTTGCCATGACCCGTAAAAACGGGCTCCCTTTCGGGACCGGCAATGTTGCCATTACCGCGGTAGGCTCTTAACCTGCCTTTTCACCCTTATCCCGATAAAAACCGGGACGGTATATTTTCTGTGGCACTTTCCGTAGTTATAAGATTTCTCCATACAACTCCCGGGTGTTACCCGGCACTCTGTTCTGTGAAGTTCGGACTTTCCTCCCATCCGTTACCGGAAGAGCAATTGCCCGTTCTGAACTGTATTTTTATTCTTTAAACTCTTTTCAATCTCTTATAATTTATAAACTAAAAGAAATGATATTTGATATTTAACTGAGGCGAATATAATAAATTAAACGCCATAAGTCAGCAGAAAAGATCTGTAGGCTGGTCTTTAATGGAGATTTCCCTTAAAAACAGAAGGAAATATTTCTATTTTTTTTCGAACCTGAGATTATTCTTCAGTAAGCTCAGCTATTTCAGGTGAAACCAATATTCTGCCGCAGTATTCACAGAAGAATAGTTTATTATTTCTTCTTATTTCAAGCTGCCTTTGCGACGGAACTATATTATGGCAGCCGGAACAGGCGGACCTTTTTATAGTTGAAACTGCCTGCCCTTTTTTAGCTTTTCTTATACGCATATAGGCTGAATAATCGGGTTTCTTTGTCTGTGCCTCGATTTCTTTCCTCTGTGCACGCAGTTTTGCTTCTTCTTTCTCATTCGCCTTAATGATCTCTTTGAGGTCGGCTTCTTTAACCTTTAATTCCTCGTTAAGCTCACCAAGTTGAGGAGTCAGAGCTTCGATATCCTCGGCAAGTGTCTTACTCTGATCTGCCAATGCATCATTCTCTGCCTCGAATTTAGTTATCTGTTCTTCGGTATGATCTATTTCTTTAGTTAAAGCATCATATTCCTTGTTATTCCTTACCTGGTAAAGCTGTGCTTTAAACTTTTTCTGATTCGCTTTCAGCTTCTCGGCTTCTTCTTCGTTCTCGTCTCTTTTTTCAAGCGAATCTTTTCGTTTAGTTTCCTTTTCCGTCACCTGGTTTTTGATGCCGTCTATTTTATCCCGCAATGCCTGAACAGCATTTGGTAAATCCCCCCGGAGTTCTTCAAGCTCATCCAGCTGGTCATCAATCTGTTGTAATTCATACAGGGTTTTTAGTCTGTTTACCAATTTATACATTCTCCTTTTTATTTATAAAAAATTTTACCGGGTTTGTAGTTTTACTGTAATTAAAAATTTTTATCTGCTTATTAAGAAGAGGTTCAAGTTTCTCCCTTACCTCATCCATTGCAAAGATCTCAGTCTCGTAATGCCCCGCATCAATCAGTAGAATATCGTCTTCTGCTTCCTGAAAAGTATGGTATTTTACATCCGCTGTTATAAAAGCATCGGCTCCCGCTTTTACCGCATCTTTTATATATTCGCTTCCGGAACCGCCGCATACAGCAGCTTTTTTTATTTTCTTCTTTCCTCCTCCAGTGTACCTGAAGTTTCTCACCTTAAGCTTATCGCTTACATACAGAAGGAATTCTTCTGCATCCATTGGTTTATCCAGCATGCCGGCCGCACCAATTCCATGGTTCATATTTTCATTCTTAAGAGGGTATATATCGTATGCGGGTTCTTCGTAAGGATGAACCTTCAGCATTGCTGAAAGCACATTTTTCAGTTTCCAGGAATCGACAATTACTTCAAGTCTTATTTCGTTAACCGTCTCAAAAACTTCCTTTGTTCCGGATGCAGGATTAGTTTTATCGGAACCTTTGAAAGTCCCTTTCCCGGGAACTCTGAAGCTGCAGTTTGAATATTCACCTATCATGCCTCCGCCGGCATCAAAAATAGCATCGGATACTTTTTCAAGAGAATCTTCAGGAATAAAAACTGCAAGTTTAACCTGGTTAGCTTTAAGCCGGATTAGGAAATCAATATCTTTAAGTCCAAGCTGCTTTGCCAGTCTGAAACTTACACCGTCCCTTGTATAATCAAGGTTTGTATGTGCTGAATAAAGTGTAATATCATTCTTGATAAGCTTCTCTATAACCTTTGACCGGGGATCTGCATCGGTTGAAATTCTTTTGAGGGGATTAAAGAATAGGGGATGATGGGAAATCATCAGATTGCACGACTTCCGTACAGCTTCATCCACCGCAGAGGGAGTCACATCCAGACAGAGGAAAATATTTTTTATATCTCTTTCACCGGATCCTACCTGCAATCCTACATTGTCCCTTTCCCAGGCTGTTTCTTTGGGAGCCCATTGTTCCAGATATTTAATTATTTCAATGCACTTCATAGCAAAAAAAAATGCACTTCTAAATTTTGAAGTGCATTTTTATAATTTCTCTGCTTTTATGGTTTTTTTGGGAGCAGAATTTTTAACAAGATCGAGAAATTTAAGTTTTTCTAAAATTAGTTTATCCATATCAAGTCTCTAAATATACCAGATCAATCCTTAATAATCAACAATCGAGCCAGTGCCCCGATTAATTTATTGGTTCGATCCAGTTTTCGTCTTCCTTTATCAGCTCTATCAGCTCATCTACAGCGTTTTCAGCAGGTACATTTTTCTTCACAACATCCTTTGCACGGTAGAGGGTAATCTTTCCAACTCCCGATCCTACATATCCATAATCAGCGTCTGCCATTTCACCGGGACCATTAACAATACATCCCATCACCGCTATTTTCACACCTTTCAGGTGTTCTGTCCGTTTTCTTATTTTCTCTGTTGTAATCTGCAGATCGAAAAGAGTTCTTCCACAGGATGGACAGGCAATGTATTCAGTTTTCGATATCCTTACCCTTGCAGCCTGCAGAATTCCAAAGAGTGTACGGTTAATAACCGTCTCATACGACTCTCGAATATTTACAAATTTTCTTACCAGTTTGTTGTGATCATTAAACTCTTTTTCTTCATCTTTTAACTTACCTTTTAAGGTAACCCATACTCCGTCTCCCAACCCGTCAATAAGCAGCCCCCCGATGTCAGTAGATGTAAATAGCCGCAGCTGGTCTATATCAATATTATCATAAGTTCTTTTGATGATCACGGGGTTTTCGACCCCGTTATTCATCAGCTCAAAGAAAGCCCGTCTTTGTTCAGCCATTCCGTGAAGATTGTCAGTTGTTAAAAGAAGAACTGCTGTTTTATCTTCTTTAAGTCTGTTCAATATTTCTGTTGTAAGTCCTTTTAATTCAAGCTGAACTAAATTGAAGGAATCAGAAAGATCTTTTGTATTTAAGTAACTGCCGGGTGTAAGCAGCGGGAAACCCTTACGGTCGTTTTTCCAGGATTCGTAGTTCTTTACCTGCTTCAGTCCCAAAGGGAGTTCAAAGAGTGGATTCTGATCTCCCGTGAACAATAAATCAGCGGCACTGTCGCTTACATTCCATTTGTCGGTTTCAGCATTATAGCGGTACCCGATATCAGCCAGGACTCCTGGTTCTGAAATACTTCGGTTTGAATAATCGGCTGCAACTACAGGAACATTCGATCCTCCGATGTTCATCACTTCAAAAGTATGCCGCCTTATATATTGAAGTGGGTCTACCGGTACATCTGTAACAGGAACAATTTCCTTATGATTCTTACGATCCCTGTACCTTTCAACAAGTTCAATAGCAACAGGAGCTTCAAATTCAGGATCCTCAGTGAGCGAAACGCGCACAGTATCACCAATTCCATCCTCAAGGAGAGTTCCGATACCGAGAGCAGATTTTATTCTTCCGTCTTCACCTCCACCCGCTTCCGTTACTCCCAGGTGAGTAGGGTAATTCATCCCTTCCTCTTCCATCTTTATTATAAGAAGACGGTATGCCTGCACCATCACCTGGGGATTGCTGGCTTTCATTGAAAGAACAATCTCTCTGTAATCAAGGTCTTCACATATCCTAACAAACTCCAGGGCTGACTCAACCATACCCAGCGGAGTATCGCCATATCTGCTCATAATTCTATCGGAAAGGGAACCATGATTCGTCCCGATCCTCATCGCAGTACCGTATTCTTTGCATATCTTAACAAGAGGAGTAAACTTCTGTCTTATCCTATCGAGTTCCTCCTGGTACTGTGTATCCGTATACTCTATAATATTGAACTTTTTCCTGTCGGCGTAGTTCCCCGGATTAACCCTCACCTTTTCGACTATTCTTGCGGCAATTTCGGCGGCATTGGGCGTAAAGTGAATGTCGGCAATCAGAGGCACCTTATATCCCCTCTGTCTCAATTCATTTTTAATATTCTGAAGATTCTGTGCTTCAAGTTTACTCGGGGCTGTAATCCTTACATAATCGCATCCCGATTCAACCATTCTAATCGTCTGTTCAACGGTGGCTTTTGTGTCCATCGAATCGGTAATAGTCATCGACTGAATTCTTATAGGATAGTCGCCTCCAAGCGGTATATCCCCCACATTTACAACTCTTGTTTTATAACGTGAATAAGAGGTGAGACTATTGCAGTATTTTTTTGCCTTACTTATCGATTCAATCATTAAAATATTCTTACCGGTTTAGATATAATATTAGATCTTTTTTATTAAAAAAAAGTTCCGAATTCAAGCCTGTCACATCAGCAAATATAACAAATACCCCGTACTCATTGAATGCATAATTGTGTTAAAATCTATCCCTGTGTTTATCGGCAGCATAAAAGTAACTTATTTTGTAAGCGAGAATTTTGTATTTATTCCTTAAATTGAATTTTAGTTAATTATAAATGATTTCGGTTCATAAAAGTCACTATGAGAATTTCCGAGAATAAAATAGAAGAAATACGTTCCGCGGCGAGTATTGTTGATGTTATCTCAGGGTATGTGCAGCTAAGGAAGCGGGGGAAAAACTTCCTTGGACTTTGTCCTTTCCATTCAGAAAAAACCCCATCTTTTACTGTAAGTGAAGAAAAGCAGATATTTCATTGTTTTGGCTGCCATACAGGCGGTAACGTCTATAAGTTCCTGATGGAATATGAGAAGATTTCGTTTGTTGAAGCGGTACAGGAACTTGCTGAAGAGCTGGGTATCCCACTTGAACCCGAACAGCAGGAGTCGGATGAACGTCAGTCTGAACAGGAAGTCCTTTACGATATCAACACTGAAACCGCAAGATACTTTTCAAAAAATCTGCTTAATTCAGATGAGGGCGAAATTGCACTTAATTATTTCCAGAACAGGAAGATAAAGCCTGCAACGATGAGAGCTTTTGGTCTGGGTTATGCTCCTAACGGGTGGGATAACCTCCTTCACTTTCTGCAGGAAAAGAAAATAGATATCGATAAGGCACTTGACCTGGGACTTATTGGAAAATCAAAGGAAGGCAGATTATACGATAAATTTTCTTCAAGGATAATCTTTCCCATTTTTTCGCCAAACGGCAGGGTTGTGGCATTTGCCGGCAGAATACTTGAAAAAAAAGAAGGATCCGCAAAATACCTTAATTCACCAGAGTCACTTATATATGTTAAGGGCAGAATCCTCTATGGATTGTCGCACGCCAAAGACGAAATAAGAAGACTTGATAAAGCTATCCTTGTTGAAGGTTATATGGATCTTATCTCCCTCTACCAGAGCGGGATAAAAAATGTTGTGGCTGTCTCGGGTACAGCGCTTACAGAAGACCAGGTGCAGCTTTTATCACGGTATACAAAAAACGTTGTTCTTCTTTTTGATGCAGATGCGGCAGGAATAAAAGCCGCGATGAGAAGTATTGAAATCCTGCTTAGAAAAGATTTTGAGATTAAAATTGTTTCACTCCCACAGGGAGAAGATCCAGATTCTTACGTGAACAATTACGGCAAAGAGAAGTTTGATGAACTTATAAAGTCGGCAAAAAATTTCCTTGAATATCAATCAGATTATTATGCTTCGCTGGGAATGTTTGAAGATCCCGCAAAAACAACCGAAGCGATCCGTGATCTTGTAAGACCTCTTGCCTTGATAAATGATGAATTAAAGGTAAATATTCTGATTAAAAATATTGCCAAAAAGTTTAACCTGAGAGAAAAACTCATAGAGAGCGAATATGATAAAATTAAAGCGGGATTAAACAGGCAAAAAACGGTTGAAGACAACAGGCAGCAGAGGAAATCGGTTCAGAAAGAAAATACTGTATTAAAATCAGAAGTAAAGCTGACCCTGGAAACTGTAAGTCTTGAACGGGAACTGGTAAAGCTGCTCCTTGAAGGAAACAGGGAAACCTGCGATTTTATACTAAGGCACATAAAACCTGATGAGTTTCAAATAAGTATTCATAAGGATTTAGCCGAACTTGTTCATTCTGCTGTTCTCCATGATGATGACCTTACTGCTGCAGCCTTGATTGAAAAGCTGAATGACGAGGATGCAAAATCATATTCAAGAGAATTGTCGTTTGAAAAATACCAGATCAGTAAAAACTGGGATGATATCAATCCCTCGGTTGATTTCGAAAAAATATTGAAGAAGCATTCATCTGATGCAGTAAAGAAATTTAAGTTAAAGCAGGTTGAGGATAAAATAACTATCCTTAACAATTCAATGCAGTCACTTGCTGATGAAGATAGAAGGATTGACCTCCTGAAAGAGATCAGGGATCTGTTAAGAGAAAAACAGCTTATAAAAGAGGATCTGGAAGGGGAGGATGTACCATATGAGAATTGAAAAAAAAAGCCGCAATATATGCGGCTTTAGTGCCCCTGCCTCGATTAAATAATTAATCAGACAAATTTCTATTGTTTTAATAGAGAAAAAAATACGTATTTCGGAAAACTGCAGAAAAATTCTTTCCTTATTTGAACATATTCTTTCAGTCCATTTATTTTTATTTTCTATCCAATCAAATTAAATATTAATAATGAAGTACAGACAGGCTAAAAACGGTAAGCTCTTAATTCATATTATACCCAATAAATGCGACTTTTGCGGCTGCTGCGTGGGAGTTTGTCCCGAAGACGCAATCGAATTAAAAGAGGCCGAGATAAGTATAATTGATCCGCGATGCACCAATTGTGCAAAATGCGTTTGGAGCTGCCCCATTGAGGTTATTGAATTTAAAAAAGATGGGGTGCCGGCACAGATGTCGGGAGTTGATGAAATATGAATAAGAATTACGACGTAGTTGTTGTGGGGGCAGGACCAGCGGGAAGCATCGCTGCAAGAACGGCCGCTGAGCAGGGAGTTTCCGTACTAATGCTTGAAAAGGACCGCGATGTGGGATACCCGGTTAGATGCGGAGAGGCAATCAGCAAGGCAGGACTCGAAGAATTTATTCAGCCGGATCCCAAATGGATTGCTGCTGTAATAAGTAAATTTTCTTTCAATGCTCCTGATGGAAATGAAGTAATAATTGACTTCGGTGATGCGGGTTATGTTCTTGAGCGCCGGATATTTGACTATGAACTGGCCAGAACTGCCGCAGCCGCAGGCGCTGAAATTTTAACCAGGGCTTATGTTAACGGCCTACTCTTTACTGATGGTAAAGTAAGCGGAGTGAAATATGAGTTTAATGGAGAACAAAGAGAAGTAAATGCAAAAGTGGTGATTGCAGCAGACGGGGTGGAATCGCGCGTCGGGCGGTGGGCAGGATTAAAAACACACATAGATTTCCGTGATATGGAAAGCGCCGTACAGATTACAGCTGCAAATATTCCGGTTAAAGAAGATGCACTCTACTTTTATTTTGGTCAGGAATATGCGCCCAATGGCTATTTCTGGATATTCCCAAAGGGAGACGGTAAGGCTAATATCGGGTTAGGGGTAAGCGGACTTATAGGAAAGAGGAAATCTGCACAGTCCTTTCTGAATGATTTTATGTGCAAGCATTACCCTGAAGCCCCTGTACTTACTACGATAGCGGGGGGAGTACCCTGCAGCATTACCTTACCTAAGATCTCTGCGCCGGGAATTCTGCTTGCAGGAGATGCCGCCAGGCAGGTAAATCCCTTAAGCGGCGGAGGTATTTCAAGTGGAATGAGAGGGGGCAATTCAGCAGGAGAAATTGCTGCGGTATCTGTTAAAACAAAAAACCCGGATCATATTCTAAAGTATGATGATGAATGGGCTAAACGTTTAGGAAAAAGACATGAGATCTTTGACCGGATAAAGAATGGAATTTATAATTTCTCAGATGAAAAATTTAACAGTATCGCCCGCAGCTTCTCAAAAGTTCCTTACGAGAAAAGAACCCTGAAAAAATTATTCACAACTGCTCTTGTAAACAATCCCTCCCTGATCTACGATGTTGCAAAGGTATTCATAGAAAAGAGCACCAATCCAAAAATATATTAATTGAACCTTTCCCCTCAGCCGCAAAATTGTTGTTGCTTCTTCGGTTTTTATAAAATATCTTCAGATGACTAAATAACGGGAATAATATATCCGGGGAAAGAATATGTCTATTACAACATCGCGTACCAGTGAAAATGCTCAGGTAAAGATTGATTTTAGTCAGTGCAGCGATTGCGGCCTGTGCTCGGTAGTCTGCAAAGACCTTACACTTCAGATGAAGAACGGGAAAATCACAATTGACCAAAACCCGGTCTTCGGCTGTGTAGGCTGCGCCCAGTGTGCAGCCGTTTGTCCCGAAGATTGTATCGAGGTAGAAGGACGTACAATTACAATGGACGACTTCGTTCCGCTCCCCGAAGCAAAAACAGCAGCAAATTACGAACAGCTATATTCACTTTTGTTCAAACGGAGAAGTATAAGAGACTTTAAGGATAAACAGGTTGAACAGGAAATTATTGATCAGATAATGAAAGCTGCGGTAACCTCCCCGATGGGTATTCCTCCTTCTGATGTGGAAGTTGTGATCTTCAGGGGTAAGGAAAAGGTCAAGGCATTCTCAGATGATTTCATTAAATACCTGGAGAGCATCCGCTGGATGTTTTCAAAATGGACACTGCCTTTCTGGAAACCTTTCCTTTCGCACGTTGACTATGAAATGTATAAATCCTTCCTTGTACCGCTGATTGAATTTGTTGTTGAAAGGAATAAAAAAGGTGAGGACTGGCTTCTGTATAATGCCCCGCTTGCATTGTACTTTTATGGCTCTCCTTATTCAGACCGCGCTGATCCTTATATCCCGGCCTGTTATGCAATGCTTGCAGCAGAATCCCTGGGGCTTGGAACCTGTATGATAGGAAGTATACATCCTTTCCTCGAACACGGCGGCACTTCGCTAAAGCAAAAATATCATATAAATAACAGGTGCAAAAGCGGTATTTTCCTCATCATAGGGTACCCCAAAGTTAAATATCATAAAGGTATTAAAAGAACCTTCGCAAAAGTAACCGAAGCCTGAATTGTATTTTTTCTCTGCCATCGTTAATCGTAAAGAGGCTGCCCGTTTGAGGCAGCCTCTCACTTTTTCTCTTAAAATCGATCCATCACTTACTATAACGACATTTGTCGTTATTTCAAAAGCAGCATCTTCTTCGAACTTACATAATCATTAGCCCTTAGCTGGTATATGTACACGCCGCTTGCCAGTCTGGAAGCATCAAAGTTAACTGAATACCTTCCCTGGGTCTTCTGTTCATTTACCAGGGTTGCAACTTCCTTACCCAGGATATCATAGATCTTAATGGTAACAAATCCTGTCTTCGGCAGCTGATAGTTTATCGTTGTCGCGGGGTTAAATGGATTCGGGTAATTCTGAAACATATCATATGTGGTGATTAAATCTATACCATTGTTATAATCTACCATATTGGATGCCCTTTTTTCAAGTACATCCTGATCATTCATCGCGTCGGTCAATGAATAGAGTGCATCAAAGTTATTGTCTACCGTTAGTTTTAATCTGACCGTCCTATTTCCAATCCCGGAGGTATTCACCTCATAAGAGATATTATCATATTCGGTTAGGTTATCCGGTGTAAATGTAATATCATCAAGAACACCCAAGACCTCACCTGTTGATTCGTCGATTAAGGTTACAAGAAAATTTACATAGCCGTTTTCTCCCAATAGATTAGCTGCAGCCAGAGAATCTGTTGTGCCGAAGCAAACACTATAGAGAAACTGTGAATTATCATTAATGGAAATAGGGCTACTAAGCAGACATTGATTTAAGTCATTCTTCGTGTTGATAGTGATGCTATCATTCAGGGATATAAAACCTATCGGATTATTCTCAATAGTAATATCTCCGAGCATAAAATAAAACTGAACACTGTCGGCGGAGATAACTCCCTGCCTGCCCGTGTGCATTTCGGCTAGTCCCGTCACCTTTTCGAGGGAATAATACGTGCTTAAATTGTTAGAGGTCAGAAAGTAGAACGGGGCCGTCGCGGTATTTAGAGCATCTACATACATACTTGAGGATCCCACTCCATTGGAAAGTTGGACATCTTGTGCCGTAATTCCTGATATTGATCTAATCGTAGACAGAGTATTATCAACGAACTTTAAATTCCCTGATTCGCTCCACGCGAATG
Source organism: uncultured Ignavibacteria bacterium (assembly GCA_963800255.1). Lineage (GTDB taxonomy): Bacteria > Bacteroidota > Ignavibacteria > Ignavibacteriales > Ignavibacteriaceae > DATFVA01. The sequence continues at coordinate 296,938 of CAWDAK010000015.1, read as the reverse complement.
CAAAATAATTATCGTCATTATCACTGTTAATAGTCAAAGAACGTGCTCCATAGCTGAAATTCCAATACCGATCAGCGTCAACGCCCTTATATACTACAACCGGTGACATAATCTGATAATGTTTTGCTAACCAGACTACTCTAGCAGTTTGACTTGTCATATAAACTGACGGTGTATTATTATAACTAAACCCGTCCTGTCCCGAAACGTTATAAGCAGTTCCCTGAATTACACCATTTGGATATATTTTAGCATACCAGATAGTCCTGTTATCCTCCCAGGCTAAACCATATAAACCGCCGAGATTTCCATTTCTAAATGCATCTATTGATGGGTTAATACTACTCAAAGTTGTTCCGGATAAAATGGAAGAACTACCTGATAAAAGTAAAGGATCCTGAGAAAGATTTGTAATATTTGCTTGCTGACGTCTCAATCCGGAATTTGTATGCCATACTATCTGTACTCCTGCTCCCTGATAAGCAGGATACATCGCTATTACAGGTGTTGTGTTAATCTGAGAGGATTCATAGCCCGAATAGACGGTTTCTGTTTGGATTTTGCTATAAATGGAATTTCCGTCTTTGGCTATGAGACCAGCAAATACAACAGCCTGTATAGAGTAGTGATAACCAGTACCGGGTTCTTTCTGTTGAAATGTAATTACGATATAACTTCTGGGAAGAGGTCCGTTCGTTAAAACCCAGTCGATCGAGGGATGCGAACCACCAGATACATCAAGTGGTTTCCCGTTATTCATCAGAGTCCAGGACTGACCGTTATTAATGCTTATTTCATACCAAACGTGACCCATACTTTCATAAACCCGATGCAAATAGCCCACCTGATAGTCTACCGTTCGGACGATTTTCCTTTGGCTGCCCAAGGAATATCCTTCTGAGTTATTCGATAGGCCTTGACCTTTGAGGTTAGCTTTAACTGTTGCTCCGCTGTTGTTAAATACAACCGCGGTTGTTAGTGCTGTTACGTTTTGAAACGAAGCGCTGTTTACTGGTTCAGCAGACCAGCTTTGGAAATAAAACTTTCTAATTCCCAAAGTACCCCCAGCGTCTAGGTTTTGAGGGCTTATTGCCTGCACGGAATAGTTCGGAACATTTGGATCGAAAGTAGGATCTTGATGTAGGAAGACACCTCCATAAGCATTATCAGAGTTATTATATGTTGTAAATGGAGAAGTATATTTTTTAGGTTCATTAGATTGGTACCATATATTATTATCTTTATAATAATAAAAGGGATCTACAAAATTTATAAACCCGGAACCTCCGTCAATTCCTTCAATTTTATTAACCAAATGTACTTGGGAGGTTGGATCAAAATTAGCCCACATTGACACAGGGTTAGATGCGTTTGCCTGGAAATCATTATTTACGACATATCTATCGGCCTCACCAGTCTGCCCCCAGAAAAGATGTTTTTGTGTAGTTCCTGATTGATTCCAATTATAAGCAAAGGGAAGTTCATCAGTACGAATAGTATGTGATCCCCATGCAGGGTGTTTGGTTGTTCCGGAGGGAAAGGGATGCTGGTAATCATTATCTAAGACTAACGCACCATAACTTTCGTTACTGCCAATTTTGTTGTAGAAGGTGAAATTTTGTGTTTGAGTTGTATAGTGAAATGTTATATCAATTGATGGTGAAGTTGATGAGCCGTTATCCATGGGATAAATTCTCCACCAGGGCGCACTCCCATCCTCGCTTCTCATTGCAAGAGTTATAGAATTGTCAACATTTGTTATGGCAGTTTGGATTTTGGCTAAGAAATCAGCTCCTGTCACTGTAGCCGTATACGTTACATATCCGCTTGAATTGGATACAACGTTGTCCTCAAATATTTTCCTATCATCATTATATGTGACCTGAGTAGTATAGTAATTTATATCAATATTTTCCCAGTTACTTTCAATCCAATGGAACGTGAAAGGTAAATTTCTTTGAGCATAAGTCATACTGCGAGCTTTAAATGCTATATCGATTGAGGTTAATGTAGCCTCTGAAGGAATATTTTGATTATTCCATTGCCAGTTCAAGAAACAGATGTATTTTACTACAGGCGGTCCAGCGTTGACACCAATATAATGTTCACCCCCACCTTCAGGCGAAGATTTAGGAAGCAGCCAATAAGTTCCCCAGTCTTGTTCTCTTACAGGCCCATAGGTATGTTGATCTTGTGGATAAAGACTAAAAGAAATGAAAAAAAGAAAAAGGAAAATAAGGAAAGGTTTCATTTTATACCTCTAATTATGTTTTATTAGAGGGCGGATATAGTTATTTTTACAATGCAAACAGGAAAGCGCATTTGTACGCAATATAAATGGTCGCTTTAACTTTTGTTTGCAATTATACTCCTGGTGCCGCCCGCACCAGGAGTCTATCTTTTAATTAACATTACTATAGCAGCGTCTCCCTTACGCCCAACAACTGCCACATTATTCTCTGTTGGGTAAACAGTATACCACACAATATCACTATCAGGACTATACGGGTACCCAATCTGTTTCCAGCTAATTCCGTTAAAATGCCTTAGCGTGTTTCTGTCACCGGCAATCCACATATCATTCGATTTAACTCCTTTTACATCCCCGATATATCCCCTGTAATACAAGCCTGGATTACCGCCGATATAGTTTTGAGGCAATGAATTTACATAATCCCATCTGCCGAATTTATACTGGTATAATAAATTTCCAGCTGCATAAAGTGTATTTTTTTCATCAAGCCAGATTGTCGGTAAAGATCCAAATAGATCGGGATTAAATAATTCTTGAGGAATAAGAATCCTTGAGTTTACGAATGTTTCGAAACCCGAGCTATTTTTTTTCAGGATAATTCCTTTAACATTGTTAGCATCTGAGCCACTTATAAATATATTATCACCTGATATACCAAACATATCAACAAGAGACATATCCGTTCCGCTTTCAACCCTGCTCCACTGTCCGTTTTGGTAGTGGGCTATACTTCCTGAATTTCCAACAAAATACATATCATCTGTGCTTTTGCCCCAAGCTTTTGCTAATGATAAGCTGGGATCGACAGTAGTCCGTAGATCATACATTATCCAATTATTTCCATCGCCGTGGATAGGCAAGCTCCCTACCATCCAAATATCCGTTGTTGAAAAGGTAAATACCCCGGTTAGCGGGACAGTTATCACATTACCTCTGAAGATTGTCTGAATTCTTTTTGTTGTCCAGCTGTTTCCATCCCAATGCACAGCATTATACATCGTGTAGCCATTCTGGCTTGTATCTGTAATATTTATACGCCCAACGGCCCAGATATCGTTTAAATCGATGATAGCTGCATCGTAGAGATTACAACCGCCTGCATCTCCGCCAAATGCCCAGGCTTGCCAAGTGAAGTTATGGGAAGTGGTGTCCATTGTCGTTATACTAACGGGATTGCTTGTCTGATCGTTTGCCTGAATTGTTGATTGGAATTTGTATGTGTGGTTTGGAAGGAGTGAATTTATATAAAGTAATGTATCTGCACTATTCAGACTAATAACCTGAGTTAAGCTGTCATCCTGCCTTAGAATTACTTCTGCAGGTAAACTGATATTTGCAGCTGATAGTTTTATCCAGGCTTCTGTGCAGCTTGTATCTTCCAGGGTTAAATTTAATTGAGGCTGATCCCCTGGCGGGATAGGATTGTCTTTTTTGCAGGAGCATAAAATAAGAGATGAAATAATCATTAACGCTGCAGATAACAGAAGAATCTTCATACTAATCCCCGTAACAATTTTAGTTTAAAGTTCTAAGGTATTCAGAATAATCAGCAGCGCAAAATACTTTTTATCAGAATCCCTTTTAATTCCTGTCCCAATATAGAAAAAAAAAAAATAAAAGTCAATTTATTATTTATTGAAAGACAATACCTGCTTCAAATAGGATGACGGGGGCATTCCTGTAAGAACTCTGAAGATCAAGGATATAAGGCATTTCCGGGTTCAGATTGGCACCCCAAGCTATAACATAGGGGATTCCTGGAGAAGGATTATTAATTTTTCTGATGGAGGGATTATTTTTATATTTAACGTTATTTATTTGTAAAGTTTGTAATTGTAAGACGATAAAAAAGCAGATTTAACTTGGAAAAACATACACTTCAAAACCAACCCGCTGACCTTTTATCCGGAAATTATATTGAATTTGATGACAGGTTTACCTGGCAGATGACCCTGGAGGAGGACACCGAGGAAATAAACTATTCTGAAAACGTTTCTGTCGTCGCAGGGTTTGATCCATCTGAACTCAGAGGGATGCGCGGTAAATGGTATAACCTGGTTAATGAGGAAGACATTGAGCCTTTGAGAATAAAATTCAACGAGCTTATTAATAATTCTTCAATAAACCGGTATACGGCTGACTACAGGATAGTAAGTAAGAATAACACGAATGTATGGGTTAGAGAAACTGTTTATGCGGATAAATATCCTTCCGGTAAATTGAAGAATGCATTCGGTATTGTTCAGAATATATCCGATCTGAAGAACAGGGAATCAGATCTTAACGATGAGATCAGAAAACTGCAGGATGCGAATTATTCAAAAGATGATTTTATTGCTATCCTTTCTCACGATCTTCGTTCTCCTTTTACCAGTATACTGGGCTTCTCCGAAATACTTCTGAATGAACCGAAACTCCCTGATACAGAAAAAAACGAGTACCTTAACCTGATTCATACCTCATCTGTTAAGCAGTTGAAACTTATTAATAATTTGCTTGACTGGTCACGTTTGAGAACGGGAAGGTCTCATACGGCTCTTGCTAAGGTAGATGTAAGGAATGCAGTTTATAATGCCGTATCAGCGCTTACTGGCGAGGCTGTCAGGAAAAATATTGAAATAAGAGTTTATGTGCCGGGTGATCTTTATATAGAGGCGGATGAAACATTATTTTCTAAGGTAATTCTTAACCTGCTTGAAAACTCTATAAAATATTCTTCGGAAAATAAGGGCATAGATATTAAAACTTCACCGTTCAACGATAAGTTTGTTGAGTTCGTTGTGAGGGATAGAGGGAAAGGCATTCCCGAAACAAATAAGCATAAGCTTTTCCAGATAAATAAGATATTTTCAACACAGGGAACCGGCGGGGAAAAAGGTACAGGACTGGGCTTGATTCTTTGCCGTGAGATTATTGAAAAGCACGGAGGCGAAATCTGGTACTTCTCTGAATCAGATTCCGGTTCGGAATTTCATTTTACCTTTCCTCTTTTCAGGGAAAATATTTTATTGGTAGGACTGGAGAATGGTTTCTGCTCAGAGGTTAAGAGCCTTATTGAGGAATTAAAACCCTCTTATTATGTCAGGACTTCTCCTAACGGCTTTGAAGCAGTTGATGAGATTAAATCAAAAATACCGTCGATGATAATACTGAATGATAAAATGCAGCTTATGGACGGAGTTCAGTTTATGGAAATACTTCAGGCTGAAAACCGGACAGCCGGAATTCCTTTTTGTTTATTTGCTGAAGATCTTCAGGAACATTCCGCTGCCCGTTATAAAAACCTTGGAGTTAAGAAAATCTTAAAAAAGTCTTTAACAAGCTCTGAGCTTAAATCAGAGCTTCAGGCTATCTAAACCTTTATTAAAAATTTAAATCAAATAGAATACGGGAGAATTAATTGAATATAGCTATTGTTGGAACTGGATATGTCGGACTGGTAACCGGTACATGTTTTGCCGAAACCGGTAATACCGTTTACTGCGTTGATATCGATGCAGAAAAAGTAAAGAAATTAAAAAAAGGTATCGTTCCTATATACGAACCGGGACTCGATCTGCTTATTGAAAGAAATTTAAAGGTCGGAAGATTAAAATTTACCACGGAACTTGAGGAGGCGGTTAAGCATTCATCTATGATTTTTCTCTGCCTGCCTACTCCCCAGGATGATGATGGAAGCGCTGATCTGCAGTATGTACTTAAAGTAGCGGATGATCTCGGTAAAATGTTTAAGGCAGATCCCGGTCTGGGTTTTAAGGTTATAGTAAATAAAAGTACTGTTCCCGTCGGTACAAGTGATAAGGTAAGAAACGCAATTAAAAAACATGCACCAGATTTTGATTTTGATGTTGCCTCCAATCCTGAATTTTTAAGGGAGGGAATGGCTGTTGATGATTTTATGAAACCGGAACGTGTGGTTGTGGGAACGAGCAATGAAAAAGCCCGCGACATAATGGAGCAGCTTTATGAGCCGTTTGTCAGATCTGGCAACCCGATTTATTTTATGGATGAAAAATCTGCAGAGGTAACAAAGTACGCGGCAAATTCATTCCTCGCAACAAAAATTTCATTTATGAATGAGATTGCTAATCTCTGCGAGATAACTGGTGCGGAAGTGGATAAAGTACGAATTGGTGTTGGTTCGGATTCGAGAATAGGCAAAAGGTTTCTCTTCCCGGGCGTTGGCTACGGTGGTTCATGTTTTCCGAAAGATGTTATTGCACTAATAAATACCGCTAAGGAAAATAAATATGATTTTAAGATCCTTAAATCTGTCTACGAGATAAATAAGAACCAGATTACCAGGTTCTTTCAGAAAATTGAAAACCATTATAAAAAGAATATTGCGGGAAAAACATTTGCAGTGTGGGGACTTGCATTTAAACCTAATACAGATGATGTGCGCGAAGCTCCCGCAATAAGCCTTATACAAACGCTGCTTGAAAATAATGTAAAGGTTAAAGCATATGATCCGGCAGCAATGGAAACCTCACGCAGAATTCTGGGGGATAAAATTGAATTCTGCAAAACCCCTTACTCGGCACTTGACGGCGCTGATGCTTTAATTATCGTTACAGAGTGGAATGAATTCAGAACACCTGACTACGAAAAAATTAAAAAATCACTTAAACAACCAGTAATTTTTGACGGCCGTAATCTATATGATTTATCCAAGATGGAGGATATGGGATTTACATACTATTCTGTCGGAAGAAAATCAATTATCGGTAAATAAAATGTTAGCAGATTATACCAGGGAGAGTACCTCAAAGTACTGGTTTGCTCTATATACCAGGCCCAGGAGTGAATTTAAAGCCGCAGAACAACTGGAGGCAAATGGAATAAATTATTATCTTCCTACTGTTACTACATTGAAACAATGGAGCGACCGCAAAAAGAAAATTACCGAGCCTATTATGCGAGGCTATATCTTCATTAAAGCTGAAGAAAAGGAAAGGCTGCTTGCTCTTGAACAATATTCGGTTGTAAGGTGCGTAACTGAAAGAGGCAAGCCTGCGGTAATACCGGAATGGCAGATTGACAACCTTAAGAAAATGCTTGAATATGATGGAGATTTTTATGTAATGAATGGTCTTGTCCCTGGTAAAAAAGTCAGGATTAAAGAAGGACCTTTTTCCGGTGTTGAGGGCACATACCAGGAGAGTGAGAACGACAAAACGATTTCTGTCTCGATCGAATTGCTTAACCGTTCTGTTATTGCTCATCTCCCTAGGGAAAGCGTAATAGAAATTATCAAATAATAACTGCAGCGTTTCAAAATGCTCAATCAGAAAGAACTAAATTTACTACAAAAGGGGGATGCACTTAATCATTTTCTTGTAGTACGTAAAAGTGAACTACGCCTTACCAAAGCTAACAAGCAGTTCCTTACACTTGAACTCGGCGATAAAACAATTTCGCTGAATGCAAATATGTGGGACAACTTTGAAGAGATTTCGGTGAAAATTAAGCCGGGTATTGTTGTTAAGGTTAAAGGCGTGATAGATGAATACCTTGGAAATACGCAGATCAAAATAACTGCTTTAAGACTTGCATCTTCTGCAGACGGTATTTCTTCAAGTGACTTCCTTGCTCATTCAAAAAGAGATCCTCAGGAAATGAGAGAGGAATTCTCCGCCAGGATGAGTAAAATAAACGATACCTGCCTGCGCCAGCTTATGGAGATCATTTTCCAGGGAGAACGATTTGAAAAATTTATTAAAGTGCCGGCTGGTAAGTCGTGGCACCACTCCTACATCCACGGCCTCTTGGAGCACACCCTGGAGATAATCCGGATCTGCGACCTTATGTGCGATATTCACCCTGAAATTAACAGGGACATACTTATATGCGGCGCAATGCTGCACGATTTCGGTAAGACCGAAGAACTGAGCTTTGAGCCCGTTTTTGAATATACCGATAAAGGTAAATTGCTGGGGCATATAGTTATTTCAGCAATGCTTGTAAATGAAGAATCAAAAAAAATAAAAGACTTTCCCGAAGACCTGAAAAACTGTCTTTTACATGTAATTTTAAGTCACCAGGGAAAACTTGAATTCGCTTCCCCGGTTGTTCCCAAAACCCTTGAGGCCATCACACTATACCAGGCGGATGAACTTAGTGCCAAAGTAAATGCATACAAAAATGCTATACTTAATCAGAAGAACGACAGCAAATGGACAAGGTACATCAGTCTCGTCTCCACAGATCTCTTCAATCACGGGATATCTCCCGAAATTGATGAAGAGATAAGCAAATCACTCTTCGACTAATAAAAGGATTATTATGTTAATTTTTACAAAATCCATCGTGAGAATATTTTTATTTATTCTTCTCCTTAGCACTGCTGCTGGTGCTCAGTCGGTCGAATCTTTAATACAGGAAGGGGACAAGTACACAGAGGCATTTGATAATCAGAAAGCTCTTGAAGCATATCTTAAAGCTGATAAGTTATCCCGGGATAACTGGAAGATATTGTGGAGAATAAGCCGTTCTTATGTTAATATCGGTGTAAAGATGCCGTCGTCGAATGGTGACGAGGAGGATGCACAGCTTGCTGTATTTGAAAAAGCGCTTTCGTACGCAGACCGTGCTGTAAAACTGGCAAAGGATCAATCGGTTGTTTACGTAAGGCGCGCTGTGGCTAACGGCAGGATTGCACTATTTAAAGGTGTTTTTACTGTGGGAGGTGTAGTAAACCAGGTTAAAGATGACTGTGAAAAAGCAATAAAGCTGGGTAACGGTGATGCTTATACCATGGCACTTGCTCATTATATTCTCGGCCGAACTCACGCAAAAGTTAGTGAAAAATGGGCTCCTGCAAGAGCTGTTTTGGGCTTGGGATGGGCTGATAAAGACAGCGCTCTTGTACAATTAAAGAAAGCTGTTGATCTTTATCCTGATTTCAGAATGTTCTACCTTGAGCTGGGAAAAACCTACCTTGAGGAAGATGATTATGATAAGGCAAAATATTATCTGAAAAAGGTAGTTGATACGCCGAAGAAAGACCAGGATGATGACCAGGTGCTCGCTGAAGCAAGGCAGCTTCTTAATGATCTAAATGATTAATGCTCTTTTAACCCTATTTTCCTGCACATTTTTTGAAGTTCACATTGTTCGCCTTCAGACAATACCCCGAGCTCATTTACAATAGCTTCAAGATGCTCGGGAAAGATCTTTGAGATGAATTCTTTTCCCTGGGGAGTAAGGTGAATTATATAATGCCTGCGGTCGATTTCTCCCCGCTCCCTTTTTACAAATTTTCTTTTTTCGAGATTGTCGATAACCATGGTCATATTTCCGGGACTCCGCAGTAGTTTAGTGCTTAGCTCCCTCTGCTTCAGCGGGCCTATATGATATAAGGCTTCAAGAACTGCAAACTGGCTTTCGGTAAGGGAATGTTTTGCTATAAAGGGATACAGCCTTTGATTTAACGACTCAACAGACCGTACCAGCTTTATGTAAGTGTTAAGAGCTGAGACCTCTTTTTTTGAACCTTTATGATGTGTTCCCATCTCATATAAATATAATTATAAGCGAAGCTAATGCTTAGCTAACGAATAATCAAGAATTATTTTATATTCTTCTTCTGGGAGTAAGAAGACTAAGAATTGCCGTGAAAACTACAGCCCCTAGAATAGACCAGACTACAGGAAATGCTACATCTCCAACGTTTATTACAAAAATCTCCGGCAGGTTCATTTTATTTGCCAGCCATGTTCCTATAAGCGCTCCTATAAACCCGACAGCGATTGAAAGGAAACATCCGCCGCTTGAAAATCCTGTTAAAGCCTGTCCTATGGCACCGGAAATTCCTGCAATGATCAGCAGGATTATAATTTCGACAAATGACATATTTTACCTAATTTTTGGATATAATATAACACGCACGGTGGTTATACATATTAACCCGGTCACCTTAATTTAGACATTTAACTTCAAAATCAATACGGATGTGAATCTTTATTTTGCTTTTCACGCGTGAAACTTAATGCCGCAAGAAGAAATACAATAAGGAGAGTAATGGAGAATATTATTGTCATAGCATCAGAGATAATCTGCATGGTCCTACCCTTTTAATAATAAAATTTCAATTTTCCGGAGTGAGAGATGGTTTATTTAATCGAAATTCCATACCAGAGATTATCAGCATTAAAAAGCCGGAAAAAGGATATTTTAGTTTTGAGAATGCATTAAAATTATAATTATGTTTCAATTTAAGATTCCAAACCAGAGGAATTATAATGGTACTGAAGGAAGGTTATACACAAGTCTACACCGGAAACGGGAAAGGAAAAACTACGGCAGCTATCGGGCAGGCGGTAAGAGCTGCGGGAAACGGAATGAAAACCTACATTATTCAGTTTATGAAGGAATATCCCTACAGCGAACTGAACTCGCTCAGATATTTGTCTGAATGGATCACTATTGAGCAAAAAGGCGGAGATGAATTCGTTTATAAGAAGGAACTTCCTTCTGATGAAGAAAAAACAAAGGCAAAGGATGCGCTTAAAAAAGCGGTGGAGATTATGATTGGAGGAGCTGTTGATATAATAATTCTTGATGAAATACTGGTTACAGTTTATTTTAAGCTGCTTACCGAAAAAGAGATAATTGAGGCAATGAAAATGAAGCCCGGACAGGTTGAACTTATTTTAACAGGCAGATATTGTCCCGAAAAGATAATGGAAATTGCTGATCTAGTTACAGAAATGAAGGAAATAAAGCATTATTATACAAAAGGGATTCTATCAAGAAAGGGCATTGAATCCTGAAAATTATTATTTTAATAAGGGTATATTGAACTTTAAAGTTATTATCGGGGTTTTCATTTATAAAACGGTGTTGTATGATACGAGAAGTTTATTACCTGGATTATTTTAACGGTCTGCTCGATGGAAATAAAGAGGGATGCCGCAGAATTGTTGACAGGCTGCTGGAAGAAAAAACTGATATAATTGAAATATATACACAGCTTTTTCAGAAGACCCTTTACCAGGTGGGTAAAATGTGGGATCAGAATAAACTTTCCGTCGGTGACGAGCATCTGGGAACAGAGATAACAGAAGAGCTGCTTTATTATTGTTCTTCGCGGATAAAACCTGTAAGGCAGTTAAACAAAACAGCCCTTATATCTTGTGTTAATAAGGAATTTCATAAGCTTGGAGCCAGGATGGCCGCTGATGTTTTTGTGCTGAACGGATGGGAAACTTATTTTTTGGGCGCATCAACACCGACAAAAGATATACTTAAATATATAGATTTGAAAGAACCTGAAATCGTCGGTCTTTCCTTCAGCTTTTATATAAATATAATGAAGCTGATCGATGTGGTCAGGGAAATAAAAAACCTTTATCCGGATCAAAGAATAATACTAGGCGGCAGGGCAGAGCTTAATGGACAAACTGAAATTCTCACAAAGTATGAGAATGTTTTCTATTTTAAGACGATAGAAGAGCTTAACAGCTATCTGCAGAGAGAATCTGCCGTTTAACAAAATTTTATTGAACTTCCTCCCTGAATCTCTTATGTTAACCTCAAATGAAAAATTATTTTATCAGGTTTTTCAGTGTAATTCATCCGGAAGCTTTAATCTGGATTTCAGGAATCCTGGTACTGGCTTTCATCAACGTTGACGGGTCTTCACACTTTTCTGTTTGTCCCTTTAAGAACCTGGGCATTGATTTTTGTCCCGGCTGCGGTTTGGGCGAATCAATTCACTATCTCCTTTCTCTTCAGATTGAGAAGTCGTTAAATACTCATCCCCTGGGACTATTAGCATGTGCTGTTCTCGCCCGCAGGATTTATGAATTACTCAAAGTTCCATTCACCAATTCTAATAAACTTTCTACCACAAAGACGGAGTATAGATATGATCAATCTTTTACAACTAATGCCTAACCTGGAACCTGAAGAACTCCACTACATACAGGGGATGGTAAAAGATTTCAGCGATGATCAGATCAGGCAGTTTGCTAACATTTATAATTCGAGAAGGAAAGATCCGCAGACTATACTTCTCCTTACACTGATCGGATTCCTTGGAGTTTCCGGCGTGCAGAGATTCGTCATTGACCAGATGGGAATGGGCCTGCTCTACCTGTTTACCGGCGGGCTCTGCCTTATTGGTACGATCGTAGACATCGTAAATCATAAAAGACTGGCAAGCGAGTACAATCAGAAAGTAGCAAACCAGGTATCAGGCATGTTGATGGGTTAAACTTTTACCCTATGCGATACTCGCCGGCAAAATGCTTCTCTTCAAAGAATATCTTTTAACCGGGATGTGGCTGTCTTAAAAGTCTGATATTGTCAACCTGAATTGGTTTCAGGTTCTAATTACGATTCGAAATCGAAATAATTACATTCCGACATACATTCGGAATGACACTTATGAGACAGCCCTATCCTTATTTTAGTAAACCTTCACTTTAAAGCCCTCTTGCTTTTAAATTTAAGCGTGCTTAAATTAAATCCACCTATTACTTAAAACTTTCATAATATGCAGAATGTATCAATAGAGGACTATCTGAGTGCGATTTATAAGTACCAGGATGAGTCAGGCGGCATAAGACCCAACATTATCGCGGAAAAGCTGGGAATATCAAATGCTGCGGTTACTGATATGCTTCGGAGACTTTCAAAAGAGAAGTATGTGAATTATGAAAAATACAAGAGCATCACTCTTACCGATAAAGGCAGAACTTATGCAAAGAATATGGTAAGGCGGCACAGGATATGGGAAGTTTTTCTGAACCAGGTTGTCGGGATGCCCTGGGATAAAGTGCACGATGAAGCACATAGACTTGAGCACTCTTCCTCTGATGAGCTGATTAACAGGATGGAGGAGATGCTTGAGTTTCCCGAGTATGATCCTCACGGCGATCCTATCCCTTCAAAAGAGGGTAAAGTGCCGAAGCTCAGAAAGAATATCCCGCTTTCACTCTTGAAGGAAGGTGAGGCCGGAAAGGTTATTCGTGTAAACGATTTTGATGAAGGCTTCCTTGGCTACATCGCCGAAATAGGAATTAACCTTAATGAAGTAATTAAGATGAAGGCTGTAAGGAATTTTGACAAATCAATGTTAATTGAAGTAAGCGGTAAGGAATGCAATATCAGCCGCAAGATTGCTGAAAATGTATTTGTTGAATTGATAAAAAAATAATTTATGGATAAATCTCTTTCTGAAATACATTCAACCTTAAAGATTAAACCTGGTTCCAGTTTTTGGCGAAGGTTGCTCTTCTTCACGGGTCCGGCATTTATGGTTTCAGTCGGCTACATGGATCCCGGAAACTGGGCAACCGACCTGGCTGGAGGGGCCAAGTTCGGTTATGCTTTAATCTGGGTAATACTTCTGGCTAACATAATGGCAATTGTATTCCAGACTCTTTCCGCCCGGCTGGGAATTGTAACGGGAAGGGACCTGGCGCAGGCCTGCCGCGATCATTACCCGAAACCTGTTAATTATATCCTGTGGATCATAACCGAGATAGCAATAGCTGCTACTGATCTTGCTGAGGTACTGGGTTCTGCCGTGGGTATGTATCTTCTTTTTAATATTCCGCTTTTGTGGGGCGTTGCTATCACGGCACTGGATGTGTCTGATTTTGATGGCGCTGATGTCGTTTGGAATCAGGAAAATGGAGGCATTTATACTTGCCCTGGTGGCAACTATAGGCATTTGTTTCGCTTTTGAAATGTTTTTATCACAGCCTGATTTTCCCGGTATTGCACAGGGATTTGTTCCGGGCGCATTAAATGGTGAAGCATTATTTATAGCTCTTGGAATTATTGGAGCTACTGTAATGCCTCATAATCTTTATCTTCACTCTGCCCTGGTTCAGTCGAGGAGCATTGAAAGAACGGATACCGGATTAAAAGAGGCTAATAAGTTTAATCTTATCGATTCTATTGTTGCCCTAAACGCAGCTTTCCTTGTAAATGCCTCAATCTTAATTCTTGCAGCTGCTGTTTTTTTTACATCGGGACATTCAGAAATCGCTTCGATAATAGATGCCCACGCCTTACTGGCTCCCCTCCTGGGAAGTAATATTGCTCCGATTGCATTTGGTATTGCTCTGCTGGCGGCGGGACAGTCATCAACGATAACAGGGACGTTTGCCGGTCAGATTGTAATGGAAGGATTTACGGGGCTGAAATTAAGACCGTGGCTGCGGAGATTAATAACCCGTCTCCTTGCTATTATACCGGCAATAATTGTAATAAAGATTTCCGGTTCCGGTGCCGTCGATGAATTGTTAGTGCTTTCACAAGTTGTTTTGTCACTGCAGCTTCCTTTTGCCCTGATCCCTCTTCTCCATTTCACAAACAGCAAATTAAGGATGAAGGAATTTGCGTCGAGGTTTCTGCTGCGCCTTGCCGCCTGGCTTTCTGCTATTTTGATTATTGTCCTTAATTTTAAATTAGTATATGATTTCCTTTTAGGAAATTTTAATGACCCTGGAATAGCCGGAATCTTAACAAGATACCTCCTGCTGCCTTTGTTGTTTTTCCTGCTTATATTATTGTTCTGGATAAGCTTTGAACCGTATCTTAAGAAAGAAAAGATTGCCAAAGTAATCGGCAAAAAGTCGGTACTATCTATCATTCTTCGAAAATAAGAAGACATATCCTTCTATGTATAAAAAAGTAGGAATAGCGCTTGAGGGTAAGACTGAAAGGGACAGAGAAATAATTAAGGGAGCTTTGCCCTTGTTAAGATCGCTTAATCCTGTTATTTACCTCATCCATAGTGTGGAGTCAGCTACAGGCAGGTTTATCGGCGATCTTGTAGCAGATAGGAACGCCATTGAGATGGAGGAATACCTGCAGGGTTTTGCTGCTGAGTTGATGAAAGAAAATATTAAGACTCATACTATTATAGTGGGCGGGGAACCGGAAGATGAGATTGCCCGTATTTCTAAAAAAGAAGAATTGGAAATGCTTATTGTAGGAAGTCATGGTCATAAGATTCTGAAAGACATTATTTACGGTTCAACGGTTGACGGACTTAGGCATAGGGTAAGAATTCCTGTTCTCGCAATACCTGTGGAACAGTAACATTAATTATTATTTATGAAGAACATTAAATTATTATCCTGGAATGTTAACGGTTTAAGAGCAGTTCATAAAAAAGGTTTTATTAACTGGTTCAATTCCCAGAGTCCCGATATTCTTTGCCTCCAGGAAACAAAGGCCTCCGAAGAGCAGCTCGTCGACGGGCTCCGCAATCCTTCCGGGTATAATTCATACTTTTCCTGCGCCGAAAAGAAAGGCTATAGCGGTGTTGCTGTGTACTCAAAGAATAAACCCGTGAAAGTTGAGAAAGGATTCGGGGTAGAGAAATTCGACACTGAAGGAAGAATTCTAGTAGCTGATTATGAAGATTTCGTTCTCTTGAATATTTATTACCCTAATGGTAAAGCTTCTCCACTGAGACTACAATACAAAATGGATTTTTACGATGCATTTATGAAGTATGCAGAAAAACTTAGGAGGCGAGCGGGAGAAACCTGGTTATCTGCGGAGATGTTAATACGGCTCATAAGGAAATAGACCTTGCGCATCCGAAACAGAATTTGACGACTTCAGGGTTTCTTCCCATCGAAAGGGAATGGATGGATAAGTTCTGCGGCTGCGGGTATGTGGATACTTTCAGAATGTTTAATAGCGAACCAGGGCAATATACCTGGTGGCATGTGATTACCCGTGCTCGTGAAAGAAATGTAGGCTGGCGTATTGATTACTTCTTTGTTAATGAAGAATTCAGAGATAATGTTAAATCTGCTTTTATAATGCCTGATGTTATGGGCTCTGACCATTGTCCCATAGGTATCAGCATTTCAATACCCTGATTATTTCTCAGCTCTCTCATTGTATTTTTATCTCTTGATCATATTATTTGCGACCCTCGTTTGTGAATAGTCACCTTTCTTCTCCTACTTGTATCATATCTTGTTAAATCAAAAAATCTTTGCACATGTTGAATTATTTGTAATACCGTGCGGTATTTGCGACATTCAGATTAGAACTTGTTGGCAGGTTTTATTGATAGGGAATAATCAACTAAGTTATAAGAGTCAGCATCAGGTTGGATATGAATAATAATATTTACAAGGTCTGCGCAGCCGCTATATTTCTGCTTCTACTTACGGGGTGCAGCAGCAAAGAAAAGGTGAACGGAGAACTGATAAAAGAATATCCCATCAGCAAAAATGATGTAATCAGTAAAACCAATATTGTCTTTGATAAAAACGTATCTGCCGACGGCAATGGTTCCCTCGTTATTACCACTGACCATCCTGCAGTAGCCAATCTTTATGAAACGGGTGATATAGACGTTGAGAATGCTCAGCTTATATACCAGGCAGAAGTTAAAACTCAGGATGTGGACGGAAATGTTTATCTTGAAATGTGGTGTCAGTTCAAAAATAAAGGCGAATTCTTTTCCAGGGGTTTCGAATCATCCCTTACAGGAACCTCCGGATGGACAACGCTGCAGACGCCATTCTATCTGAAAAAGGGGGAAAATCCTGACAATGTGAAGTTAAATATCGTAATCGATGGAGACGGTATTGTCTGGGTGGATGATTTAAAACTTCTGAAAATTCCTCTCGATTCACTCGAAAACAAGTAGTCAGCAAATCTCTTTTCTGAACTTTTTCCATCCCCGATTTGTTATTAGGTAAACAGGAAAAGTATGGATGAATTTAAACACCGTGTAACAAAATTAAAGGAGGGCAGGGAAAGTAAAGGTCCCGTTATTTACTGGATGAGCAGAGACCAGCGGGTTCACGATAATTATGCCCTACTATATGCTCAGAAGCTGGCTTTAGAGATGAAAGTGCCGTTTGGGGTGGTATTCAACCTCGTCCCTGTTTTTCTGAACGCCTCCCTCCGTCAGTATGATTTTATGCTGAAAGGTCTTATGGAAGTGGAAAAAGAACTGAGGGAATATAACATTCCCTTTTTTGTGCTTCCAGGAAACCCTGCTGATGAGCTTCCCGGTCTCATAAATTCCCGGAATGTTGGTACACTCGTAACAGATTTCGATCCTCTGAAGATAAAAAGGAAATGGAAGCAGGAAGTTGGTGACAGCATTCAGATCCCTTTTTATGAGGTTGATGCCCATAATATAATTCCCTGCAGGTACGTTTCCGGTAAGCAGGAATACGCGGCGCACACTCTGCGTACGAAAATCCATAAACATCTACCTGAATTTCTTACTGAATTCCCGCCTGTTAAAAAGATAAAAATTATCGAATCCTTTTCTGCTGATCCTGTTGAATGGAAGAGGGTATATAACGATGTAAATGCTGATAAAAGTGTTGGAAAAGTTGAGTGGATAATACCGGGAGAGTATTCGGCTCATCAAACTCTGAAACATTTTCTTGAAGAAAAATTTGAAAATTATGCGGGTACCAGAAACGACCCGGGGAAAGATGCTCAATCGAATTTATCACCATACCTCCATTTTGGCCAGATTCCGGCACAGCGGGTAGCACTGGAAGTGAAAAAATCCGGAGGAAATCCCGAATCTGAAAAAGCCTTCCTCGAAGAACTGATTGTTAGAAAAGAGCTTTCAGATAACTTCTGTTTTTATAATACCGCATATGATTCAGTATCAGGTTTTCCTGGATGGGCAAAGGACTACCCTGGAACAGCATAAATCTGATAGAAGAGAACACTTATACACCATGGATCAATTTGAAAAAGCTGAAACACATGAAGACCTCTGGAACGCTGCACAAAAAGAACTTACCATCACAGGAAAAATGCATGGCTATATGCGAATGTACTGGGCAAAAAAAATTCTGGAGTGGACAAATTCAGCCGGCGAGGCATTCAAAATAGCCATCTACCTTAATGATAAATACGAACTTGACGGCAGGGATCCGAATGGTTATACAGGTTGTGCCTGGTCGATAGGGGGGGTACATGATCGTCCCTGGGCGGAAAGGGAAATCTTCGGTAAGATCCGTTATATGAACAAAAATGGCGCTAAAAGAAAGTTTGATATAGATGCATACATTCGTTCCAACTCAGCCTAATGGCTATTGTGCTTACGAGCTTCAGAGAAGCTCAACGTCAGTAGGATAATTGCAGCACATACAATCCCTCCCATCTCTTAAAAGCTTCCAACTCCCACCCAATGGCTATTGCGCTTACGAGCTTCAGAGAAGCTCAACGTCAGTAGGATAATTGCAGCACGTACAATCCCCCCATTCTCTTAAAAAGCTTCCAACTCCCACCCAATGGCTATTGCGCTTACGAGCTTCAGAGAAGCTCAACGTCAGTAGGATAATTGCAGCACATACAAATTCCGTCATTTTCTTTAAAAGCTTCCAACTCCCTC
Source organism: uncultured Ignavibacteria bacterium (assembly GCA_963800255.1). Taxonomy (GTDB): domain Bacteria; phylum Bacteroidota; class Ignavibacteria; order Ignavibacteriales; family Ignavibacteriaceae; genus DATFVA01. The sequence goes on along the minus strand of CAWDAK010000015.1, from coordinate 278,327 downwards.
ACAACAACATGGTGAAAACGCAGTGAATACGCTCTGAATACGGAGTGAATACGCTTCACCTCCGGGATAAAAGGCTTCATATCTGCGCAATACCAGAACTAATTCTTTGGATTCTAACCTTATTTTACGTTCCTGGATTACTTTTTATCCTTTCAAACTACCCCTGCAATTATTATTTTCACTTCCTGATTTTAGGAATTAAATTAACTCAGAAATGAACTATCGCGTATTGTTATTCTATAAGTACGTCCCGGTTGAGAACCCTCAGCAAATTGTGGATGAACACCTCGAGTGGTGCCTTAACCACGACATAAAGGGGAGAGTTTTTATTGCCGAAGAGGGAATTAACGGAACTGTTTCAGGCACTGTAGAAAATATTGAAAAATATAAAGCCCACTTAAGAGGTTTCGATGTTTTCTCTGACATCTGGTTCAAGGAGGATGGGGCAGAAGAGCATTCTTTCTTCAAGATGCATGTAAGACTAAAAAATGAAATCGTTCACAGCGGACTGAAAGGCGTTTCACTGAAAAACGGCGGTAAAAGATTGTCACCTGATAAGCTGCTTGAGTTTTATGAAGAGGGCAAAGACTTTATTATCATTGATGCCCGCAACTGGTACGAAAGTAAAATCGGCAGGTTCAAAAATGCCTTAACTCCTCCAATGAAAAATTTCAGGGAATGGGAAAAAGTAACAGAAGATCTGAAGGATCAAAAGGATAAAACTATCATTACATACTGCACCGGCGGCATCCGCTGCGAAAAGGCTTCAGCCTACCTTGTGGAAAATGGTTTTAAAGATGTCTATCAGCTTGAGGGAGGGATAGTAAATTTTATAAAAAAATACCCTGATACTTACTGGGAAGGCGGAATGTTTGTATTTGATGAGCGTCGGGTGGTAAATCCTAATGACCGTGAGGAAATAAAACATATAGCAAAATGTTATTACTGCGGAGAGCCTACTTCTTATTACATAAACTGCCATAACCAGTCGTGCGATAAACTCTTTGTCTGCTGTCATGAATGCAAAGTAAAGTATGATTATTGTTGTTCTGACGAATGCCGGAATTCGGATAATAAAAGAACCCGGTATTATGGATGAACATTATCAATAATATTCTTTATTTTTAATTATTGAATTTTTACAAAAATCGTACTTTGCATATGAATCTTCACCTTACCGTCCTCATAATTTTAATTACTTCTCTTTTAACTACGGAACAAATCTTTTCGCAGGAAAATAAAAATTCTGAAGATCAAAAGAAGAAAACAGAACAGGCTGATACCCTTGAGTATGGACTCGAAGAGGTTACTGTTGTAGGTACCCGTGCTAAAGAAAGAATAATAGACATTCCATATTCGGTTTTCAGCGTGGATAAGAAAGAGCTTGCTTATGGCAAGAAGGTATCTGCAAGAAATGTACTTGCCGATGTACCCGGTCTGTTTTTACAGTCGCGTTATGGAAACCAGGACCTGCGTGTATCGATACGCGGGTTCGGCACAAGATCAAATACAGGTATACGCGGAATACGAATACTGCAGGATGGTATTCCCGTTTCCGAACCCGACGGCGAGACTGTAATAGATGCAATTGATTTCACTTCCCTTGCCGGAGTGGAGGTTGTCAAGGGAAACCTTTCATCTCTTTATGCAAATGCACCCGGCGGGGTGATTGATTTTAAAACCGACTACTATTTCAATGAAGATTATGTTGCAGCTTATAACCAGGTTGGCAAATTCGGATTCAGGCAGAATGGATTTAAGATGGGACTGAAAAACAGCACCAGCAGGTTTTTCGTCTCCTATTATTATCGTAATCTAAACGGATTCCGTCAGCATAGCGAGGAATTTCAGCATCTGCTTAATACTGTGTATGAAGCTTACCTGGGACCAAGATCTTCAATAACTCTGCTGGGAGATTATGTTAATGGCTTAAACAGGCTCCCTGGTCCTTTAACCAAAGAAGAATTCAATACAGATCCTTATATGGCTAGTCCCATCGCAATTGCACAGGATTTCAGGAGAATTACAAAAAAAGGAAGACTGGCAGTCAGGTATAGGACAGGTTTCGGTGGTCCCGAGGAGAACGAAGTTGAAATAGCAGCATATGGCGGACTAAAGGAATTGACGAAGGTGGATAATGAATCTTATGCGGTTTCCACCAGGTATTCACTTGGAACTTTAACCCGTTATACCAACCGCGGCCATATCTTTAACTTGAGAAATACCATTACAACAGGGTTTGACTACGCATATCAAAGCGGTCCTCTCACTGCATTTGAAAATGTATCCGGAAATCCGGATATATCTGTGAGGGATTCCTATGATGCAAGTGTCGGGAATGTGGGGTTCTATTTCCTTGATCATATTGATCTTCTTGAGGACCTTGGTCTCTTCATTTCCAGCAGGTATGATGTGAGTACTTATAAAAAGAACACTTTTCAGCCTTACGGACGAACAGACTCTTCCAGGGTATTCACAGGATTTACTCCTAAAATAGGAATAAATTATAAACTTCTTCCTTACATAGCCCTTTATACTTCATATGGTTTGAGCTACGATTTTCCTGCACTTAGCGAGCTTGATATAAGATCAGCTTTGCCGAATAGGTATACATTAAACCCTGAACTTGAACCTCAGAAGTCTCTTAACTTTGAATTCGGTATAAAAGGAAATCTCATAAATGAAGATTCAGAGTTCATGAAAAAAGTTATATTCGATATTACTTATTTCCATTATGTAATCTCGGATGAGATAGTTCCCTACATCATTATAAGCGAACAGGCTTTATTCAAAAATGCACCGGAGACAAGGCGTGACGGCATAGAGATAGGAATACATACGAAGCCTTTTGAGGAGACGGAAGTTACTGTGAACTATACATATACCGACTTCAAATACACCAAATACAGAACAACAATCTCCACTCCTTCTGCAGATAACCTGGCTGTTGATTACTCAGGCAATAACGAACCTTCCGTACCGCAGCAGATAGTGAACTTCATTTTTAATAAGGAATTTGAACTAGGTGATGAACTATCAGGGCTTCTTCAGTGGGACTGTGATTATATAAGCCGTATGTATGTGAATGATGCTAATACAGAAACGGCAGCCGGTTATTTTTATGGCAATGTAATGGCCGGACTTACCTACCAGAATGAGTTAATCAGTGCTGTGCTTTACGGCGGTGTTTACAATATTTTTGATAAAAAATATGTAGGCTTTATTAACACAAATGATTACCTGGGAAGGTACTATGAATCAGGAGAGCCGCGAAGTTTTTATTCCGGTATTAATATTCGTATGAATCTATAACTATTGGGTAGCTGATGCTTTTTAGAAATATTTGTTTATTCGTTCTGATAAATATACCTGTTCTGTCACAGACTGTACTGGATGTTCCGAAGTTCAGGATTTATCCTTCATCCATTACGCAGACCGAACCGGTGGTAACTGTTTCTCCCGGAGATAAAAATCATGTTTTTGTAAGTGCCGTTACGATTGATGTTAGTACAGGTTTCAAGAGCGAGGGGATCTATTATTCAGAGGACGGCGGACAAACATGGAATGGAAATGATGTTTGCAGCGGTGCCTCAATATATAATCACGGCGGGGACCCTGGTGTTGCCATAACCAGTACAGGCAGATTTATTCTTACGCATATTGGTCAACAGTTTCCGGGAATGTACTCAAATTATTCGGATGATAAGGGTGATACATGGTCAAGTAATCATACGATATCCAGCAACCCGGTTGAGGATAAGGGCACTCTTGAGATAGACAATTCGCCGCAGAGTACATATCAGAACAGGCTGTACCTTGCCTTTGTTGATTACGTGAATACTTCCGTTAAAATCTCCATCTCAGCCGACGATGGAGTGAACTGGAGTTCACCGGCTCAGGTAAATCCTAATCCTCCAACACAAAGCACCGGATCATCCATAGCGATTGGGGATGACGGCACTGTGTATTTATGCTGGGCAGGTAAAACCTCAGCTAATGATTCTCATGAGGACTATGTTGGGTTCGCCCGCTCAAGCAACGGAGGGCAAAATTGGGAATTCACCCAGAACATAATCGACATAAACGGAATTACCGGCCTTCTTCCGGAAAAGGACAATATAAGAGTGAACAGCATACCACAGATTGTAATAGACAGAAGCGGAGGCTCGAGGGATGGCTGGCTTTATATTGTTGCTACCGAAAAGAATAATTCACCGGCAGGGAGCGATCCGGATATCATTTTGTACAGATCTGAAGATAACGGCGATACCTGGTCAGATGGAATCCGTGTTAACAAGGACGCTCTGAACAACGGAAAAATTCAGTATTTCCCGTACCTTGAAGTTGATGATAGCGGAAGATTGAACATGATCTTTTACGATGACAGAAATACCACTTCTGATTCGGCCGGTGTATTTATTTCTACTTCCTTAAATGGGGGGGATAACTGGACAGAATTCGAATTAAAAAATTCAACTTTTCAGCCGTATGGAATAGTGGGAGGGTCATCAAATTATCAGGGCGATCATATTGCCCTCATATCTACTGAGAATAATCTTAATGTATACTGGATGGCAGATTATACTGGAATATACCAGGTCTGGTCAGCTATAATTGATAAAACGGTTATAGGAATAAAGGACGAAACACAAAGCACACCATATGCTTTTACTTTATCACAGAATTATCCAAATCCATTCAATCCCTCTACCAGGATAAAATACACCCTCGGGAAAAGTTCTTTTGTTACATTAAAAATTTATGACACTCTCGGTCGGGAGATAAAAACTCTTGTAAGTTCGGAGCAATCTTCCGGAGAATACGAAGTCAATTTCCGGGCGGAAAATCTCCCTTCAGGCATTTATTTTTATACTCTGAGGGCTGATAATTTTCAAACTACAAAAAAACTACTGCTAATGAAATAGTATCAAATGACCGCAGGAGAAGCTAAATTTAATTAAGGATTTATCCTTATCCTGAAGCATTTTCCTGATTTCTTCTACTCACGCAGTATCCCATAATTTTTCAGAAGTGTTTCTGCAACTACTTTCTATTTATACAGCCGCTTCAGCACGGTATTATCCATACTAGCATCAACTGTATCGGCCACATTAATCCCAACTTGCTGCTTACCTTTAATTTTATGAAGCTGCTTTCTCATTATGAAGCACTATAATTTCTTTGTTTTGACTTATTATTAGGATAAAGCCAGTGGCATAGATGTTGAATTTGAGATATAGAATTATTAAGGGTTCGTTAATTATATGTCACATAAAGAAAAAACGAAAATAGAAGGACTGAAAATTGGTTTCATTACAAACCTGACCATTTTCCTTATTTTTACGGGACTTGGTTTTGGTCTTTATATATTCTTTATGAAAGAACTTGAGTCCCAAAAACTTGCAGATTCGAAGTATGTGACCTCCCTGCTTGCTGAAGAAATTGTGAATAAAGAGCTCCTTCCTGCGGATTCCACCAAAAAATTGCCTGATTTATTTCATACATACGTTCAAGATAATAACATTGAATACTGTGTATTAGTTAAAGATTCCATAAACATTTTGAACAGTTATAATTATACTGAAGCTCTGAACAATAAGTTTTTATCTTCCAATAGCAGCGGTTCATATAATTATTCGGCGTCCCTTTATATGATTAAGTCGCGGGTTTCAGGCTGCCTGGGAAAACTTATACGGTGTATCTTGGATTAAAGGGTAAGTTTATTGAAGACTACCTGCAGGAAAAAAATAAAGTTGTTCTTCCAGTAGTGGGCGGCTTAATGCTGGTCGGCTTCCTTGTGTTGTTTCTTCTTAATAAAATACTAATTACCGGTCCTATCCGTAAGATTGCCAATGCTGCACAGGGAATTTCATCGGGGAATCATGACCTTAGAGCAAGATACAACAGCAGCACCGAGCTTGGTGTTATTGCCTCCGCAGTTAATTACCTTGCCCATCATCTGGATAAAGCAAATCATCAGGTTTCTGCCCTCAATAAAGAACTTAAAACTGTTGTTAAAGACAAGATCGGGGAGCTTAACCTTGAAGTTAACCAGAGAAGACTGGCTGAGCACAAGCTCAGGCAAAGCGAGGAACAGTTCCGTCTCCTGTTCGAAAGAGCACCTATAGGAATGGTTATAATGACAACTGAGGGAAAGATTATTAGAAGTAACAGTGCTTTCAGCGAAACACTTGGATATTCTTCCGACGAGATAGAGAATAAAAATATTTCTGATATCACTGTTGATGAATATGTGGAATATGATAAACAGCTGCATAAGGCACTGCTCAACGGGAAGCTGTCACATGTTTATTTTGAAAAAGAATTAAAGAAGAAAGACGGGTTAAGCATCCATGCAATTGTTGAATCAGTAATGACGAGAGATGCAAGCAATCACCCGCACCATATTATTCAGCAGGTTATTGATATAACTGAGCGTAAAAAAGTGGAGAAGGAACTTATAATTTCGAAGGAAAAAGCGGAAGAATCAGACAGACTTAAAAGTGCATTCCTTGCACAGATGTCTCATGAAATCCGAACTCCTTTAAACGTAATTTTAACAGCAACTCCGTTGCTGGCTGAAGATTTGTCTACTAAGATGAGGATGTAAGCGTGCTGCTTGATTCTGTAAGTTCTGCAGGCAAAAGGCTGCAGCGGACAATAGATATGATTCTTAACCTGTCTTCCGTTCAAAGCGGAAATTACGTCTCACAGTTTGAAGCTGTAAATCTTAACGATGATATGAAAGTGCTTGTTGATGAGATGAAATCCCTGGCGATGGATAAAAATCTATCACTGACTTTTACAAACAACACGTTTGACCCTATAATAAAGGGCGATAAATACACTTTGAACCAGATATTCCAGAACCTGCTCGGAAACGCTATTAAATACACTCAGGCAGGTAAAATTGAGGTTAGAATACTTGAAGAAAATCCGGGTAAGATTGCGGTTGAAGTAAAAGACACAGGGATTGGCATGTCTGAGGAATATCTCAAAAAGCTGTTCACTCCTTTCTCTCAGGAGGATATGGGATACAAAAGAGAGTTTGAAGGCAACGGACTTGGTCTGGCGCTCGTAAAAAAATATGTAGAATTAAATGATGCTGAAATTTTTGTAAAGAGCGGGAAGAACAAAGGGACATCTTTTAAGGTGGTATTCAACAAATCTGCGGACAAAAAATCTTATACCTTACTTCTGGAGAGCACACAGACTGTTTCCTGAATTTGTGATTCTAACTGACTCAAATAAGCCTGACATCCTTAATCTCTCAAATTACCTTTACTAATTACCCTATTTCTGCCTCTTATAATTAAAGATTAATTTTTAATTTAGAGCCTCATAAAAAAAATCACAATGAAAACTGCATTCTTCATTATAATATTATCTTGTTTTAACGTCTCCTTTGCCCAGGAAGGACTGGTTAAATCCTACTTTGCTGATGATACCCTCAAATCAGAAATAAATTACGAGAGAAACGTAAGGCAGGGAGATGCGAAGTTTTATTATGAGAACAGCAATCTTAAAGAAGAATTAACTTATGTGAATGGAAAAGTTGACGGTGTTGTAAAAGAGTATAACGAAGATGGTCTGCTTAACGAGCTTTATACTGTAGAAGATGGTAAAAGACAGGGACCGACCTCATACTATGATGATAAAGGAGTATGGACCGGTGACAAGAACTTTGAGAATGGTGTACTCGTTATAGAAAAAGCACCGGAGCCGGAGGAAAATGTTGAGGCTCCCCGGTTAGCTGCCGATGTGAAAGAAGAAACTAAAAAAGCTGTTGAAAAAAGTAAGGTGCAGAAAACAGAAGAGAAAACCGTTCCGCCAGCCGTAAAGGAGGATAACTTTGATGATGATCCCGCCTATTATCTTAGTGCCGAAGTTATGCCTGAGCCTAAAGGGGGAATATCTGAACTTCAGAAGAAGCTGATATACCCATCATATGCAAAGGAAAAAGAAATTGAAGGAACCGTTAAGATAAGAGCTTTCATAGATCAGAACGGCGACGTTACCCGGGCGGAAGTTGAAGAGGGGATTGGCTATGGATGTGATGATGCGGCAAGGATTACGGTCTTATATACTAAATTTAATCCTGGTTTGATCAGAGGCAAGCCTGTTAAGACTCAGTTAGTAATTCCTCTGGAATTCAAACTGGATGATAAGGATTAAAACTCCTTCAGCTTAAATCGTAAAGCCTTCAGTATTTTTATTTCTTTATGTAGTTTACTGTTTATATTAACCACATAATTAGAAAACTCCCTCCTCACAGGATAATTCTTCCTCAGACTATCAAAGTAGCCCCCGCCTTTATTTGTATCAGTCATTTGACGAAGTTTCTGATCATCCTCGCTGATATTATATATTTCAGAGATTAAATTATCGAAAGATTGTTCTAAGGATCCCGACTCAGGATAATTAACCATTCCCTCCTTTATCCCCGGCATTGCAGGCTCCCATGTTATTTTCTCCTTAAGAAACTTTCTTAATGAATTATATATCATTATAGTGCCGTTTACTTTTCCTTCCAGCGAATAACCTGCAATGTGCGGTGTTCCTATCCGAACGAGTTTCAACAAGTCAGTATCAATCATTGGCTCATCCTCCCAAACATCCAGAACGACCTTATTCGTATTAATCTGCAGAAATTTCTTAAGGTCATTATTTGAAACAACGCTGCCGCGTGAGGCATTAAAGATTATCTTCTTTCCGTTAAAAGAATTCAGACGGAATGATGAGAGCATATGATATGTATTATCGGGTCCGCCGATGTTCAGAGGAACATGATAAGTTAGTATGTCTGCTCCCAGGGCTTCATCGTAAGAGCAGAAAAAAGAATTACCCTTTTTTCTCTGTAATGGCGGATCATTAATATATAATTTCATTCCTATCGCATCAGCTATCCTTGCCACCCTGCTTCCTATATTTCCATATCCAATAATTCCCAAAGAACATTTTTCAAGGACTAAGTTTTTCCTCAGCAGCAATCTTAAATAGTCCTGCAAAGATATACTCTGCCACTGAATCGGCATTGCAGCCCGGGGCATTGGCGTAGGAAATACGCATTTTCTTCAGATAATTGGTATCTATATGATCCAGGCCTATAGTGGCTGTCCCTACAAACTTTACGTTCGTTCCCTGAAGGAGCTGTTCATTAACCTTTGAAACAGACCTTACGATCAGGATATTATAAGGTCTGAGGATTTCATTAGTTATCTCCCTCCCTGGAAGAAGCTTAACTGAGCCGAAATTTGAAAACGCTTCTTCAGCAAACGGTATATTTTCATCTGCTAGAATTTTGTACATCACATGGATTTCAGGTTATTAAATTATTATCTACATTAAAATATTGTTTTTTGAACCATTAAAATATATTTTTTACAACCTTTTCTTAATTACTTTAAAAGATAATGAATATGTAGAAAATAGGTTCACTGTAAACTTTAGGAGACAAGTATGCTGAGTCAACTGCTGCAACCCGAAATCAAATCGTTAATAGATGAGCGTAAGCTTAGCACTCTCAAAGAAGTTTTAAGTGACTGGTCGCCTGCCGATATAGCTGAACTTATTGCCGAACTTACCGAGAATGAACAAGCCGTAGTTTTTAGAGTACTTCCGCACGATCTTGCTGCTGATACCTTTGAATATCTTGAGTTTGATATGCAGGTAACCCTGCTGAAAGCCATGGGTAGAGAAGAGGTGGCCTCTATATTAAATGAAATGTCACCTGATGACCGTACTGCCCTGCTTGAAGACCTGCCAAGCAGTGCCGCCCGCCAGATGATGATGCTGCTGTCGACCGAGGAAAGGCAGATAGCCAGGACCCTGTTAGGGTATCCTGAAGACAGCGTGGGACGATTGATGACTCCCGATTACCTTGCAGTAAAACCCGAGTGGTCAATTGAGCAGGTGCTTAATTACATAAGGAAAAATGGCAAAGATAAGGAAACGATTAATACCCTGTATGTACTGAATGAAAAAGGGAAGTTAATTGACGACGTAAGGATAAGAGATATTCTGCTGGCAGAATTTAACGAACATATACTCGACCTGATGGATGATAACTACATAGCTCTCAATGTGTATGATGATCAGGAGACTGCTGTAGAAATATTTAAGAAATACGATCGCATCGCATTGCCTGTAGTAGATTCCTTCGGCGTTTTACTTGGAATTGTTACAGTTGATGATGTTTTTGATGTTGCAGAAGAAGAGGCAACCGAAGATATCCATAAGATCGCCGGCGTAACTGCCCTTGAGGAGGCATACTCATCAATTTCTCTATTTGAGATGATTAAAAAGCGGGGCGGCTGGCTGGCTTTATTGTTTATAGGCGAAATGTTTACAGCCACAGCTATGGGATTATTCGAAGTAGAGATTAAAAAAGCGATAGTATTGACCCTTTTCCTTCCCCTGATTATCTCAAGCGGGGGCAACTCAGGCTCCCAGGCTTCAACGCTGGTAATACGCGCAATGTCTCTGGGTGAAATATCTTTGAAGGACTGGTTGTTTGTAATGCGAAGAGAAATAATAACGGGATTTATCCTGGGAGCAATTCTTGCAATAATAGGATTCCTGAGGATCTCCGTATGGCAGGCTTTCTCAGACGTTTACGGTGCACACTGGCTGCTTGTGGGGATGACTGTTTCAATCGCCTTGATAGGCGTTGTGTTATGGGGAACTCTCTCAGGATCTATGCTTCCCTTTATCCTTAAGAAACTCGGTGCCGACCCTGCAACCTCAAGTGCCCCCCTTGTTGCAACAATGGTGGATGTTGTTGGTTTAATAATCTATTTCGGGGTTGCCATTTTTATACTAAAGGGAACTCTGCTCTGAAATAATACTCTTTTTTAATCTGAGTCACATCAATGGGGCTTCATTTATTTTGTCCTTTCCCCTTTCCTAAGTAAATTAATGGCTATTCTGAAAGAAATTAAGCAAAGGATTAAGAATTTAGTCTTACTCAATATCCGGCCTGGAATTTGACAAAGAATTAGATTACCCAAAATTTATATTAAAGAAGGATAATTTTATGGAGTTATTGAATAAAATAAAAGATAAATCGGCTGTTGTTGGAATAATTGGTCTGGGTTATGTCGGTCTTCCCCTGGGTTTGGAATTTGCATCTAAAGGATTCAAAGTTCTGGGATTCGATCTTGATGAAACAAAGGTGAAAAATCTGAATGAAGGAAGGACTTATATAAAACACATAAACTCCAAAAGAATTAAGGATGTAATAGATAGCAAGAAGTTTTCTGCAACAAACGAATTTGAAAGACTGGCTGAGGCTGACGCAATAATTATCTGCGTTCCAACTCCTCTGGATGAACACAGAGAACCGGATATGACTTATATAATCAGCACTGCTGAAACTATTGCAAAATATATCAGGAAAGGTCAGCTGGTTTCTCTCGAATCAACAACATATCCGGGAACAACAGATGAGATTCTGCTGCCTATGTTCGAAAAAGCGGGTGAACGGGAGGGGGGCAAAAAATTTGAGGTAGGTAAAGACTTTTACCTGTCATTTTCACCTGAGCGGGAGGATCCTAATAATCCGAGTTTTAACACCGCCACAATACCAAAAGTTGTTGGGGGAGTAACTCCGGATTGCGTAAAGGTGGCTGTTGCACTATATAACATCGTCGTTGTAAAGACGGTTCCGGTTTCATCAACCAGGGCTGCGGAGGCAACTAAACTAACCGAAAATATCTACAGATCTGTTAACATTGCGCTTGTAAATGAACTTAAAATGGTATTTGACAGGATGGGCATAGATGTATGGGAAGTGATTGATGCAGCATCAACCAAACCTTTTGGTTTTCAACCTTTCTACCCTGGTCCCGGTCTGGGCGGCCACTGTATCCCGATAGATCCTTTCTATTTAACATGGAAGGCACGTGAATTTGAAATTCATACCAGGTTTATCGAACTGGCTGGAGAAGTAAATACTCACATGCCCTACTATGTTGTTGAAAAGGGAGTTGAAGCTCTGAACCGCGTTAAGAAATCCTTAAATGGTTCAAAAGTTCTTATTCTCGGTGTGGCTTATAAAAAAGATATTGACGATATGAGGGAGTCTCCTTCACTCAGGCTAATAGAGCTTTTCCGCGATAAAGGGTGCCAGGTTTCATATAATGATCCTTATGTTTCTAAATTACCAAGGACGCGTAAATATCAGTTCGATATGGAATCAGTAGATCTGACAAAGGAAAACCTTGCAAATTTCGACCTGGTTGTTCTCAGTACAGATCATTCAGATTATGATTATAAAATGATCGCAGAAAATGCGGCTCTGATTGTAGACAGCAGGAATGCTTTTGTTAAAAACGGCATAATCAATAATAGTAAAATCATAAAGGCATAAGATGTTTGAAGAAATAGGATTAGGTATAATTGGAGCAGGAAGGTGGGGAATAAACCATGTTAGAACAGCAAACAGCATTCTTGGGAAGAACCTGAAGTATGTATGCGATTTTAATCCGTCAGCCTCAGAAAAAGTAGCGGGTATCTCTCCTGAAATTCCATTTACAACAAAGCTGGAAGACATCATAGAGAATCCCGAAATTAATGCTGTTATAATTGCAACCCCTGCCGAAACACACTATGATATTGCAAAAAAAGCATTGATGAACGGAAAGCATTTACTAGTTGAAAAACCTATTACCCTGATCTCAACTCATGCAAGAGAGCTTGTAGAAATAGCCGAAAGAAAAGACAGGAAGCTGATGGTTGGTCATGTTCTGCTTTATCATCCTGCTGTTAAAAAAATAAAGCAGATGATTACTGAGAACAGGATAGGCAAACTGCAGTACATCTACAGCAACAGGCTGAACCTGGGTTCAATCAGAACAGAAGAGAACATATTGTGGAGCTTTGCTCCTCATGATATTTCTGTAATGCAGTATCTGCTTGAAAGCAACCCGGTGTACGTTGATGCCAAGGGAGCGACTATCCTGCAGAGTGAAATTGAAGATACAACTGTTACATATCTTTCATACCCTGGTAATATTCATGCTCATATCTTTGTGAGCTGGCTTCATCCATTCAAAGAGCAGAGGCTGGTTGTTATAGGTGATGAGGGAATGGTAGTATTTGAAGATAGTCTTAAAAACGACAAACTGAAGTTTTATCCGAAAGGTTTCAGAAATGTAAATGGATCCCTTCAAAAATTTGAGGGAGATTTTGAAATAGTTGAATTTGAAAACCAGCAGCCGCTGGCAGAAGAACAAAAACATTTTTTCAACTCTATAATTAACAACAAAAAACCGTTGACAGATGGTATCCATGCTGTAGAAGTGCTTGAAATACTTGAAAAAGCGCAGGCATGTCTTTCAGCAGACCAGTCTATTGCAAAGGTTAAATAAATATAACAGGTTCGAAAACGGAGCAGATTTAATGGAAAATAAAAATTTCTATGTCAACCAGTATGCGGTGGTTGACGATAACGTTGAGCTGGGAGAAAATACTAAAATATGGCATTTTACCCATGTTCAGTCAGGTTCAAAGATTGGAAAAAAATGTATACTCGGTCAGAATGTTAACATTGCGAATAACGTAACAATCGGAAACTATGTAAAAATTCAAAATAACGTTTCTGTCTATGAAGGAGTTGAGCTGGAGGATTATGTATTTTGCGGTCCTTCAATGGTTTTTACAAACATCCTTAACCCCCGTTCAAAATATCCCCAGGTAGGGGCGGAATTTTACATAAAAACTCTGGTGAAGGAAGGTGCTTCCCTGGGAGCTAATTCAACTATTGTTTGCGGAATTACAATAGGAAGGTTTGCCTTTGTAGGAGCAGGTGCTGTAGTTACTAAAGATGTTCCAGATTTCGCTCTGGTAGTTGGTAATCCTGCCAAAATAAAAGGGTGGTACAGCGAAGCCGGCAAGAAACTTATTTTTGATGAAAAGGGATTCGCATCCTGCGAAAAATCAGGTAAGAAATATAAATTAGAAAATAACCTGGTAAAAGAGGTATAACATATTTAATCATAGACAATCTGGAAATATGAAAGGTATTATTTTAGCTGGAGGTTCCGGGTCCCGCCTATACCCGATTACAAAAGTTTACAGCAAGCAGCTGGCTTTATTATATGACAAACCGTTGATCTATTATCCTTTATCTATGCTTATGCTGGGTGGCATACGTGAGATCCTTATAATTTCTAATAAGGAAACTATTCCCCTCTACAAGCAGCTCTTTGATGACGGGTCGCAGGTTGGATTGAAAATAGAGTATGCTGTCCAGGAAGCTCCAAAGGGAATAGCGGAGGCCTTTATAATCGGAGAAGAATTTATCGGGAAAGATAGTGTCACTCTCATTCTCGGAGATAATATCTTTTATGGTTATTTAGATTTCTGGTATAAGGCCCTGAAGAAACATAAGGACGGTGCGACCATATTCGGCTACCAGGTTAATGACCCACAACGTTATGGTATTGTTGATTTCGATAAAAACGGTAAAGCAAAATCAGTAGAAGAAAAACCTAAACACCCAAAATCAGATTTTGCGGTGCCGGGTCTGTATATATATGATAATGAGGTGGTGAAGATATCAAAGTCGTTAAAACCCTCCAAACGCGGTGAACTTGAAATAACAGATGCAAATAACTATTATTTGAAAAAGGGAAAACTTAACGTACAAAAAATAGGAAGAGGAATTGCGTGGCTTGATACCGGGAACCCGCAGGCTCTTCTGCAGGCATCAAACTTTTTTGGTGTAATAGAGGAAAGGCAGGGCCTCAAAGTTGCCTGTATCGAAGAGATCGCCTATAATATGAAGTACATAAATAAGCGGGAATTTAAAGCATTAATTTCTTCAATACCAAAATCGCTCTACAGAGATTACCTTGAAAAATATCTGAAAGATCATAGTTGATAGTATGCAGATAGTACCTTCAGAAATACCCGGGGTTCTTGTAATAAAACCAGATGTATTTGAGGATACGCGGGGATATTTCTTTGAATCCTTTAACGAAGAAAAGTTTATTGAGAATAACCTTGAGATGAAGTTCGTGCAGGACAATGTTTCTCGTTCAGGAAAGGGAACCATCAGAGGTCTGCATTATCAAGCTGGAGATAAGGTTCAGGGAAAACTTTGCCAGGTGATTATGGGCAAGGTACTGGATGTGGCTGTAGATATACGATTCGGCTCCCCTACTTTCGGTAAATATGTTGCGCAGGAATTGTCAGAAGAGAATCATATCCAGTTGTGGATTCCGCGGGGTTTTGCACATGGGTTTTCTGTGCTGTCCGATTATGCAATCTTCCTGTATAAATGCACGGATTTTTACAGCAGAGAACAAGAAAGAACTATCGTTTATAATGATCCGCAGCTAAACATTGACTGGCGGGTTGATAATCCTGTTGTTTCACAAAAGGATTTGAATGGAAAATCGCTTGCTGAAATAGACAGGGACTTTATTTACTCAGAGATGAAAATATAGAAATGGAGATAATATTATGACCGTTCCCTTATTAGACTTAAAAAAACAGTATCATTCCTTAAAAAATGAATTAGATGAGGCCCTTATCCGGGTTGCAGAATCACAATATTTTATCCTTGGTCCTGAAGTTGAAAAAATGGAAAAGGCATTCTGCGAATATCTTGAATGCAAATATGCTATAGGTGTTTCCTCGGGAACAGATGCTCTGCTGATTGCTTTAATGGCACTGGATATTCAGCCTGGTGATGAGGTTATTGTTCCGACATATTCTTTCTTTGCAACTGCCGGTGTGGTCTCCAGAATGAAAGCTGTTCCGGTGTTTGCAGATGCAGACCCGGTTACTTTTAACCTGGACCCGGATGATATAGAAAAAAGAATAACTGCTAAAACAAAAGCTATTATCCCTGTTCACCTGTATGGCCAGAGCTGTGAAATGGATAAAATTATGGAGATTGCACGTAAGCATAATCTTAAAGTAATTGAAGATGGTGCCCAGGCTATTGGTGTTCAGTACAAGGATGGAAAACATGTAGGTACTATAGGCGACATCGGATGCTATTCCTTCTTCCCCAGCAAGAACCTGGGTTGTTTCGGCGACGGTGGACTTGTAGTTTCAAATGATGATGAACTTGGAGAAAAACTTCGCATCCTGCGTGTTCATGGAGGCAAACCCAAATATTATCATAAAATCATAGGAGGCAACTTCAGGCTGGATGCTATTCAGGCTGCCGTGCTTAATGTAAAACTGCCTCACCTTGACGATTGGTCAGCACAGAGAAGAGAAAATGCTGAACTTTATACAAAACTATTTATTGAAGCAGGACTAGCTGAATCAACAGGAAAAACAAAATTTGATGATAGTAACAAAGTTCTTCTGCCTGAAGCTGTCTATAAGGATTCCGGTGTTAAGAACTATCATATATATAATCAGTATATTATAAGAACTCAGGATAGAGATGCAGTAAGGAAACACCTTTCAGAGAAGGGAGTTGGATCAGAAATATATTACCCGGTTCCATTTCATATGCAGGAGTGTTTCTCTTCACTTAGCCACAAAAAAGGTGACTTCCCGGTTGCAGAGGAAGCCGCAGATGACTCAATTGCTCTTCCTATATATCCTGAATTGACCGAGGAACAGCAAAAGTTTGTAGTTGAAACGATTGCTGAATTTATAAAAAAATAATTCGATTCAATTAAGGGATGATTGAGAATATAAAAGAAAAGAAAATCTATATTGCCGGGCATGCCGGTATGGTAGGCTCGGCAATAAAAAGAAAACTTGAATCGGGTGGTTATACAAACCTCATATATAAAAGTCTGTCTGAACTTAACCTGATAAGGCAGGTAGAGGTTGAGAATTTTTTTGCTGAAAAGAAACCTGAAATAGTAATTGTAGCTGCTGCAAAAGTGGGGGGTATCCTGGCTAATAATACTTATAGGGCTGATTTTATTTACGACAACCTGATGATTGAATCTAATATTATACATCAGGCATATTCGAATAAAGTGGAAAAACTGATTTTCCTCGGAAGCAGTTGTATTTATCCCAAGCTTGCTCCTCAACCCCTGAAAGAGGAATACCTTCTTTCGGATTACCTGGAATATACGAATGAGCCATATGCAATCGCGAAGATAGCAGGTATAAAACTTTGCGAGAATTATTTCAGACAGTATGGTTGTGACTTTTATTCCGTTATGCCAACCAATTTATACGGTCCTAATGATAATTTTAATCCTGAAACCTCACACGTGCTGCCTGCTATGATAAGGAAATTCCACAAAGCAGCGGAAAAAAACTTACCTTCTGTTACTTTGTGGGGAACAGGTCAGCCAATGAGGGAATTTCTCTATGTTGATGATCTTGCTGAGGCAATAGTTTTCCTGATGGAAAATATTGAAGCCAGGGATATATATGAACAAGGTATTTCCCATATTAATATCGGTGCAGGTGAAGATCTTACAATTAACGAGCTTGCACATCTGATTGCAGATATAACGGGATTTTCAGGGAAAATAGAATATGACAGTACCAGGCCCGATGGTACACCCAGGAAACTGATGGATGTTTCAAGGATAAATAAGCTCGGATGGAAATACAATACAAATCTGAGAAATGGAATTGAAAAGACCTATGAGTGGTTTAAATCTAATGTTCAATAGTTGAGGAAGACATGAAAAAAGCATTGATTACAGGAATAACTGGTCAAGATGGCAGCTACCTTACTGAAATATTACTTGATAAAGGTTATGAAGTACATGGAATAATAAGGAAAAGCAGTTCCTTTAATACGGGAAGAATTGATCATCTCTATAGCAATAAAGAGATACTCGATAAGAAACTTTTTCTGCATTATGGAGATCTTGTAGATACAAGCGCCTTAAACCGTCTCCTTGAAAAAATTGAACCGGATGAAATATACAACCTTGCCGCTCAGAGCCACGTTAAAGTTTCATTTGAAGTTCCCGATTATACCGCCCAGGTTGATGCGTTGGGTACATTAAGATTTTTAGATGCTATCAGAGAAGTGGGCTTGAGAAAAGTTAAATTTTATCAGGCTTCAACAAGTGAGCTTTTCGGAAAGGTTCAGGAAGTTCCCCAGACAGAAGAGACACCTTTTTATCCCCGATCGCCTTACGGGGTTGCAAAATTGTATGGATACTGGATCATAGTTAATTACAGGGAAGCATATAATATTTTTGCCTCAAACGGTATATTGTTTAATCACGAGTCACCGAGACGCGGTAAAACTTTTGTGACCAGGAAAATCACAAGGGCGGTTTCGAGAATTTCTGCGGGACTTCAGGATATGATTCTCCTTGGTAACCTGGATGCTAAACGTGATTGGGGCTATGCCCCTGAATATTGCGAAGGTATGTGGAGAATTCTTAACCATAAGAAGGCAGAAGATTTTGTCCTGGCAACAGGAGAAACTCATACGGTAAGGGAATTTGCGGAAACAGCCTTTAATGAAATCGGGATAGAATTGAAATGGAAAGGTAAAGGGGCTGAGGAAAAAGGACTGATAAAAGATATTGACCGGGATAAAGCTAATGCACTTTTATCCAGGGAAAGTTCGAAGTCAGAGTACAAGTATTCTTTTTCAAAGGAATTAAAAAAGGGACAGACTGTAATATCAATTGATCCGGATTACTACAGGCCTACAGAAGTTGATCTGTTAATAGGTAATCCGGCGAAAGCAAAAAAGGTTCTGGGTTGGAAAGCTAAAACAACCTTCAATCAACTTGTTAAAATTATGATGAAATCAGATTTTGAAAAAGTTATGAGGAAAGGGTATTAAACCTTAAATCTCTTCCGGTTAATCACTACAACTACCAGTGCTGCGGCAATAATGATTAATAGTATCATAATTGAAATCGACACGCTTTTATAGGGTTTTAGACTTACAGGAGAAATATTGCCTGATAACACGAACGCACTCCAGTAATAAGGGTTGGGGGAGTATTTTTTTATAAACTCGGATTTTGCAAGTCGTAATGCCCGGGATTTGTCATAACCCATACTAAGCTTTTCATAAAACAGCGTCATCAGCTTTGAAGTATATCTGTCATTTACATCCCAGAGTGAAACGACAACACTTTTCGAACCGGCCTCAAAAAATGCTTTAGTTAAACCGAGTATGCCTTCCGATTTGTCAATACTACCGAGACCTGAATTACATGAGCTCAGTACAACAAGATCGCTGTTTAGTTTTAGTCTTACAATTTCCCCTGCTTCCAGGAAGCCGTCATTTTCAGCATCATAGGTATTAGAAAAAAATATCAATGGCTGTTTTTTATACAGAAACGAATGAGTTGACAGGTGGATCACTCTACTCATTTCAGCATTTTCCTTGAAGTTTGTTTCAGTAGCATTTTTATTCAGGAGAATTGTGCTTGCATTTATGATCTCGCCGATGCTGCTTACTTCTTCACCTGAGTACTTTAATGGAAGGAGCGCCAGGTTTCTCGGTATTCCAGGCGGTTCATCCAGGAGACCTCTTCTTTCTGCAAATTCTTTCGATCCGGCATTTATGGATGGATCACCAACTAAAAGAGTCTTTCCGTTATTTTTCAGACTGTTTTTTTGCTGCTGTAAAAAGGCAGAAGCAGATGGTGAATACGAGATATCATAATCTGATAGTAAGAATTTCTTATTATTATATGAGTAAGGACTTTCATCCCCACTGTAGGATGTAACGAGAAATTCCAGAGGAATTGATATCAATTCTACGCAGGGAGAAATAATTATTTTCTGCTCGTGTGGAATATCCTTTATAACCGGCTCAACTATTTTTTTATATAAGATATTTGAAGCTTCAGCGTTAAAGGAAAATAAATCCTGATTAAAATAAGCATCAGATTTTTCTTTTATGGATTCGAAATAAGGGGAAATATCCCCTATCATCTTTATAAGCTGCTTTGATGAAATATCAAACTTAAATGGTGTAAATGATTTCTTATTGATGAGGAAAGCGTAGAGACTGTTCTCCGTAGAGTAATACGAAATCAAGTTTTCATTCCCGTAGAGGGAATTTTGAATCTCATTAATTGATGATTCGTATTCCATATTCAAGTAAGGTCTGAGTTCAGGCCTCGAACTAACCAGTGAGTGTTTCAATTCAGCCATCATCCCTTTTACCTTTTCAGTCTTTTCCCTATTGTAGATTCCTGAATGAATGATCCAGTCATAATCATATAGTTTACTTAATACCGTGCTATCCTCTAAGAGAGTCTGTAGTTTTAGATTATTCAGGTTTTGAAGCATACTTCGTGATTGCGACTTGTTGATCAACTCAAAAGCAGCGCGGTAATTTTTAAGTCGAAGGTAATGTTCTGCAAATGAGTCATAGACATTACGGTTTCCTGAAAAATATGAAATCTGAACATCTTCCTGACTGAATAATGGACGGGAGACATCCTCTATTAAAGCGCATGCCAGGCGGTAATAATTTTCTGCTGCATCGTTTAAATTTCTTGAATCATTAAGCTTTGCAAGGTTGAAATAAGCTTCAACCTCAAGAGTTTTCTCATTAAGATTTTTTACTATTTCTAAGGTTCGGTTATATGCAGATAAGGCACCTTCAAAGTCATTACTCTTTTCCAGGATGCTGCCTCTCAGGTTCTCTGCTCTTGCCTGTATATAAGAAAAATTCCCGGAGGATGACCTTTTGGTTACTGAATTCAGCAGAACCAATGCTTTTGTGTACTCCTCCTTTTTAACCAAAACTTCCGCTCTGTTCACAGCAGCCAATAATGCGGTATATGCAGCCTGGTTTTCACCGGCAATTTTTTCAGCTTCTGAAAAATATTGTTCTGCTATATTCAGACTGTCAAGTGCCGAATATACTGTACCCAACTTATCATATATATCAGCAGTGAGGAATGGGTTATTTATTTTACTGCATTCCGATTCAGCCTGAAGGTAATAAACCAGAGAATTATCAGGATGATCAAGGTTAAAATATAATGCTCCCAGCCCGCTATTTATTTTTATGCTTAAATCTATTGATTTAATCTCTCTACTAAGCTTCTTTGCTTCATTATAATATTTCAATGATTCGGAATAGTTGGATAGGTTTGAGTATGCATCTGCAAGTCCCGTAATGTTAAGGACAAGTGAACGTTTATTATCTCCCGAATATTCAATACCTTCCCTATAATAACTGATAGCACTCTCATAATTATAAATTGACATATAAATCTTCCCGATATTTTCGGAAAGCAGGGCTAACCTCAATCGGTTTCCCATCTGTTTATACAAAACGTAGCTCTTTAAATAATTTTCTTTCGCCTCAATCAATTCATTTGTATAACTGAAGGAAACGCCAAGCTCTGAATATGCATACGCTTTCAGTTCCTGGTTATTAATTTTTTCTGCTATATCTACCGCAGCTTTATATTTAGTTCTTGCTTTATCGAGGAATCCCTGAATGTCGTCCATAATCCCGAGAGCCACATAGGAAAATCCTGAATTTTCAACCATATGTTCATCGCGGGCAAGGTTGAAGGCCTTTTTGTAAGTGGTATCCGCGAGATCATACTCTCCTGACAAAAAGTACAAGGCTCCTTCAGCAAGAAATGCTTTAACCAGGAAATAGTTATCATCAGAGGCTGCAGCAGATGCTTTCATTATATATGTCAGGGCTTTATTATAATCACCCAGATTCCGGTATGAATAAGAAAGCTGGTATAATATATCTTTATCCGTTGAGTCAGAATGAAAGCATTTTTCGAAATGCTCCCTGGCTGAGCCATAGTCTGCATTTTTGTAGTTAATTAATCCAAGCAGATAATTTCTCTCCCGGGGAGGAAATTTATCCGAAGCTTCAATTCTCGATTCAAGCAGTTCTAAACGAGATGAAGCATTTGCAGCAAAAACAAGCTCATTGTAATAGGGAAGATAATGAGGGACTTCATTCAGATGAGAGTCGAGCGTATCGTACATTTCAGTAAACTTATTCTGTTTTTTGAACAATACTGCCTGCAGAAAAGCCTTATGGAAATTATTTTTAAGATGTATGAGCAGTTTCAGATCATTTTCAGCAGGCGCATAAGAATCCGTAAAATAATATTTCATTAAAGAAAGCCGTTCGGGATTCCAACCTTCTCTGCTTACATACTTTAAAAGTGAATCGGGCGAGTTATAGGAATGAGTGTGAGAATTCTTTGGGGGTTTAGATTCAACTCCAGACGGCTGCAGAAAAGAGATTATAAATGCTATTAATAATATTGATACTTTTTGTATAATCATTTAACACAATTCACTCCATTTCTCCCAGGAGATATTTGGCTTCTTCCATCTTGCTTCCTTTTCCGTTTATAACCAACGTCAAGTATTGTTTTGCTGCTTTTTCATCCTTCAGCATCATACTTGCTTTAGCAAGGTAAAAGTAAGAGTTAAGTTTCAGATTGTTGAACCTGCCTGAATCATTTCTTCCTGATGCTTTCTTTAAGGTATTCGGCGCCTTTTGCTGCTCTTTCCTGATCATAACCGGGAAACAAACCAATAAAATCATGTTCGGCAGTCTTAAGATATGATAAGCCCATTATATAATATGAATAAAAAATTGTTTTATCTCCGGAGTTTTCCTCAATGTCCTTTTTAAGGTAGGAAATTGCGTCATCGTAATTATCATTTTCAAGTGCCTTAAGACTATTCTGGAAATTCTCCGTCGCTCTTCCACGGTTTATAGAGAATTGCGAATCATTCCTTATAGCCGCATCATTATAAAAATCAGGTGTAGTAAAGGAAGAAAGCATGTATAAAACCAGGTAAACAAGTCCTACTACTAGTATTGATGCGAATGCATAGCGGGGAGCTTTGTACTTATTTAAGGAGGTTCCTGCCGGGAGATCTGCAGAGTCTTTTCCCGGCACTATCGATTCAGATAAAAAACTATCAACTTCAGAGTATTCTGAATTGAATTCTCTAAAAATATCCGAACATACCGCGCATCTCCGCAGATGAGTTTCTATAAATGGAATTCTGCCTATTACCGAACTATCATCCGGCACTAGACCGTTTTTATAGAGTGTATATTGCGCATATTTCTTCTTCACTTAAATGTGAAGAGTGGCTGACAACTTTCTCAAGCTGCTCATAGGTATTCTTTAATTCGGTTAATTCTTTATCACTGCCAGCGAGTGATTCAAGCTCATTTTTCTCCCGTGCTGTCAGGCTCTTCTTTTCCAGAAGTTTCAGTATTTTCTCTTTCTTATCCATTCTTTCTTATTTTCTCAGGTTTATAACCAATTAGTAAAATCAATAATGATAAAGTGACAACGTCATATTTTTAATTTAAGTTCATCGATTGTTCTGTAGAACATTTTTTTAACAGCATCCTCAGATTTACCCAGATTTTCAGCAATTTCGGAGAATTTAAGGTCTTCCCAGAACCTCATTCTGAAGATTTGCTGCTTATCATCGCTTAGAGTGTTTAAAATTGCCACTATTTTTTCAGCATCAATTTTAACCGAGGGATGCTCTTCCTTCTGCTCAATGTAATATGCCTCATCAAGTTCAAAAGTCTTTCTTTTTCTTGACTTCTTGTACCAGTTAACAAAGGTTAGAAATAAAACACGCCGCAGCCAGTTTTCCAGACTTTCAATTTTGTGGTATTGTTCGGCGAATGAGAGATAGACATTATTAGAAAGGTCATCCACGTCTTCAGTGTTGGGTATCTTTCCGCTCCTTAATTTGGAAAGAAAATAACTATACGAAATATCCCTTATTAATCGAGATAATTCACTAAATGCTGTTGAATTTCCCTTTTTTGCCTCTGAAAAGAGCTCATCCAGTTCATTTTTAGAAAAATTTATATAGTTTAACTTTTGTTCAGCCAAAGGTATATATTATTTTGTCACTATTGACTTAATTGTTCTACTATTAGTATAATTATTATACTCAACTTAAACAATATATATGAAATTTTTAGTAACAGGAACTTTTGTGTTCCTTTTCTGCCTGTCGATAAAGGCCCAGCCAGTATTACAGATTTACCCGGATGAACTGGAATATCATGACGTATTTCACCGCCTGCAGAATTCATATTTTATCAATACGGGGAACGAAACACTCTTAATTGACAGTATTTATTACAGTAATAATGATTTTTATTATCTGAGGTTTGACAGATACTGGAGGTACCCAATCACTATTGAACCCGGGGATTCAATTATGATGGATTGCATCCTGTCGGGTTATATGAATTATACGTATGAAGACAGGGAGGATACTCTTTATGTATACAATAATGGGGTTAATCCGTACGCATACCTTAAAATAAAAATTGATTATTATGATGATTATTTTTATTCCGGCACGTTACAGGGAAATATAAGCTCAGAAGGGGTGTCTGTTCCTTCGGCTGACGTTTACTTCCTTTACGGCGGAAATTTTGTGATTGCCCAGAGTGTTTCTGATGCCAATGGAAATTATTCTGTTGAACTTCCGGTGGGAAATTATACGGTAGCAGCTGAGAAGGATTCCTATTATGTCTCCTTTTATGACCAACAGTTTGATCCTCTTAGTTCAACTCAGGTGTTTGTTGACACCAATGGAATTTCTTCCGCAGATCTGAATTTGGTAAGGGTTACTTCTACTCAAAATTCTGTTTCTGGAAAAATATTTGATTCACTTTCTATCTATCCCTTAAAAAAGGGTATCGTAATTGTCAGGAGCGGGACTCATACGCCTGATAAAATTATGCATAGTAAGCTTAATAGTCCTGCCCTGGGAGGGACCTATGCTGCTTTTGTGAATCCCGACGGTTCATATAAGGTTAATGATATAATCGAGCCGGGATATTACTATATACAATCATTTTCAGATTACTATGTTCCGTCATACTATGACACAACTGGTAACTATCCAGGATTCTGGCAGGATGCCGATTCGATCTATATAGGTTCACCCCTTCTTAATGCTGATATTTATATGCCCAGAGATTCTTCTATCGGCGGGGGGATAATATCAGGTTTAGTCGGGATTGCCGGCAAACGAGATAGTATTGTGACTGATGCGATTATTTATGCAAGGTCAGCTGAAAACAATTTAATTACTTATACTTTTTCACAAGCAGACGGAAACTTCAGAGAAAATTTCCTGCCTTTCGGCAGCTACTACCTTGTTGCTCAGAAAATAGGATATGAAGATGCGGTAAGCAATAAGATTATTATCGATAGTGTAGTTACAAGCGTAGGGAATGTTACGTTATTATTTTCTTCGCCGAATGCTGTTGAGGAAGGGAAAATCATTCCCGACCAGATAAAGCTTTATCAGAATTATCCAAACCCCTTCAATCCGGCTACAACTTTAAGCTTCTATCTCCCTCGTGGTACCAAGGTATTGCTGAGGATAACAAATATCCTTGGGGAAACTGTAACTGTCCTGCAGAACGGCTATTTGACTGCAGGAGACTATAGTATGCAGTTCGACGGCAAAGGTTTAAGTTCAGGGATTTATTTCGTTTCCCTCATAACTTCAGAATCATCTTTCGTAAAGAAGATATTACTTTTGAAGTAAATTCAGGATTAACCTCAAAGTTTCAACTGTCTGCACTGGTGTTATTTTACAACCAGAATAACCCCGAAAACCTTTACTAATCCCTTGTCAATAAACAGGTTATCAGATATCACAATTGTTCTTACATGTTATCTCAACCACTCGGTTTACATTCTATTCCTTTAAATTGGGAGAGAATATGATGTTAAACAGACAGGAAAGGAAGTCTTATGAAGTTGAGACTAACAGCTTTAATTGCTGTGATAATGATGTTAATCAACAGCCCAATTATTTCTCAAACCAACCGGAACATAAAACATCACGCATTCTCAGGAACTCTCATGCTGGGTGCTGAAGCGGGAGTAAGCCTGGCCAAAACCGATTACGATAGGGTACGGCCAGATATTATGGGTAGAGGTGTGCTCGAATATTTTTTTCCAACCACCAACCAGGGGATATTTGGAATTAAAGGTTTCGTGTTGGCTGGATACATAGGCGGAGAAGACAACTCGAGAACATCGGATGTATTCAGAACAAATATGACAGGTATAGGAGGAGACCTTACATACACATTTTCGATAGAGGAGGCAGTCTTTCCTTACGTTGGTGTAGGAGCAACCTACCTATGGTTCAACCCAAGGGATAATAATGATAATGCCCTCACTAATAATCTTCTGGGTAAATATGATAAACAGGAAACTATTTTCCAGGCTGAACTTGGACTTAGGTTTCTACTTTCTAAATCTATTAATATGAACCTTGGCCTGGGAGGATATTTTAGTCCCCATGATAACTGGGATGATTTAGCAATCAATGGAAACAATGATTATATGGTCACTATCATGGCTGGTATAGCCTATTCATTTTTTACCACCTCAGACAGTGACGGCGACGGCATTGAAGATTCAAAAGATATGTGTGCTAATACCCCAAAAGGAGTTGATGTTGATGAGTATGGATGTCCGCTTGATAAAGACGGTGATGGAGTTCCTGATTACAAAGATAAATGTCCTAACACAAAATCAGGAATGGAAGTAGACGAAACCGGATGTGCGATTGACGCAGATAATGATGGTGTGCCGGATAAATTGGATAAATGTCCTAATACCCCCGCCGGAATGCAGGTAAATGAACAGGGTTGTCCTGATACAGACGGCGACGGTGTGTATGATAATAGCGATAAATGTCCCGGAACCCCGCAAGGCGCAGCCGTAGATGATACCGGATGTCCTAAAGACAGCGATAATGACGGTGTACCTGATTTTAAGGATAAATGTCCCAACACACCTGCCGGAAAACAGGTAGATGAGGACGGATGTGCAAAAGCAGATACCGTAGTAAAAAAGATAACACTGAGCGGTGATACTAACTTTGAATTCAATAAAGCTACACTCCTCCCAAGTGCTTATCCAACACTGGATAACCTGGCGAAAACGATGAAAGATAATTCCAATACCCGCTGGAGGGTAGAAGGATATACCGATGCAGTAGGTTCTGATTCCTATAATATGGACCTTTCCCGAAGGAGAGCTCAATCGGTAGTTGATTACCTTATCAACAAGGGAATTGACCGGTCACGTCTTGAGGTAGTCCCTTACGGCGAATCCAATCCGGTAGCTTCAAATGATACTCCGGAAGGCAGAGCCATGAACCGCAGAGTTGAAATAAAGGTTATTGAAAATAACCAGTAATCAATCTTTCTAACATCTTCAATTAACATAAAGACCGTCTCAGATAGCAAGGGACGGTCTTTCATGTAACAGCCTGCAGGTGCTTTTTGTTGATAGTCTTGACGATTTTAGATAGTTTAGTTAACCCAACTATAAAAAACTAGAGGTACCAATGTTTGATGATAAATATAAATTTACCTGCGTAGATCGTTTCCTGAAATACGTAAAATATGATACTCAATCAGATGAAGAATCAACTTCCTTTCCTTCTTCAGAAAAGCAGAAAGTTCTTTCAAAAGACCTCGCTGAGGAATTAAAGAAAATGGGGCTGCAAGACGCCCACATGGACGAAAATGGTTATGTGATGGCAACCCTTCCCTCTAACAGTGATAAAACTGTTCCTGCAATAGGATTTATTGCTCATGTTGATACTTCTCCGGCAGTAAGCGGTGCAGGTGTCAATCCTGTTATTCATAAGAACTACCAGGGAGGAGATATTAAACTTCCGAAAGATCCTTCCCAGGTTATACTTGAGAGTGAGAATCCCGACTTAAAAAATATGATAGGTTTTGACATAATAACTACAGATGGTACCACTCTTCTCGGTGCAGACAATAAATCCGGGGTAGCTGAAATAGTAGATGCAGTTAATTACTGGCTTACCCACCCGGAGGTAAAACATGGTCCTGTAAAAATTTGTTTTACTCCTGATGAGGAAGTCGGCAGAGGAACAGAAAAATTTGATGTTAAGAAATTCGGTGCAAAGTACGCTTACACCGTGGATGGTCAGAGCCGTGGCGAGGTTGAATCAGAAACATTCAGTGCTGATGCAGTTACTATCAAGATACATGGCAAAAATATTCATCCCGGTTATGCGAAGGGTATAATGGTTAATGCTGTAAGGGTAGCAGCTGAATTTATGGAAAGCCTGCCGAAAGACAAACTTTCTCCAGAGACTACTGAAGGACGTGAAGGTTATGTTCACTGCACAAACATTAACGGAAATGAAGAACTTGCTATATTAAAATTTATCATCAGGGATTTTGATACTCCCAAACTCAAAGAATATGAGACTTTCTTAAAGGGCCTCGCAGAGAAGACAGTTAAAAAATATCCGGCAGCCAAACTTGAATTTGAGGTTACTGAACAATACCGCAATATGAAGGAAATACTCATACAGCATCAGCAGGTTATTGATTACGCTGAGCAGGCAATGAAGAACCTTGATATTGAACCTATTATGCATCCTATCCGCGGTGGTACAGATGGATCAAGACTTTCATTTATGGGATTACCCTGTCCTAATATCTTTGCCGGCGAACACAGCTTCCACTCAAAGGTAGAATGGGTTGCAATCCAGGATATGGAAATGGCAGTAAGAGTGATTATTGAAATAGCTAAAATCTGGGAAGAGAAATCATAACTTCCTTCTCAATACTATTAAATGGCATCTAGACCGATACGTATATATAAGTCAACAGATTATCTATGATTAAGAAAAACAAACCAGAGCTTATGGCCCCTGCCGGTAATAAGACCATGCTTACCTCAGTGGTAAATGCAGGGGCTGATGCCGTTTACTTCGGCGTTGAAAAGCTGAATATGCGCGCTAAGGCTTCTAACTTCAAAGCCGAAAACCTCCCGGAACTGGTATCTTACTGTAAAGAAAACAACGTAAGGACGTACCTCACCCTTAATACAATCATATATGAAGAAGAATTAAACCAGCTAAGGGATATAATCCTGCAGGCGAAAAAAGCAGGCGTAGATAAAATAATTTGTTGGGACTTTTCAGTTGTACAATTATGCAAAGAAGCTGGTATGCCCTTTTGTATTTCCACACAGGGATCTGTTTCCAATTCCCTGGCAGCAAATTTTTATAAAGAAATGGGGGCTGATAGAATCGTGCTAGCAAGAGAATGCTCACTGGAGGATATTAAAAAAGTTCGTGCCCTCACTGACCTTGAGATTGAAGTTTTTATACACGGAGCTATGTGTATTGCAGTAAGCGGCAGATGTTTTATGAGTCACCATCTTTTCGGGAAAAGCGCCAATCGCGGAGAATGTATCCAGCCATGCCGGAGGGAATACGAGGTTTATGACCCAACCATAGGCAAGAGTATGATCGTGGGCGAAGATTATGTTTTATCTCCTGAAGATCTTTGTACCCTTGGTTTCATCGATCAGTTGATTGAAACAGGGGTTGATTCATTTAAGATTGAAGGCAGGAAGAGGAGTCCCGAGTACGCTGCCGCAGTAACTTCAGCCTACCGGAAAGCGATCGATCTTTATTTTGAAGGCAAACTTACTCCCGAGATTAAAATAGAATTAACTGCAGAACTTGAAAAGGTATTCAACCGCGGATTTTCCACAGGTTTTTATCTTAATACACCCGGTTCGGAAGCATACGCCGATATATATGGCAGCAAGGCAAACCGGAGGAAAGAGTATCTCGGCAAAGTATTAAATTATTACAAGCATGCCAGTGCAGCCTATATTGTTATTGATTCAGGCACCCTTACAGAAGGAGATGAAATTTATATCATCGGAGAAACTACCGGGGTAGTTCAGCTCAAAGTTAAAAATATAATTCAGGACGAGCTCCGGATAAAATCAGCATCAAAAGGGTCAAGGGTTACCTTTATATGTAAGGAAACAGTCAGAGCGAGGGATGCTGTATACCTTATTAAAGAAGCGCCTCATAAGAAGCTTATAAAACCTAAGATATAGCCCTTAATGTCTCAGCATTATCTTTATACATTGCAAGACTATCCTCAATAATTTTGTACGCCTTTTCTTTCCCCAGGAAATCTTTTACCAGTACTTCCTTCTGTTCGAGTTTCTTGTAGTCCTCAAAAAATCGTCTGAGTTCCACAGACGTATGGGGAGGGAGTTCATTTATATCATTTATATAATTAACTGACATATCATTTTTAGCAACGGCGATTATCTTGTCATCTGCCTCCTCCTGGTCAATCATATGCATAACCCCTATTACCTTACTTTCAATTATACACAGGGGGTCAACATCAATTGAACATATCACCAGGATATCCAGCGGATCTTTGTCATCGCAATACGTTTGAGGGATGAATCCGTAATTCGCAGGGTAGTGCACGGAAGAAAACAGAACGCGGTCAAGCCGCAGGAGTCCGCTTGCCTTATCCAGTTCGTATTTGCCTTTAGAGCCTTTGGGGATCTCTATAATACTGTTCACAATACGGGGAACATCATTTCCCGGAGTTACCGAATGCCATGGGTTGCTTACTAATTTCATATTATCCTTAAATTTTTTACAGTTCGAAATTATATTTTAAAAAGGGCAAATAAAATTCCAATCAGTCTTATTTTGATAAGCATCATCAAATCTTTATTTTTGACAACTATTTAAAGTTTTTATTATCCTTTTATCAGATATAACACTATGAGATTAAGCAAATCCTTTGTCCCTACCTTAAAAGAAGTTCCAAGTGATGCCGTAGTTACCAGTCATATTCTTATGCTCAGGTCGGGTATGGTACGTATGGTTTCTGCGGGCATTTATTCGTTCCTGCCGGTTGGTTACCGTGTAGTCAGGAAAATTTCTGAAATTATCCGTGAAGAAATGGATGCAATAGGGGGGCAGGAATTTCATCTTCCGGCTTTGAACCCTAAAGAAATCTGGGAAGAGACGGGACGAGTTGAAGCCTTCGGTGATATACTTTTCCAGGTAACGAACAGAGAGTATGTGCTTGCGCCTACGCATGAAGAAATTATGACGTTTCATGCAAGGAACGTGTTGAAGTCATATAAGGATATGCCCCAGATATGGTACCAGATTCAAACCAAGTTCAGGAATGAAGCAAGACCAAGGAGCGGAATAATCCGGGGACGCCAGTTCCTGATGAAAGACGCGTACTCTTTCGATATCTCTATGGAAGGACTCGATCATTCATACAGTCTTCATGACAAAGCTTACAGGAATATTTTCGATCGGTGCAATTTATCATACTTTGTTGTTGGTGCATCCAGCGGCGCGATGGGTGGTTCAGGGTCAGAGGAATTTATGGTTAAGTCGGATGCCGGAGAGGATACTGTAGCTCACTGTGAGAACTGCGGATATGCTGCGAATCTTGAAGTAGCAACTTCTAAAATAAGCAGCAGGCAAAGAGATGAAAAGAGTGAGGAGATAAAGAAGATACATACGCCGGGTGTCAAATCCATAGATGAACTTTGCGAATTTCTAAAGATAGATGAAACCCGGTGTGCTAAGTCGAGAGTTTACATACATAACGGAAATGCAGTACTTGTGCTTATGCTAGGGAATGAGGACGTAAACGAAGCCAAGCTTGAACGTGCGCTTGGAGGAGCTGTTCGCCCGGCTCACCCTGAAGAACTCGTAAAGATAACGGGCGCTGAGGCCGGTTCTATTGGTCCTGCCGGCTATAAAGGACGAATCCTTGCTGATCTCAGACTGAAGGACGCCAACAATCTTTACAGCGGTGCTAATGAAACAGATTATCACTTTGGCGGAATAGATCTTCAGAGAGATGTGGAAGGCATTGAGTATTTTGATCTTCGCTCTATTAACTCAGGTGAAGTTTGTCCAAGGTGCGATCATAAGCTTGCGGTCTTTACTGCCATAGAACTCGGACATATCTTCAAGCTGGGAACAAAATATTCCTCCTCAATGGGCGCTAATTTTTTGGATGAGAATGGCAAGGAAAACCCGATCATTATGGGAAGTTATGGAATAGGTGTAGATCGTGTGCTTGCCTGTTATCTTGAGCAGCATCATGACGATAACGGGATAATATGGGATAAAACTCTCGCCCCTTTCCATATCCACCTGATGGGATTAAATATGAAGAAGCAGGAAATAATAGAAACCTGCGATAGACTTTATAATGATCTTACGGCTGCAGGCTACGAAGTATTATTTGACGACAGGGTTGATGCACAGGCCGGTTTCAAATTCAAAGACGCAGACCTGCTCGGAATGCCGGTTCAGGTTATTGTTGGAGATAAAAAGCTGAAGGATCTCAAGGTTGAAGTTAAAGTACGTGCCTCGGGCGAAAGATTCGACGTAGATCTTAACCAGGTACAGGACAAACTGAAAGAGCTTTTAGGATAAAACTTTAACAGTAGTTAATACATTCCTTTTTAAAACGTTCCCTGGATCCGAAGGAGATATTATTTAATCAGCATCATCTTCCGGGATTGAACAAAATTTCCTGATCTCATCACGCAGAAAAATATTCCACTCGACAGATTAGCGCCATCGAAAGTTACCTTGTATCTGCCGGAGTTTTTTTCCTCGTGTACAAGGGTTCTGATTTCATTCCCAAGAACATCATACACTTTAAGCGTTACAAAACCAGGATGGGGAAGAAGGAATTCTATATTGGTAACCGGGTTGAACGGGTTTGGATAATTTTGATAAAGCAGAAAATTTTCAGGCTGCTCATTTATTTTATCAGATACTGCTGTAATTTGCGTCCCATACTCAACCCCATTTATCTTCGCGTATTTTAATGAGGTTGACCAATAAGCCAATTCCCAGGCATAGCTTGCAATTAACCCCAGTCCTTTTCCCATCGTATAGGTAACAGCCGGAATATCTGATTCATCCTGAAAATCTTTAAAATTCGTTGCTAGCCCAAAGAGGGTATCAGTATATACATCGAGGCATTCAGTTTGAAAAAAGTTCCCGCCTCCAAAACTATGTCCGCTGAAAGAACCTGCAAAAATATCACCCGAATCTGCAAGCAGACTGTCAAACAGGAATTCATTTTCAGGGAAAACCGGTTCAGTAGTATAGTTGTAAACACATGCAGTTAAAGTATCCACCCTTGTATACCACTTTCCCGTGTATCCATTAAACGGAATGCTCTTTCTCAGCAGTACTTTGTATGATTTTCCGTTAGACAGAACTGTATCTCCTGACACCTCAAGAGAGTAAAACGATGAATCCTCCTCATACGGATTATAACTGATATAGTAATCCATATACTCCCAGTAGCTGCCTGTTTGAAGTGGGTAATATTTAAGTGCTTCGGTTAGAGTATCGGTTTGGGCAAATGCAAAATTTGCTACGATAGCCAGAAGTAGTATAACTTTCATACGATCCCCGCTTTCCCGTAATATTTATACCCGGTTTTTTATAAATAAGCTGATCAAGTCAGTATGAATATGACCTTAATTCAACCATATTAAATCTAATAATTTTATCCCGGGATGTAAAGAGGGTCATTCTCCACCGAATCAAACGGTGAGCTTCATTCGGAACATCTACGTTTTCCTCGTAGTAGGAACTTAATTCATTGTTAGCCAATTTTTGCAGATAATTTTCCGATTGCATTAAAGCAGAATTCCCCATAATTTGTATTCCCCTGCAAATACGGATTTAATAATATAATTTAATGAGGAGATTTATGAAAAATTTCATCTTTCTTTCGGCACTGCTGTTTCCAATAGTGTTTTGTTTTCCGGCCTCCGCACGGATAAATAGTTACCAGGAGGATATGAATAATAGCCTGGACCGAATATATGACTCCCGGGCCTATGCACGAACTTCTTTAAAGGTACCGGGTCAATGGACTTCCGAGTAAGAAATGTGGATGGTTCCTTCCTCTGCCTTCCACTGAATTATCGTCAAGTTATTTCCAGGTAGAAATAAATCCTCCTTGGCGTTGTCGGTATTTTGAAATTTCTCTGCCGTTCATTTCATACCATTAAAATCTGATGTATGGGTGCCCTCAAAGTACCTTCCGCCAAGGATGGATTTAATTTCAGAGAAATCCTGTAGATTCAGTGGACGCTGGGAAGGGTCCATCAAATTTTTATCTAGAACTCCATTGATCCGGTAACTTCGGACAGGAGTTATGATAGGGCCGGAGGTCATATGATTCAGGTACAGGCTTATTCATATCCTCACTGGTAATTTTCTTGAGCCGACGCTGGAAAAGAAAACGTTATGTTAAACAGCAATACAAAAGAAAGATGAAACTTTTCATAGATCTCCTATGAAATTTTTATTAGATCCGTAACTGGGCGGGAGTTCAAATTATGGGGAATATTTTACATAAAGCAATTCAAATTTTCAAGTTTTTATCGTGGCCCACGAAAATTGGTGTGCTATTGTAAGATTGGAGGATCGAGACAGAGCGATTGCCATGAGGGTAAGCACGACAATAATGCGGGATAGAGGGATGAAGGCTGCGGAGTGATTTAAGAAAAATACTTTTTATGACTGGAGAAGGTTATCTATAGGTTATTCAGTTCATGGTTAAGGAGCCATTGTTTACGCCATAAACCCCCGCCGTAGCCTGTGAGTTTTCCATTCTCCCCGATTACACGGTGGCAGGGGATTATTATAGCTAACCTGTTGTGTCCGTTTGCTGAGCCCACGGCCCTTACTGCTTTTAGATGGCCTATTGATTCAGCCTGCATTTTATAAGACCAGGTGGTGCCGAAGGGAATTTTAGTTAATGCGTCCCATACTTTTTTCTGGAAATCTGTTCCGAAGATTATTAAAGGAACATCAAAGTTTTTTCTTTTGCCTTCAAAATATTCAGCAAGCTGTTTTTTCATTTCCTTGATGTGGTTATTGGTTCCCGGAAGGATGGGGCACTTAAATTGCTTTTCAAGCTGCTTTAACTCAGTCTCAAGCATCCTCCGGTCAGTAAACTCCAATAGGTAGATTCCATCCTCATTCCCTATCACTATCATCGGCCCGAGAGGAGTGGTAAAGCGTTCAAAAGAAAGAACCTTTTCCAATTTAGTTTCTGAGGGACTGCCTGAAGTAGCCTTCTTAAACGAATGCTGAAACCCGCTTAATGATTCATAGCCCGCGTCGTAGGCTGCTTCAATCACTTTGTCTCCTTCCTTAATATTTTTCAGGGCATTGTTTATCCTGAACATCCGCTGGTATGCATGGAATGTCATTCCATGGTTTTTAATAAACCATCTTCTGACGCGTGCAGGTTCAAGTCCTCTTAGGGTAAGCTTGTAGTCGGTTATCTTAACAGATGGGTTTTGTTCAATCTCCCTCAGCAATGATTTTATTTCAGGCAGCGTTTCATCAGGGTATTCAAGGGGCCGGCATATTTTGCATGGCCGATATCCTTCAGCCATAGCTTCTTTGGCAGTCTGAAAAAATTCTACATTTTCTCTTTTGGGTTTGCGAGCTCTGCAGGTGGGTCTGCAGAAAATGCCTGTGGTTTTAACAGCTGCAAAAAACAATCCTTCATACCGGGGATCCTTGTTCATCAAAGCTCTGTAAGCATTTTCATCCGATAAATTTAATGAAATCATGTACGTACCTTTTTTTGAACCAAACATAACTAGATAGATATATTCTCTCAACCGAAAACTTGACAAGTATTTTTTTTGTTTCGTTTCGTTAGAATAGAAACAACTATATGAAATGAAGCTGAGATATTCAACAAGACTAGTAAAATACTTAATTCCCGTTGACATCAGGAAGGCTAGTGAGAAATTAAACAGTATGACAGATTTGTCATACTAGTATTTATGCAGTATTTGTGCGCTTGTTATGCGCCTTTTAAAGGCCGATTAAACTCAAAATGAGACAATGGGAAAACAAGCCAAAAACGCATTTTTCACCTGTTGAGAAAATAAACGTATGACAAAATGGCAGACAAAGAAAAGTGTTTTTTTCTGCCGGGATGAACAGATTATTTTTACAACTTGAATAAAATAATATTTTTTAAGGAGATTTTAAAACTGCGATAGTCTTTTCAATACTACTCTTAATCGGGGCAGCTTTGAAAAAATGATTCTCAAAATCACTGCTGTCGAACAAATATTCAGAGTCATACTGGTACATCATTTCGTCCATTTCACCTATAACAGGAATGAACCAACCGACCATTTTAAGCATCCACCTTGTAAGGGCAGTATAGCCTGTATTTTTATCATAAGCTGCC
The DNA here is from genome assembly GCA_963800255.1 of uncultured Ignavibacteria bacterium. Classification (GTDB taxonomy): domain Bacteria; phylum Bacteroidota; class Ignavibacteria; order Ignavibacteriales; family Ignavibacteriaceae; genus DATFVA01. Next base: position 242,272 of record CAWDAK010000015.1, on the reverse strand, counting down.
TGCACCATTTGAATAAATTCCCTGCCGGTGGGTGCATTTTTGTCAGTAGGAAGATGCCAGGTTCTGTTATAGGCCTCGGGGGTATTTCCCAGAAGTGCTGTGCCCCTGGCCGCGTCTGAAGTATAAGTGAGTGAATGTTTCAGGTCAACATTTATAAACCACTGAGCTTTCTTTCCCTTCATAACTTTTTCGTAAACAAGCGGAAACACAAAAGTATTTTTCGTTGGTCCGTTAAAATCTGCGGCACGTGCTATAATTGCCTTAATATTTCCCCGTTTGTATTCGTTTATTAGCTGCTCTGCTATTTCAGCTCTGACTTCACCCTTTTTGCTTGAAGGCTTCATTGGTGTTTGCTCAGTCATCCAGCCGTCAACTTTTCCGTATGCATATACATTATCAAAAAATACCAGCTTCGTATTAAATTTCTTACAGGCATTTATTACGTTTGTCATTACCTTGGGCCAGTCCCTCTGCCATACACTTAGTTTATATTCCATTCCCGGGACGAGGTACGCAACATCTGCACCCTCAACAGCCTTCTCAGTCTGACCGTAATCAGTAAGATCAGCTTTCATAAGCTCATCATTTTTATTAACGGCAGCGGGATTTCTGCTTACAAGTCTCACCCTGTTAGTGTGTTGAGGTAAAATTTCTGCAATCCCCTTTCCTATCACTCCTCCTGATCCTAAAATTACCTGCATTTCACTCCTTCCTTATTTTTTATTTTTTCTCCATTTTAACGGGGGAATAGATTCCTCCTTTTCAGAACAAAGTATAAGAGTTTCCAGTCTCCTCAGCCTTGTAGCCTCCTGCTTTGCGCTCATAATCCAGTGAACCGCAGGTTTCCTGTAGGAGGGAACCTGAGATTCAAAATATTCCCAGGCCTTCTTATTTTTTCTAAGTATGTTCTGATATTCTGGATCAAGCTTTACAGCCGCCTGTTCGAAAGAATAAGTACCACTATTATTTTCTTTCCTTTTTTTGTAGACAGCAAGCCCTGACGGTTTCATTAGTTCAAGCCTAATGAGTTCTTCAACCCGATTAATATTTTTCGTACTCCAATTGCTGTTACTTCTTCGCGGGGTGAAACGGATGGTATAGCTTAATTCACCCAGTGATCTTCTTATGCCGTCTATCCACCCGAAACAAAGGGCTTCATCAACAGATTCTTCCCAGGTTATGCTGGGTTTGCCGGAACTCTTTTTATAGAAGCCGGCGAGAAGCTCATCTTTTTTATCGTGGTTTATTTCGAACCAATTTCTTAAGTCCTGCTGCTTTTTAAAGAAGACCGGTTTCATTTATTTGCTGTGGAATCAGGTTCAAAATCCAGTACGATGGAGTTCATGCAATATCTTTTCCCGGTTGGAGCGGGACCATCATCAAATATATGTCCCAGGTGGGCGCCGCACCTTCCGCACAAAACTTCTATCCGGTGCATCCCATACGAATCATCTGATTTATAGACCACGCTTTTCTCCCTCATCGGTTCGAAGAAGCTCGGCCAACCGCAAGTGCTTGCAAATTTTGCATCAGATCTGAATAAAGCGTTTCCGCAAGCAGCGCAGTAATAGGTGCCTTTGCCTTCATAATCCCAGTACTTGCCGGTAAAAGCTGCTTCAGTAGCCTTGTTCCGGGCAACCTCATAAACATCCTCAGGAAGAACCTTCTTCCATTCGGAATCGGGAATATCAAGCTTTGTTGTATCAGTTCTTGAATAATAAGGATTATTCGGTTTCACATTCTGTTCCTTCATAATCTCCTGCTTTCCATTAGTAACTTCACTTTGGTTTTGACAGCATATAAAAAAGGCTGAAAGAATAAGAACAAAAAAACTTAATTTCATAACATTTACTCACTTTCTCATTTTCCTCAAACATAAAATCATTTAAAGCGAAAATAATCACTTTAGTATAACATCATTATTGCTTTAGTATAGTGGTTAATCATTCATCTTCGTCAGAAAAACGAATGGTTTTATCTCTCTTATCGCTAATACTGCCTTTCTTATGTTCACCGTGCTCTTTTTCTTCACCGAACGTTGCTATCAGACCTTTTATAAATTCTTTTTTCTCCACATCTGTAAGCTTTGCTTCTGAATGCATCAGGGTGTACTGCCACATCGGCATATCACCTTTTCTAACCTCCTTTGCTGCTTCATCCCCTTTACCAGGTTTCCAGTCTGACATATTAAAATGCTTTCTACCCTCTTTTACATCATCGGCAACAAACCAGCTCACCGGAGCTACATACGAATAAGCCGGCCATTTTGTTTCATTGCTGTGACAGTCGAAGCAAGCCCTTTCTGCAAATGCTTTCGTTTTGTTCGAATCCCAATTAGGTTCCCGTACAACAGGGGGATTGGTTCTATCCACCGGGATAAATTGTATAATAATAAATAGTACAAAAATTACCAGGAGTGAATATTTTATTGCTTTTCCTTTTTGCCTTTTTGCAGTAGCCATTAGAAACCTTTAGCTAGTTTGGAAATTTTTAATAAAGTAATATAAAGAGTTTTTCAGAGGATATAAAAACTCTCATTTTCCACAGAAATCAGCCGGAGACATTTCTCTCTCACCTGTTCCAGCCAGTTTCTGCCCAGCCGGTCGTGGTCTTTCATTTGTTTAGAGATCTCCGGAGCTAACTTTGTTAGTAGTATGAATGTTTTCATGGCTTCCTCCTCTTTGTATGATGATTAAAACTGACCCACCATACATCTTAAGCCGCCGAAAAAACAAAATGGTTAAGGTGTGAACAGATATAATTTAATCTTTGGAAAGATGAAATACCAGTCAGGAAAAATCGTGCGTTACAGAACTTTTGAGGCGTTCCCGTTTTATTATATTGTTGCCTGCTGGCGCTAGTATATTATTGAAGCAGATCAAAACCTGTAAAAAGAGCCTGAAAACAATTTATTTTAATTAAATGGAAGTATATATGCCTAAGAATGTAGCTCATAAGCTGATAGAATCTCACCTTCTGGAAGGTAAAATGATTCCCGGAGAGGAGATAGGGATTAAAATCGATCAGACTTTAACCCAGGATGCAACCGGAACCCTCGTGATGCTTGAATTCGAGGCGATGCGCGTAGACAGGGTAAAAACAGAATTGTCAGCCCAGTACGTTGATCATAATCTTATACAGGAAGATTATAAGAATCCCGACGATCATCTTTTTTTAAGAAGTGCCTGTAAGAAGTTCGGGATCTGGTTCAGCCGTCCCGGTAACGGCGTAAGCCACCCGGTTCATATGGAACGATTCGGAATTCCGGGCAAGACACTGCTCGGGTCTGATAGTCATACCCCTGCCGGCGGCGCATTGGGTATGCTGGCTATAGGGGCGGGAGGACTGGAAGTAGCTCTGGCGATGGCCGGGGAGCCTCTCTATATTAAGATGCCTAAAATATGGGGAGTAAAATTAACGGGTAAACTTCCCGACTGGGTATCTGCAAAAGATGTTATCCTTGAAATGCTCAGAAGACACGATGTTGACGGTGGAATAAATAAGATAGTTGAATATTACGGTCCCGGATTAAAAAATCTTACGGCAATGGACAGGCACGTTATTGCAAATATGGGAACAGAGCTGGGTGCAACCACAACTGTTTTTCCATCCGATGAAGAAATAAAAAAATTTCTTAAGACCCAGAAAAGGGAAAATGACTGGGCAGAATTAACTGCTGATGAAGGTGCTGGGTATGACGAATACGAGGAGATAAACCTTTCAGAACTTGAGCCAATGATTGCTCTTCCCGGGAGTCCCGGTAAAGTAGTTCCGGTAAGGGACGTATCAGGAAACGAAATTTACCAGGCTTACATCGGTTCCTCAGCAAACCCGGGTTACAGGGATTTTGCTATTGCCGCACTAATGGTGAGCGGAAGGCAGGTTAACGACAGGGTATCATTTGACATCAATCCCACTTCCCGCCAGATACTTGAAAACCTAATGTCCGCCGGCTTGCTGGGTAAACTGATTCATTCAGGAGCCCGGCTTCATCAGGCAGGCTGCAATGGATGCATAGGAATGGGACAGGCACCCGCTACAGATAAAATCAGCCTTCGTACTGTACCCCGCAACTTTCCGGGCAGATCGGGTACAAAGGAAGACAAAGTTTACCTTTGCTCTCCGGAAACCGCAGCAGCTTCTGCACTTACCGGTGTAATTACCGACCCCCGAACCCTGGGCATCAATTACCCGCATTTTAAAGAACCCGATAAAATTATTATTAATACTGAAATGCTTGTTCCTCCTGCGGATCATAGTGAAGATGTTCAGCTTGAAAAAGGACCAAACATTAAACCGTTGCCGCCCTTTAAACCGATCCCGGATAAATTTGAAGGAGTTGTATTGCTTAAAGTTAGAGATGATATCTCAACAGATGAAATTATGCCTGCAGGTGCAAAAGTGCTTCCATACAGAAGCAACATACCAGAAATAAGTAAGTTTGTCTTCAACCAGGTAGATGAAACTTTCTATGACAGAGCATTAGAATACAAAGAAACGGGTTTTTTTGTGGTAGGCGGAGAAAACTACGGCCAGGGAAGCAGTCGCGAACATGCCGCCCTTGCTCCGCAGGTACCTTGGCCTAAGGATGGTGATAGCAATATCCTTTGCAAGGATACACTGGCAGAACCTCATAAACTTCGGAATACTTCCGCTCACTTTTCTTAATCCTGATGACGTAAAAAAAGTTGACCAGGGAGATATACTCTCAGTTGAAGACCTGGTTAAGTCACTTAAGGAAGGAAATAAAATTAGTGTAACAAATAAAACAAAAAACCTTAAGATTCAAACAGTGCACAATATGAGCACGAGGCAGGTTGAAATGATCATTGAAGGAAGCCTGATTGAACTGGTAAAAAATAAGTTCAGAAAAGAGGTTGGGGATTAGATGCCTTCAGTCACACCTTTCTTTACGTCATAAAAAGTTCATTCAGTTTTAATTAAGATATTTAATTAAAACATACCGGAAGAAGGTTAAGAATGAACGAAGTATATCATACCCTGAAAAATATATTCGGACTTGATTCCCAGAATATAAACTTCTGGCAGATGGCAGCCCGCGCCGCCTTTATTTATATAGCTTCACTGATAATTATAAGGTTCGGCAACAAAAGGTTTCTTGGAAAAAACACAGCGTTTGATTTTGTTATAGGAATTGTAATTGGTTCTGTTTTTAGTCGTGCCATAAACGGACACGGACCTCTGTTTGTAACAATTTCCGCAGGTGTCACCCTGGTGCTGCTTCACTGGCTGTTCGCTGTAGTTTCACTGAATCATAAAGGATTTGCAAACCTTGTTAAGGGGAAGACTTCAGTTATAGTTGAAAATCATCAGCCTGATGAAAAGGAGATGAAACGCGGACGCGTATCTGAAGATGATCTCAAAGAGCAGCTTAGGCTTGGAATAAACCAGGAAACCCTGGCAAATGTAAAAGAAGCTTACCTAGAAAGGGACGGGCAAATCAGTTTTATAAAAGATAACCGGGAACCGAAAATTCTCGATATAAAAGTTGAGAACGGTGTACAGACGGTCAGGATAAAACTTGAGTAAGAATCCATCTCCAAAATCATTCACCATTAATAGCTAACAAGCTGCTTAGCGGTAGAAGTGTAAAAAGAATTAGAATTACTGAAATTTTTTTCATTGTACTAGTTCCTTTCCCCGATTATTATTTGTGCTTTTGTATTACTTTCGTCTATTCCGACGATAAATACTTTATTCCCTGTTGTGTATACTCCGTAATTTATTCCACCGGACGGAGTAAATAGCTCATCGTAAAAATGTAAGTCTATCCCATTGTAATGCGTTACTGTCCCGTAACCCCCGACTGCTAAAAGATCAGTGGATGAATTCCCTCTTATCTTCTGTATCGATCCCCTGTTTATATAAGGCAGAATAGACCATTCACTATTAGTCTGCCTATAAAACATCCCGTTACCCCCTACAAGTACTTCCTGCTTATTAAAGGGTAATACTGATCGCAGATAAGAGAAGCTGGTGGGGAGATTTACCTGGTTCCAGACTATACCATCAAAATGAAGAATAATATCCTTGAGCTCGCTTGATTTAACCGCGGTTACCCAGATATTTTCCTCATTAGTTCCGTTAATGTCGGTTATCCAGGTACCCAGGTCACCTATTACTTCAGCCTTATTCCCATCCCAATGAACTATTTTCCCCCAAGTACTCCCCAGATACATATCATTGCTGCTGGTTCCCCAGAGGGAAGTGTAGGGGGCGTTATAAAATAAAACAGTGTCAAGAGGAATAAGTTGATTGTTAATACTTTTTGCGTCTATTCGGCGCCAGTTATTTCCATTAAAATAATAAACTCCCCCACCTGCTACCCAGATATCATCATCTTTGAAACCAAAGATTGCTGTTCCCCCAACTGTGTCTTCTATTGGGTACCACTCAGCCCCATCAAAATGAATTACCCCATAACTATCCCCATTTATATTTATTATGCCAACTGCATATACATTATTCTCATCAGTTCCCCAGACATCATAGAGTACACTGCCAAAATCACCGATAGTGGTTTCCCGCCAGGTGTAATCGTGTGAAGTTGGAGCGAGGGTTCTGGCAGAAACCGTATTGCTGGTGTCTTTTATCTCTCCTGTGCTGTCTCTTGTTACTGCATAGTATTTATATTCCGTATCAAGCAGCAGACCTTCTCCGTTGTCATCATCTATTATTGTTGTATCTGTCCTGGTTATTGGGTAAGAGCTGAGAAGCGTGTCTTTGCTGCTGAGTGTTCTGTAGATCTCAATTGTCAATTGATCATTGTTCACTGTAGATTGAACTCTAAGTTCCACACTTCTGTGGGTTACTCCTTCAACAGAAACAGTGACGGTATCTTTCAGAACGGGTGGTTCAATGGGAGGGATAACAGGATTATCCTTTTTGCAGGATAATAAAGCAAGTGAAAAATACAGCAGTGTTAAAGCTATTAAGATTTGTTTCATAAGATCCCCGGTTATAAAATCAAAGGTAATGGGTTTTTGAAGTAGTCCCGAATACCCGCTGTAAAGAACCCTAAAGAAGCACATCTGTAATTACAACATTCAAAACTTAAAGGCAAATTAAATTTCTATTAACAGATAAAGAGATTGATATATCATAATTTAATTACTATGAGATCTGCTTGATCAAATCCATTTTCATTTTATAAAGTTTTTCTGATATGGATACGTGATAATAGTGGGGGTTAATCAGTCTTTTTACGCCGGGGTCAAGATGCTCAATATCCTTCCTTCTCGTTTCTCTTATTTTATCTATAGAGGGAAAATTGTAAACTAGTTTTCCGTTGTCGAGTACGGTTACAAGCAGAGGTTCTATCTTTGAGATATGTTCTTTTTCCAGGGTTCTTTTCTTGCTTTGACTGGCTGCGTGGTGAAGTACTATATCTTTAAACGGATCAGGTTCTTCATTTTCCAGTGTAAGCAGATCATCATTTGCTCTTTCTTTTGAATTATAAAGTCTCCATACTTTCTTATTGCCGGGGTTAGGTATTTTTTCAACTGACTCTGAAATCTTTATAGCCGGTACCCATTCATTTTTATCATTGTTAACTGCTACCAGTTTATAAACTCCGCCTATTGAAGGGTCGCCGTATGAAGTTATGAGTCTTGTCCCCACGCCATACACCAGCCTTTTAATAATCCCTTCAGGATCCAACTTGTATTTAGGAGCTTCATCAGTAATTTGTGTTATTATCTGCCAGATGTTCATTTCATCCAGCTCGTTCGAAAGAACAATCTTCACATCTTCAAAGCCGGCTTCGTTCAACAGTTTAGCAGTTTGAATACTGAGGTAAGCAAGGTCACCCGAATCCAGCCTTACCCCAAGAGGTTTTTGTCCTTTCTTCTTCATCTTCTCAAACACTTTTATCGCGTTAGGTACGCCGCTCTCAAGGGTATTAACTGTATCCACAAGCAGTATCGTATCGGCAGGATATAAAGAAGCAAATTCTTCAAATGCCTCCTGCTCGGTCATACCCAAAGCCATAAACATCTGAACCATGCTATGTGCATGTGTACCCTTGGGAGGGTAACCTAACAGGTGGGAGATCCCGACATTAGAAGAAAAATCGGCTCCTCCTATAAGTGCAGCCCGTACACCCGCATTTCCTCCCCGATCATGGGCACGTCTCATCCCGAATTCAAGGAGCATCTGGTGTCTGCCGGCCTCATTTATTCTGCAGGCTTTTGTTGCGATGAGGATTTGATAGTTCAGCTGGTTCAAAAGCGCTGTCTCAAGGATTTGAGCCATTGCGGCTGGTCCTTCTACAATTGTTATAGGGACATTTGGATGGATCACCCTGCCCTCAGGAATTGCCCTGAGTGTAATTTTACTGAAGTTGCCATTTTCCCTGAACCAATCGAGAAAATCTTTTTCAAAAACGGGCTTACCATCGCTGTCCTTCTGTCCGGCCATCAACTCAATATCTTTATCAGTTGTGCGGGTATTCTGCATCCAGTCTATCAGCCATTCAAGTCCGGCATTTATACAATAACCCGCCTTATGAACCCCATAATCAGGGTAATTCCTGAAGAAATGATCAAACTGAACCTTTCTTTCATGCAGTCCCATCTTAAAAAACAGCTGAGCCATTACCAATTCATACTGATCCGTGAACAAAATTCCTTCTGTTATTTTCTGATCAAATTTTTTTAACATTAAATCCTTTCGGGGAGATTACTTGTGCTAATAATATATATAATATGACGGTAAGTTAATGCGGCAGAACAAGATCAGTGACTAATCATTTCATTTTTTTTCGCGGTTCACCTGATCAAAAAGAAATATCCTTTCTCAAGCAGTAAATGGACTTGATGTCCGAATTATTGCGCATATTGTACAAGAATATGCCACACAATACCTCTACTTTATCCACATCACGATAAATAAATCATTACAAAGTTCGATTTAAAATTTGTCAAAACCAGGTAGATGATTTTGATGTAATAACAATAGAATTATCAAATAACAGGCAGTGAAATACCTGCCTTTTCATTTCTAACATTAAAAGGAATTTTTACTATGAAAAAACGTATGGTTTATAATCTGTTCGCCATAATTTTTAACATTTAGGGAGAGGTTATGAGTAATACAAAAATTTTTTTAACGATGCTTATTCTGGCATCATTAGTAGTATTTCAGAACTGCTCCTCTCAAAAGGAAAACACAGAATTAAGCAAATCCGACGTATCCCCCGGTACAGCTGCAATTGCAGGTACAATTACAGAAATTGAACCAATTTCAAGTAAATCTGATACAACAGGCCCCTGTTCTAAGGCTCCCTGTATCGCTTTAGTCAAAGTATCCTCTGCTCGTTACGGTGCTGCATTTCCGCCGCTTGTAATAGGTAAGGAAATAAGAATAAAATTTCGATTTACCCTTGCAAAGACAACAAAAGAACTATTCCCTGACATGAAAGAAGTATATCCGGGATTAAAAGTAGGAGATGAATTTAATGCTATTGTCTCTACTATAGTCAATGTGGATGATACAGCCCCAAGATTCCAGATTAATGGTTACGAACTGCATTAAGTTATTTCAATAAAATATATGAGAGGAATTATTTATGAACAGAAAAAGACTAACATTGTTAATTGTTGGGTTTTTTATATCCACAGCAGTTGTGCTTTTTATAGACAGCGGAAATAAAAAGCCTGTAACAGTTTCATCATATGCAAAATCGGAAGTGGGTACAAAGGACGATCCTTTCGCTCGAACTGAATATGAGAGAAGAATGCTTGCTGATCCGTCTACCGGGCTTATACCGGATAATATAAGAGCAAAAGAATTAAAATTCGCAAAAAATCTGCCTACGGTTGAATCTGTTTCCCTGAATAAAGAAACTGCAGCAACCTGGTCGAAGCGAGGCCCGATTAACAGAGGTGGAAGAACACGTGCACTTGGAATAGATGTAAGGACACAAACAGCACCCAACATAACAATCCTTGCGGCCGGAGTATCAGGTGGTATCTTTAAATCAGTTGATAATGGAGCCACGTGGGTAAATAAACTTTCTCCAGATGTTATTCACAGTGTAACCTGCTTAGCACAGGATACCCGTCCGGGGCAGGAAAATACCTGGTATGCAGGTACAGGTGAAGCTTTAGGCAATTCTGCTGGTGGTGGATATGCCGGCTTTTATGGGGATGGTATCTTTAAATCAGTAGACAACGGAGAGACCTGGGCATTACTTCCATCCACTGCAAATGGTGATGTTCAAAATTTTTCAGTATTTAAATTTGTAAATAATATTTCAGTTAATAAAGCCACAGGCAGTGTATTTGCCGCAGCCTCCAATGTAATAATGAGAAGCCAGGATGGCGGAGCTTCATGGAATGCAGTAAGAAGTACATTGGCAGATAACACTATGTCGGATGTTCGGATTACCAGCTCCGGAATTATTTATGCGGGAATTCCGGAGGGTTTTGTTAATCAGGATGCTGGTATTTCCTGGTCTGCTGATGATGGCGCTACATGGACTGACATTACACCAGGAGGTTTAACTAATTACCAGAGAATAGTGATGGCAATTGCACCTTCAAATGAGAATATATTGTACTTATGGACTTTTACAGGAGTTGGTCCCACACAGACAGAATTGTTGAAATACGATGCATCAACAACAAATTGGTCAAATTTAACAGCTAACCTCCCCCCTCCCGGTCCGGGCAATGCTGGAATAAATGTACAGGGTTCTTACGATATGGTTATGAAAGTAAAACCCGACGATCCTAATTTTGTTGTTATAGGAGGTACCAATATTTACAGGTCAACAGACGGCTTTTCTACTCCCGTTGCATCTAATTCTACAGCATATATTGGTGGTTATGATTTTCCTAATCATCATCCGGATCAGCACTCAATGGTGTTTTTAAATCCTCCAAATTCTGATGTATTTTACTCCGGGAATGATGGCGGGGTGGGAAAACTGGATGACGTTACTCAAACTACTGTTAATTGGATTGATTTAAGCCGGGGCTATATTACATCCCAGTTTTATGCTATAGCAATCGATCCTAATACGGCTGGTGATGAGGTGATAGCCGGCGGACTTCAAGATAACGGAAATTATATTACATTTTCGAATGACTTTACTGTGGATTGGATCGACTGGGGTGGAGGCGGAGATGGTGGTTATGCAGCAGTCAGAAAAACAAACCCAAACGAATACACAATTTATTTAGAATCTCAAACCGGCAATGCATTTCGTTTGAAATTTTCAAGTGGATTTGTTACCGCATTCGATTCCATTTATCCACCTTATACCGGTCAATATGCATTTATTAATCCTTTTATACTTGATGCTAACAACAGTGATATTATGTACTTTGCCAAAGGTGATAGCGTCGCCAGAAGCAATGATATCTCTCAATCAACTTTTAACTGGACAACTATGACTAATGCTACTACTGGCAGCTTTATAGCGTCATTGGCTGTTTCAAAAGTACCTCCAAACCGATTGTATGTGGGTGGTGGAAATAGTGAAGTATTAAGAATTGATGGCTCCGACACAGGCGACCCTGTCCCGCTTAATGTGAGTGCAGGCTTACCGGCAGGTGCTTATGTCAGCTGCATCTATGTCGATCCTTCTAATGCAGATAATGTTATAGTTGTGCTTTCAAATTACGGGATTCCGAGTTTATGGAATTCAACTAATGGAGGCAGCAATTGGACTGACATAAGCGGAAACTTAGAGGAAAATCCTGACGGCTCAGGTAACGGACCTTCCTGCCGATGGGCCTCTTCGGTTTCCGGTAACGGAGTAACTGTTTACTATGTTGCAACAAGTACCGGGTTATACTCAACAACCTCCCTGAACGGCAACGCAACTGTTTGGGCGCAGGAAGGACCTAATACAATTGGAAACGTTGTTTGTACAATGGTAGAAGGTAGAGACGCAGATAATTATGTAGTTGTGAGTACTCATGGAGCCGGTGTATTTAGTTCAAACGGTGTAACCTCTGTTAACGATAGTAAAAATCTTCGGGCGAATTATACACTTGCGCAGAACTACCCGAATCCTTTTAATCCTTCAACAACAATTAGTTTTTCACTTCCAAAGGCAGGTAAAGTTAAACTAACTTTATTTGATGCGCTGGGAAGCAAAGTAGATGAGATAGCAAACAGTGAGTTTTCATCCGGCTATCACTCTGTAAATTATAATGCATCTGATCTGGCCAGCGGCGTTTATTTTTATAGAATAGAGGCCGGCTCATTTGTGCAGAGTAAGAAGATGATCTTGATGAAGTAACTCTAAAATTAATTAGGGTTATTAAGATTGTGGTTTGCTTTATTAAGCCAATTCGGAGTCGTCTGAATTGGCTTATTAATTTATAGAATAATTTATACGCAGTAATATTATCGATAAAAATCATATAATGGAGCTAATTGCTCACAAGTTCATTTTTTGTAATTATTCTTAATATCTTTTTAAACTGTCCATTTATTATAACCTAATATTCTCTATTACCCCAATAATCCCAAATTGGTTAAAAAGTCCTATCAAGTGCGTGGATAGTACAAGACATCTACAACTGAAAATTGTAATTTCTAAATATTCTGGGAGAGTAACTCCAATTTCTCATCTTAATAAAAAGTGGCAAAATTTTCAGAATATCGGCCATTAGTTTTTAACATAAACAGAGAGGGCTATGAGTAATACAAAATTTATTTTGACAATTCTTGTTTTTGCATCCTTAGTGGTATTTCAGAACTGCTCTTCACAAAAGGAAAGCACAAAATTGAACAAATCTGATATATCACCTGGTTCAGCTGAAATTGTAGGAACGATTACAGAAATTGAACCAATTTCAAGTAATTCTGAAATGGCTGGTCCCTGTTCAAAGGCACCCTGTATAGCATTAGTCAAAGTATCCTCTGCTCGATATGGTGCTGCATTTCCACCGCTTGTAATGGGTAGGGAAATAAGAATAAAATTCCGATTTACACTTGAAAAGACAACAAAAGAACTATTCCCTAATATGGAGGAAGAATATCCGGGACTAAAAGTAGGAGATGAATTTACTGCTATTGTCTCAACAATAGTTAGTGTGGATGATACAGCCCCAAAATTCCAGATTAATGATTACGAATTGAATTAAATTATTTCAATAACAGAATAAGAGAGGAATTATTTATGAACAGAAAAAATCTGACAATATTTATTGTCGGCATTTTTATTTCCACAGCTGTGGTGTTTTTCATATACAACGTAAATAAAAAGCATGTAACAGTACCATCATATGCAAAGTCAGAAGTGGGCACAAAGGAAGATCCCTTTGCGCGAATTGAGTATGAGAGAAGAATGCTCATTAATCCAACTACAGGGCAGATACCAGATAATATAAGAGCAAAAGAATTGAAATTCGCAAAAAATCTACCAACGGTTGAATCTGTTTCCTTGAATAAAGAAACTGTTGCAACCTGGGTAAAACGCGGCCCGATAAATCGTGGAGGAAGAACACGCGCATTAGGTATTGACATAAGAACGCAAACACCTCCAAACGTGACAATAATTGCAGGCGGTGTATCAGGTGGTATTTATAAATCAACCGATAATGGAGTATCCTGGGTAGATAACCTTTCTCCAGATGTTATTCACAGTGTAACCTGCTTAGCACAGGATACCCGTCCGGGGCAGGAAAATACCTGGTATGTTGGTACAGGTGAAACTTTCGGAACTGATTTTGATGGAGGAACTTTATTATGGGGAGACGGTGTTTTTAAATCAATCGATAATGGTGAGACCTGGGCTTTATTACCATCGACAGCAAATGGAGCTGTACAAACTTTATCAGAGTTTAAATTTGTAAACAATGTATCTGTTAATAAAACAACAGGTAGTGTATTTGCTGCCGCTACCAATGTAGTGATGAGAAGCCAGGACGGTGGAACTTCATGGAATGTAGTGAGAAGTACATTACAAGATAACACTATGTCAGATGTACAGATTACGAGCACTGGAATTATTTATGCAGGGATTCCTGATGGTAATCAGGATGCTGGTATTTCCTGGTCGGCGGATGATGGCGCTACATGGACTGACATAACTCCGGGAGGTTTAACTAATTACCAAAGAATAGTTATGGCAATTGCACCTTCAAATGAGAATATATTATACGTCTGGACTTTTACAGGAACTGGTTCCACACAAACGGAATTGTGGAAATACGATGCATCAACAACCAATTGGACAAATTTAACTGCAAATATGCCTCCTCCAGATCCAAATCTTGTTGAAGGAATTGATGTACAGGGCTCATATGATATGGTTATGAAAGTAAAACCTGATGATGCTAATTTTGTAATTATTGGCGGAACGAATCTTTACAGGTCAACAGATGGCTTTTCCACTCCTGTTACATCTTCCGGATGGATAGGCGGATATGATCCTGATAATAGTGTGAATGAATATCCAAGTCATCATCCCGATCAGCACTCACTTGTATTTTTAAATCCTCCAAATTCAATTGTACTTTACTCTGGTTGTGATGGTGGAATAAGTAGAACAGATGATGTTACGCAGACGCAAACTCCGTATCCCATAACTTGGTTTGATATAAGCAGGGGATATATTACAACTCAATTTGTCGCTATAGGAATCGATCCTGTAACTGCGAATGATAAGGTTATAGCTGGCGGAATGCAGGATAACGGAAATTTCACAACATTTTCAGGTGATTTTAATACCGATTGGGTTGATTGGCAAAGGGGTGGAGATGGTGGTAATGCGGAAGTTAGAAAAACAGCTGCAAACGAATACACAATGTATTTAGAATCCCAAACTGGCGGAATTGAGCGACAAAAATATAGCAATGGTGTTCTCACTGCTTCCGATGATATCAAACCTACCACCGGAGGTCCATTCTTATTTGTTAATCCCTTTGTACTTGATATTAACAACAGTGATATAATGTATTTTGCAGCTGGGGATAAAGTTGCCAGAAGTACAGATGTATCCACCGCGAATAACTGGGTAACCATGACAAATGCTACAACTGGTGGCAGCCCCGTTACAGCACTATCTGTTTCAAAAGTTCCTGCTAACAGATTATATGTAGGTGGAAGTAATGGTGAAGTACTTAAGATTGATGGAGCTAATACCGGAGATCCTGCGCCAATCAATATAAGTGCTGGAATTCCACTAGGTTATGTTATCTGCATTTATGCCGATCCTGCTAACGCAGATAATGTTATAGTTGTTCTTTCAAATTACGGGATTCCAAGTTTATGGAGTTCTGTCAATGGTGGAACAAACTGGACTAACATCAGCGGAAACCTGGAAGAAAATCCCGATGGTTCCGGGAACGGACCTTCCTGCCGGTGGATTTCTTCCATCTCTTTTAACGGTGTAATGACTTATTACGTGGCAACAAGTACAGGCGTTTATTCAACATCTAATCTAAACGGCAACGCTACAGTTTGGACACAGGAAGGATCTAACACAATTGGTAATGTTGTTTGTACAATGATAAAAGGAAGAGATGTAGATGGTCTAGTTGCTGTATGTACACATGGTGCAGGAATATATAGCGCATCAATGGCAACTGCAGTTGAAGATGAGCGAACAAGTCCGGATAATTATTCTCTTTCACAAAACTATCCTAATCCTTTTAATCCTTCAACCACAATAAATTTCACGCTTCCACAGACAAATCAAGTTAAATTAACTTTATTTGATGCTGTTGGACGGGAGATAGATCAGATTGCATCAAAAGTATATTCTGCTGGTGTACATTCTATAAATTATAATGCATCTAAGTTAGCTAGCGGAGTTTATTTTTATAGAATAGAGACTGGCTCATTTGTTCAAAGTAAGAAGATGATTTTGATGAAATGAGTAATCAATTGTACTTAAACCGGTTTCTAATCAAACCGGCTTTATTTATCATCACCTACTTTTCCATTTTCCGACTGACTCTATACCATAGGTTTCCCGAAAGACAATTGCAATTATTTCTATTGAACAAATCATAATCATAAAAAAAGTTCACAGCTCAACCGAAGAACAATCATTATTCAAAGTAATAAAGCTATAACTTAAAAAGTTGGCCCAAAGAAAGGATCTAACTATGAAAAGCAGAAAATTTTTACTGACTTCCATTTTGCTCAGCTTCATAATAACAATTGGACTGAATGCTCAAACCTGGACTACTTTACCCACAGGATCCCAGGAATTTTTCTATGGTATTTCCTTTAGTGATGCTGACCATGGCACTGCCACCGGAACCTCAGTCTTAAGAACTACTGATGGAGGTGCTACCTGGAATCCTCAAACAATTCCCATTTTTGTGAATAATTTGCCCTGTGTTAAATTTGTAGATGCAAACACCGGAATCGCCGCTGGTGAAATGGGTACTATTTTTAGAACTGTTGACGGTGGAACTACTTGGACTCAACAGACAAGTGGAGTGACAGTTGAATTATACGGCATGTCATTTACCACTCCAAATGTCGGTACCATTGTGGGTGATGAGGGTACGATACTTAGAACAATGGATGGAGGCACGACCTGGACACAACAAACCAGTGGAACTACAAACACATTATGGGCTGTGTCCTTTGCAGATGGAAATATCGGGACTGCTGTTGGATGGGGCGGTGGTACAATCCTGAGAACCATTGATGGAGGGGCCACCTGGTCTGCTCAAACTAGCGGAGTTACCGCTGATTTATATGGCGTTTCATTCGCTGATACTAATATTGGTACTGCAGTTGGAGACGGGGGTACAATTCTCAGAACCATTGATGGAGGCGCGACATGGAATCAGCAAACTAGCGGAACAAGTATAGGCCTTACCGCCGTATTTTTTACTGATGCTGATAACGGTACAGCGGTTGGATCAAATGGTATGATTATAAGAACTGTGAATGGTGGTGCAACCTGGACTATTCAGAACAGCGGGACTCAGGAAAACTTAAATGCCGTTTCGTTTATAGATGCAAATATCGGTTATGCTGCCGGTTTTGATGGTACAATATTAAAAACCACAGATGGCGGTATTACTTTTATTGGTGAAGAACACAATAATGATATGCCGGTCAATTTCTCTCTTTCACAAAATTATCCAAATCCTTTTAACCCTTCTACACAGATAAGATTCGGACTCCCCAAATCAGGATTTGTTACGTTGAAAATTTATAATGCTGTCGGTCAGCTTGTAAAAACTCTGGTGAATAAAAATATGAATGCCGGTTACCACACCGTAACCTGGAATGCAGTGAATAACAATGGCAGCAGGCTTTCAAGCGGTGTTTACTTTTACAGAGTTTCTGCTGGCAATTTGACTAAAATTAGTAAGATGCTGCTCCTGAAATAATATTAAGTTAAGTTCTTCTTTGTAGAGGATGTAATTATATATCCTCTACTTATACCCGTTTCGTTACCAACTGGCTTATTACAGCTACGGTCTATTTATGACTATCAAAATTGGTTGTAAAATCGTCAGGTAAATCCTCATTTCTTCAAAGCTTCTATTTTCTTATTTTACATAGATCATTATGGGAAAAAATAAGAAAAATATAGCTGTTGTGGCACTAAGCGGAGGAATGGATAGCTGTGTAACCGCTGCAATTGCAGCACACAATTATGATCTTGCCCTGCTGCATATAAACTATGGTCAGAGGACAGAAAAAAGAGAGCTTAAAGCATTCAATGATATAGTTGATTTCTATAAGGCTGGAAAAAGACTTGTAATCGATTATTCACACCTTGCGGAAATAGGGGGATCATCTTTAACAGATATTACCCGCGAGGTTAGGAAAGCCGATCTTTCCGATAAAGATATACCTTCTTCATACGTACCATTCAGAAATGCCAATATTTTATCGGCCTGTACCAGTTGGGCAGAAGTACTGGGCGCTGAAAAGATATTTATAGGTGCGGTTTATGAGGATTCTTCCGGGTATCCCGACTGCCGCCCCGGGTTTTTTAAGGCTTTTGAAAAGGTGATAGACCTGGGAACCAAACCCGAAACAATTATTAAAATAGAAACACCGGTAATAAACTTTTCGAAGCCGGAAATTGTTAAGAAGGGTATAGAACTTGGTGCGCCTCTCCATCTTACCTGGTCGTGCTACAAGAATGAAGATGAGGCCTGCGGCGAATGCGACAGCTGCGCGCTGAGATTGCGAGGCTTTCAGCAGGCGGGTGTTGAGGATCCTATAAAATATAAAGTGAGACCGGTTTATATTTGAAAGTGCAAAAGTTAAACTTATGTTAGTATAGGAATTAATATTATGAGATGAGGCTGTCTCAAAGGTTTGATATTGTCAACCTGAACTGGTTTCAGGTTCTAATCCCGATTCGAAATCGAATAATCAGATTCCGAAATAAATTCGGAATGACACTTATGAGACAGCCTCATGATTTTAAATAACAAAACCATCTAATGAACGACAAAACAAAACTACTTGAAGTATTCGATAATGCTTACCCCGGCAGGGATTACTCTGTAATTCATACAGCTCCGGAATTCACATCTGTATGTCCTAAAACCGGTCAGCCGGATTTCGCCACAATGGTAATTGAATACATTCCCGCTAAACTGTGCATAGAATTAAAATCATTAAAAATTTATCTCAATTCATACAGGAATGACGGGATATATTTTGAAAGCGTAACCAATAAAATACTTGATGATCTTGTCGAAGTTTGTAAACCCAGATACATGTTACTTACAGCCTCTTTTAATGTAAGAGGCGGTATATCATCAGTAATAAAGGCAGAGTATAAGAAATAATGGTTTCCCTTGAGGCGGCAAACAGGATAAAGCAGGATTTTGGTGAAAAGAAAGAGAAGCTTTTCACGGCATATAGCGGTATAAAAGCATCTTTGAAGTTCAGTCTTGAGTTAAGTCTGCTTGTTGAAGAATTCATACGCGATCTTGCATCTGACGGTAAATATAACTTTGCGCTTGCGTCGGCGGGAAGCTTCAGCAGACGCGAACTATCGCCTTATTCTGATATAGATCTGATGTTTATTACTGAATCAGTTTCTGAAAATGAAAAAGATATTATTGAGTTTGTAACCCGGTTATGGGATAACGGTATTGAGGTTTCGCATACAGTCAGGGAGTTCTCAGATATAAAAAGATTTATTGAGGATGACCTTCACACCTTCACCCAGTTTTTTGAAACAAGGTTTCTGTTGGGAAATGATAAAGTATACCTGATGTGGAATGATATTCTTCTTGATGCGGTGACGGAAGAGGTTAAGGTTAAGCTCATAAACGAAATGCTGGAAGATATACAGCACCGGTACGATAAATACGATGATTCACCGAAAATCCTTGAACCGAATGTGAAACTATCTGCAGGAGGATTAAGAGATTTTCAGGCTGTGGAGTGGATGTATATGCTTGTTAACAGGACGTTTCTGAACAAACAGAACGAAATGAGCCAGGCGGAGAATTTCATTCAGCAGCTAAATGAAGATGATTATACCACATCCAATGAGTGTAAAAGACTCCTGGAAAGCTACAACTTCATAATTACTGTTCGTAATATGCTTCACACAATGAATAAGGAGAAGAGCGACAGGCTGGAATACCAGGATCAGAAAAAGATTGCCGCAGCCATTTATAATTCGGAGAACGCAATATCAGATTTTATGGTGAGGTATTATACCGCTGCAAATGTAATTAACAGGTTCTCAAAATCTATTGCAAAAACATTCCGGGAAGAAGTTGTAAACCCGCTGCCTGATACACTTGCAATAAAGCTGGATGATGATTACGTCTATAAAGGTAATATCATCTCCTATGCAGGAGAGAAAGACTTCACCCTGTCCTCAATTCTCAGGGGTTATTATTACCGCGGTTTGTATAACTCAAGGTTTGATGAGAGTCTCCGTGCAAGAATAATAGAAACGATAGAAGACCTGGATCAGAATTCGTCGAATGAAACCGAATCCTCAGTGTTCTTCAGGGAAATTTTGAAGCTTCCCAGGAATGTGGGGCAGACGCTTTCTGCAATGAATGAGCTGGGTGTGCTGGGTGTTTTCCTTCCTGAATTTAAAGACCTGATAGGATTCCTGCAGCACGGGGTTTATCATTTTTATACAGCTGACGAGCATACCCTGGTTACTATAAAGAATGTTGAAAAACTTGAACGGGAACACTCACAGCTCGGTAAACTTTTTACCAGTCTGAAAAACAGGGAATTCCTTTACCTGGGACTACTCTTCCACGATATTGCTAAACCGATAAATCTTTCGGGTCATGAGATTATAGGAGCTGAAGTTGCGGCTGCAGTGATGTACAGGCTGGGATATTCCGAAGAAGAAATTGAAACGGTTTCACTGCTTGTAAGAAACCACCTGGTAATGGAGCAGGTTGCCTTCCGGAGAAACCTCAACGACCCTGAAACACTTAATAACTTTGCTTTACGCTTTAATTCTACAGAAGAGCTGAACCTCCTTTACCTTGTAACTTACGCTGATTTATCCGCTGTGAATCCCGCAGTGTGGACCTCCTGGAAAAGTGATCTGCTGGCAGAGTTATACAGGAAAACCTATGCAATGCTTGAAGAAAAAATAAGCGGCGAGGAATTCCTTATTTCAAATACCTATGTTATTCCAAAAGAAATAAGCAAACACTCGGATGCAATTTCAGAGGATAATGTGCAGGAGCATATCGATTCAATCAACGACATAGCTTACGCTCATAACTTCACGGAAAAAGAAATTGCAAAGCATGTTGAAGAAATACAGAAGGGTGTTTCCATCTCTACCTCGTTTAAGGAGCTCAATGATTTTATAAATATAACTGTTATTACCCGTGATTTTTCATCACTTCTTTCGAAGGTGTGCGGCGTTCTTTCGATTAATGGAGTTAATATCCATGACGCAAGGATATTTACACGGAAAGACGGAATAGTTATAGACACGTTCAATGTAACAGATTTTAATACCGGAAAAAAGATCGAGAAGGACCGCTTCGGAAAAATCAGGAAGGATATGAAATCGGTTATTTCCGGACTCCTGCAATTAAACCAGGAGTTCGCTAAGATGAAATCAAAGTGGTGGAGGATTGAGACACGGCTCTTCAAACGCACCGGTAAAGTGAAAATAGAATTTGAGAATTATGAGAAGTACACGATAATAGATATTTTTTCACCTGACAGGCTCGGTTTTTTATACCAGGTAACCAATAAAATGAATCAGCTTGGTCTAAGTATTTATTTTGCAAAGATTGCCACCAGGGGGGATGATATCGTCGATTCGTTTTATGTACTTGATGCCAGCGGTAAAAAGATTTCACAGAACGACTATGACCTCATAAGGACGGAACTAATGGAAACCATTTCTCAATTATTATAGGATTTATACTGTGAACTTTATGGAGAAAGAGAAGCCGATAGGGGTTTTTGATTCAGGCATCGGCGGACTTACAGTTGTAAAACGAATTGCGGCTGTACTTCCTGAAGAAAACATCGTCTATTTCGGCGATACGGCAAGGGTACCTTATGGTTCCAAATCCAACAATACCGTAATTGAATATTCCATGGAAGACGCAAAATTCTTAATGCAGAAGAATGTTAAAGCCATAATTGTTGCCTGCAATACTGCATCTTCTGTAGCAATGGATGAGCTTAGGAAAAATTTTAACGTCCCTATTATAGGAATGATTGAGCCGGGTGCCTCGGCTGCAGTACGAACAACCAGGAATAACAGAGTTGGAGTAATCGGAACGCGTGCAACAATCTCCAATAAAGCCTATTCAAATAAGATCAGGCAGATTAACCCGGAAGTAGAAGTTTTTGAAACCGCCTGTCCCTTATTCGTTCCACTCGCAGAAGAAGGATGGATTGCGCATAAAGCAACCTATGAAATAGCGGAAGAATACCTGCATGATCTGCGGGATGAAAACATAGACACCCTCGTACTCGGGTGTACCCATTATCCTATTCTGTTTAAGGTAATACAGGAAACAATGGGTGAAGAAGTGACTCTTGTTGATTCAGGTATTGCGGCTGCAGAAATTATCAGGACGGAGCTTGACAGGACGGACCTTCATACAAACAGTTATGCATTGGGTAACCAGGAATTATATGTAAGTGATATTCCTACCAAGTTCAGGGAGGTTGCAGAATTATTTCTGGGAAATCCTGTTAAAGAGGTTCACAAAGTTGAAGTAGAACATCTGAATTTCCTTAACCACTCCAGGTTATAACTTCACTTATTTCATTTAGTTTTTTCGAAGAATCAGGTATCTCAGTTCTCGAAAAGTTTCCTCAGCTTCTTTTTATCTTTAGTAATCCCCAATGCAAGCATCAGTTTGATCCTCGCTTTCTGGCCGTTAAGGTAATCGGCAAAGATGACACCTATTTTATGAAGCCATTTTCCGGCGCCCGGGTAACTGTATATGTCGAGCGTTTCACCGGCAGGGCAGCGTGAAACCAGCACAACAGGAATCCCTTTTTCAACTGCATACTTTATCCCCTCGAAGGCCGGCGGAGGTACATTTCCAACTCCCAGTGCTTCCACAACAATCCCTTCAACGCCGCTGTCAGCAGAATACTTAAAGAATTTATCATCCATTCCGGCATAAACTGTAAGCATATCGACATTCGTAATAAGGTTATCTGTTTCGATTGTCTCAAGCTTCCGTGGAAGACGGTTTAATATTACCCTGCCATCCTGAACAAAACCGAGACTTCCAAAATCAAGACTGGTAAAGCTGTCGATCTGTTCGGTGTATATTTTTGTTACTTCACTTGCAGCATTTATCTCCCCATTTAAGCAGACCAGTACTCCTATATCACGGCAGTTATCATTAAGGCAGATACGTATTGCATCGAGCAGGTTCCTTGGGCCATCCCAATCAGGTTCTGAACTATTCTTCATTGAGCCTATTACTACAATAGGAGTTTCTGTTTTGATTGTGAGATCGAGGAAATAAGCTGTTTCCTCAAGAGTATCGGTTCCATGAGTTACTATTATTCCGGCGTATTCCTCCTGCTGCATAAGCTCCCGGATTTTTATTGACAATTTCATCATCAGGGAGGGAGTCATATGAGGTCCCGGGTATTTGCCAAAATCATAGCAGGTAATATCCGCCAGTTCCTTTGCCTCGGGAATCTTGTCAAGCAGTTCATCCCCCGAATATCTGGGTACAGCACCACCCGTTTTTTTATCAATTTTCATTGAAAACGTACCGCCGGTAAAAACAACTAATATTTTCTTCATCTTATTTGAATATTTTTTAATCAGTCAAAATATATCCTCAAAAAAGAATTTATCCAATCGGAAAATGTTCAGGAGGGCACAAAAACCTCGTGGAGGTTCATTCCGGCATAAACTGTACGTTGAAAATGTGGGTGGGATGGAATCGGTGTTGGTCTAACGGATATCTATTAACGTATTGCCGCTAACGCGGCAAAGAATGTGGCGATAAAATGGAATCTATGGGAAGGTTATGAGTGCACAAATTAAAAAAATCAACCTTGCAGAGGTTCTAATTATTGTAGAATTAAAATTAATCTACCAATTTGTTGGTGGAGGTGGATTGTAATATGACTTTTGGACTTGTGGTATTTGATGTTATGCCTTATTTTTGCAGTTGAAAGGAGAATACCTATGTTAATCATTGAAGATGTGGAGCTTACTCCCAATCCACAAGCTTTAAAGTTTGTGCTGAATGAGAAATTATTAAATCTTGAAACCAGGCAGTTTCCTGATCAGGAATCGGCGAAGGATGATCCTCTGGCTGCCGGGATATTTAAAATAGATGGCGTTGTTTCAGTTTTCTATATGGATAAGTTCGTTACGATTGAAAAATCACCTAAAGCCAGCTGGGGACAAATACAGAAGCCGTTGATTGAGTTTGTTAAAGGATTTGACAGAAATCTGGTACCTGCAGAAAAAGAAGTCGAGCCATTTAAGGGCGGTGATAATGAATTACTTAAACAGATAAACTCACTGCTTGACCAGCGGGTAAGACCTGCTCTAGCAGGCGATGGAGGGGGGCTCGAAGTTCTGGGTTTAGAGGGTTATACTGTGAAGATCCGTTATCAGGGAGCGTGCGGCAGTTGTCCCAGCTCTATAAGCGGAACGCTGATGGCTATTGAAGGACTGCTTAAAAGAGATATCCATCCATCGCTTGAGGTTATTTCAGCATAAATCATCTTGATCTCAGGCAAAAAGCTTTATATCAGGTTCTGAACAATCCCCGGTACCCTCATCAAAGAACATCTGGCCATTCTTAGTCATCAGGATTTTATTCATCTCATCCTGAAAGAAGAATTTATCTTCACCGAAAGCAGGCATTAACCCGTTGTACCAGGATACATCAGGATCAAATTTGGCAAAGAATGGTCTTTTTACCCATTCAGGATTTCTTGCCTGGAGGAGGGTAAGTACAAATACCTTCTCGCCTCTGACTTCGGTAATGCCTTCAATAGATACTTTGCCCGGTAAGGCTGACATTGAAGGACCTTTTACCGTTCTTGCAAGTCCGGAGACTTTAGTATAAGCTTCACGATAAATATTATAAGCTTTTATTAAGGGTATCTCAAAATAATTCTTAGCACCTGTATTTCTCTCAATGAAGAAATAATAAGGTATGCAGCCAAGTTTAACCTGATCTTTCCACATTCTGGCCCATACAGCAGGATCATCGTTAATGTGTTTGATCAGGGGTGATTGAGTCCTTATTTCTGCACCGGTATTTCTTATTCTCCTTATGGCTTCCTGGGCCACTTCGGTTGAAAATTCCTTCCAGTGATTATAATGCCCCATTATTGCGATATGTTTTCCTGCTTTCACCATTTTTTCAAATAGCGCAAGCAAATCGTCAGCTTCAGCATCGTTTACATATTTATAAGGCCAGTAAGAAACCGATTTAGTACCAATCCTGATTGACTGTATATGATCAAATTCAGGCTGAAGAAGGGGTTCAAGGTAAGTCTTAATATTTTTCAATCCCATTATCATAGGGTCGCCGCCGGTAAGAAGTACATCAGTAACTTCTTTATGCTTCATAAGGTACTGCTGAAACCGCATTGATTCATCAGTTGCAAATCTTAGGTCCTTCATTCCTACAAACTGAGCCCATCGGAAACAGAACGAACAATAAGCGTGGCAGGTCTGGCCGCTGGACGGGAAGATAAGGACAGTCTCTTTATATTTATGCTGAACACCGGGAACCGGCTCATCATTCAATTTAGGAACATTTTCCGTCATCTGGCCGGCCGGGTGGGGATTAAGTTCAAGTCTGATTTCTTCAGCAATCCGGCTCAATTCCGGTGCACTTGAATTTTTATTTAAAGCATCAGCCATTCTATTAAACTGATGTTCAGACAACATTTCCTTATGTAAAAAGGTTAATTGATAGAGAGGGTCATTCGGGATATTATTCCAATCGATTAATTCTTCTACCACATAATTATTTGTTCTGAAAGGAAGCACATTTGAAACTACCTTAAGGGCAAACTTCTCCTCTTTCGTAAGGATTTTAAGTTGAGGGATGTTGTCTATATCCTTCAGACCGTAGAATTTCATTTTTCTGGGGGTAATCATGATAACATTCCTCCGGATTATGGATTAATAAAATAGAGTAATTAGAAATTAAAAAGTGCACTTGTTAACACAAGTGAGTATCAGGAAAAGTCAGAAACAGACGATTTCGTGATTTGAATGTGTGATTTAAAATAACAAAAATTCCTTCGAAATCAAGGAAAATTTTTGGAATATATAGGAAAGAAGTTTTCCGGAGTGTATAATGAAAAAAGCGGCCAAAACCGCTCTTTTCATTTATTTAAGATCTGTAACCTTGCTGATATCGTCAATTTTAACGAATTTTTCGTTGAATTTATATGAACCTTTGGAAGTTTTGACTGTTTTAATAAGTTTTACACTTATTCCTTCAGTCTTTTTCTTCGATTTTGACTTATCTGCGAAACTTTGTTGTTTAGCCATTTTATTCTCCTGAATTAAGGGAGATAAATATAGAAAATCTAATTCTCAAAAAAAAGGTGTATCTCAGGAAATCTTTTTTATAGAATAAGGTAAGCTGTTACGTAAATGAAAAATATTTATAAATCTTTATGATTACTTGAGATTTGTGACCTTGTTTCTTAAATCACATCGGCAAATTCAGCATTTATAAGATTTGCCAGGTCATGTGGAGAAAGCTGGATCTGCATACCCCTCATCCCTGCACTAATACAAATATTATCCATAATTTGTGCGGTTTCTTCAATAAATACGGGGTATTCTTTCTTCATCCCAATGGGAGAGCAGCCTCCTCTGACATATCCTGTAAGAGGAAGGAGTTCTGACAATTTAATCATTTCAACTTTTTTGCTCCCGCTTGCAGAAGCTGCTTTTTTCAGATTAAGTTCCTGGTTTACCGGAATACAGAATACCAATATTGCATTTTTATCATTTCTGGTGACGAGGGTTTTGAATACTGAATCCTCCACAGCATTGATCTTCCTGGCAACCGAAGCTCCGCTCAGGTCATCTTCATCCACCTCGTATTCGAAGATTTTAAAAGGAATTTTGGCGGCCTCAGCTATTCTAACAGCATTAGTTTTATTCATCAGAATTAAAGCTGTGTTTAAAATCTTCAAAACTCAGGTCGTAATTTTCTGATTTCAGCAGAAATTCCGTATAAGGATGTTTAGGTGAATTAAAGATATCAGCGGCTGCCCCCTTTTCTACGAGTCGGCCTCTGTAAATAATCATTATCTCATCACATAGTTTTTGAAGCAGACGAATATTATGAGCAATAAAGATCATTGTTATGTTATATTCGTTTTTTATCCTCTGAAAAAGATTCAGGAAGTTCAGCTGTGATTCAGGGTCCTGGGCTGAGAAAGGTTCATCAAGGATCAGTACCTCCGGCTCAACGGCCAGGAGACGGGCCAATGCAGCCCTCTGCTGTTCACCCCCGCTTAGTTCATATCCTTTCCTTTCCCATAAGGCAGGCGGAAAATCAACCGATTGAAATAATCTTATCGTTCTCTCTTGGGCCCCAGTTTTTCCGGTTTTCATTTTAACCGCTTCTTCTACTACTTCACTAACCTTTCTGAATGGATTTAAGATTTCGCCGTTGTTTTGAAACAAAATCTGTACTGCTGCAGTCCTTTGATCTCCTGAAGACCTAAGATCAAAATTTATTTTACCTTTTGAAGGGATCAGGATTCCAGCAAGAAGTTTCCCGAGAGTGGTTTTACCGCTGCCCGATTCACCCGCGATACCCAGTGTTTTCTCCTTTTCGAGTTCAAAAGAAATATCATCAAGGATCGATAAATTACCGTCTTTCCCCCTTACACTATACGCGAGGTTATTAACCCGGAGCAATTTATTATTCATTTTAATTGATTATAAGCTGAGACAAACCTTTCTATTCCGGGATCAGACCTTTCAAAAAATTCGGCCGCAGAATAAAAGGAAGAAAGCGTACCATCCTCAAGAAAGGCTATCCTGTCGCCTGCCTTTCGGGCAAACTCCAGATCCTGCGTTACCAGCAGCACTGAATTCTTATCTTTTTTAACGAACTGCTGCAGCTTTAATACTATGAGGTTGGAAACGGGAGTATCAATGCCCGAAGTTGGTTCATCAAGTATCAGTATTTCAGGCTCGGCGAGTAACGAAGAGGCCAGGAGGAGTCTTTGAGCCATACCGCCGCTGATCTCGTAGGGATATAGCTTGAATAATCCTTTGATATCCGGTAAAAGGAAATCATTAAATAAATTTACCAGGACAGGATCATTTTCATATCCGCGAAAAAAATGACCTATATCTCTTAAGGGATCAAAACTATTTATGGCATCCTGAAACACATACCTGATGCGGGATTTGCGGATATTTAATAACTCATCATAAGGAACTGCGTTTAAGTCGTTTTCATCTAAAAATATTTTGCCTGTAACAGCATAAAATCTCTCATCCAGAAGCCGGGTTATGGACCGGATAAGGGTTGATTTTCCCGTACCGTTTTTTCCTACAATAATGCTGATACAATTATTTTCGAGCCGAAAGACTACATTGTTGAGAAGCACTCTTTCGGTTCCCTCACCCCTGAAAGAGATATTATTTATTTCCGCTTTAAGCATTTGATCCAGTTTTATTTTTTATTTGTTAAACAAAATAATAAATTACCTTCAAATTTATTAAACTACTCTCAGGAGAAGAGTTAATGAAAGTAAGATACCTCTATATTCTGATATTTCTTTCTTCTTTAATTTTTTTCTCATCCTGCCAAAAAAGTTCAACATCAAAGGACTATATTGTTGTGGGCATTGCTCAGGATGTTGAATCAATTAACCCCCTTTTTGCCTTTAGTGTGGATGAAGGCAGTATATCCGAGCTTTTGTATCCCGGAATGGTTCAGCATGACTGGAATGAAGAAAAGGGGGAAATAACCTCTGAACCTCTTCTTGCAAATGATTGGGAATGGAATGCGGATACTTCGTCAATAACAATAAATCTGCGTAATGATGTTAAATGGTCTGACGGGGAGAAGCTTACAGCAAGAGATATTGTCTTTTCCTTCGATATCTTCTCAGATCCTGTTGTCAACAGCCGCTTGTTCGGAAGTTTTGAAAAATTTTATACTGACAGCACAGGTCATATTCTTTTAGATAAAACCATTGACGTATTATCTGAATACAGGCTGAAGATAAATTTTCTTCCGCATTCACATCCATCCCTGTTTAATATCGATATTCCGATCCTTCCTGAGCATATATTTTCAAAAATAAGCAGGAAAGAAATATCGACATCGGATGTCAATTCAAAACCAGTAACCACCGGACCATACACACTGGATAACTGGGATAAAAATCAGTCGTTATCTCTCAAAGCTAATCCGGCTTCATTTATGTACCATGACGGTATTATTCACAAAATAGTTTTTAAGATAATTCCGGAATACACATCCCGGCTGACGCAGCTGAAAAAAGGAGAAATTGATCTGTGCGAGCTTATCAAGCCCGAGGATACACCGGCGCTTAAAAAGCAGGAAAATATAGTGATAGTACCGGTGAAAGGCAGAGAGTATGAATATATAGGCTGGAATAATATAGATCCCGATGTTTTTAATAACGGTGGTAAACTTGTGCCGAATAAACTATTTGGTTCGGCGCAGACAAGAAAAGCTCTCTCATATGCTATTAATAAACAGGAAATACTTGAAGAATATCTGCAGAATTATGGTCAGCTGGCTGCCGGACCTGTATCTCCTATTTTTATAGAAATTATGGATAAGGAGATTAAACCCTACAACTATGATCCAACGAAAGCAAAACAGATTCTTAGTGATGAAGGATGGAAGGATACTGATAATGACGGTATTCTCGAAAAGGAGGGGGTTAAATTTTCATTCGATCTTTTTGTACCCGGAGGAAATCCTCTCCGGAATTATTCAGCCACGGTAATAAAAAATGATCTGAAAGAAATAGGAATTTCAGTAAATATTCAGACTATGGAACTGAACACCTTTCTGGATAATCTCTTTACTAAGAAATTCAACGCCTGGATCGCAAGCTGGTATATAGCTATTCCTTTAGACGTGAAAATGATGTGGTATTCCGATATAAACAGTACACCTCTTAATGTTCAGAGCTATTCCAATAAAAAAATTGATAAGATACTGGATGAAATAGAACAAAGCTCCGACAAAGAAAAACTTAAAGATCTTTATAAACAATTCCAGGAGATAATGCACAATGATGAGCCTGTTACATTTTTGTATTGGATTGATAATATAACCGCACATAACAAAAGAATAACGAACATCGATATCAATCCCCTTGGAGTAATTCACCACTGCTGGAATTGGAAACTGGAAGATTAATTTATTTATTATGAAAGAAAGTTTCGGCAGAGCAATATTACTCAGGATAGCATCCTCACTGCTGATCTTGTTTTTCCTGGTGAGCTTCCTGTTTTTTTTGTTACGCGTATCTCCGGGTGGACCCGAACAAAAATATATTTCGCCGCAGTTAAAGCCTGAGCTAATTGAAAAAGTGAGGGCGTCATTTAACCTCGACAAGCCTCTGATTGAACAATACGGCGCATTCCTCGTTAATTCCTTTGAGGGTAATTTCGGTGTGTCATATAATTACCGGGAACCTGTATTTAGTGTAATAATGAATTACCTTCCATTTACTCTCATATTTTCTCTGATAGTTGTAATTGTTCAGCTTATTCTGAGTTTCTGGATGTCTTTTTTAGCTGTCGGTCATCTGAACAGCGGAACAGACAGAGCGATATCCAGGTTTACGCTTTTACTTTATTCTATCCCGACTTTTGTAGCCGGTGTATTTCTGATTTATGTTTTTTCAGAAAAAATAGATCTGTTCCCTTCATCAGGTTTAAAGTCGATAGATCATAACGATATGGGATTTGCTGCACAAGTGTGGGATTACACCATTCACCTGGTACTCCCTGTTATTACCCTATGTCTCGGAGGCATTGCCGTGTATTACCGTTATTTAAGGGATAACCTGGAAGAAATTTATAATAAACCGTTCATTCTAAACCTGAGAGCTTCGGGATTAAGTGAAAAAAGAATAACCCTGAAGCATGTTATTCCTAATGCCCTCAACCCCCTTATTACTGTTGCCGGGATTGATCTTGGACTATTATTAAGCGGTGCTTTAATTACGGAAGTGATTTTCGGTCTTCCGGGAATGGGCAGGTTAACAGTAACCGCAATTCTTACGCGTGATTATCCACTGGTACTTGGCTGTACTTTTATTGCCGGAGTCTTTATAGTTATTACTAATCTAGCAGCGGATATTACTAAAGCAAAAATTGATAAAAGATTAATCAAAGGAATTTCCGGATAATTGAATTTCCAGGTCAAAAATCGTCATTTTATAATATTTGTCCTGCTCGTGATAATTCTTCTGCGGTTTTCACGACTATTGGAAATTGCCGTCCTGCTTTTCTCTTTTGTGGTTTCATTTTTTAGAGAAACTTCAGAGACCCTTTCGCTGTTTAATTTTTCCCTGGCGGATAATTTCTTCTCAATTTTTTTGATTTTTGTTTTGGTTGTTTCTCTTACAGCTTGGGGCAGAAAACAGCCGATCCTTAACAAAAAACTAAATCTGACATCTTCGGTTATCATTTCGCTCTTAACCTTCTTTATTTTTTCGCCTCTTGTATCTACCTGCGATCCTGATTTTCAGGGTAATATCGGAACAACAAAACTTCTGCCCCCGTTCTCACAGGTAAAAATTCTGATCCCGTTAGAGAAGAGTACTGAGTTCCCGGCACTGCGGTACCAGTTGTTAAATAAACCTGTAATTTATATCGATAGTATTAAAAAAGAGGGTAACAAGTTTTACTTTTTTCAGAAGGAAAATAAGAAACTGGCAGAACCGGAAAAGGTCCGGTTTAACAGCGGTATGCCCGTTGTAGATTCCCGGCTCTTTATACTTGGCACCGATGAATTTGGAAGAGATATTTTTTCCCGGCTTATTTATGGAACGAGAATCTCAATGATAGTAGGATTAGGCGCTGTGATAGTAGCTTTTATATTGGGCATCGGACTAGGGTTCCTTGCCGGCTATTCAGGATGGTTTTTTGATACGCTTCTAAACCGGTTCACAGATATGTTTCTTTCTATTCCGGTTATTTTTCTGATAATTCTTATACTAACTTTTTTTGGAAATTCAATATTTACTATCATATTTATCCTGGGATTTTCAGGCTGGATGAGCTTATTTAAGATTGTCAGAAGTGAAGTTATTTCAATTAAACAGAAAGACTACTTCATCACAGCAGTAAAAATTGGTTTACCCGGACGGCAATTATTATTTAAGGAAATTCTTCCGGTGATAATAGCTCCGGTTATTGTAAACCTTATATTTCAATATGGGAATGTTATCCTTGCTGAAGCTGCTCTAAGCTACCTGGGCCTCGGAACCGGATTAAATTATCCTTCATGGGGAAGTATGATAGAGGCGGGTCAGGAATATTTGTCGCAAGCCTGGTGGATGATATTTTTTCCGGGACTAGCTTTAACGCTTACGCTGTTCACCGCGAACAGCCTGGGAAGAGAGCTGAACAGGTTTTATAATCCAAGAATAAACAAATGATTAATGGCCGTTATAAAATATCAGGAAAAGCGGGAGAGGGAAGAAGCACTGTCTTTCTCTGTGAAGATACACTGAAATTAAATTCACAGCTGGCAATCAAAGTGCTGCCTCCTTCAGTAAACGGCGAAGAAAAAAAGGCTTTCCGCGATGAATACTTTCTGCTTCAGAAATTAAATCATCCTAATATAATCAGCGTGTTTGATTACGGGGTAATAGTCTCCCTGGATGAGGATGACAAAATATTTCAAGTAAATAAGGGAAGTTCTTTTTTCACTCTCGAATATTTTGAAGGAGTTGAACTGTATGAAACGAAAAATTTAGACAATGAAAATGTCTTAACCGATGTTATCTGTCAGATTTCGTCTGTCCTCTACTACCTTCACCAATCAGCTTATATCTATTATGATCTTAAATCAGAAAACATTCTCGTAAAAGAAAAAGATAATCAGCCCGTCATCAAGTTCATTGATTTCGGGCTGACAACCAGGATCAAAGAAATCGATAACGTTAGTGCGAGAGGGACTTCGGAATATATCGCCCCTGAAATTTTAAGAAAGGATGCCATTGATCAACGAATCGACCTTTATTCATTAGGAATACTTTTATATAAAACTTTATATGGCAGGTTTCCTTTTCCGGGAAAAGATCAGCTTGGAATTTATAAAGCACATCTAAACGAAAAGTTTGAATTTCCTGAATCCTCATTCAGCAAAAAACTCATCGACCTTGCAAAGGTTTTATTAGCCAAGGATCCGGAAGAAAGATTTCATACTTCTATCGGAATAATAAATGAAATAGCCCCGGCAAAATTGCAGGAATTCAGGAGAGACTGGACAAGGATCCGGACCTTTACTGCAAGGAAAGATTCATTTTCAATTATCTCAACATATATAGAACAGGAAAACGGGGGAGAGGTTTTATCTATAAAAGGAGCAGAGGGTGCAGGCAAAACCCGTCTTCTGCAGGAATTAAACTATAAGTATCCTTTATCATTGCTTCTCTCTGCTGATCAAAGCACCAATGGAAATATCTGGCAGTCCTTCTTAAGGCAGATTCTATATCAGGAGAACATATACTTCAGGATAGACAGGGAAACCCTGGCGGGGATCAACAGGCTGCTTGATGGGAAGAGTGTTAATCTTGTTGAGGAATTAAAGACCGTTATAATTAAGCTGATTTCAGCCGGCAGATTTATTCTACTAGTTGATAACTTTAACCTGATGAGCGATTTCGACCTTGATATTTTTGTGCAGATCATCCCCATCCTTCAGGTAAATAAACTTAAAGTTGTGCTTACCGAAGACTCTTCTGCGGAATATAAATCAAAGGCCCTTAACAGTCTCCAGGTTATCAACCTGAATCCCTTTACGGAAACCGAAGTTACAGAATTTGTACAGAACAGTTTTGCTGAATTTTATCCACGCGAAGATATTAAAAAAGCTGTAATACTTTATTCTGATCTTTTACCTGGCAGTATAGAGATTTTCCTGAAGGATCTGGTTGTTCTTGATATACTAAAATTTACCGTTGAAGGTCCACAGCTCAGAATCGATAAAAATATAAAAGATATTCTTCAGGGCAGTCATGAAGACATCTATAAATTCAGGATAGAAACCCTTGATGCCGCAAGCAGAGATCTTGCAATATTTTTATCATTATTTAATGTTACCCCTGACCTAAGATCAGCCTCTCTTCTGACCGGCAGGAACGAACGCGAAATTGCCGGTATTCTGATCAGGTTATCAGAAACGAATATTGTTCATTTCAATCCCGGTTTAAAGGTTATACAATTTACCTCCCGGGGGCTAAAAGAGTATATCTGCTCAACAATTGAGGATTTGAAAGCGGCGCATTTAAGAATAGCAGAACTGATCTCCGCCAGGATACCCGATTTTAATAAGAATGAACTTGCAATGCATTGGGAAGCAGCCGGAGAATACGAGTCAGCCTATGAAGTTCTGAAGGAGGAAATAACCAAAGCAAAGAATGCTTCTGCGCTTGCATATGAAAGAAGTTTACTTGAACACCTGAAGAGTTTGCCCCTTAAACAGGAAAGCCTGAGAGAAATAAGAACATTATACAGTAATTGTTTATTCCAGATAGGCGAGCATCAAGCCAGCCTGCAGCTGGTTAACGAGTTACTGGATGAGCCCCACTCTTCAGAGGATGAATTAGTATTAAAAATATTAAAAGGCAAAACGCTCATCTCCAGTCAGAACCTTGAAGAAGGTAAAAAACTGCTTGAATCCATATTGGCAATGATCAAAAGTGACGGAATAAGAAATGAAATTTTAGCAGAGATAACCGAAGCTGAATTTGAAATGGCAAAATATGAAGAAGCTGAAGAACTGGCAGATAAACTTGTTGCGGACCCCGCAACATCAGCCGATATAAAAGGTAAGATTTATAGAATAAAAGGTTTGATCAAGTTATTTAAAAATAATGACCCTAACGCGACAGTAAAATATTTTGAAGATCTCTTTAAAGATGTATCATGTTCAGAAAGCTGTTAGCAAAAGTTGCTTCTATGGAAAATAATCTTGGTAATATATTATAATATTCTTCAGGAGAGTGAAAAAGCCGAAGAATCATTGGAGAAAAGCGATAGAAATGAATTCTTCAATAGGCAATTTACTGCAGAGGGCGAAATTCTGATTAACTATGGTATTTATCACTTTGAAAATTGTAATTTTGAAAAAGCTATTGAACTTTATTTAGATGCCCTGCCCATGTTTAAGGCATCAGGAGATAAGTTCAATTTCGGGCTAGTTTTGTCAAATCTTGGCGAAGTTCAGACAATAACTTGTGAATATGAAAAGGCAATCGAATCACTTCAAAGTGCTGTGCATATTTTTGAAGAATTAGATAATTCCCTTGAAAAAGGAGAAGCTTTATTTTTATTAGGAAAATTATATTTTGAACTCGGTGATATTGAAAACTTAAGTATCGTTTATAAAATATATAATGAAATTCATCAACTGAAGTTGGAAAGACTCGATTTTAATTATAACTATTTGGGTATTCTGTTTGAACTTTGAAAAATGATATTTCAAACGTTTTGCCTGATCTGCATTCATTAAAGGAAGAAAGTAAATCATTTCCGGGTCATCTAGTCTATTGTGAAATCCATATAAGAATAATAGAACTCTTACTTCAAGTTGGAGACTATTCCGAAGCCTCAAAAGAACTGTTTTCCCCTGATTTTGAGAATTTTTGTAGCAAGAATATTTATTTTAATTCATATCGTAATTATTTAATGGGATGGGCCGCTAAAGGTAATAAAACGAAAGAATTTCAACCTTATTTATCTTATTATGAAGAATCTTTTAATGAACTCGCTAATATCAGTATAACCGACTTAACATGGAGAGTATTGTTTAAGTTATCATATGTATATGAAGAAAGGGGAAATATTTCCCGGGCGAAAGAATTTGGAAAATATGCAAAGCAGACAATATCTTATATTGTTGATCAAATGAA
Source organism: uncultured Ignavibacteria bacterium (assembly GCA_963800255.1). Classification (GTDB taxonomy): domain Bacteria; phylum Bacteroidota; class Ignavibacteria; order Ignavibacteriales; family Ignavibacteriaceae; genus DATFVA01. The sequence continues at coordinate 206,713 of CAWDAK010000015.1, read as the reverse complement.
ATCTAATAGAATAAAAACATTGTATCTTTCTCATCCTGAAAGACAAAAGGCTATTAGTTTCTTAAATTGAGGGATAAATCTTAAGCTTTGCATATATGGATGTGTTTGAAGAAATAGTTATTAAGGTTTATTCAGATAATGAAGACTCTGCCTCTATTAATTCTGCCCTTTCTAAGCTTAAAAATTCGGGTATAAACCTGATTCCGCTTGACGATAAAAAAATATCCCTCGAAGATTATGAGATTCTGATCATTAACCTTTCCGGTATTGAATCCCGTTTTATTCAGCAGGCTCTTGAATTAAAAAAACCTTTGAATAGTAAATTATTATTCGTAATCCCTGAGAAGAATACACTCCTTGCTGTTACCCTCGCTAAACTAGGATTCAACGATATATTTATTCTGCCTTATGAAGTATATAAGTTTTCAACTTATCTTGATGAAATCATTGATGATTTTGAAGCAAGAAGACAGGGGGAACTTATACTTGATGAAAGCGAATCTTCTTCTGACTTTGAAGGTTTTATCGGGACTTCTGAATCGGTTTCAAAGATAAAGAAATTAGCAAAAAGGATATCTTCCGAACCCCAGTTGAATATACTGATATTAGGGGAAACAGGAACCGGAAAAGGACTGCTGGCAAAACTAATTCATAATAACAGTCTCGGCAATAATAGCTCTTTTGTTGATGTTTTATGTACTGCAATCCCTGAGGCACTCCTGGAATCGGAACTATTCGGTCATGAAAAGGGAGCTTTTACGAGTGCCCAGTTTAAGAAAAGCGGGTTATTTGAAATTGCTGAAAACGGGACCCTCTTTTTGGATGAAATAGGAGATTTATCAATAACTCTCCAGGCTAAACTTCTGAGGGTAATTGAAAAGAAAATGATAAGAAGGTTAGGAGGCGTAACCGATATTCCTGTAAATGCCAGGATAATCTCGGCAACCAACAGGAAACTTGAAGAAATGATTGAGGATAATTCATTTAGAAGCGATCTGTTTTACCGCTTAAATACGGTTTCCATTGAAATTCCTCCACTGAGAGAAAGACAGGAGGATATTCAGACTCTGCTTGAAAATTTTATTAAAGACTACAATATTCAATTTAATAAACAGATCGCCAGGGTAGACAGTGACCTGGAAGATTTCATATTAAATTATAGCTGGCCCGGGAATGTTCGGGAGCTGAAGAATTCTGTAGAGCGGGCAGTGCTTCTGAGTGAGGGCAAAAGCTTGAGCCTGAAACACTTTTCTAATGTAATCAATTTTACCCCGGTGGCTGAAAAATCTGAAGAAAAAGGGCCGACTCTTCATCCTCATATTATAAATCTACAGTTAAATTACATTAGCACAGATCTTGACGTATTAAACCAGTTATACGCTGAGGAAGTGCTTAAAAAATTTAAGGGCAACAAGACGAAAACTTCGCAGCAGCTAGGGATTTCAAGACCTAAACTTGACAAATTGTTAAAAAAATAAACTTTTAGGTATTATTCACAATTCAAAGCTTAAATGAGCAGTTATTCATATAATAATTTTTGCAAAACCTTCGAAATTTTCTCCTGTTCGAATAAATTTGTAAAAATATTTTACAAAAATCCCAATATTACCGCCCTCCTCCGGTAAAATTTACAAGTCTCTTATCCTGCAGAATCTAAACACATTCATATTTTAGAAAAATATTGATGGCATAAACATTGACTATTTATAGTCACTCCTGTGAGCGCAACACTCGAGTAAAAAACTAAAATCTATTTTCACAAAACTCATAATTATGAGAGGGTGTTAGTACTATGAAAAAACTTCTATTTTCCATTCTTTTCGCAGGCTTACTGTTAGGGGGATGTTCCGACATCAATAACAGTACAGTTTCCGGTCCGAATGATAACTCGACCAAGATGTTCAAGATGCCACAAGCTGTGGATATGTCAACTGAAGCTTCATTTTCTGCTTCTCAGAACATTAGCGGCAGCTTAGGGGGAACACTACAGCTTAGTGGTTCTTATGAGGGAACATTAGGTACTGTTGTTATTCAGGCTAACCTGAACGTTCCTGCCAGTGCATATTCGGGAGAAAAAGTTCTGTATGTTGCTAATAGCAGCGCATTTGCAGAAATCAACTTCAACCCTTCACTCTCCTTTGATGCACCTGTACTTCTGAATGCAACAATTTCCGGTCTTGACCTTACTGGAGTCAACCCGGCAGATGTTCATTTTTCATATATATCTGATGATGGTTCATACACTGAGCCTGTCAGCTGTGATAATATCGGTGTAGATGTAGCTCATGGAACCCTTTCGGTTACCAACGCTCATCTTTCACATTTCTCCAGATATATCTGGTCTAGATAATTAAATTTTTGTTATACTTGTATATTCAAAGATTATAACAAAGTGACTAAAGAAGCACATAACTCAATAGAGAAGATACTTGGAAGCTATTTCAGTAAGAAGGAAATTTCCGAATATGGTCAACTTTTAAAGGGGAAACCTTCTGAAGGGGACGAAGTATCTTCTCTATCTAATTTTAATAAAAAACAACTGACTTCTTCCCTTCCCTCAGGATCAGAGTTTCACTACAAAGTCAATCTACTTATAACATTCGCAAAAGATAAGCTGAAAGATGCTTCATACGCTGAGTTCCTGGTTCATCTCGCCAATCTCGCGATCATTCAGGGTGAATTCAGTTCTGCTGAACAGACGATTGACTCTCTTTCAAAGGCAGCTAAGAAAAGGGATGACCTTAATTCTTTTTATGCTCATGGACTTTATCTTCTGGCTACTGTGTACAGCAGGCAGGCAGAATGGAAAAAGAGTATTTCTATACTGAATAGAGCTAAAAAGTTATTTGAAAAAGATAAAGATTTCCGGGGATACGTAAGATGCGAAAACCTGCTGGGAGTTATTCACCTTGATTACGGAAAACTTTTTAAGGCTGAAAAACATTTTGAAAATTGCCTTTCCTACCTTAACATAACCAGCGATACCAGCCTGATGGGAATGATAGAAATAAACCTTGGGGTGGTAAATGGTATGAAGGGAACTTATGAGGAAGCTTATAATTACTTCCACAGAGCGTTGATAAAATTTAACAGGTTAAAAAATATATTAAGAATTGTTGAATTAAGGCACAACCTGGCTCTTCTGCATACACAGAAACATGAGTATAAACAGGCACTGGGAGAGATTGACCAGAGCATAGATTTCGCAAATAAGCTTAATTATGTATCTAATCTTGCAATATCCTACCTTACAAAAGCCTTTATTTATATTCAACTTAATGACCTTACGCTGGCATCCGCATTTACAGAAAAATCCCTTGAGCTGAGTTATAAACTCGATGACAGATTATCCATTGCAGATAATTTCAAATTAAAAGGTATAATTGAAAGAGAAAAAGGAAACCTGGTTCTATCCGAAACTCACCTTCTTACAAGCTTAAGAATAAATGAAGAACTGGAAAACAGACTGAATTATGCTGAAACAGCTTTGGAAATAGGTATTTTGTATAAAAGAATGGACAGGAAAGAGGAAGCCGCACGATATTTCAATCTATCCCTCAATTTCTACAAATCAATTAAACACACTGAACAAATAGATATAATTAAGGACCTTATCCAGGGACTTTAATTCCGTCTTCTCACGGTATTTTTTGCGTTTTTGAAAAATTTACCGACAAAATAGTCGCAAAAGGCCCCATATCTTTCAAAAATCCCCTGAAATAGCTGGCAGAAAACTTGTTATTTAGCTTCCGGAAAGTTAATTATAAACTACAACTACTTCAGGATGGGTTATGAAAAAAGTATTACTACTGCTTATTCCGGTTATGCTTGTTATCGTCGGCTGTTCTCAGTCTGTTCTTGAACCTATTGTTCCGGATGCAGCAGCTCAAAAATCTGTATTTCAGCTTCCTGCGCCAAGTTCATTAAGCATTGAAAACGAGTTTTCAGTTAATGAATTAATTGAAGGCAGTATGGGCGGTATGGTTAAAATGAATGAATCGTACAGCTCGGAATCGGGTCAGGTTACTATTAAAGCAAAACTGAGAATTCCGAAAGATGCTTTCAGCGGCACAAGGTCTATCGGATACGTTGTCGATGGTTTTGATGGATCCATTGATTTTTCTCCGGGAATGACGTTCAATGAAGAACTTCGTTTTGATATTAAGTTCACCGGACTGGATTTAACGGGTTTGGACCCGGAAGATGTACATTTTTTGTATGTTGACCAACAGGGTGTAACTCATCCCGTGGAATACTCTCAGCTGACAGTTGATACAGATAAAGGGATCCTGGAAGTAAAGGATGCTGTAATCAACCATTTTTCAAGGTATATCTGGACAAGGTAAGACTTTACGATCTTGGTTAAAAGAAATGCCTGGTTAGTATTTAATCAGGCATCAATTTATTAATAATACCATTTAAGTTTTTTGGTTATTATCATATTTTTAGTTTAATTAAAACTCAGGATACTAAATAACAGGCATTCATGAAATTCAGTGATTTTAAAAGAATCTTGATGAGGTAAATTCGGTAGTTGCTGCTCCGGATGAACCTATTGAAAAGATAAAGAACCTTGAGGTAATACTTGATATCGTTAAAAGTATCAATAGCTCTTTAATACTTGAGGATGTTCTTGAGCTCGTTCTAAAGAATGCCATCAAACTGACAAATTCTGAGAGAGGTTTTATTGTTCTTAAAAACATATCCGGTGAACTTGAATACAAACTAGGACTTGATTCGGGCAATAACACACTTCCTGAAACTCTCTTTGAAGTCAGCACTACTGTAGTTGAAGATGTCTTCCAGACCGGTCAGTCAAAGTTCATTGAAGGTGCCCAGAGCGATAATAATTATGACCCGAGTAAAAGTATACTAAAACTTGAACTTCAGACTATATTATGTTCTCCCCTTATTACCGAAGGGAAAAAAATTGGCGTTATTTACGTCGACAGCAAGTTCCTTCATAAGATACGCGTCAGAGAGATTACTGATACATTTGAAATTTTAGCGGGACAGGCAGCTACGGCAATCAGGAATGCGCAGCTGTACCATGGCCAGATAAGTGCTTACAATGCCCTTCAGGAAGCTAATACCCAGCTTATAATCGCCGAAAGGAAAGCTCTTAAATCCAGTATAGATTCTGAGATAGGTCAGTCGCTTCAGGGACTTGTTCATCTTGCTCTGCTTGAAACTGAAAGCCTTATGCGGGTTGTAGAAAAGTCTCACAAAGAATTTGAATCAGGCAATAGCGATATTGATACGATTCTTTTCGACAGACTAAAGTTAAAATTAAAAGTAACCATAGACAGCATAAGGAATATCCAGAAGTATGCTCAGGTTCTTCTTGAGACCTCTATAGTAAACCTTAATAAAGATCATGGGGAAATAAATAAAACTGTTCAGTCAGTGATCAAATATCTATCGCCGATGAAAAAGTTCAACAAGGTCACTTTTGAAACAGAATTCAATACAGTTCCGGCATGTAATTATGATTCAGGACAGATTCAGCATCTAATTGTTCATTTGTTCACGAATGCCACAGAGGCCAGGGCAGATGCAACAATAAGAGTAAAAACATATTCTACTGCTGATAAAATCAGTGTGGAAATAAAAGATAATGGTCCGGGTTTCCCCGAGGAAAAACTTAATTCCATGTTCGAACTTCCCTCATCGAAAGGAAGCGGGTATGGTCTTTTCCTTTGTAAGAGCATAATAGATCAGCATAATGGAAGCATTGAAGTCTTAAAAAATGACTCCGGCGCTGCTATCGTTTTTTCATTGCCTGTAAATTGATGATTATGAAAGATAAGACAGAAAAATACTTCTCTACTTTTTATGATCTTTTATTTTTTCCCGTTGAGATCGTTAACGAAAAAGGTAATATAGTTTATGTAAACCAGGCATTCTCAAAACAATGGGGATATAACCTGAGTGAATTAAAAGAGTATAATGTTTTTAAAGATGTTGAATTAAGAAGGAACGGGATACAGGAACTTATTCAGAAAACCTTCGAAGAAAAAAACCAAACTGAAACAAATGATTTTGCCGATTCACTTCTAAGAAGTAAAGAAATTACTATTCCTCTCTTCAGGACAAACCTTTTTTATATCTCGTTTGAAAATCTTGAGTATGTAGTGCTCATTCATATGGATCAGACGGAAATGATCCTTACCGAGGAGGAGATAAAAAAAGCAAGACTTGGCAACAGGGAAGCAGAGAGATTGAAGAATACGTTTCTTAATGTACTCTCTCACGAGCTTCGGACCCCTCTGAATATTATCCTTGGTTATTCTTCTATTATTAAAGAAAATCTAAAAGATAAACTTGGACCCGAAGACAGAATCTACCTTGATAACCTGTACAGCGGCAGCGAACGCCTCTTTAAAAGTATTACTCAAATGCTCGATTTTGCTCAGCTGGAGGCCGGCAACTATAAATTAAACGTACAGACCGTGGACCTTGTGGGAATCCTGAAATCAAGTATCAATTTTATAAAAGGTACTGCATCAAATAAAAATATAGACGTAAAAACTAATTTCCTTAAAGATAAGATATATGTGGATGTTGATGTTCAGAGTACAGAGAACATCATCAATAACCTTTTGAATAATGCTGAAAAGTTTACTAAAAAAGGATTTATTGAAATTGAAGCTGATATCCTTGCCGAACGGGAACTGGCAATATGCAGAATAAAAGATTCGGGTATAGGGATATCCACTGAATACATGGATCACCTGTTTAAGCCGTTCAGCCAGGAGGATTTAAATATTGGCAGAAACTTCGAGGGAAACGGACTCGGCCTGGCGCTTGCTAAAAAATATATAGAAAAATTAGGCGGATCACTTCTCGTAGACAGCATCAAAGGCGTAGGAACAACTTTTACTTTTACTCTCCCGCTGTCACAGAACATAAATCATGATTCTGAAAAAAATAAAAATAACGGCAGCCGTAAAGAAGTTCTTATGCTGGATAACAGCGGCGAATCTTATGAGCTGATAAAAGCATTCCTTAAAAATTCACACCTGGTTAAAGTCTTTTCACTGAGAGAATTTAAGATTGATATTGTTTTGAACGGCAATTACGGAGTTATCATTTTTGATGTAAATCCCAACTTATGGACGCAAAGTCTCCTGATCTGCAAAGACCTTAAAAAGAATGACCCTTATAAACGTCCGATAGTTATAATTTCCAGTGAGTCTATTGATTCCAGAATATCCGAGTTTTTTAATGCAGGGGCGGATAAGTTCCTGATAAAACCATTTTCTAAATCTGAGCTTATTCAGTCTCTTGAAGAGATTGAGAAAAAAACTGTCCATTCAATTAACTGATCATTTTAATTTGTACATCTGCCACCAGGGTATTTGAGGCGATTCATGATGTTCAAAATGATATCCAAAAAAATAACAGCTTAACATTCCCCATAAGTGATTTTTCTTAAGAGTCCGGGCATTATGCGGTTTCATTTTTCTTGTATGGGGATATTTATGCGGAATATACGTTCCGAAATAAAATAGCTGAAGGGTGCCCAGGAAAGCAGGTATCACCCAGAAGGCAAAGATTAATGACTCATCAAACCATATCTTTAATACGTTAAACAATATCGCCATTATGATCAGTTGAGTAATGGTTGTGTAACGCTTTAAAAAAACAAACCACCAGATAAAAAAGTTTTGTGATTTCTCATAAAAATCGGGATCAGCATCCCGGCCGGGGTTTTTATGGTGGGCGATGTGGTTCTTAAGTAGTTTTTGATATGATAACCCGGCAAAGAGGAATGCTGACAATCTTCCGGCTGTGCTATTAATTATTCCTTTGCGTGACACATTCCCATGCATTGCATCGTGTGAAGTTATAAATAACCCGGTGTATAAATAACCCTGGAGGAGAATATGAAAATAAAATACGGGATCTGTTAAGACAGGGTTTACATATAGTAACGAATATAATAAATGCACTACCCATAAAACCAAAATCAATAAAGCAATAATCACTCCCATAACAGTCCCAGTCATATAAAAAGAGATAATAAAACAAAAAAGGTTAATTGTATGGTAAAATAAATTTCAGGCAGTCTGGTACTTGTTTTTATTTTAAAGAAGTCATAAAGCATTGAAGAAACGAAAGAAATTCCAAACCATGCCAGATAATTTGACACCGGAATAATTCCTGAATTCCATTCCCAGTAGTTAAATTTTATCGCAGCAGGTTCCATCATTATATCGAATAAAACCGCAAGTGTACCTGTGAACAGCGCAGTTAAAAATATATTCTGATCAATTTGTTCTGCTATAGCGACTGCACCAAGGATTACTATAACCCAGTTAAATCCAATTAGTAAAGGAACCCCAAGGAGTTTAAATCCCAGGGTATCTCCATAGCTGTAGCTTCCGAATATTATTCCGGTTTTAACTCCGGTTACTTCCAGTATAAACGTCAGAACGTATATTACCAAACACCAGAAAAGAAGCTTTAGTTCACCTTTCTTCAAAGTCAGACTTAACACTAAAAAACCCGTCACAAAAAGCAGGTAGGGAGTGAGCGTAAGCATTAGGGGACGCAATGGAGTGATAATATGTCCAATCAAGCCAGCTGAAAAAATGATGCAAAGGAGGATTACGAAACGGTTATGTTTCATAAAATCCGTCCTTTCCATCGCCTTATCTTTTTCTTAGCCGCAATAACGGAATTTATTCCCAGTAGTAAAAGCATCGCTATTTGTAAAGGGTGAAAAAGCAGGTTGATTATGACATGCTGTCTGCTCTGAATTGAAATCAGGATACGCTGCAGTATTACCAGCATCAGGGGTAAAATAAAGATTTTCTCACTAAACACCAGTATAAAGGGAATAGTAAAACAAAAAGTTAAGAATACAGTTAGAATAAGAAATACGTATGGTGTTAAACCTGAACCGGGGTAAAAGTTTTTTGAAAATCCTTTAAAGGATTCTCCTACATCATGGTACATCCTGCAGGATATCAATTCTCCGCCGAGGTATGTCTTGACAAGGAAATTCTTTGCTTTTAAACTTCTTGCAAATTGTACATCCTCAGTGATGCTTGATTTAAGAGAATGATGGCCCCCAATACTCTTATATGCTGAGCGGCCAAAAAACATAAATTGTCCATTGGCAGCGGCTAAAGAAGGAGACTTAACCGAATAAACGGAATATAGGGGCAGAAAAGTAAGTAGCAGCCAGTTCATCAGAGGGACTATCAGCCATTCCCCGGCCGACTTTAAATTCTGGGTAGGAAATACTGATAATAAATCCAGGTTTAATCTTTTAATTTCATTAAAGGCTGAAAGAATCGATCCTTTTTCCAGGTTGACATCTGCATCAATAAAAAGCAGGTATTCTCCGGATGCTGATTGCGACAGCTGATGACACGCCCAGTTCTTACCTGTGAAGCCGGCAGGAAGCGGTTCTCCTTTAATTATTTTAATTCTTTTATCCTGGTTTGCCAGTATGGAAGCTTCAACGTAAGTATTATCCTCTGAGTTATCGTCTAGGACGAGAATTTCCAACCTGGTGTAGTTCTGTTCTATTACAGATCGAAGGCAGCTTGAAATATTATTTTCTTCGTTCCTGGCGGGAATTAAAACCGAAATGAGATCTTCCTGGAGAGACTTACCGGAATTGATTTTAAGAATGGGCGCGGTAAAGTAATTATAAAGAACCACGGTACCGGTAATTAATAAAGCCGGCGTTACGATATAGAGAATTATTATCAAAACAAATTCCTGCATCTTTCAAAATCTGAACGTACTTTAAGCTTTTGAAGATTATCGCGGAATTCGGCGGTATAGGCATCATAATTTCTGGTCATTTCCTCTGCAGAAAATATTCTCCCGAACGATGCAGCAATGTCAGGTTTTTTATTCTTTCCGTATTCTATTTTTAGTGCTAATGGCAGAACGTATTTTCCGCTGCTTTTATTTTCAAGTATTAATCTCAGGCCGGGTTTTATTATTAGTTCGTCTGAAGTCATCGGCTGAATTTCACCCTGAGGAAAAACCACAACAATATTATTTTTATCATTAAGGACATTCCGGGTATAGTCAAGTGTTCTGGCTATGCTGACGGGGTTATTTTGATTTATAGAAAATGCCCCTACTTTTTTAAAAAACCAGTACCTGTTCAGCTGTTCTTCAAGCATCATCACAAAAACTTTTTTAGGAGTTAATTTTCTTAAAAGAAAGTAGGTTATAAACCCGTCCCACCAGGAGAAATGATTTGGAGTAATTATTAAACCGGGATATGTATCCAGGTCAGGCGGATTTCCCGTTAAGTAGAAATTATTAAAATTTTTATGCAGCAGTTTATTTATATACGGATCAAAAACCAGTTTCGCCAATTTGCTGTGCTCTGCCTTAATCATAGGAACTCTCTGCAAATTAATTCAGAAGCGTGTTTTCCTGATAACAGGACCAATGGAATACCTCCTCCGGGATGGACGCTGCCTCCGCAGAAATACAGATTTTTATAATAAGGCGACTTAACCGCTGGCCTTCTAAAGGCTGAGGTTATGCTGTTGGAGGCAAATCCGTAAATGCTTCCTGAAAAACTTCCTGTTCTATTTTCTATATCCGGAGGTGTAAGTATCTCTTCAAAAATAATTGATCCCGATAAGTTAATACCAAGTATATTTTGAATTTTATGTTTTATCACCTCTCGTGTTTTTTCAATTTCATACTCCCAGTCCTGTCCTGAATCATAAGGTGTATTAACCATTACAAACCAGTTCTCATAACCTGCAGGTGCATCATCAGGTTTAAATTTAGACGATATATAAATATAGATGGTCGGGTCATCAGGACATTTTCTCTGAACAGAAATTTCATCAAATTCCTTCTTATAATTTTCAGAGAACAAAATGTTATGGGTTTCAAGAGAAGTATGATTGCCTTTTACCCCCCAATAAAAAACAAGCCCCGACGTTGAAGGCTCCCTTTTTTCCTTTATTTTTTTCCCAAGTAAGTTCCTGTATGTACTTCTTACATCCAAATTTGAAACAATGGAATCAAAAGCATAATCCTTGTCTTGTGCTCTCAGCCCGGCAGCAGTTCCATTATTTGTTATTATTTTCTCCACATTTTGTCCGGAATAAAAAGCGACGCCTTTTTGTTCAGCCAGTTTTTTAAGAGCCGCCGGAATAGCTGAAATACCTTCTTTAATTATATAACTGCCAAGCATTAATTCAACGTAAGGAATGATATTTAATGTTGCAGGTGCACGATAAGGATCAGATCCATTATATGTGGCAAACCTGTCAAATAACTGCAGAGTTTTATCATCCCTGAAAAACCTCTTATTTGCATTATGCATTGTTCTGAATGGATCGATCTTAAAGGGACTCAATAACAAGTTCAAAAACTTTGGATTCAGAAATGATCTTAATTTTATTTCCGGAGAAAAGAGAAACGGTTCTGAAGCCAAATTATAAATTCTGCCGCAGTAGCTGAAATATCTTTGAACAGCCTTAGCATCGTCATTTGTTTTTAGTCCTATTTCCTCCGCAAACCTAGCTGTATCTGAATATGCATTAATGATAGTACCATCAGGATAAAAGTATTTGCAGCTTATGTTCAGTTGTGAAATGGTTAAATAATCTTCAATATCTTCATCACAGGCACTAAATAAGTCGCGAAGAATAAAAGGCATCGTAATTATTGAAGGTCCGGTATCGAATCTGAACCCTTCCCTGTGCAGAAAACCTGCTTTCCCGCCGGCATAATCGTTCTTTTCAAATACATTCACGCGGAAGCCTTCAGCATTTAAATGCAAGGCTGCCGACAGTCCTCCTAAACCAGCTCCTATAATTCCTATATTTATATTACCAATTGTTTTACGCATCTGGCTTTTTTCTCCTAACCCTTCCTGAAGCCAGGTATATAAGCAGCCAGAACGATATCATAGCGTAAGAATAGAAAAAATCTTCAATTGGAATAGTTGAAATACGGTATCCCCATATTGCTTTGTCATTATACTCAACTACAGGCAGAGAGGTCAGCAAATAATTTACAATAAGGAACGGTACGTATGAAATTAAAATTGTGAGCCAGTAAATTTTAGATCTCAATATATATTTGAATTTGATCAATGCAGTTAAAAGAAAAAATGCGGAGAGGAGAAGCACAGAAAAGGTATAATATTGATCCATGAACACGAAAGCAATTACAATCAAGATCAGAGCTGAAAAAAATATCAAGCCTGATTTTATCTGCAGTTGTTTTTCAGGCACATAATTTTTTAACACTTCAAATATGAAAATGCAGCTGTAAGGAACAGTTATAAAAAAAAGGATTTCTTCAAGGGGAAGATTAAAAAGACTTACATCACCGATATAATGACTGTTAAATCTCCAGTCACCCCTCATTACCGCAATTGAATCCCAGATAAGAAAAACAGTCCCGACAACAATCACAGAGATGAACACCCGGGGTAGATTTTTGTAATAAGCTGTCTTTGTATCGAAGCTTAACAGCAGAGGTATTAAAACTATCAGGAGATTTATTATTAAATACGTACTCATTTATCTGCATAGGAAGAAATTAATTCCCGGATGCCGTTCTCCTGAACATTGCTTAACCTCCCTGAATCTATCATGTATTCTGCTATGCCCCTCTGAATTTCCTGATCCTGTGAGGAATAATTTTTCTTTATAAGGAGCTGACATATCTTATCCCGGTCAGCTTCTCTCTCCTCTGAATATCCCAGGAAACCCGGAACATGATCGAGGATTGAAAACCGCATGAACCTGATTTCAAGATTTTCCGGGCTCTTAGCTACAGCTTCTTCCAGTCTGCTTAACCCATAAATGAGGTGACTCAACTTTGAAACCGGGTTGAAAGCGTGCTTTGCTTTCAGTGTTTGTATCCCCCCATAATATGCAAGGATCAAGGGACTATAGCTGGAATAATCATCTGAAAACCTGGATGAAATATACTGCTCAAGCAGATTTACTTTGTCTTCATTTTCAACAGCCTCATAAAACCCTGTTCTTAATAAATTTATCGAAGCTGTATCCGGATTCGACACCGAGCCGTAAGTTTTAACGGCAAACAGGAAAAATATAATTATGCTGTACCTTAAACTCATTAGATTTCCAGTTAACATGTTTTCAGAATTTTTACTTCAAACCATGATTTTAGTAGAAGAGCAGCCTTAGAAACATTAGAAACACGGACTCTTTTGCGTAATAATAGTTCGATATCACTTTTCCTGATTTTATTAAACAATCCCCTGTAATAGAGATATGCAGAATAAACGCCCAGCTTTACACCTGCCGGGAGCCTTTTAATACCTTCCAGGGCTGTTTCAAACTCAGCAAGGATGTCATCTTCAAGCTTTTTCTTATTCAAATCAGTTATGTTTATTTTTTCATTAACTCCCGGCAGGTAGATCCGTCCACGCTCAGCCAGATCGCTTTTAATATCCCTCAGGAAGTTTACTTTCTGGAATGCTGAGCCCAGACTTTTAGCAGATCCGAGCAGCTCCTCAAAAAGTCCCTGATGACCATAACAGAAAACCTTTAAGCACATCAGACCCACTACTTCGGCTGATCCGTATATATACTTATCATATACAGCAGGTTCGTAATAATTATTCGATAGATCCATTTCCATACTGTTAAGAAAATCCTCAACATATTTCATATCTATTCCGTATTTATTAACTGCCAGTTGAAAAGAATTAATTACCGGGTTTGTAGATATTCCTCTATTTACAGCTTCAAATGTTTCCCTGCGGAAATCATCAAGTAAAAGTTTTTTATCATAGTTGTGAAATGAATCCACTATTTCATCGGCGAGTCTCACGTAGCCGTAAACAGCGTATATCGCGTCTCTGTATGACGGCGAAAAAACGCGTATGCCCAGGCTGAACGAGGTACTGTAGCTATCAGTAATAACCCGGCTGATTTTAAAAGCTGTGCTATGATAGATTTCTTCCATATTCCTTTTCAATCTTTTCTACAACCAGCTTTGAACTAATAATAACCATAGGTAGTCCTGTTCCGGGAATAGTTGAAGCTCCAACGTAAAACAGGTTTGGAAATTCTTCATCCTGATTTTTCGGTCTGAATCCTCCAACCTGGTTTATCCCATGGGCCAAACCCAGTCCGGATCCTCTATAAAGATTAAAATTATTCTCCCATTCAATCGGACTCCAAACTTCCTTTACCATCAGATTCTTTGAAATATCAAAATTAACCCGTTCAGACAGATCGTTTATTATATTGTCAGCCAGCTCATCCTTGTCATTCCATTCCGGCTTAAATCTTCTATCAGGCACGGGGCAGAGAATAAAAAGATTCTCACAGCCGGGGGGTGCAGATTCAGGCCATGATTTGGAGGATACGTTCACGTAATAGTAGGGCTTATTCGGGCTCACCGATGATGAGAATATCTTATCTGCATATTCCCGGAAATTCTTACCCAGGAAATAATTATGATGCATTAAACTATCTATTTTGCCTTTCACACCAAGATATATGGTAAATGGGGCTAGTGTCCATTCCATTTTATCAAGTTTTTCCTCCCTGAAGCTTTTTCTGCCCAGAATTTTTCCTCTGAATGAGGCAGCATCAGAATTGGAAATGAAGATGTCGGCTGTCCACTCTTTTCCTTTATCATCAAGAAGTGACAGCAATTTTCCATTTGAGTTTGCAACAGACACTATTTCAGTATTGTAGTGGAACTCCACCCCTTTTCTCTCCAGCATCCCTACAAGCTCTTCAACCAGTTTATACATTCCGCCCTCAACCTTCCAATATCCGTCATGCTTCATCTCAGTATAGTTGAGCAGTGAATAAATGGCAGGAGTCTGAAAAGGAGTTGACCCCAGGAAAAAAGCTACCAGTGAAAAAATTATCCTTACCTCATCAGAATCGAAGGTGCGTTCTACTTCCTTCCATAAATTTCTAAAGAGGTAAGGGAGATGCTTAAGGGGAACTCTCGTCAGCTTCAATAAATAATCAAGAACATTTACATAGTTCGATTTTACAACTTTATCTTCGGTATCGTGAAAGAATTCCCCGGCTTTACTGAGATAGTTTGTTACCTTAGTGCCCAAACCCGGTTCAATATATTTAAATTCTTCTTCAAGTTTGTTCAAATCCTTCCATATCCTGAAAGGTGCTTTTCCGCCTTCAAAAAAAACCTGGTAAAGTGGGTCAAGCTCAGTTAAGGTCACAGGATTTTTCTCACCTGTACTCCGGAACAGTTCTTCAAGCTCGTAGCTCATACTCATAAAAGAAGGACCTGCATCAAAAGTAAAACCCCCTTTTTTAAGCTGATTAAGTCTTCCTCCGGGTTTCGAGTACTTTTCTATAAGGGAAACTTTGTATCCCGAAGCACTTAACCTGAGAGCTGTGGACAGTCCACCTAGTCCTGAACCTATTATTATTGCTTTTTTCATTTGTATTATTCCTGGTTATTACAAAACGCAAAACCATCTTAAATAGTTCCGCTGTTGAAAAAATTTGCACCCCGGTACTGAAAAGGAGAGAAATTATATTAAATTTCAAGATAATGGACACTTTAGCGGTCAAAAATTTTCTAAGTATAATTATTCATTTATTTTTGTATGTGCAGTTATATTATTATCTGCATAGATCAAATTAAGTTTGGAGGAATTGTGGCCTCAGTTGACGAATTGAAGAATAAAGTTCAGCATGCATATAAAGAATGGGAAGAAAAAACATATCAGAAAAGCACATCAAAGTTTCCTGAGAGGGAAGAAGAATTTTCAACGGTTTCTTTTACCCCTGTAAAACCCTTATACATTCCGGCTGAAACGGAAGATAATTACCTGGAAAAAACAGGTTTTCCAGGAGAGTATCCTTATACTCGCGGAATTCAGCCCTCCATGTACAGGGGCAGGTTGTGGACCATGCGTCAGTACGCAGGATTCGGAACGGCTAAAGAATCAAATCAGCGGTATAAATACCTGCTTGAACAGGGAACCAGCGGACTTTCGGTTGCCTTTGACTTGCCTACCCAGATTGGATATGACAGCGATGATCCGTTATGCTATGGTGAAGTTGGAAAAGTAGGAGTTGCCATAGATACGCTTACAGATATGGAGGTTTTGTTTGACAAAATCCCGCTGGACAGAATTTCAACATCTATGACGATCAATGCATCTGCCGCTGTACTGCTGGCAATGTATATTGTGGTTGCTGAAAAACAGGGTTTCAGCCGTGATAAGATCAGCGGTACGATACAGAACGATCTTCTTAAGGAATATATTGCCAGGGGCACATATATATATCCGCCCAAGCCTTCCATGAGGATCATTACGAACATCTTTGAATTTTGTGCTAAAGAGGTTCCCCGATGGAACACAATCTCTATATCCGGATATCATATTAGAGAAGCTGGTTCTACAGCTTCACAGGAGGTTGGTTTCACCCTTGCGAATGGAATAGCATATGTTGACGCAGCCTTGAACGCAGGTCTTGATATAGATGAATTTGCGGGACAGTTGTCATTCTTTTTTAATTCTCACAATGACCTGCTTGAAGAAGTAGCGAAATTCCGGGCTGCAAGAAGGCTGTGGGCTCGTATTGTAAAGGACCGTTTTAAAGCGAAAAAATCAAGGTCGATGATGCTTCGTTTTCATACGCAGACAGCCGGCTCAACTCTAACTGCTCAGCAGGTTGATAATAATATTGTTAGGGTAACCCTGCAGACCCTGGCCGCGGTACTTGGAGGCACTCAGAGCCTTCACACAAATTCAAAGGATGAAGCACTGGCGCTTCCCACTGAAAACTCTGTGCGTACAGCCTTGCGTACACAGCAGATAGTGGCATATGAAAGCGGTGTTACAAATACTATCGATCCTCTTGCCGGTTCGTATTTTGTGGAATCTATGACAGACCAGATAGAAAAAGAAGCTGAAGATTACATAAACCGGATTGACGCTATGGGAGGAATGATAAAGGCAATTGAGGACGGCTTCGTCCAGATGGAGATTCAGAAAGCTGCTTATGAATTTGAAAAACAGGTTGAAAGCGGTAAACGTATTGTTGTTGGTATGAATAAATTCCGTGTTAAGGAGGATGAAGAACCTGAACTTTTGAAAATAGATATGAAAGTGCAGGAGGATCAGATAAAATTACTTAACAAAGTCAGAGAAGAAAGAGACAACAGCAAGGTACAGGAATCGTTAAGGATATTAAAAGAAACTGCTGAAGGAAACGGCAACCTTATGCCGCCGATTATTGAGGCAGTACGGACTTACGCCAGTGTCGGAGAGATCTGCAACACTATGCGGGCAGTCTTCGGCGAATACAGGGAACACGTTGTCATTTAAAAAGGTAATGAAATGAACTTAACCCACATTGAACATATCGGTATAGCTGTTAAAAATCTTGAAGAATCTATAAAATATTACGAGGATGTTCTGGGGATAAAATGTTACGCTGTGGAAGAAGTTAAAGACCAAAAGGTGAAGACGGCTTTTTTTCAGTTAGGACAAACTAAAATAGAACTTCTGGAAACTACGGATCCTGAAGGACCAATAGGGAAATTTATAGAAAAGAGAGGGGAAGGAATTCACCATTTAGCTTTCGCAGTTAATGATCTTCCTTCTGCCCTCAAAGAATTAAAAGAGAAAGAAATAAAATTAATTGATGTAAGTCCGCGTAGGGGAGCAGAAGGCCTGGACATAGCATTTATCCATCCCAAATCTACTCACGGGGTTCTTACAGAATTATGTGAAAAGCCTGATCGGACTTAAACGTCCGGCCGGGATTCCAATCATATATAAATAATGGATAGATTATGGCAACCCGCGATAAAGTTAAGGAGCTTATGGATCTCCGCAACCAGGCCAGGCTTGGCGGCGGTGAAAAAAGGATTGAAGCTCAGCATAAAAAGGGGAAATACACAGCACGTGAACGACTTGATCTCCTTCTTGATGAAGGAAGTTTTGAAGAATTCGATATGTTCGTATCTCATAGAAGTATAGATTTCGGTCTTGATAAAGAAGCGTATCTCTCTGACGGTGTTGTTACGGGGTATGGTACTATAGACGGCAGACTTGTTTACGTCTTTTCCCAGGATTTTACGGTGTTCGGCGGCTCTCTTTCCGAGATGTACGCGCAGAAAATCTGTAAGGTAATGGACAAGGCTATGAAAGTAGGAGCCCCTGTTATTGGAATAAATGACAGCGGAGGGGCAAGAATTCAGGAGGGTGTTAAAAGCCTCGGAGGCTACGCCGACATTTTTGAACGGAATATACTTGCCTCAGGAGTTGTACCTCAGATATCGGCAGTGTTTGGTCCCTGTGCCGGCGGAGCGGTTTACTCTCCCGCTTTAACTGATTTCATTATTATGACTAAGGCAACCAGCTACATGTTCGTTACCGGTCCCAAGGTGGTTAAAACAGTAACCGGCGAAGAAGTATCTGATGAGGAGCTTGGAGGATCATCCATTCATTCGACCAAATCAGGTGTTTCACACTTCGTAGCAGAGAATGAAGAAGAAGGTATTCACCTGATACGAAAACTTATGAGTTTCATGCCTCAGAATAATCTCGAAGATCCTCCTTCAAGTGTTTGCAATGATCCAATTGACAGGCTAGAAGATTCACTTAATGAAATAATTCCTGAGAATCCTAATAAACCGTATGATGTTAAAGACGTTATTTACTCAATTGTTGATGAGGGCGAATTCCTTGAAGTTCAGCGGGTATTTGCTCCCAACATCATAACGGGATTTGCAAGGTTTAATGGTCAGCCCGTTGGCATAGTAGCCAATCAGCCAAACTACCTTGCGGGTGTACTGGATATAAATGCGTCAAGGAAAGCTGCCCGGTTCGTGAGATTTTGCGACTCGTTCAATTTTCCTATAGTAACCCTTGTGGATGTTCCGGGATTTTTACCAGGTACTGCCCAGGAATACGGAGGTATTATCATACACGGAGCAAAGCTTCTCTTTGCCTACGGTGAAGCCACGGTTCCTAAAGTTACAGTTATCCTTCGCAAAGCATACGGCGGAGCGTATGATGTTATGAGCTCAAAGCACTTGCGCGGCGATATTAACTACGCCTGGCCGGGTGCTGAGATTGCGGTAATGGGACCAAAAGGAGCAATCGAGGTACTACATTACAAACACCTTCAGATGATTGAAGATACTGAGGAAAGAATAAAGTTCCTTAAAGAAAAGGAAGAGGAATACAGGAAGAAATTTGCCACACCCTACGTAGCTGCCAAGTACGGTTATATAGATGATGTGATTGAACCCAGGAATACACGGTTCAGGCTGATACGGGCGCTGCAGATGCTTTCAACTAAAAAAGATGTGAATCCTCCGAAGAAACATTCTAATATACCATTATAGCGGAGGCAGAAAATGTATTACCAGGCTGCCGCTGATACAATAAAAAGTGCAGCGGATTCAATAAGTAAATCTTTAAATACAGACCAGCTTTTCAATAAGATCGAATTTAATCCTTCCAACATTTTAAATTCACAGGGAATATTTATTTCGGTTGTGGGTTATCTCGTAGTCTTTATCTCTCTGCTGCTTCTGTATATGATGTTTGTGAATCTCTCCAGGTTTCTGCAGTTTCGTGTAAGAAATAAACTCTCGAAACAGGGGGAAACGGACGTTGTAACCGGGAAAGATATTTCGGTATCAGGTGAGATAAATGCTGCAATCTCAGCAGCACTGTACTTGTATTTTGAAGAAGCACACGACATTGAAAGTACGGTCTTAACAATTAAAAAAGTTCAAAGGAGCTATTCCCCATGGAGTTCAAAAATATACGGACTCAGGGAATACCCTGCAAGAAGGCGGAAGTGAAATGAAAAAATTTAAGTTTACTATACAGGGCAATAAATACGATGTGGAGATTCTAAGCTTTGAAGATAATACTGCAGAGATAGATGTAAACGGGTCGGTTTATAAAGTGGAAGTAGATCAGGAAGTTAAAAAAGTTAAAACTCCCAAGCTGGTAAGAACAAAAGTTGAACCATCTGCCGGAGGCGATATCGCTAAAACCAGTAGACCGTCGGAAAGAAAGGGAGCAGGAGTAATTAAAGCTCCTCTTCCCGGGACAATTATTGAGGTAAAGGTGAAAGCAGGCGATAAGGTAAAGATGGGAGATAAGCTTCTCATTATGGAAGCTATGAAAATGGAAAATAATATTAATTCCGACAGAGAAGGAACAATCCTCAGCGTTAAAATTAAAGCCGGTGATTCTGTCCTTGAAGGAGATCTGCTCGTTGAGATCGGGGATTAATAATGGAAGGATTAAAACATTTCCTCAGCTTTACGGGTTTCGCAAACCTTACCGTAGGCCATTTGATAATGATTTCGGTTGGTTTGCTGTTCATTTATCTGGCTATTAAGAAAGAATATGAACCGCTGCTTCTTATCCCCATTGGATTCGGTATCCTCATAGGAAATATTCCTTTCCTGGAAAATGTGGGTATGCAGATTGGTATTTACGAAAACGGCAGCGTGCTTAATTACCTCTATTACGGTGTGCTCAAAGGTATTTATCCGCCTCTGATTTTCCTCGGGATAGGAGCGATGACGGATTTTTCTGCACTGCTTTCCAACCCCAAATTACTTCTTCTCGGTGCCGCAGCTCAGGTTGGTATATTTATTACCTTTCTTGGAGCTATAGCACTCGGTTTTTCTGAACAGCAGGCCGCTGCAATCGGCATTATTGGCGGCGCTGATGGTCCTACAGCAATTTTTCTATCTTCCAAGCTGGCCCCCGAACTTATCGGGCCTATTGCAATTGCCGCATATTCATATATGGCACTGGTGCCTGTAATTCAGCCTCCTATAATGAAGCTGCTTACCTCAAAAAAAGAACGCTTGATAAGGATGAAACCTGCACGGACAGTAGCAAGGACTGAAAAGATCCTCTTTCCGATTGTAGGTATGCTGCTTACAACATTTATTTCTCCCGGCGCTCTTCCCTTACTGGGTATGCTCTTCTTCGGCAACTTGTTGAAGGAATGCGGAGTTACAAAAAGACTGGGAGATACAGCTAAGAACGCTTTAATTGATATTGTTACAATACTGCTGGGAGTAACGGTAGGTGCATCTACCCAGGCTACGATATTTCTTACTCCTCATTCCATTTTTATATTTATACTGGGTGCACTTTCATTTGCTGTGGCAACTGCCGGCGGCGTTTTGTTCGCTAAAGTAATGAACCTTTTCCTCAAGGAGGGAAATAAGATAAACCCGCTAATAGGTTCCGCAGGCGTATCCGCTGTGCCTGATAGCGCAAGGGTTTCACAAATGCTCGGTTTAAAAGAGGATCCCACGAATCACCTCCTGATGCATGCAATGGCTCCTAATGTTGCCGGGGTTATAGGCAGTGCAGTGGCTGCAGGGATACTTATGGGATTCTTATTGAAACTGGCTGTATAGATTCAGGATATGTCTTGGAGGTATACCCGATCACGGAAAAGCTTTCTTCCTTTGAAAAGTGCGGAAAAATGTAGAAATTATAAAGAGAAATTCTCTTTTTAACATCCCACCAAAGGAGAAAATGCAAAGAGAAATTCATAAATGGAACAGCCGGCATCTTCAAAAAAGCATGGAGGTTGCTGTATATGGTCATTACGGCTATGCACTTCTTATGTTTCCTACAGCAGGAGCGGATTACCTGGAGTATGAAAGATTTTATCTGATAGATAGTATTTCAGATTTAATTAATAACGGTACGCTTAAGGTCTTTTCAATAAATAGCGTAAATAATGAAACCTGGATGAACAGGGACCTGAACCCTTCTGAAAAGTCAGAAATGCATGAAAAATATAACCGGTATGTAGTTGAGGAAGTCATTCCTTTTATAAATGAACACTGCCATGGTGAAATCCCCATACTAACTTCGGGAGCCTCTCTTGGTGCATACCATGCGGCTAACACTTTTTTCAGGAGACCTGATCTGTTTGCAGGACTCATCGCGATGAGCGGGGTTTATGATCTTAAGTATTATACTGACGGTTACTTTGATGATACGTGTTATTTTAATTCCCCGGTGGATTATCTTCCCGGATTAACGGATGAAAGCATACTATCATCACTTAGAAATAAAAATATAATTATTGCGAGCGGACAGGGAGCTTATGAAGATCCCGGGGCATCTCAAAGTTTATCTGCTATTCTTCACTCCAAAAATATTCCCCACTGGTTTGATCTCTGGGGAGAGGATATGACACACGATTGGCCCACATGGCGGAAAATGCTTCCCTATTTTCTGGATAATCTTAATATTGAAAATACATGACTGCATCAGCCTGGGCCGACTCTTACAAGGTTAAGAAGATACAATACCAGCTTTTAGTTTCCGTTATTTTTCTGGCCGCAGCACTTTTCTTCTATTCCGGGTTCCTGGATTTCATCGAAGCCAGAAATGGTTTCTCTTTCAAGGATCCGATACTTAATTTATTTCGCCCTTTAGATCTTACCTGGCTGATATTTTCTATCATCTATTTATCCCTGCTTGCAGGGATTGTGATCCTGGTCAGAAACCCTGTACGTCTCATTCTCGCGCTGCAGGTATATACTGTTTTAATATTGATCAGGATGCTGGCGATGTATTCCGTGCCGTTTAACCCTCCTCCGGATATGATACCGCTTAATGATCCTTTCGTACAGTTTTTTGGTTCAGGTAAACTGCTTACGAAAGATCTTTTTTTCTCGGGTCATACGGCTACCTTATTTCTTCTTTTCCTTGTTGTCGAAAAAAAACCATTTACCCGGATATTTCTGATCTTTACAGTCGTCATCGCTTTAAGCGTAACTTTGCAGCATGTTCATTACTTTATTGACGTTCTGGCAGCTCCTTTTTTTACTTACGGCTGCTATAGAATCGTGAAGAAAACCAGGGGAACTTTTATTTGATATTTACAGTTTTGTTTTCTTTTGTTTAATCTTCCTGCTGTTTATATTCTTGTAATGAAAGTTGAACCCTCTTCAAATAAATTAACCCGGCTGTTTTTCTTCTTCTGCGGCGGTTTTTTTACTGCTATTGCAATAATAGGACTGATATTTCCAATTATTCCCGGATTTATTTTTCTTATTCCTGCTGCGTTCTGTTTTGCAAGGTCGTCAGCTACTTTTAACAGGAAGTTAAAAAACAGCAAAAGGTTTGGTAAATATTTCAAATAAATTTTTAATGGAGGCTATGTTTTATGAACGAAGAAAAAGTCCGGGTAATTGAGGTTACCGAAACAATTTCAAAGGATTTTGATAAGGCCGGTATTTCTTCTGTGATTTCATCTGAGGGTATTGATGATCTTGAAGAATTAAAGCGGCACCTTACCAGGAAAATAACTGAACTAATGGACACAAACTATGAGAAACTCCTGAATATTCTATATCGAATAGATATTAACGAGAGGAAACTGGATGAATTGTTCAGTTCAAAAAACAGGGATTATATACCAGCTCAACTGGCAGATCTGATAATAGAAAGACAGCTCCAGAAAATAAATTTCAGAAACATGTACCGAAAAGAAAGAAACAACCTTCCGTGAGATCCCGGATCATCTTTTAGCCTCTTCGTGAGTGAGCATACAGTAAGTTACCTCCAAATATATAAATTGTATCTATATGCCTTTCTTTTTAACAAAAAGCCGGACTTCTATTGAATAAAGACACATATTCACATAAAGTACTCTACACCGTGGGAGTTGTTGTTCTTGTAATTGCTTTAATATTATTATTTGTTGAAGCTGTTGAGGTAATGCTGCTTATTTTTGCGGGCATTCTTCTCGCTGTATTTCTCAGGGGAATCGCTTCTTTTGTTGCTGAACGGACTAATATATCACCGGGCGTATCTCTTGTAATTGTACTGCTTACAATTATTATCCTGATTTCGGGGGGAATCTGGCTGCTTGGGCCGAGTATTTCTGATGGGTTTAACCGGATGACACAACAGATACCTACGGCCTGGAACCATCTGAAAGATGAACTAACCAAGTCTGACTGGGGAAGGTCAATTGTTCAAAGTATAGATAACGCAAAAAATAGCATTACATCTGATAGCGATATGATTAACCGGGTTACCGGAATATTTTCATCCACCATTGGTGCTCTGGTTAATATATTTATTGTTCTAGTGATAGGACTGTATGCAGCTTTTAGTCCCGGATTGTATATCCATGGCGTGATTAAGCTCTTCCCACAGCGAAAAAGAGAAAGAGCGCTCGAAATACTGCAGGCTATGAATAGCGCTCTCAAGTGGTGGTTTGTAGGCAGAATTGCATCTATGATGATCATTGGAATTCTGACGGCGATTGGATTATGGATCTTGAATATTCCTATGCCTGTAACCCTCGGAATATTTGCTGCAATTCTGACGTTTGTGCCTAATCTGGGACCCGTTATTTCAGCAGTTCCGGCTATTCTATTCGGACTTGTAATAAGTCCTGCAAAAGGATTATGGGTAGTAGTTCTCTACGTTGGCATCCAGACTCTTGAAAGCTACCTCATTACTCCCCAGATACAAAAAAAGGCGGTATCTATTCCTCCCGCACTGCTTATTTCAGCCCAGATATTAATCGGAGTTCTTCTCGGGGTTTTTGGCTTAATTCTCGCTACTCCGATGATGGTATGTGTTATTGTTGCAATTCAGATGATTTATATTGAAGACACCCTGGGTGATGATGTGAAAGTACTGGGCGATGGTCACTCTTCGAAAAGCTGAATCCTGATTGATAATTTAACTCCTAATAATTAAGTTCATACTTTGTATATATCTTTTTTCCTCCCCCTTTCCGGATTCTGTTGAGGACAATTAGTTTAAGTATCGGGAGATCAGGCTATGGCTATTTTTAATTCAAAAGAAATTGACGGTTTAAGGAAAGAAAATCAGGAACTCAAAAATCAGATCCACGCCTATAGTGAGCAGGAGGAGGCTGCAAATAACCTGGAGGATATTCTTAAAAGACTTCAGGGGGAACTGGGCGAACTTAATTCTTCAAAAGATGAACTAGCCGATGAAATACAGATGCTTAGAAATGATAAGAAGATTAAGGAATCCGAACTAAATGAATTGTCTAATAAAATTCCTGAATTAAACGGACTTAAAAAGGAACTTCAGCATACATTAATTGACTACAACAATAAGATTGAAGCTCTTAAAAAAGAGTATGAATCTTTATCCTTTCCTTCAGATGACGAAATACCGGGAAATGATGCCGGAGATTCCGAAACCTTTAAACTCCTCAAAAAAGAAAATGAAACCCTGAAGAAAGAAATCAAAAGATTAAATACCGAACTTGAAAGACTTGTTAGTCAACGGGAAGAACTTGAAGCAGGACTTAAAAGTGATGACCAGGGAAAATTAAAGGCTGAAGAAAAAATTTTGGAAGATCTTAGAAAACGTGAGTTAAAGATATTGAGGGGGATTGATAGTAAAAAGGAAGAGGTTAAAGAACTTATAAAAAAAGTTGAAACTCTCCAGGAACGTGATAAAACTGAAAGGGAAACACTTAAAAACTTATATAAAGTAATTGAAGAGCGGAAAAGAGAGAAAGAATATTTTGCAGGTGAGGAGGTAAGACTGCTGAACAATGTTGCGAAGTTAAAAGAAAAGGAAGGTGTACTCAGCAGCAACATTGGCGGCCAGGAACAGGAAATTCAGACCAAAGATGAAATTCTTAATATGCTTACTAGGAATATTGCCCATAAGCAGGAAAAAGAAGTTGAGCTTGATAAAGATTTAAAAGAACTTGATTCTGAACTTAGGGAAAGATCGAATTCTTTACACACCCTGTCAAATGAATATAACAGGATTTCAGAGGAGAAGAATAATAAGCAGCGTGAGCTTTTCGGGATCACTAATGAACTGGAAACAAAGAGCAGCCGTTTAACAAAGCTTAATGAGGAATTTGTCGTGCTTGAGAACAGGCTGACTGTCCTTGTGAAGGAAATTGACAACTCTGAAGCACTCAAAAAAGAATTAAGTAAAAAGGTCAGCGATCAGGCTGAGGTTTATGAGAAGCTCAAAGAACAGTCGGATTTGCTCAGGCAGACTATCCCTCTTCTTGAAAAGAAAAAAGTTGAAATAGAAAATGAGAATACAGCCCTCGAAGAAAGGTTCGGGAAAGTTTTTCAGAATTACAGCCGTGATGTGAATGAGCTTAGCCGGAAGCGTATTTTCTATGAGAAGGTTGTAATGGACAAAGAGAAGGAAATTAATGAGAAGGATCAGAATTTATTCGAGAAGATTGCGGCCCTGGAGGAAAGTGAAAGAGTGCTTGGAATGAGACAGGCGGAAATTAATTCCCTGCAGGATTCGCTGAAGGGGCTGGAGGCAGAAAAGGAAATTCTGAAACAGGATATTGCTTCACTTGAAGATAAGACTACCGATGTATTACGCCGGAATGACGGCCTTCGTATGGAAACTGAGTACCTGATGAGCAAGAAACAGTCGATCGAAGATAATATGAAGGAAATCCTTAATGATATGAATGAACGGTTCGAGAAATCCCGCAGCAAAAAACATGAAGTTGATGAAGAACTGGCCGAATATGAAGACCGGCTTCATATTACCAGGGAAAGAATTTCTGAATCCAGGAAAGAATTATCTGAACTTCAGTCTTCTATAGGACAGTTAAAACTTGAGCATGAAGAGCAGAGGGGATTTATAACTAAACTAGTGGCAAAGAAAACGAAACTGCTGGAGGATATTTCACGAAGCCAGGCCTTGCTGCAGAAATATGAACAGATTAAAGAAAAAGTTAAAATAGAGAAAGCCGCTGCATCAGGCAAAGAAGGGGGTATTTTTGAAAGTCGTCATTTCCAGGAAGAAACTGAAAAAGACAGAAGCAGGGAAAATTCTTCTGAAGAGTGATCCTGCAAGTTAATTTCACCATTTAACATCAACATAACAGAGAAATTTATGTCAACCCGCTCCTACAGAATAACCATACTTCTATTCGCAATATTTTTATTTGTCAATTATAGCTCCGCGCAGGAAATAATTTCTGTTCAGCACCCTGAATGGAGTCACAATGTATCTATATATGAAGTAAATACGCGCCAGTATACACCTGAAGGAACTTTCAAGGCTTTTGATGCACATATAGATGAAATAAAAAAACTGGGAATAGGATTGGTTTGGTTTATGCCTATAAATCCTATCGGTGAAAAAAACCGGAAGGGAAATCTCGGCAGCTATTATTCTGTTAAAGACTACAAGGCTGTAAATCCCGAATTCGGAACACTCGAAGATTTTAAAGAAACAGTTAAGAAGGTTCATGACGCAGGGATGTACGTTATTATCGACTGGGTTGCAAATCATACCGCCTGGGATAACGTGTGGGTTAGTGAACACCCTGAATTCTATACTAAAGATTCGCTGGGAAATTTTGTTCCGCCGGTTGCTGACTGGCATGACGTAATTGATCTGAACTATGATAATAAAGAATTATGGAAGTATATGATCGACGCTATGAAGTACTGGGTTAAGGAATGCGATATCGACGGCTTCAGGTGTGATGTTGCCGGAATGGTGCCGATTGACTTCTGGATATCTGCCCGTACTGAATTGGATAAGGTTAAAAAAGTTTTTATGCTCGCTGAAGCTGAAGGTCCTGAGTTTCACGAAGCTTTTGATATGACTTACTCCTGGAACCTGCTTCACCTGATGAATGATCTGGCACAGGGAAAAACAAGTGTTCAGGCAATAAGAGATTATTTCAATAAGGAAAATAATACTTATCCGCAGGATGCATACAGAATGAGATTCACCACTAACCATGATGAGAACAGCTGGAACGGTACCGAATTTGAAAGGCTTGGCGATGCAGCTGAAACCCTGGATGCTTTTACCTGTGTAATAACCGGAATGCCCCTCGTTTATACAGGGCAGGAAGCAGGGCTCAATAAGAGGCTTAGTTTCTTTGATAAGGATACAGTTGAATGGAAAGAAAGTAAATACCGTCTGCTTTATTCTGATCTTCTGCATCAAAAAATGGAAAACAAGGCGCTCTGGAATGGCAGCGAAGGCGGCAGGATGATTCCAGTTAAATCAAGCAAGGGAGAGATTTTTGCTTTTGTGCGCCAGGCGGGTGAAAATAAAGTATACGCAATATTCAATCTTTCAGATAAGAATGTAAGAACTGAACTTGAAAGCGATCAGATTTCGGGAGATTATGAAAACCTTTTGTCCGGGAAAAAAACTCACATCAAGTCGAAAGAATGGCTGGAGCTTAAACCTTGGAACTACCGGATACTTGTTGCAGAATAGAAGCATTTACGATGGACAAACCTTAACTGATGTCTATTATATTAAATACTATCTCTAAATCCTTCGGGCCGACAGAAGCGCTTAAAAGGGTTAGTCTTGAGATTGAAAATAAAAATACAACAGTTTTAATTGGTCCCAGCGGATGCGGGAAATCAACCCTTATAAGGATCTTAACAGGGATTATAAAACCTGACTCCGGTCAGGTCTCCATAGATGATCAGCCTCTTAATCCTTCTAACCTTCGTGAAATTCGATTAAAAATAGGCTATGTAATTCAGGAGGGCGGCTTATTTCCTCATCTCACCGCCGGTGAAAATGTTTCCCTGCTTGCCTCATACATCGGCTGGGAAAATCAAAGGATAAAAAACAGGGTTCGTGAATTAGCCGAACTAACAAAATTCCCTGAAGATGGATTTCCTAAATTTCCGGCGGAGTTATCAGGCGGACAGAGACAAAGGGTGAGTCTGATGCGTGCTCTGATGTTAGACCCTGAATTTCTTTTTCTTGATGAACCGCTTGGAGCACTCGATCCCTTAATACGGTTTGATCTTCAAACCGACCTGAGAGAAATATTCCGCACTTTGCAGAAGACCGTTTTAATGGTTACGCATGATCTTAATGAAGCAGTCTTTTTTGCCGATAAAATAGTACTGATGAAAGACGGCTCAATTATTCAGCAGGGTGACTTTAAATCATTAAAGGAAAATCCTTCTGATCCTTTTGTTTCATCATTCATCCGCGCTCAGCGCAGCGTTATAGAATTCTAATTGCACGTGAAATTATTTAACAACATACTGCTGGTTATTTTCTTCACAACTCTCTCTGTTTTTCCTCAATCGCAAAAAACACAGTTTGTTGTCGGATCTAAAAAATTTACCGAGTCGGTCATACTTGGAGAGATTGCCGCCCAAATGGCAAGGACAGTAAATCCTAATACTATACATCGAAGAGAGATAGGAGGAACCAGAGTCCTTTGGGATGCCCTGGTGAGAGGCGATATAGATATTTATCCTGAATATACAGGAACAATAAAACAGGAAATACTTTCAGGGGAAAATATAAATAGCGATGAGGAAATCAAAAGTCTCCTTAACTCCAGGCAAATAGAGATCAGCAGACCCCTCGGATTTAACGATACCTATGCAATAGGAATGAAAAAGAGCCTGGCTGAACGATTAAATATTAATTCTATTTCTGATTTAAGAAAACATCCGGAATTAAGGTATGGCTTCAGCAATGAATTTCTCGACCGGAATGACGGGTGGAAGGGATTATCCCGGACATACAATCTTCCGCAGAATCATGTTACAGGACTGGATCATGATCTTGCCTACAGGGGACTGGATGAAGGTTCAATTGATGTTATAGATTTCTATTCAACAGATGCCGATATAAAATATTATAATCTTAAAGTTCTTAAGGACGATTTTAATTTTTTCCCGGAATATAAGGCGGTTTTTCTATACCGAAAGGCTGCAGAAGAAGAAAACCCTGAAGCACTCTCCCGGGTTCTTAAACTGGAGGGCAGTATTCCTGAATCAACGATGATTAAAATGAATGCCGATGTAAAGATTAATGGCAGTTCTGAAACTTATACGGCGGCACAATTTATCCAAACAAATTTCGGTATCGAATCCAGTTATGATGAAGAAACAATGTGGACGCGGCTGCTGAAAAACACCCGCGATCATCTTTTTCTTGTAATCATCTCACTATTTGCGGCTATTATAACTGCAATCCCTCTTGGAATAATAGCTTATAAGAATAAAAAATCGGGAAGCATAATTCTGGGTGCTGTGGGTATAGTCCAGACTATACCTTCACTGGCTCTCCTGGTTTTTATGATCCCTCTTATCGGGATCGGATCGTGGCCCGCTATTGCGGCGCTTTTCCTTTACAGCCTGCTTCCCATTGTGCGTAATACATACAGCGGACTGCAGGGAATCCCCGGTCATATCAGGGAATCTGCAGAAGTACTGGGTATAAGTTCTGCTGCAAGAATGCGGCTGGTTGAAATCCCTATAGCTTCACCATCCATACTTGCCGGCATAAAAACATCTGCTGTAATTAACGTGGGTACGGCAACCCTGGGGGCTTTAATTGGAGCAGGAGGATATGGGCAGCCAATATTAACAGGAATTAGACTTGACAATGTTTCCCTGATACTTCAGGGAGCTGTGCCTGCAGCTGTTCTTGCCCTCCTCGTGCAGGGAATCTTCGATCTTATAGAGAAGCTTTTTGTTCCAAGGGGATTAAAACTTTAACCTTAATTCCTGAACTTCAATACAATTTCTTTATCAGTTACAGAACTTAACAGGGCGTGAACCAGTTTTTCAGCATTCTTTTTTGCCTGGTCGTATATACCTAAAGAAACTGCTTTTTCCCTCAGGTTTTGTTCGTAGTTACCATAATCAATGTTTCTTTCTGAAGGTTCCTCCCCGGGTGAAAGTCCTGCCTGCGATACCCCGGATCTATTTTTAGCAACCTTTGCATAGCACAGCTCAGGAGACGGCAGGTAAATTATAACCTTATCACGCTCAACGCTTATATCACTGCTGCTCACGTCATTAAGATTTATACAGGCAGCTGCCTCTCCGCCGGTTCGGGCAGATTGACTGCCGGGATCAGTTTGGTTAACCGTACCCGGGGATTCATCAAAGTTGTAATGAATCAACTCCAGGTTTCCTGTTTCCTCCATTTTTGAAAGTATGTCTTTGTGTTCTGTCTCCTCCGGGTTATCAAGCATTGAGATTCTTAGCATACCTGTAATAACTCCAAACAAAATTAATAGTCCTACCACTCCTCCAAGTCCTGCAATCATTAGTTTAAGTTTCATAAATCACCGTTTTTCTAAATAAAATATGCGTTGATCATTTTGTATTACCTTAAATGTAAGAGCTTTAGTAATTTAGAGAAGTGATTTACATTGTTTTTTAATATTTCTGCCGGGAGAGGTAATGAAACAACTAATCAGTTTATTTATAATAATTATTCTCTATAGCGTCAGCCTTTCTGCCCAGTCGGCAGGCGGCGGCTTAATGCTGGGATTCCCCGAGGGTGAATTCAAACAGAATGTTGACCGGCCGGGATTCGGACTTTCGGGCCAGGTTCTATTTTTCAACCCTTCCGAAGGGTCTTCCTTTCGGATTCGGACTGAATATCGGTTATCTGAATTACGGAAATGAATCAAGACGTGAACCTTTCAGTACTACCATTCCTGATGTGGTTGTGGATGTTGACCGTTCTAATAACCTGGTTAATTTCCATCTGCTCTTTCAGATAGCACCTCCATCGGGAGATGTTCGTCCTTATGCAGAGCTGCTTTTCGGAGGAGCTTATCTTTTTACCGAAACCTCAATAAATAGTCAGCGGTGACGATGAAGTTGCCAGTAACACAAATTTCGATGATTTTGCCTGGAATTACGGCGTGGGTGGAGGACTCCTTATTAACCTTTATTCACCTGATGAAGGGGAGGGAAGCTTCGAGTCGTTATTCCTGGATCTCAAGGTCAGATATCTTCTGGGTACCGAAGCTGAATATCTAAAAGAAGGTTCGGTAACCATTGATAACGGAAATGTTTATTATGATGTTTCAAAGTCGAAAACAGATCTGCTGATAACCCAGGTTGGTGTAATGTTTTACTTCAGATCTTTTTCAGGAAATTGAAACGCAAATTATCTTTTTAATATATTTACAGAAAATCATTGAGGAGTGTGGAATGTCCTTTCCGTCAGAAAAAACAGATAATGCTGCGATTAATACATTAAGATTCTTGTCAATTGATGCCGTTCAAAAGGCAAATTCCGGTCATCCTGGAATGCCGATGGGATGTGCCCCTATAGCATATACCCTTTATGCAAAACATATGCGTCATAATCCGGAGAATCCAGGGTGGGTTAACCGCGACAGGTTTATTCTGTCCAACGGTCATGGAAGTATGCTTTTATATTCCATTCTCCATCTTTGCGGATATAAAATTTCCATGGACGACATTAAGAATTTCCGCCAGTGGGGCAGTATTACTCCCGGACATCCTGAATACCATTTAACCCCGGGTGTTGAAACTACTACAGGACCCCTGGGACAGGGATTTGCAAATGCCGTCGGAATGGCTGTAGCAGAGTCCTACCTTGCTTCAATGTTTAATAAAGAAGATTTCTTGATCCTTGATCATTTTATTTATGGAATCTGCAGTGATGGTGATTTAATGGAAGGGGTTTCGCATGAAGCTGCTTCAATAGCAGGCCACCTGAAACTGGGGAAGTTAATCTTTTTTTACGATGACAATGGAATCACGATTGACGGAAAAACAAATCTTTCCTTCAGTGAAGATATAGCAAAAAGATTTGACGCATACGGCTGGCAGGTTCTTAATGTTGATGATGTGAATAATCCCGGCTCTCTTGAAAGTGCTCTCCTCGCAGCCAAAAATGAAATTGATAAACCGTCCATTATCATTACAAAAACTCATATAGGATTCGGCAGTCCGCACAAACAGGATACTTCAGATGCCCATGGTTCCCCCCTAGGCGATGAAGAAATAAAACTTACCAAGAAAAACCTGGACTGGCCTGAGGACAAAACCTTTTATGTTCCCGATGAAGTGGCAGAACTTTTTGAATCTCTATCGGTACAGTTCAGAAAATATGAAGCTGACTGGAATTCTCTCTTTGAAAAGTACAACACCCGTTACCCTGAAGAAGCCGCTAAGTTTAAGAAAATTATGAACGGAGATTACGGTGACGAATGGAAAGCGAATCTGCCTTTGTTCGAAGACGATGGTAAAAAGCTTGCTACCAGGGCTGCCTCGGGTAAAGTACTCAATGCAATTGCGTCATCTCTCCCCACTCTTATAGGAGGTTCAGCTGACCTGGCACCCTCAAACAATACATATCTTAAAGGCTATACTAACTTCAGCTCTTCTGATAAAAGCGGCAGAAACTTTCATTTCGGTATCCGCGAGCATGGCATGGCAGGCATTCTTAACGGGATGGCTCTCTATGGCGGTGTTATTCCTTACGGTGGAACATTCCTTATTTTTTCCGATTACCTGAGACCCGCCATAAGGCTTGGCGCGCTTTCCGGAATAAGACCTGTTTATGTCTTTACGCACGACAGCATAGGGCTTGGTGAAGATGGGCCTACACATCAGCCTGTTGAACATCTTGCTGCATTACGAGCAATACCGAATGTCGTTGTAATTCGTCCAGCCGATGCTAATGAAACTGCAGCAGCCTGGAAGGCTGCAATTGAGCATGAGGGAGGTCCGGTTTTATTAATATTAACCCGCCAGGCGCTCCCGGTTATAGATCAAACCAGGTACGCTTCCGCAGGTAACCTCTCAAAAGGCGCTTACATACTTAAGGATTCAGATGACCCCGAACTTCTTTTAATGGCCTCAGGTTCCGAGGTTTCAACTGCGCTCCAGGCTTCCGAAATTCTAGAAACGCAGGGAATAAAGGTGAGGGTGGTAAGCTTCCCCAGCTTCGAGCTTTTTGAAAAGCAGGATAATAATTACAGAGAATCAGTTCTGCCGTCAAGAATTAAGGCGAGGGTTATCTATCGAAGCCGGTATAAGCCAGTGCTGGTACAAGTACCTTGGTGATGCCGGTGAGGCATTAAGCATTGAAAGATTCGGCGCTTCTGCTCCGGCAAATGTACTGATGGAAAAGTATGGGATAACTGCTGAAAATGCTGCGGCAGTATCTATTCGCGTTCTGGAAAAACTGAAAGTTGTATCGTAGTTTTCAGCCGGTACTTAATTCGAATAATTACCGTACAATCATAATCCATTTATTCATATATTGTTTTGAAAAACAGTCGGGGAGTTTATGAAAGAAATAAAGTACGTTGATGTCCCTTTAATCTCATCTATTAGAGATATGCTCTTCAGATCTGCTCACAGCTTTCCTGATAAGCTGGCTCTCGAAGACCTTGCAGACACACCCATAAAAAGAATTTCCTTCAGTCAGCTGCTTGAAGATGTTTTAAGGTTCGGATATTCCCTTCAGAAACTGGGATTAACAGAACGCTCACACCTTGCAGTTATCAGCGAGAACAGGCTTCAATGGGGTATAGCTTACCTGGCAGGAATGACTTTCAATTATGTAGTTGTTCCTATTGATAAAAACCTTCCTGAACAGGACATTATAAATATTATTCATGAATCTGAAGCTGAAGCAATTGTTTTTTCGAATACATACAATGAATTAATGCGGGATAAAAAAGACCTGCTCAAAAAGTTAAAGATATTCGTTAATATGGACATTGACAGCGAGAAAGACGGGTTCCACTCAATGACCAGGCTGATAGAAAATGGAAAGATCGTTGAAAAAGAATCACTTCCGAATTTAAATCCTGAAGAACTGGCTGAAATAAATTTCACCTCAGGTTCTCTTGGCAGGGCCAAGGGGGTAATGCTAAGTCAGAAAAACATAGCCGAAAACCTGGTATCGATGACCAGCATGATTGAGATTACTGATAAAGACAGGTTTCTTTCGGTTCTTCCGATACATCACACTTACGAATGTACCTGCGGTTTTCTTTGTCCCCTCTACTGTGGAGCTTCCGTACATTATGCAAGGTCATTAAAAACAGTAGCCGAGGATCTGCAGAAAGTTAAAGCCACAATACTGCTCGGCGTGCCTCTGCTTTACGATAAAATGTTCAGGAAGATCTATAAGGCAATAACCGAGGATAAAGTTAAATCGAAAGTAGTTCCTCCTCTGCTGAAAATAACAAACTTCGCAGAGAAGGTTGGCTGGAAATCTTCTAAAAAACTTGTATTCAAAGAACTTCATAATACGTTCGGTGGTGCAATCAGGCTTTTCATTGCTGGTGCAGCAGCCCCTGATCCTAAGGTCGCAAAAGGTCTCAGGGAATTCGGATTTAATTTTGTGCAGGGTTACGGACTAACCGAAGCATCACCGATCCTTGCATTAAACCAGGTTGACAACTTTAAGGATATGGCTGCGGGATTACCGCTTAAAAATGTGCATATAAAGATAAACGATCCCAATCCCGAAGGAATAGGGGAGGTATGGGCGAAGGGTGCCAATATAATGCTCGGCTATTACAAGAATCCCCAGCTAACAAAAGAAGCGTTCGATGGTGATTGGCTCAAAACAGGCGACCTGGGATTTATAGACAACGACGGATTCCTTCACCTTGTGGGAAGGAAGAAAAATATGATTCTCTCACGAACCGGTGAAAACGTTTATCCTGAAGAAATTGAAGACATACTTAACAGAAGTCCTTTTATCCTGGAATCTCTTGTTTACGGGGAAAGCGATGAAAAACATGATGAGATAATCGCTGCCCAGGTAGTTACTGATGCCGATGCGTTCATAGAATATTCAGAACAAAATAAGGCAGAGATAAACGACGAACTTATACGAAGGATAATTGACGAGGAAATAAAGAAGGTGAATAAGCAGCTTCCCCTGCATAAGCAGATAAGAAAATTTTATATAAGGACAGAAGAATTCGAAAAGACCACGACCCAGAAGATAAAACGGTATCTTGTTAAAAAAGATAAAATAGTAACTTCAGATAATGTTTAAAGAATTGATGGGTTTAAAAAGAAAAAGCGTTCTTAAAAAGAACGCTTTTGAGACCGGCCAACTAATTATCAAGTACGTGGTTTAGCAACATTAACAACTATATTTCTACCACCGAGCTGAGCATTGTTTAATGCAGAAATTGCACTATCGGCACTCTCCTGAGATGCCATCTCAACGAAACCGAATCCTCTTGATCTTCCGGTTTCACGGTCTTTTACTACTTTTGCTGAAACCACTTCACCGTGTTCCTCAAAAGCTGCCTGTAATTTTTCGTCATCTACTGACCAGGGCAGGCTGCCCACAAACAATTTAGTACTCACTTAAATTTATCCTTTAAATGTTTTATGAAATATTCCCCGGTTTTCTAGCTACCGGGATAAGAAACATACAATAAAAAAGAATATTAACCTAATTAATTCTTTCAGTATGTGCTTTTAGGACACCCACTATGGGACTCAGAAAATATCCCCCTTTTTGAACCTCCAGAAGCTTATGGCATTAACAAGTATACCAATACCGGTCAAAATGCCCAAAACAGGCAGAATATTAAGAAACCCTGTTCCATTCCATAAAACCTGGAGAACTCATTCAAGAAACCAGTAGACCATAATATTAACCCCTGAAACTTGACTGATAAAGGATCTTCTGAAAATTATACCGACTGCCTGACGTCTCTAAAACATAATACATATATTATTTTTGCGTAATCACCTTTGTTTCCGGGAAGCGTAAGCAAAACCTCATTCTCTCTGTTAGAGACCTGAAAGAAAAATAAATGAGATTTATGTGTACTCTGTCCTTTTTTCTTTTTATCTTCTAATTGTTCCTCAACCAACTCCTCTATTTTTTGTCGTTGGCAAATAGTTATTAAATAATCATTTTAAGGTTTCGGGGTTGTAATAATGATTAGAGACACTATTTCCTCTTCAATTCTTTGCAAGTCGGCCTTCTACCCGGAGGGTATCTTTTCCTTAGGAAAGCAGATAAGGTTTCGTTCTTAATTCATTATATATTCTTAATAAATAATAGAAAGGGAAATCGGATGAAATATTTTTCTACTTTTCTTACTCTTGTGTTTTTCCTGTTTGCATTTTCTGTTCCGCTTGATGCTCAGTCAGTTAACCCTGACGATGCTCATATCCTGACCGCTAATCCGGGGCCAGCGAATAATGGCGGCTCACCTACTTGGGGAATGTTTATGAACCTTATTGCCTCAGGAACTAATTATGTACAGATAACCGGTATGACCACGGCAAGTACAGCCGCAGCCGGTGTCTCTTATTCTATTGAGTTCTTTGTCCGTTCCGGAAATGCTTTGGGAGGACCTGTCGGATCGGGACCCGGAAGTTCCTCTGCAGGCTGGACCTCCCTCGGCTCTGTTCCTGTTACACAGGGACCTGATGCTAACGGCATCTCTCTTCTCTTTGATACTCCTGAAATAATGATAAATCCGGGAGATACTGCAGGAGTAGCAATGATTTTCACCGGGGTTGGCCCTCGTTACTTCGGTACAGGAACACCTCCATTAGAAACTTATACGGATGCTTTTCTTACCATTGTTACCGGCGATGGAAGAAGTGTTCCTTTTACTACTACAGGCAGCTTTTTTTCATCACGTGCGCTTGTAGGTGAAATTCATTATAATGATATAGTTCCTGTTGAACTAAATTCATTCAGCGGGTATGCTTCGGGAAATGTTGTTAGTCTTAACTGGATAACTGCTACGGAACTTAATAACTCAGGTTTCCAGGTGGAACGAAAATCTGAAAGCACTCAATGGAGCAACGTAGGTTTTGTTCAGGGACATGGAACTACCTCTGAGTCTCAGTATTATTCTTTTGTTGATGGAAATCTCAGACCCGGAACTTATTCATACCGGCTGAAACAGGTTGATTATAACGGAGCTTATAAATATTATGAACTTGGCGAAACAATGGAAGCGGGAGTCATCAATAGTTTTGATCTTTCACAAAATTATCCTAACCCTTTCAACCCCGCCACAAGTATAACCTGGCAGATACCGGCTGCTAGTCACGTTGTCCTGAAAGTCTACAACCTCCTCGGTAAGGAAATTGCCGTGCTGGTAAATGGAGAAAAACCTGCCGGAAGTTATGAGACTGAATTTAATGCATCTAACCTGCCCAGCGGAACTTATTTCTATACTCTCCAGGCTGGAAGCTTTGTTCAGACAAAAAAAATGATCCTGCTTAAATAATCCCGTCACCTTATTAACAAGTATAGTTTATTTGTTTACCCTCCCTGCTATTAACGGCAGGGAGGGTGCATTTAACCCTCTCTGATATCCTGCACAAATATTAATATCGGAGAGGTTTTTTTTATACAATAATTCTTATTTTAAGTCCGACATAGTTTTCCCCGAAAATTTTCTGATCCCGCAATTACTCAAAGATGGTGAAATGAATGAATTTCTGAAAAAAGGACGTCAGGCCTTAGCCTCAGGTGAGTGGGGGAAGGCAAAGGACCTGCTGGAAAAAGCCCTGGCTGCTGATGAATCAGCTGAAGTTTATGAAGAACTTGCATGGGCATACTGGTGGCTTAATGATGCAGTACAGGTTTTCGACTTAAGGAGCAAAGCGTATAATCTTTTTCTGAAAGATGACAACAGGCTGGGTGCTTCTCGAACTTCCTGCTGGATAGGCCTTGACTATATCGAATTAAAAGGTGAGTTCGCCGTGGCAAGCGGATGGTTCCAGAGAGCCGGAAAGCTTTTGGAGGGACTGCCTGATTCTGCTGAACTTGCTATGATAAACCTCCTTAAAGCCCGGTGGTCTTTCCAGGTTGAAAAGAACAGCGAACAGGCATTCACACTGATTAATGAAAGTCTGAGGATAAGCAAATCTTTGCACAATGTTGATGGCGAAATGTTGGCTGAAGCTCTGAAGGGTTTCATCCTTGTTGTGGAGGGTAAAGTTTCTGAAGGAATGCCGCTGCTTGATGACGCTACTCTACTGGCCTTAACATCTGAAAATGGAGATATAAAATTTACAACTATTACCTGCTGCTACCTTATCGATGCCTGCGAAAGGATAAGAGATTATGAACGCGCCAGCCAGTGGTGCGGAAACGTCAGGGAAATATGCAAACGCTGGAAGTATAAGGCAATGTTTGCAAACTGCAGAATGAAGTATGCCGGTATTTTAATCTGGAAAGGTGAATGGAAAGAGGCTGAAGAGGAATTACTTTCTGCATCTCTTGAACTTAGTAAACTTAGACCGGTACAGGTGAATGCCTGTACAGTACGTCTTGCAGACTTGAAAAGGAGGCAGGGTAACTGGTCAGAGGCTGAAAAATTACTCACCGGAGTTGATTCGCATCCTCTTGTGCAGTTGTTTTCAGCTTATCTCTGCTATGACAAGGGTGAATACGAAAGCGCACTGAATATGGCAGAGAGATATCTGCGCAGGTTTTCCGAAGATGAGAAAGCTGAAAAAACAACAGCAGTTGAGCTCCTTGTAAGAATTTATGCCGAATTAGAAAGATTCGACGAAGCCGGGAAAATGCTGAATGAACTAAAAGATATTACAAATGCTATAAATACGCTGCCTATGAAAGGAGCATACTTCGGCGCTGAAGGATATTTGAACCTGGCCCTTGGTAATTTTGAAACTGCAAGGAAAAACCTGGAGGATGCCGTGGATATATACGACAGGATTTCCGCTCCGTTTGAATCGGCAAGGGCCCGGGTTATTCTTTCTGATGCGCTTATTGAATTGGAACTTACAAACCAGGCCGAAGCTGAACTCAATACCTCAGAAAACCTATTCAGGCAGCTGGGCGCTGAAAAGGATCTTGAACATGCAAA
The DNA here is from genome assembly GCA_963800255.1 of uncultured Ignavibacteria bacterium. Lineage (GTDB taxonomy): Bacteria > Bacteroidota > Ignavibacteria > Ignavibacteriales > Ignavibacteriaceae > DATFVA01. The sequence goes on along the minus strand of CAWDAK010000015.1, from coordinate 167,093 downwards.
ACGTTTGATTAAAAATCTTCATAAGAAGAATACCGGCACAACAGGGGAATATGAGTTCACCGGAAGAGAACTTGAAGTCCTAAGGTTAATTTCCAATGGAAAGAACAATGAAGAAATAGCTGAGGTACTCTTTCTTAGCATTCGCACAGTGGAGAAGCATCTTACAAATATCTACAGCAAATTGGGTGTCTCCGGGAAATCGGCGCGTGCATACGCTGCATCATACACAGTAAAACATAAACTTTTCTGATAAACATCCATCCGGTCACCATACACCACTATAAAATACGTGCAGAATAAATAAAAAGTACGTAGTACCCCTGATTTATATCCCTCCCGCCTGCTTTATATTGAATCCGAAACAGAATCATATTTAACAACGGGAGGTAAAGAGATTATGAATAAGATTAAAGAAGAAAAGTACAAAGTGATTGTTATAGGAGCAGGTCAGTCGGGTTTGTCTGCCGGTTACTATCTAAAAAAGTCCGGTATCCCTTTCCTTATACTTGATGCAAATAAAAGGATCGGCGATTCGTGGAGGAAGCGGTGGGATTCGCTTCATCTTTTTACCCCTGCCAAGTTTAACGGATTGCCGGGGTTACGCTTTCCCGCACCGGCTAATTATTTTCCTGCAAAGGATGAAATGGCTGATTACCTCGAAAATTATGCTGCTCATTTTAAGTTGCCTGTTAGAATGGGAGTGAAAGTAACAGGACTATCTAAAGAAGGAAATCTTTTCTGCATATCGTCAGATGATGGAAAATTTTGCGCTGAAAATGTTGTTGTTGCCATGTCAAATTATCAGGTACCTAAAATCCCCGAATTTGCCCGGAAGTTAAATCCTGATATTGTTCAACTTCATTCCCTCGACTATCGTCATCCCTCTCAGCTGCAGGATGGTGAGGTACTAGTTGTCGGCGCCGGTAATTCAGGAGCCGAAGTTGCCCTCGAAGCAAGGAGAAATAATCACGAAGTCTGGCTGTCAGGCAGGGATACAGGACATATACCATTCAAAATTGAAGGTTTGCTTTCCAAAATGTTTTTGGCAAGACTCGTTATCCGTTTTTTGTTTCACAGGATATTAACTACTAGTACTCCCGTAGGAAGAAAAGTCAGACCTAAAATTTTAACCATCGGGGGTCCGCTGATAAGAACCCGGCCGCGGGACTTCAAAAAAAATAATATCAAACGCGTTCCTCGTGTTGCAGGAATAGAAAACGGACTTCCGGTTCTTGAAAACGGCGAGGTAATAAATGCTAAAAATGTTGTCTGGTGTACCGGTTATTATCCATCTTTCTCCTGGATCGATATCCCGGTTTTTAAGAATATGGAACCGGTACATAAAAGAGGTATAGTGCCGAAGGAACCGGGACTTTATTTTACAGGACTGCATTTTCTCTATTCCCTGTCATCAACAATGGTACATGCGGCAGGCAGGGATGCTGAATATATTGTTAGAAATATAAATAAGAAAATTAGCTATGCAGGGTAATAAATATATCTGTATTATTGATGTTAACCTCGCGGGTGAAGGCTGCAGGCGTTAGGCCATTCTGCTAATATTAATACCCCGGGCAATTTACCCGGGGTTTTAATATTTATTACTACTATTGTCCCGAAGCGCTCCTGTTCTGATATGGAGGCTGTTCCGGGTTAACCGGGGGATTCTTCTTAAGGAGATCCATTACAGTCTCAACTCCTTTTTTCAGCTGAGGATCAACACCATTTGCAGAGCTGAGTAGGATCATCAACTACTTTAATATCAGGCTCAACTCCGTGTCCTTCTGCGAACCAGGTACCATCGGGGTTATACTGTCTGAATGTAGGAACGGTTATACCGCCGCCGTCTATCAAACCGGGGGCTCCTGAAATTCCTATTAATCCGCCCCAGGTCCTTGTTCCTACTAACGGCCCGAGTTCTGCCTTGCGGAAGAAATCAGGGAAGGCATCACCGCCTGATCCGCTCCATCCATTTATCAGCATAACCTTGGGACCAAAGTTGGCAACAGGCGGCCACTGCCAGTTAACTCCGTCTCTTACTGCAAAGAAAGCCAGAGGTTTACGGTTAAGGAGTTCTATAAACCTGTCGGGTATCTGTCCGCCGTTATTAAACCGTTCGTCAATTATCAAACCTTGCTTATTGTACTGAGCGTTAAACTGCCTTTCCAATTCTGTCTGTCCCTCAACACCTGTATCAGGAACATATATGTATCCTATTTTCCCGTCGGTATTCTCATCTACATACTTCCTGTTTGCTTCAATCCAGGCAAGGTTTCTAAGTCTTGTTTCATCTTTCAGCGTTTCAACTACAACCTTTCGGGCGCCGTCCATTTCAGGTTTGCTGTTTACTGTAAGTTCCACTGTCTTGCCTGCAAGTCCCTCAAACGCGGCCCAGGGATCTTTTGAAACATCCAGGGGAATACCGTTTACTGCAAGGATGTAATCGCCTTCTTTAACATTAACTCCCGAAGCCTCCAGCGGTGACCTCACCTCATTATCCCAGCGTGCACCCCTTATGATCTTTTTAATCTTATACGCGCCGTTATCCAGCTGCCAGTCAACCCCCAGATAACCTACCGGCCTGCTTGGTGCATGTTCCTCATCTCCGCCTCCCTTGTAGGTGTGCGAAGAATTAAGTTCAGCAATCAGCTCACCCAGAATATAATTAACATCCCAGCGGGTAATAGCAAAATCAATCAGCCTGCCGTACTGTTCCTTCATTTTGTTCCAGTTAACTCCGTGCATATTGGGATCATAGAAGAAATCCCTTTCAAATCTCCACGTATCATTAAAGATCTGCTTCCATTCCTCGCGCGGAATAACTGTCATTTCCATCTGATCAGTAGGAACTTTCTTTTCCAGTTTCTGGTCAGGACCAATATCTATAAAAAAGTATGATCCATCTTTTGAAACGAGAAGTTTATTTCCGTCGGAAGTCACTGTAAAATTGCCGATGTCGGATACGATCGGTTTTTCCTCCCGCTTATCAAGGTCATAAAACACTATCGTTTTTTTCTGGTCAGGCGAACCGGCAGTAGGGAGCTTAAGATAAATGATCTTCCCTTTAACAGCCTGAAGGTTTGTATAGTTGCCTCCTTCAGGGGGAAGGATCACCAGCCTGTCTTCAAATCCCTCAAGTGTTATCTTTGTATCCTTCTTCTCTTCCTTCTTGCTGTCATCCTTCTTCTTTTCCTTTTCGTCTTTCGCCTTATCTTCATCTTTCTTCACTGCCGCAACATCGTTTTTTGGAGCCATGGGTGACAGAGTGTCTTTATCAAGGGATACAGCGGCAATGTTGGTTGCATTGGGATAAATAAAGCTGTTGTCCATATCGCTGTAAACAGGATTAAAACTTCTGTTTGTAAGGAAGAACAAATATTTTCCTTCAGGATCAAACACCGGCTGTGTATCATTGTAATAGCCTGATGTCACCTGGTGAAATTTTCCATCTTTCGTGTCGAAAAGACTGATAGCACTGTGACTGTTTTCAGTATCCTTCTGGTAGGCAAGCCACCTGCTGTCGGGCGACCAGCTTACACTGAAGTTCTCAAGTCCTCCCTCATACATCGATCTTTCTTTATCAACCTTCGTTGTTTTATCGTCATCCATATTGTAGATATAAACATTCATTGAATTATCGATAAATGCCATTTTCTTACTGTCGGGCGACCAGTAAATTTGGTACCTGTAACCGGCACCGTACGAGCTAAGTTTTTTCCCATAACCGGAATTCTCTACGTCCTTAACGTAAAGCTCATATTCTCCCGACTTATCACTCCAGTAAGCTATATACTTTCCGTCAGGCGACCACGAAGGATATCTTTCAGCGGTTCCTGAAGTATTCGTAAGATCCAGAACAGGTCCGTTTTCAGCAGGCACTGAAAATAGGTCGCCGCGCGCTTCAAACACTACACGGTTGCCATCAGGCGACGGCCAGAAGCTTGCTATAAGTTTATTTACATTTTCCGCATGCGGGAGCAGGGTTGATTCGTCAGTAATAACATCAACTTTTACCTCCTGGTATTTCTCTGAAGCCAGGTCAAGCAGGTAGAGTTTCCCTCCGTTCTCAAAAACTATATCATCGGGACCGATAGAAGGGAAGTGAATGTCGTATTCCTTAAAATCCGTAACCTGCCTGATCTTTTTCGATGCTTCATCATAAGCATAGATGTTAGATCTTTTCTCAGCATTCCTGTCTGAAAGAAAATATATTGTATTCTTATACCACATCGGGAATTCATCATTGGCAGGATCATCCGTTATATTCTCTGAAGCCTTTGTATCAAGATTGAATATCCATATATCCGGAGCCATTCCGCCGCGGTATCTTTTCCAGGTGCGGCTGCTTCTCGTCCTGGGTGTATAAGCAATTTTCTTACCGTCAGGAGATAATGTTCCGAATTCACCATAGGGTACCGGAAGTTTTCCGGGCATTCCGCCTTCGGGTGATACTGAATAAAACTGGCTGAATCTCTGCTTTCCGCTTTCCATTGAAGAGGTATAAAGAATTTTGGATCCATCGGGATACCAGTCGTCCATTCGGTCGAACATTCCCTGGTGAGTTACACGCTCCGCCTTGCCTCCGTTTGAGGGAACTACATAAATGTCAACGTTGCCGTTGTAATTCCCGCTGAAAGCTATCTGCGAACCGTCAGGCGAAAACCTCGGCAGTATTTCCTGACCCTTTGCGTTTGTTAGTTTATTTGCTGTTCCCCCTGCCTTTGAAACAACCCAGAGATCACCGCCATAGTAAAAAGTAATTTGTGATTGTGAAACGTCAGGGTACTGCAGCATCCTGGCGTTTACCTGGGCATTCATCTGAGCCTGGTATAAAATGAATGAAATACAAAAAAAGAAGAGTGTCTTATACATTGGGGGTCCTGTTTTTGTTGAGAATAATGTATCTGATAAGTTTAATAGTCCTTGGATTATCGAAATTCAAATTACGGCCCCTTGGACTATTCCACAAAAAAAATATTATGAACGGTAAAATAATGGTTTTGTTTGGACGTATGATTCCGGAAAAAATTATTCGTGTGCGGATGCGGCTAAAATTCCAGGCTGATGCCTATTGAGGGAAGTAGTCCGATTGACTCACCCTTCTCGGCTTTTTGCGTCCTTGGATTCCAGCGGATAGAATTAGACTTTTTATTATTGTAGATGTTCTGAATGTCAATATAGGTAATCAGCGTGAGACTGCTGAAATACCACCTCCTGTCAACACGAACATCAAGACTATGCAGCGGATCGTAATACATGCTTAAGTAATTTGAAACCAGCTGCCTGCCGCCGGGTTCAAAAGGAGTATAAGGACTGCCTGAGGAAAAACGGAATTTCATACTTGCCTCCCATTTTTCATTGAATTTATACCCCCCGCTCAGGTTCAAAATCCATTTCTGATCATACGCTCCGGGACGTGTTATTCCATCCAGCGGCGTAAATCTTGTCTCGCTGTAGGTCACGCTCATAATTCCATAAAAAGGTACTTCGGATAATTTTTTTTGAGCCGAAAGTTCAATCCCGCGGCTGAACCCTTTGCCTTCATCACTCAGAGGCTCTAATCCGAATGATGAAAAATTATCATCAGAACCAGCAAAGCCCGCTCCGGTGTTCGCCAGGATTAAATATGGCCTCACCAGGCTTACCGGGTAATCCCCGTACCACTTATAAAACGCTTCAAGCTTTATTATGGCATCATCCCTTACAAGGTGGTCAATCCCGATAACCAGATGATCGGCGCGAATATCCCTTAGGCTGTTTTTATTCCGGTCAACTGCAAGCCATATGTATGAAGGCGATTGATAATAGACTCCGCCGGCTGCATTTAATGTTGTAAGATCGGTGAGACTATAAGAAGCCGAAATCCTCGGCGAGATGTAAAATTTTGTTTCAAGAGGACTAAAATAATCCAAACGTACCCCGATGTTTGTTTTCAACCTGTTAAAGAAGAAATGATTAAGGTTAACGTAACCGGAGCCTTTGTAATAAATGTCGTCATCGTTCAGGGAATTTATCGGCAGCGTATCTCCGAATGAAGTAACGAAACCCGGAAGCAGAACATCAGCATTGAACTTGATGAGTTTTCCCGTCAGTCCGGCATTGATCTCTGATGCCGCTGATAATTTGTATACCAGGTCTCCCCTCAGGGAATTTTCCTGCTCTCTTGAAATACTCTTGAATACAGGGTTAAGCAGACTATCCCTCTGCAGGGTATTATAATCAACAAACGTTCTGCTGAGGTTAAGATTAAAAAAGCCGTTATCAATAAGATGCTGATAACTTATCCCTGTCGCATACTGCGTCTGATCGCTGCCGAGTATTCTTGAATTATCAGCCCGCTGGTCAGCCGTCTCGTTAAAAAACTTTACATTATCAAAAGCACCTATAAAAAGGTATGAAATGCTGTTCCTGTCATCCAGCTTAAAATCGGCTTTGGTTATAAGGTCATAGTATTCCGGAACAAATCCGAATCCGGCAGCCTTAAAAATAAAATCAAGATAGCTTCTTCTTGCCGAGAATATAAAATTATTATCTTCCCCCAGGGGACCTTCAAGGTTTAGTCCAAACTGCGATGCAGAAATTGTAGCCTTTCCCCCGACACGGTCATCTCTTCCGTTTCTGAGATTTATTTTAAGTACTGAAGAAAGCTTGTCGCCGTACTCAGCCGAAAATCCGCCCGTTGAAAAAGTAGTCTCCTTCACATAATCGAGATTGATATAACTTAGCGGTCCACCTGCCGCGCCCTGCGTACCGAAATGGTTTATGTTCGGTATTTCAATGCCGTCGACGATATAAAGGTTTTCAGACGGAGCTCCTCCGCGCACTATAAGGTCATTCCTTCCGGCATCGGCCTGCGCAACACCCGGCAGAACCGACAAAGCCCTTATAACATCCTCAAAACCTCCCGGCGCCCTCCTTATCTCTTCATAACCAAAGCTTCTGGTGCTTATTATCTCTGTGGGTGATTTAGAAAAATACCCTGATTTTACAGTTACATCCTGCAGCTTAATGGCTTCTTCGGTAAGACTAAAATCAACTTCTGCCGGCTGCGAGGTTCTTAACATTATGTCGGTCTTTATTTTAGAAGAATATCCAATGATTGAAGCTTTAATCCTGTAGGTATTTACCGGTACTCCCTTAATCTCATAGCGGCCGTCAAGGTCCGTTGCGGCACCGAAAGTTGTCCCTTCAAGGATAACATTAACCCCTATCAAAGGCTGTCCGCTTACCGCGTCAGTAATCCTCCCGTAAACCGACCCCTTTTCATCCTGGGCCTGTGTTACAGAAGTTAGAAGTATAATAAGTAAAATAAAACTGAACTTTTTCATTAATTCCCGGCTTATTCCCTGAATAACATTTCAAACATACAAAAAGTTCATCTCAGAAAGATTTATATATCTGGTTAGAACATCACATTCCTGCTTGCATCGTACGTTCATAAAATTAGTGTAAAAAACTATAAAAAAATCTTTTCCCTTTGCAGGTTTCCAGGAAAGATGCGTATCTTGTTGTCGCGGGGCTAATTAATTCAATCTTAAATTACTTGAGGAAATAATATGGTTTCAATTGTTTCACTCTGGCTCCCTATTCTGCTTTCCGCTATTGTAGTTTTTATTTTAAGTTCAGTACTGCATATGGTTTTCACCTACCATAATTCTGATTTTAAAAGCTTCCGTCAGAAGATGATATCCTGAAGGATCTCCGGAAGTATAAAACTCCCCCCGGGGATTATATGGCTCCTTATTGTTCTGATCCCAAAGAGAGAAAGTCTGAACAGTTCAAGGAAAAGATGAACAAAGGACCGGTACTAATTACAACTATTCTCCCTCCCGGTGAAATGAATATGGGCTCAATCCTTTTTCTCTGGTTTATTTACTGCCTTATCATAAGCATTTTTGCGGCTTATATAACCGCTCATGCTGTCGCTCCGGGTGCTGATTATATTGTCGCTTTCAGGTTTGCGGGTGCTGTATCATTTGCCGGTTACAGCCTTGGCCTGCTGCAGGATAGTATCTGGTTCAGAAAAAGCTGGAGTGCAACTTTCAAATCTATGTTTGATGGACTTATCTATGCACTTTTTACAGCAGGAATATTCGGCTGGCTTTGGCCGGCTATCTAATATTACTTGCCGGCTATTGGAGTCCCATATTGCACGGAAGATCCGCGATCTGCAGTCCTCGTTATGTTCATTAAGCCGGATCTTGAGCCCGGCAATTAAGGGAATTATCCGGTCATTTTCTATGTTTTAAGATTAAACATTGAAAGTTATATGAAAATACTATTGACCGGTGCTACCGGATATGTGGGAAAACGGCTTCTTCCGGTTCTCCTTCAGCAGGGACACCAGGTTGTCTGCTGCGTGCGCGATAAAAACAGATTCCCGTCCGATGGGATTTATAATCATCCCGGCATCACCCTGTTAGAAGTGGATTTTCTGAATGACAGCGTTGCTCCGGCGTTCATAAAAGATATTGATGCCGCATATTATCTCATCCACTCGATGAGTTCAAATGTTAAGGATTTTGAAAAGCTTGAAGTAAAAACCGCTGGCAATTTTATCAAAATGACTGCCCGTACTTCCGCAAAACAGATAATCTATCTGGGAGGAATTACTAAAGGTGAAAAGCTTTCCCGGCATCTGTCATCAAGAAAAAAAGTTGAAGAGATACTGAAGAAAAACAGTATTCCTCTTACTTCATTAAAAGCAGGTATTATTGTCGGTTCTGGCAGTGCTTCGTTTGAAATTATTCGTGATCTTGTGGAAAAGCTGCCGGTAATGATAGCACCCAGATGGCTTAATACAAGGCATCAGCCCATATCAATAAGAAACATCCTGGAATACCTGTCGGGGGTTTTATTAAAGGAAGAAACATTTAATAAATCTTACGATATAGGCGGACCTGACATATTAACCTACAAAGAGATGCTTCTTCAGTTTGCCGGAGTCCGCGGCCTGAAAAGACTGATACTTACCGTTCCGGTGATGACGCCAAGACTTTCATCCTACTGGCTTTACTTCGTCACTTCTACTTCATACAAACTGGCTATAAATCTTGTAAACAGCATGAAAATTGAAGTTACTGCCGAAAATGATATTCTGGAAAAAATGCTTGGCATTACTCCTGTGTCATACAAGGAAGCTGTAACCCTCGCGTTTCAAAAAATTGAACAGAATAGTGTTGCATCAAGCTGGAAAGATTCCCTTGTTTCAAGTTCATCAGATAACCTCCTTCTCAATCACGTTAAGGTTCCTTCAGAGGGCTGTTTCGTTGATAGAAGGGAAAAACTCATTAACACAAGTGTTGAAAAAGTTCTTGATAATATCTGGTCAATCGGTGGTGTCCGCGGCTGGTATTACGGCAATTGGCTATGGCTCATACGGGGCTTTGTGGATAAGGTTATGGGCGGAGTGGGATTAAGGCGTGGCAGAACTAATGCAAATACAATACATACCGGTGATACCCTTGATTTCTGGAGGGTCCTTACAGCAGACAGACAAAACAGACGGCTGTTACTTTATGCCGAGATGAAACTTCCTGGTGAAGCCTGGCTTGAGTTTAAGATTATTAAAAAGGAAGGGGGAGAATTCCTTCAGCAGATTGCTACTTTCCGTCCTAAAGGTCTGCTGGGAAGATTATACTGGTATTCAGTGCTGCCATTTCATTATTTTGTATTCGACGGAATGGCTGAGAATATAGCAAAATACAATTAAATAGTTCGGACTGCGGCTTAAGCAATAATTCATAGCAAAGATTCGAAACCGGTATACGTTTATGAGACGCCCTGCTCTATAAAATTATTAGAATTAGTTTTATTTTTATTCGTCTGAATTTCTTCACTAACTAAAAAACAGGGAACCTGAAATGGTTGACTTTGAAAAACTGGGTGTTTTTTACCTCGGTAAGAATTACGATCCCTCAAAAAAATCCTTAACTGATGATCTGCTTCTCTATCCTTCCAAAGATTTAACTACTCACGCAGTGTGTGTTGGAATGACAGGCAGCGGTAAAACCGGTTTATGTATTTCTTTATTAGAAGAGGCTGTTATTGATAATATTCCAGCACTGGTTATTGACCCCAAGGGAGATATTACTAATCTGCTTTTAACATTTCCCGATCTTAAGCCTGAGGATTTTCTTCCGTGGATAAATAAATCCGATGCCGAAAGAAAAAATATGACCGAATATGATTTTGCCAAATCCCAGGCCGATTTGTGGAAGAATGGACTGCAGGATTGGGGTCAGGATCCTTCACGTATAGCTAAAATGAAATCGTCCGCACAGTTCGAAATCTATACTCCCGGAAGTTCCGCCGCAAAACAGGTTTCTATATTAAATTCTTTTGACGCCCCCGATGAAAGCTTGATGGATGATGCCGATCTGTTAAACGAAAAAATAACAACCACTACCTCAGGCATATTGGGACTACTTGGAATAGATGCTGATCCGATTAAAAGCAGGGAACATATATTAATCGCAAATATATTTCAGTATTACTGGAGCAATAAGCAGAGTCTTGATCTGGCATCGCTCATTCAAAGTGTTCAGAATCCTCCTATGAAAAAAGTTGGTGTATTTGATATCGATGCATTCTACCCGCCGAAGGAGAGGTTTGAACTTGCGATGCTTCTCAATAATATTCTTTCTGCGCCTACTTTTCAGTCGTGGTTAACCGGGGAACCTTTGTCAATAGATAAGCTTCTCTTTACTGAAGCCGGCAAGCCGAAAGTTTCTATTATGTACACGGCGCATCTCACCGATCCGGAAAGGATGTTTTTTACAACCCTCTTTCTGAATCAGTTGTTGAGCTGGATGAGAAAACAAAGCGGAACCACCAGTCTTAGGGCCCTGCTTTATGTGGATGAAATATTCGGATACATACCCCCGGTTGCAAATCCGCCGTCAAAAAAAGTCTTTCTTACATTACTCAAACAGGCAAGAGCTTTCGGACTGGGACTCGTACTTGCAACCCAAAATCCCGTTGATCTTGATTATAAAAGCCTCTCCAATGCCGGAACCTGGTTTATAGGAAGGCTTCAGACTGAAAGAGATATTGAAAGATTAATAGACGGACTGGAAAGTGCAAACTCCTCCGGAAAATCATTTGACAGAAAAACTATTACAGAAATTATAGCGAATCTTGATAAACGCGTATTCCTTTTGAATAATGTTAACCAGGATGATGTACAGATCTTCCAGACACGCTGGGCATTATCCTACCTGCGTGGTCCCTTAACAAAAAGCCAGCTAAAATTATTGGTGCCGAATGAAAACGCTGCTCCTGTCAATCCGGTTAAAGAAGAAATAAAACCTGTAATTGCCGCCTCTTCAGTTAATACCCAGATGCCGGTACTGCCTGCAGCTGTGTCTCCGGCTTTCCTAAAAAGAAATCTGCAAAACCTGAATTCAGATGATGTCACCTATCTCCCTTATATGATCGGAAAAACACAGATGCTTTTTTCCGACCGCAAATCAAAAATTGACGTAGATAAAGAATCAATGTTCCTTGCTTCTGTTTCTGATGAAGCAATTCCTGTAAACTGGGAATCATCTTTTGAAATAGACCTGGACCTGGCGCAGCTTACAAATGAAGCCGATCAGAAAATTAAATATTCTGATCTTCCTGACGCTGCCAGAGAATCTAAAAGTTATACTGAGTGGGAAAAAGACCTGAAAAATTTTCTTTATAATAATTATAACCTGGAAATACTGTACAGCAAAGTTCTCGATGAGCAGTCAAAACCGGGGGAAAGTGAAAGAGATTTCCGGATAAGATTGAACCAGTTATCAAGAGAAACGAAAGATACACAGGTTGAGAAATTAAAGGCGAAATACCAATCGAAGCTAACAGCATTGGAAAACAAAATTAAAACAGCTGAAGACAGGGTTTCAAGAGAACAGGCCCAGTCATCCCAGCAAACCCTGCAGACGGCAATTTCCGCCGGAGCAACTATACTCGGCGCCTTACTCGGCAGAAAAACATTTGGTTCCGGCACCTTGAATAAAGCGGGAACAACAATGAGGTCAGCGTCAAGAATATTCAAAGAAAAGCAGGACGTTGCATTAAGCAAAGAAAATCTGGAAATTCTGAAAAACCAGATGGCGGAACTCGGGAAAGAATTACAAAGTGAGATTGATGCCCTTGCAGAAAAGTATGATGTATCCCTCGAGGAGTTTGAGAAAATAAAAATCAGACCGCAGAAAACGAACATCTTTATTAAATACTTTAACTTTGTCTGGATTCCTGTCAGCAATGAATCCATAAAAGATATCACCGAAATACAGTTTCTCTGAAACGGCCTGATTCCGGATTAATAAATCTCAGGCGTGCTTCATTCCAATACTCTGCAGCCAGTTACTGCTGAGGCGTTAAACAGGAATTTTTGCGGCAACATTTATTTCTTTCTTGTCTGTATTATCACTGTAAACGTGTATATCCCTCTGCGGGAACGGAATAGATATTCCGGCTTCATCAAATGCCAGCTTCACTTTTTCATGTGTATCGAAGAAAATGCCCCAGTAATCCGCCGAATCGCACCAGACCCTGACATTGAAATTAACAGAGTTATCTCCCAGTTCACCCACAACTATCTGCGGTGCGGGTTCTTTATGAACTCTCGGGTCTGAATCGACAATCATCCCCAAAACCTGTTTTGTTTTTTCAATACTATCGCCGTAGCCTATTCCGAATACCATATCCACACGTCTTTTAGGTTCGGTGGAGAAGTTAACCATACTTCCGTTTGACAAAATGCCGTTAGGGATAATTACCGTTTTGTTATCCGGGGTTTTAAGGACCGTAGTAAAAATTGTTATCTCATTAACAGTTCCCATGTAGCCCTGAGCCTCTATAAAGTCGCCTGCCTTAAACGGTTTGAAGATAAGTATAATAACTCCGCCGGCGAAGTTTGCAAGACCTCCCTGAAGGGCGAGACCTACGGCAAGTCCCGCTGCTCCTATAATAGCCACAAACGATGTTGTTGCTATTCCTATCATCGAAGCCACACTTATAAGCAGCATTACCTTAAGGAGAATTCCCAGAATACCAGTGAGGAATTTTTTAAGTGAAATTTCAAAATTTGAACGCTCCATTGCCTTGTTGGTGCCTTTCAGAACGAGTCGGATCAGCCAGAGGCCTACAAAAAGAACAAGGATAGCAAGAAGTAATTTCGGTCCATATTCCACGGCTAAATCAATCAGTTTCTGTGAATAATACTGCAGGCTGTTTGCATTGATATTGTCCATTATCTCCTCTTCCTTCGGATTGATTATTGGATGTATTTGCCGTAAGATAAAAAATTATGGTCCCGGATGTAAGGGTTCAGGAAAAAAAAGGAATCGGACGGATTGACGGATTGGTGGAAAGTTTATTTCCGAGAAGTGTGAAGGCACAAAGAAATTTGGCTGTTTAAGCGAATCGGGAGGAATGGGATGAAGATTCCTCCCTAAGTTCGTGATGGCATCGTTTAGGTCGCAATAAAGAGATGGGTCAACGACCTTTCTCTACTTAAAAATCTTGTCGAAGAAATCCTGCATATCCTGCCAGCTTTGCTCGTCAGCATTTTTGTTGTAAGCCAGAGGCAGATTAAACTTTTTACCCGCGATGTCTGCATCAGGATTCGTGAAGCTGTGCTTTGCGCCCTCATAATTCTTAAACGTATAATCTATTCCCACACTGTCCATCATTGATTTAAATGCTTTAACTTTTTCGGGGGGATTAAACGGATCGGCTGCACCGTTGCATACCAGTATGTCAGCCTTAACTTCCTCCGGGTTTTTAGGAGCTTCCTGGGGCAGATCACCATGAAAACTTACAACACCGTCAAGGGGAGCACCGGCAAGCGCCATCTGCAGCACAACACCGCCGCCGAAACAGTATCCAATTGCTGCAAGATTCGAAGTATCTGTCTGCGGCTGCTTCTTCAGCAGCTCCAGTCCCGCGTTAAACCTTGCGCGCGCCGTATCCATATGCGACATAACCGCTGATGCAAACTTTTGAGCATTCTCAGGATGCTCTGCCGTTTTTCCGTTTCCGTACATATCCACAGCCAGCGCAATATAACCCAGTTTCGCCAGCATCTTCGCACGTTTTTCAGCATAAGCATTCATACCCCACCATTCATGCACTACAATTATTCCCGGTCTTTTGCCGGTCTTGCTGCTGTCGTAAGCAATGAAGCCTTTAAGCGGAGTTCCGTCTGATGAATAGCTCACCGTTTTTGTAACTATTGAATCACCCTCTTTTTTAAGTTCTTCTTTATTCTGTGTGAAGCCGTACCCAATAACAATACTCAACAGAAATATAATTGCATATTTCATAGTTATTCCTTGGTTGTTTTTTAATCAGGTAATAACTTAAAATAAACAGGATTCAGCATAATTACATTAAAAGCAGCACCCCAAGAAGCAGAAGATGCGCCAAAGCACTTCTAAAAATTTGCATGCTATTTCAGGACCATCATTTTCCTGACAGATGAATAGCTGCCTCCAAATAATTACAGCCAGTAGCTTATCTTCAGCATAAAGATGTTGTCGGGATGAACGCTGAAGAGGTTGTTGAACGAGCGTCCGAACCGGAAGTCACCGTCTGCTTCGATGTTTTCCCTGCTCTGGGTCCAGACAAAATACAATGTTGAACCGGGCATATACTCCCACCGTAGAACGGCGTTGCCGCGAAGAGAAATATAATTGAAGTCGGGATTCCCTATTTCCTGTGAAGGGGCGGGACCCGAACCGTCAGGATCCAGCTCATATGAAATTACATCCCCGCCTGCAGATGTATTCTGCACCAGGGTAGAACCGTTCCTTCCGTACGTATTAAAATCATAAGTCTTTGGTCTTAGTAAATATTTGAAACTATTATAAGCTCCGGATGCAATTAAAGGCTGGAAGTAAAACTGAAAGCTCAGGGAAGGACTAAGGATCCAGTCGGCCCTTATGTTTGCCGCTATTATATTCTGCTCAAGATGAGCAAAGAGATACCTCCTACCGTACGTATCAGCTGCTGAGGCATCAGTGAAATTACTTACCCACTGTGTTTCCGAAACGTCATTGGTGTATTCCGGTCCAATCGACATTGTTAAAGTAGATGTTACCTTGAATTCCATAGAAGCATATACCGAATATGCATTTCCGTCGCTGCTGAAAGAACCTGAGCCGCCTGTTCCGAAAACCCACCACTGCCTGTTATCAGTATAAATATCCCAGAAGTACGAAGCATTTGAAGGATTTACGGTTAGGGGACCTCCGCGTGTTTTCCTTGAATTAAGCGTGGAGGGATTATAGATAAGTCCAATGTCGCCTCCGTCGTAATTAGGCGTGTTAAGATATGACGCGATCCTGTAGCCCTGCGAAGTGTTGTTCCCTCCGAAATCGTAGCTTGTAAAGGCTGCCAGGTTTACCCCCGCATTCTGATAAAAAGCCGTGGGTTCAGTCCACCTGTATGCTGTAAAGAAGTGACCGTTTATATAATCACTGTATGATCCATAACCTAAATCATTCACGTCAAATCCCGGACTAATAAAACCCACAGCTGTATTTATCACCCAGCGTCCGCGGTTTTTATTCAGCATCAACCGCCCGCTGTATCCTGTTAAAGATGTAGCCGAACTGTCAACAGAAATGTATGATGCATCGGGTCTCTGGTAATAATGCACAGGACTCCTCTGCAGCGCTGTTATTCTTTCCGCCGAGCCTGTAACATTCGACAAAGCCGCCCAGCCTGTAAGTACATAGGTATTGTCTTCATCAAGGAACGTCCATCCGTCGCTTCCAATTACAAATGCATTTTTATTTATCTGGCTGCTGAGTCCGTCAGCCTTAAAGAAGCGGTCGGTAAAAGTGGTCAGCAGTCCCAATCCCTGTTTTCCTGAATTAAAATCTCTCTGTGCCCTGAAAACCCCGTAGTAAGTCAACGGCTCCATCTCAACACTTGAACGCTGTCCGTCAACCGAAATATCGGCATACTCTCTTTGCGTTACCGCGTGAATCGTTCCTATCTTCCAGTTATCGTATACCTGTCCCGATATTTTAGCCGCACCCAGGATATGAGTACCCTGCGGAATATCCGCATAATCATAACCCGGAAGACTTCCCTGGGGATTTCTCCCTATTCGCCTGCTGTAGAAGATGCTGGTAGTTGGCCAGTTGAACGAAACACTATTATTATAACCGCCCTGTCCGAACCTGTAGATACTAACACCCTCCGTAAAGAATGGTCTCTTCTCATCAAAAGTTGATTCTACATCAGAAAGGTTAACCACCGCGGGGTCAACTTCAACCTGGCCGAAATCAGGATTGATGGTAGCGTTAAGAGTAAGACTGCTTCCCAGCCCCGCCCTTACATCAAGTCCCACACCCGGTGAATATTCCTTTCCTGAATTAAACGGATCACCCGGCTGCGCTCCGATGTATTTCGCTTTTCCTACCACATAGGGCATCAGCTCAACCCTTGCCGGGGGAGTAATCTCCTCAATACCCACAAGATCCGGGAACCTTGAAGCAAAACCGCTTTCATTCCTGGGAGTATAAACCACCATGTCAGTCTCAAATCTTCTGCTTATAAACCTCTCAACGTTCACTCCCCATACCTGTTTCTCACCATCCCTGAAGCGCAGCTGCGAGTAAGGGATCTTCATTTCAACCGACCAGCCCCCGGCATCTATACTACGGGCGCCTTCCCACACCGCATCCCAGCTTAAGTCATTCGGCTGCTTCACATCATTCTCTATCAGCCCGTCCGCTACAGCACCTGCAGCCGACACATAAAAGAAATAGCCGTTCCGCTTATCACGGTACGAATCAATATAAAGCACGCATCCGTCCGAAGGATCGCCCCATATAAAATCCCTCCTCACAAGTCTTGCCATAATTGAATCAGGATGTGTATCGTGGAACCTTGCCGCAAAATATAATGCCTCATCATCATAGGCGAACCAGAATTCGGATTTCTGTGAAGGCCGCAAACCCTGCTGAGGATCAGCCTGCAATAGGGTATTAAAACTATGACTCTGCCATACCTTCTCCGTTAGTTTGCCGTCGACTTTAATATTTTCATTTAACCTTACAGCGCTTATCTGCGAGTTCGAATTGTCTTTAAGGGTAGGATATTTATTTGCATACACCGCAGATGCAGCCAGCAGACAAAAAAGGAGCAATCGCTTCATAATTAATTTTCTCCCGGATTAATTGTCAGTAATTAAACAAAACAAAATCCGGAAGGAAACAGAATTTAAACCACAGGCTAATGGAAATGATGAAAGGGGATTTTTCCGCATTGCGGGAATATATCTCTAGCCGCATCGCGGCGTAATATCAATAGAATCTATTTCGTTACGAATAAACCCTGTCCACTTTACCACATTTCACCCGGTGCAGCGCACCGAATTGTTCGTAGCCGCAGCGTGGCGTAATATCAATAGAATCTATTTCGTTACGAATAAACCCTGACCACTTTACCACATTTCACCCGGTGCAGCGCACCGAAACGTTGATAGAGTACCGATATGCATACTATCTTAATAAAATCATTTTCCTGGTGCTGGTGTAACTGCCGGCGTTCAAGCGATAAAAATAAACCCCGCTGGATAAACCAGTGCCGTCAAACCTCACCGAATAACTTCCTGCAGGTTTCTCCTCATTAACCAGCGTTGCAGCTTCATTACCCAGAACATCATAAACAATAAGTGAAACGAAATTGCCGGCTGCTAAATGATAATTAATTACTGTAACCGGGTTGAAGGGATTCGGATAATTCTGCGATAAGGTATATGAAAACAGAGAAGCCTCCTTACCATCACTCTCCACAGAAGTTATCAGGCTGCCTTCGCCTTCCTCCGCGGTAAATGACAGGTTAACCCCTGTCTCAGGAAATGACTCAGTTAACCCCGAAGGCCATTTAACAATAATCGAATCAATTGATTGAGCATCACCCAAACCGAAGTGTGCATACAAACTATTTTGCGCCAGGTAGCCGCTCTGCAGATTGATCTGGCGGAACTGCCAGGTAGGAGAACCATTTATCGTTGCTTCCAGCAGGACTTTTGCTCCTATGCCGGATTTATTTGCCCCTGTGCCTTCGCATTTAATATTAATCCAGCTATTACCGTTTCCATCATTCGTATAAAGATTATTTACAGCCCCATAATTTGCAACAAACAAATCCATATCACCGTCATTATCGTAGTCTGTCCAGGTACAGCCGCGCGAGGGTGAATTATCTGCAATTATTGTATTGGTTGTCACCCTTGTAAACGTTTTATCACCGTTATTGGCATAGAGCAAATTATTGTTCAATGTTGTAATATATAAATCCAGGTCCCCGTCGTTATCAATGTCTGTCCAGTTACTGCACAATGTATGCAGGCCGTCGTTAACTATTTCTAATGCAGTATTTTTGGTAAAAGTTCCATCGTTATTATTCACGTACAAAGAATTATTCTCATTATTCCCATTAGTAACATATAAATCTAAATCCAGGTCATTATCATAGTCCACCCAGTTGGCTCCTAGTGAATATTCAAGATCGTTTGCAATATCTCCATCAATTACCCTTGTAAAAGAACCGTCTCCGTTATTATGATATAAAAAATTCGTCTCATCACGGTTAGCCACAAAAAGGTCAATATTATTATCATTATCATAATCACCAAAAGTGCAGGTATAAGATGTTGCAGGTACATTAACGATATCACCGTTAGTTACTTTTGTAAAAGTTTCATCGCCGTTATTCAAATACAAAAAATTATTTTCTGTTGGTATCTCGTTCACTACAAACATATCAAGGAAGCCATCATTATTTATATCAGCCCAGGCAGACCCGAATGAATATCCTTCGTCATTAACAATACTTCCGGAAGTAATTTCCGTGAAATCACCACTCCCGTTATTCCGGTACAATATATTATGCTGCCCCACTCCGGTTGACTTATTAGTAATAAACAAATCTATATTTCCGTCATTGTTATAATCTCCCCAGGAGCCCTGTGAAGTACTGCTGCCGTCTGATACTATAACGCCGGAAGTCAGTTTTGTAAAAGTTCCGTCGCCGTTATTAGTATACACCGCATTGTTTATAAAATTATTGTTTGCTACAAATAAATCCATATCATTATCACCGTCGTAATCAACCCATGCACATCCTCCTGAAAGGTCAACATCCGTAACGATCTCACCCGAGGTAACTTTTGTAAACGATGGTATATCAAAAACCTGAGCGGCGGGCGACTCAGACTCTTTAATACCTGTATTTGTAAACAGGCCGGTTTCAGATAACAAACCGCTTCCGGGAAAATCCGATTTCTCTTCCGTTTTGTTTGGCTGATCACCCTGTGCAAAAAGCGTGAGGCAAAAAGTGAGATGGATAAACAGCAGGCCAATAAAAAATTTCATAGCTCTCCTCGAATTTATATTTACGGTAAAACTTGTTTCTTATACATGCGTAAAAAAGAGGAACGAAGGCTCATTTCAGTGCCCAATCAAATTTAAAACGTCATCCTTTGTGCTGATGCAGCGGCAGAATCAAGACTGATCAGTTTTCCACCTTAGCAGCATGGCCGGATGACATTTTTAAGTGTATCATAAATCCTTAAGTTTGAATATTAAAAACCACGGTGACCGATGATTTTACAGGATATACCCCTGTTTTCAGAATTGACCGTAGAGGAACTACGGGAAATTACTTCGTTAAGCAGGCTTGTTAACCATAAAAAAGATGAATATGTGTTTCACGAAGGTGATGAGTTCCAGGGAATATATATCGTCTTAAAAGGACAGGTTAAAATATTCAAGATATCGCCGCAGGGGAAAGAATACATACTTCACCTTCTTACCAAGCCCCAGCTTTTTGGTGATGTGCCTTTGTTTACCGGCGGCGACTGCCCCGCCAGTGTTCAGGTGCTTGAGGATACCACCCTTCTTTTTGTTCCCAAAAATGAATTTCTGCAGCTGCTGGAAGACAATCCCAAACTCAGTTTTAAAATAATGTCAGGTTTCGCACGGCGGCTGAAAAATATTACCGTCAAAGCAGAAGACCTTTCACTTAAAGAAGTAATAAACCGGCTGGCGGATTATATCGTAAAAGGAATAGACAGCGGGGGAAATAAGGATCTCCCCGAGCCGTTTTTCAGAATACCGCTGTCAAATCCTACATTGGCCGCTTACCTTGGTACAATTCCCGAGACGATATCAAGAGCAATAAAAAAAATGAAAGACAATAACATAATCAGAATACACGACCGCACTGTTTTTGTTAAGAATTTCAAGGAACTTAAAAAATTAGCCGAATAAATACTTCCAGGTACCTGTCTTTACCCGGCTAAGTTTTCAATTAGTCATCATTGAATAGGCGCCGGCTTTTCAACCACTTTCATCAGGTCATCGTTCCATTTTCCTTCAACAATTACCTGTGCTGCGGCGCCGTAGGCAAGGGCCTCAATAAGATTGTGATCCAGCAAAGCGTACGTTCCCGGCTGTTTGAACTGATAAATTGCAGCTACAGCCGTTCCCCCTGGCACAGGCCACGTTTCAAAATCAGCCAGCGGATTGTTAGCAAAAGAACCGCCTTCCCAGTAAAGATCCGCGTGTCCTCCTATAAGATGGATCCTCGTATCCCTGTTGGCGCTTGAAGTGATAAATAAAACCTTATCACCAACGTTTGCTTTCAGCGCGTTTTCACCAGTTAAGGCTCCTGCTTTACCGTTAAAAACAATATGCGTGGGACTAAGAGTTTTCATCGATTTTATCAAATCACCGAAACCTTCAGCCGGCGAAGAATACTCTTTATAATTACCCTTTTCATCCTTCGGCAGATAATATTCCTGCTGAACAATATAATATGCTTTGTCATAGGTAATAGAATTACCGTTGTTATCAGTCAATCCGTTCACAGGCAAAACCATAATGGCACCGTTCATACCCGATACAACGTGCAGAGGCACCATAATACCTCCCGGCGCGCAATGATAAACGAATACGCCGGCCTTAACCGCTCTGAATCTGAAAGTAACCTGCTGGCCCGGTGCAACAAGTGAAATGTCGCCTCCGCCCATAGCTCCGGTGGCTGCGTGGAAATCGATATTATGCACCATTGAATTTGAAGCCGGGTTTATAACCCTAACCTCAACATAATCATACTGGTGAACAACAATAATTGGTCCCGGTACAGTGCCGTTGTAAGTTAATGCCCAGGTAAAAACTCCCGGTTCAACCTCGAACTTTTTCTCAACTACTGTCAGCTCCACCTCCACCACCTTTGGGCCGCCTTCCTCCTTCTGTTCATATTGAGGAAGGAAAGGAGGAGCGACGAGCTTCTCTTTAATATGTTGCAGCTGACTAACATTTTCCGGGGAGGGTGTATTAAACGCCGGTGCTTTATCGCCGCTGCCGCTGCAGGAGGTTAAGATTGCTGCCAGCATTGCAAGCACAATTATTCCGGCGGCTTTTATTGAATGTTTCATAAAATTCCTGAATTTAAGATCTATTTAAAAATTCTGATACACTTCAAAGTTGGCTTTATAGTACCGGCAAGTCATTGACTAAAGTCATTAAAATCCAGTTTAAATTAATTTATAAACGAACGGCTGGCGGCTACTGCTTAACAAGTCCGGATAAAAAAGACTTACACTGACTTAAGTCAATGACTCTCTAGCCTCGCACTCCTAAGTTTTGAACCAGGAAATCAAACTCATTATAACCGAAAGTGTGGAAATATGGCACTACTTATAACAGATGAATGCATTAACTGCGGCGCGTGCGAACCCGAATGTCCTAACACCGCAATATATGAAGGCGGAGTTGACTGGCAGTTAAATAAGAACGCGAATAAGCCGATATCGAACGACTATTTTTACATCACCCCTGACAAATGTACCGAATGTGTTGGATTTTACGATCAGCCTCAGTGCATCGATGTCTGTCCCGTTGACTGCATAATCAAAGACCCGGATCACGTTGAGAACAACGAAGAGCTCTTAGCCAAAAAAGAGAAACTTGAACTGACAGAGAAATAAAATTATCCCGATAAACAAGGAAAACTTCAATGAGATCAATTAAAAAAATATATTTTATACTGATTATTACCGTTATAACGTTTCTGATGGTTCAGTGCGGTGAAAATAACAACAGCAGCGATGAACAGCTTCCGGAGAGCGGGAACACCGAAAACAGCGGCGTAAGCGCATTGAAAGGGGATGCAGTAAACGGCAAAATACTTTTTGACCAGACCTGCTCAGCCTGTCATGGTATGGACGCCAAAGGAATACCAAACCTGGGCAAAGACCTAACAACAAGTGATTTTGTTAAAAGCGAAACCGATGCAGAACTGCTTGAGTTCATTAAAAAAGGCAGACCGGTAACCGATCCATTAAACACGACGGGAGTAGCAATGCCTCCCAGCGGCGGCAATCCATCACTTACCGAACCGCAATTAAAAGACATAACTGCGTATATGAAAGACATAAACAAGAAATAGGGAAGATATTCCTGTCATCTCAGCAAAATCATTTTCTTTGCACTAACATAACTTCCAGCGGTCAGTTTATACAAATAAACACCGCTGGATAAACCCGTGCCCTCAAACCCCACCGAATAACTTCCTGCAGGTTTTTCCTCATTAACCAGGATTTCAGCTTCATTCAAGGGTTTTGTTTCATTGAAAGGAAGTTTTCATACCAGCTCCGCAAAATTTTAGGAGGATTATATATTAAGATACAATAAAAGGATAAAATTCCACACGGATGCTAAATTGAATAGATAAAGGGGGATAAAGATAAGTTTAATAGCCTAATTATTTAAAGAAATTCCATCGTTTTTGATGATAGATTAGTGATTCTTGACTTGGCCATAAATATCTTTCAACAGGACGAATAATATCTCTTTTTGCAAAAGTGATTAAGTGTCCAGCAATATTATAATTTGTATTTAATCTTTTAGAGATAAGGATTTTATAATCGTTGGAAATACTGATCAAACCATTATCAAAAGTCCAGTGGCATAATTTGCATAAAGATATTCCGTTCTGAGGAAGATCATTTTGAGTTTCCTTCCAAGGAATTATATGAGCCCCATCCACCGCTGTGTATCCTTCAGGCGTTCTCATTCTTATTCCACAGAATGAACAACGATGTTCATAAGCTTGGACCACAGCCTTTCTAAAACCCTGATCTCTAACTTTTTCTTTGTATAATTCATCTCTAAGCTTCGAGTAAACAATTTTTGGATTCTTCCTTAATAGGTTCAATGAGTATTGGAAAGATTCAACATTTATCTTGCTTTGAGTTATGAGTGATTCTGTTATAGTTAAATCAAAATATGAATCAATTAGAACACTTCTCAGGATATTTCTTTCCCTGTTATTACAGAGCAATAAAAACAGATCCTTATCCAACTCTGAACCAGAAATTATTTCCAACAAACGATAAACTGAAGATATTTCATGTATAGAACCTAGTAAATCCTTTTTTCCTTCATTCGGGATGAGATGCCAGAAATTATCTTTTCTTAAATGAAAAAAAGGATATACGATTTTACCTATCTTATCACTAGGCATAACAATGGACCAATAAGTAGTGAAGGTCTCCCCTAATTCCGGAGACAATTTAATGAAATTATCTTTTATAGCGCCTTCTTCTATTAAATCAATAACCGATAAAAGTAGTAGTGGTTTATGGGGAGCTTGATGTTTAGTATGAGAGGGATATTTATTTTTTCCCTTATCGGTGTGCAACGAGGAAAAGACATTTATATAGGTTTCAAGCTTGGACATAATCTAGGATAGAAAGAAAGGGGGGATGGTTAAAATTTTATCTGATTTCTCCAGATTATGTTTCATACAGAGAATACGCACATTTTCAGCAGTTAAACTTGTTCCGCCTTTTGAAAATGGAAGAATATGATCAAAGTGAAGATTTTCTGTTGATCCACATTTTTGACATTTACCTTTATCTCTGGCCCAAACTTCAACCTTGACGTGAGTAGGGATTAATCTATTATGAGGAATCTGTATTTCCTTGTTGAAAGCCTTAAACTCAACCGGTTGAAGATAGAATTTAAAAACATTTCTAATCCCATTAAAAACAATCTTTGCATCGATCAGGCTGAAAAAACCTTTATAACACCAAACCCCAGCTTGCATTTTTTCATAAACTTTAACCCTATGCGGATGCTCTAGCAATCTCATCCTATAAGATTGGGCAGCTGTAAAAAACTTTCCATTTTCTGTAAGTGTTCCGATGGGTGTTGCTAAAGGTTGGTCAACTTCTTTTGGAGTGAGTGAAACATTTTTCGGAACATTATGCCCTTCATAAATCAGGGTATTTGCTTTATCATCCCATTCATCAGCATAGGGTGCATTCTTTCTAACTGACATCAAAAAAATTGAATACTCAGGTTTTATTTGAAAATTCATACCCTTTTGTACATTGATATTCTCAGTAGCAACTAACTCCGCATAAGAAATGATGTCATCGATTTTAAAATTCAGTTTTGGAAAAAAAGATTTCATTTTTTATTTTGAATCATTAGGCTCTCCATTACGAAAAAGATAATTAGCATATTTCAGTAAGAGCAGTGAACCAAGAGATCCTTTAACCTTGAAGATGCAACTTATAAAAAAATAAATTTTCCCTCTTCTGTTCAGGATATAGGATTAGTATTATTATTTGAAGCGGATAAAACTAGAGTTTCAATACTTCAAACATAACTCCACACATCCATTTACTCAACAAATATTTTGCATATTTTCTGCTTTAAATCATTTCAACAAACCGGCTATATAACTCGATGGGATGGAAATTGGATTAAACGTGAAAATTTCCGAAGATAAATTCAATTGGAAGGGAAATGTTCAGTCCTGCCATAATGAAATTTGTATTAAGCGAACCAAGTATATTAAGGATTAAATCAATATTAAAAATTGTCTTGTCACCAACATTGGATTTCGGTTTGTCATTTTGTTCCTTCCAAATTGCCCAACTACTATAATGCCCATACTTTCCTGCTATATATGAAAAATGTATACCATTGATCCTCCAGGCGAACGCGTTGAATGAAGATGATTATAATCTTATCCTGATGATCAAGAACAAGAACCTGGCAGCATTTGATCCGAAAGGCACGAAAATAATGAGGGAACTTCACCTGAAGAAGTAAGGTGCATGATGGAAGTTGATATAATTTTAGCGGGGCAGATGGAGAAAACATCTGTCTCCTGTTTAATCCTTATAGAAAGTACTTTCATCCCTCCATAGAATAGCCGCAGAACTTACAGAACTTAGCATCAGCGTCATGTCCCTCGCGGAGGCATTCAGGGCATACCTGAGTGGAAGTTCTCTTAGCCGCGTCAGCCATTTCGACAGAGACGATGCCTGTAGGGACAGCGATAATGGCATAGCCGATAATCATGACAAACGAAGCGAAGATCTGGCCGAGGGTAGTCTGCGGGGAAACATCGCCGTAGCCGACGGTAGTCATTGTAACAATAGCCCAGTACATACTGAAAGGGATGCTGGTAAACCCATTCTCAGGACCCTCAATAACATACATTACGGCACCGATAATAACGATCAGGGAGAGCACGGCGAAGAGGAAGACAGCGATCTTCCCGCGGCTTGCGATTAAAGCACGCTTCAGTATAGCCGCCTGGCGCATCATATGAGTCAGTTTCAGGATCCTGAAAACCCTGAGGAGGCGGAGAATCCTAATCACAAGGAAATACTGACTGCCCAGCAATAACAAGACTAAGGTATGTAGGAAGAATAGCAAGAACATCAATGACGCCGTAGAAGCTGAATATATATCCCAGGGGCCGGCGAGTGCTGAAGATCCTGAGGGCATACTCAACCGTGAAGAGGATAGTAAAGAACCACTCGAGGTAATAAAAAATATTCCCATAAGAAACACGAAGCTTAGCGATACTCTCAAGAAAGACCACGAGCACACTTAGCAGGATCGCCCACAGCAGCACAATATCGAACCACTTCCCGGCTGTTGTATCCGCCTCAAAAATAATCTCATAAAGCTTCGCCCTGAGACCGTCGTTCCCTGCAGGACTGCTGGTGTTGTTTGTATTCATAGGAATTAATGATGTTTTTGGTATTTCTTAAATATAAGGTTTTTGAGGTTGATAGCCTTACTTGTCAGTGGCCAGAAGTAACTTTTGCATGATCTCATAGTTGATGATATCGTGCATATCGAATGATATTCTATTTAAACCAATAACTTATCCAAATCAACCGACAGGTATTACTACACATTCTTGTGAAGCTGAATCTTAACCTAATCATTTTTATTGGATCCGTTTCATTGATTTTCCCTTGTTGCTCTGAATACCCGGGGGAACTTGTTTTGTATATATTTTCCGGTCTTGAATAATAGCGGGATTAGTGCGATTACTAATGCAGCGAATGGTATGGTTATCAGCCAGAATTTGGGGAAAGTGTAATGTACGCTAATTGTTAAATCAAAAAATTTAAGCTTCCTTTCTCAGGGAAGCTTTTTATTTCATACTTGTCAATACGTTTTCCAAAATCAGATTAAATTCAGCCGGTTTTTCTATCATCGGAAAATGGCCTGCTGCAGCAATGGTCTGAACTTGGAAACCACTTTTGCAATGGTTCTTAAGTCCGGCTTCGTTTGTTGGATAACTGTCACTGTTTATTAGGTATAACTTATAATTCAGCTGTTCCAGTCTTTGTGCATCGTTATTAGCAAATTGCATCTGGTTCATAAATGTTCCGTAGCCGATAACGGGATCGCTATTTGCAAAATCAGTTTTTACTCTGTCTTTCACTTCCTTTGATGTTGCCGGGTGAAAAAGCATCATATCTGCATATACAGGTGCTGAATTTTTAAAATCCATTTCAAGCATAGGGAAAAAGTCGGTCATTTGTTTCATTTGTTCCGGTGTAAATGCAGCATCAATAATTTTGAAATTGTCAACCCCTACAATACCGGCTATTTTTGGATTGTTGGTTAATGCTGTTTGCAGCATAATTTCGCCTGCCATAGAGTGCCCGGATTTCAACTTGTTGGTCTCTGATAGTGATTTGTCTTGCTGTCATTCTTTCCTTTTTGAATTTATTATTTTCTTCAAATAAATGTATTCAAAATATAGCAAAAAAGGTTTTGCAGCAGAACTATGGCGGGTCATTCCTATATACTTGCCTGCCTGGTTAGAATATTATCTTCAGCGATCCAGAATATTATTATATAATTCCGCTTTGTCCTTTCGGCCTGATTTGGTATAAAGCTCGATAAGTGTTGTAACTGCGGACTGCGTTACTTTATCACTTCTCCCCAGATATTCATTTGAAATCTTGTAACATTGCAGTAGATGATTCTCTGCCTTCTCAAGTTTGCCTGCGTTCAATAATACTTTTGCAAGTGTAATTTCTGCTGTTAATGTCAGCTTATTTTTCTGTCCGAAATCTTTTTTACGTATGAAATATGCCTTTTTAAGATAGAGTATACCGTTATCGGTTTTACCATCTGCAGCCAGAACTCTTCCGTACCACATATAGGATCTGCTGAGATTTTCATTATTCTCATCGAAATTTTTAAGTCCCACCTCAACCGATAGCTTCATTATCTTTTCGGCTTTGTCAAATTGATTGTCATTAAAGTAAGTGCTTCCGAGATTTGAGTAGGCCAGGATTAAATCAGGATGATCTTCCCCAAGTACTTTCTTTTTTATATCAACTGATTCTTCAAGAAGCGGGAGTGCTTTGTGATGTTCTTTTTTGTAAATGTAAATAAATGCCAGATTATTCAGAAGACTTGAAACCCGGATATGAACGTTACCGAATTTCTTCCTGTATGTACTGAGACAGATCCTGTAAAGTGAATCCGCTTTGTCCAGTTTCCCATCATAATTATATGCTGTGGCAAGATTATTTTTAATAGTAAGAACATCATTGTCTTCGGGTCCATTTATGCTTTCGGCCATCTTCAGCGCATCGAATGTTATCCCTTCCGATTTCTCATATTCACCTTTGTCGCTCAGAAGCGTGGCGTAGAGATCAAGAATTTTTGCAAGCTCAAGTGAAGGTTTATCACCCATTGATTTGTATAAATCAAGGGATTGCAAATAAAGTTTTTCTGCTGTTTCAAAATCACCTTCATAGTGATAAACCTGCCCGAGGTCTTTTATACTTTTGGCGGCTTCTAAACTTCTTTCCCCGAAAATCTTATTATTTATTTTAAGGGCTTTGTTTAATTCAACTGCGGCCGAGTCATAAATTCCCAGGTTCAGATATGTATTTCCTATAAGAGTACGAATTTCTGCTTCAATTTGTTTTTGTCCCTGCAATTCAGTGGATAATGAACCTGCCGCTTTATGAATTACATCGATCATTTTAACATCTTTCCCGTCTTCCCCCGGATCGGGTGATGAGATCATATTCAGAAGAAATGATTTAATCTCATTTGCTTTCCTCGCTTCAAGTTTGGCATTATCCCTTTCAATGGCTGTTAAATGCGACTGCCATATTATCCCTGCAATACCAAGCATAATTAATATCGCTATGACTGACCCCGTAATAACAGGACCTTTGTTTCTTCTGAAAAACTTTCCGGCTTTATATTTAAACGAATCCTTGTGTGCAGAGACAGGCTGGTCATTTAAATATCTCTCAATATCTTCCGCAAAAAGATCAATTGATGGATATCTTCTTTCCGGTTCCTTCCTGATTGACATTGAAACTATGTTGTCAATATCTCCTGAAAGTTTTTTGTGAAGTTTTTCAATGCTTCCTTCACGGGTTTTACTGACAGATTCAGGCGTAATCCGAATTACTTCGTCAAATGACTTTCTTTCAAATGTTTTATAAATAATGTCGCTCGGTTTCGGCGGTTCCGTTTTAGTTACAACCTGCTTTACATTGGTGGGTAGAGAACTGCTTATTTTATAGGGGTTATGTCCGGTTAGTAATTTATAAAGGACAATACCAAGTGAATAAACATCGCTTGCAGTGGTTATGCTTTCTCCCATAACTTGTTCGGGTGAAGCATATTCAGGTGTGAAATTAGCTATGCCTTTAATTGTTAACTTATCATTCTCGCTGCCGTCTTTATCCAGAATTTTTGCTATTCCGAAATCAAGAAGCTTGGGTTCTCCATCAGAAGTAACAAGAATATTGCTCGGTTTGAGATCACGGTGAATTACAAGGTTATGATGGGCATACTGTACAACCGAAGCGATCTTAAGGAATAATTTCATCCTCTCTTTTATAGTTAAATTGTTTTTATCGCAATACTCATCAACGGGTATCCCGTCTATATATTCCATTACAAGAAACTGAATCCCATCATCGGTTATACCGGCATCCAGCAGCTTTGAAATATTCGGATGATTTAAATTTGCCAGGGTCTGTCTTTCATTCCTGAACCTCTTTAAAACGGATTCCGTGACAAATCCAGGACCAATAATTTTTACGGCAGCCTGCTGTTTTACTTCGTCATCGCGCTGGCCGAGATAAACCAATCCCATTCCGCCGCGCGCAATGAGCTTGACAATTTTATATTTCCCGAACAGTTTCCCGATAAAAAAGCTGATGTTTTCTTTAACTGGATCAAGAACTACAACGGATTGTTCAAGATAATTTTCTGAGTTATTATGGGCAGATAATAAGGAAAGAACTTCTTGTTTTATCTCCGGTGTTTTACAAACTTTGTTTACAAAGCTTTCTCTCTGGCTCTCATCCAGTGAAATAGCCTCATAGAAAATTGTTTTTATATCTGACCAGATATTTTTGTCCACGTTAACCTAAAAATGGAATGAATTAAATATCCTGGAAATGTTTTTGGTACACCACGCTCATAACCCCAGTTCCCGGTACAACCATGATTTTGCCAGACTCCATCCGCGTTTCACGGTTGCAGTGGAACAATCTAACGCTTTTGCCGTTTCCTCAACTTTTAATCCTGCAAAAAACCTCAACTCAACAATTTTGCTAAGATCCGGATCAAATATTTCAAGTTTTTTTAAAGCGTCATCAAGTAAAATCAGATCTTCTTCAGCTTCAAAAAAAATACCTTCAGCATTATCTAAAGTGACTTTAGCCAGGCCGCCGCCTCTTTTTAGGGAATTATGTTTTCTTGCATAATCTACAAGAATTTGACGCATAGCGTTAGCGGCTATTCCAAAGAAATGTGCCCTGTTCTGCCAATTAATATCCTGATTACCGAATAATTTCAGGTAAGCCTCATGAACCAATTCCGTAGTTTGAAGTGTGTGGTTACGATACTCATCATTTAAATATTTCGATGAAATTCTCCGCAGCTCGTTATAGACATGGGGCAGTAATTCATCAACAGCTCCATCTTTCCCCCTGGCACAATTTTCAAGCAATAAAGTAATATTCTGCCGATTATTTTCCTGCATAAAGAAGATAAGAATTTATATAGTGATATGATTTAAAATTGAAGATAGGCTATTAAATACGACGAGTCAATAGTAAATTATTAAATAAATGCACCTGTAATTACGGTACAGCCGCATATTTGGTGGCAAAAGATTTAGGCATAAAGTTTAATAAGTCTGTAAAAGAATAAATCTTTGTCATTTACGCCCCTGAACTCTCTGTCGTAGGTTCGCCTGGTTTGTTTCACTGACATTAGTAGCTCCTATATTATTTTTTTATTAATATAGTTGCTTTTCCGCTTGTCTACAATATGGGGTACAGTTCAGGCAAACACTGATTATTGTTGAGTCTCATAAAAATATTTTCCGTCTTATCTTCTTGAATTTCTTATCATCCTGAAGTATCCCCAATTCTGCATCTCTCCGAGTAACTTCATGTAAAATTCCCTGAACATCTGCCAATCTCTTGTTTTATTTATATATGATAATGATGATTTCTTTGGCGTCTTTCCCTGTATCCCCAGATGATTCAGATTCCCTGTTATTGACATCAGTCCATTTGTTATTTCTCTGATTGATTGTGCCTTAGAGAAGTGACAGAATAACATCGATACCAGATGTGTCCAGCTATTTATTCCCTTATTATGTTTATCAGTTTTATATTTTTCTACTGTCTTTGTGAATAAATTCCTGTCTATAAGATTTAATATCTGACTAAAAAGTGTTACATTTACCATTGGTCCCTCTCTAAAGGTTTTGGTTGTTTATTTTTTTGTCAAAAACAAATTTACCATCCTTTTTTGAGGGATTCTTTATTTTTTTATTTCATCGTTTTGGACAGATATGATTTTTATGGGTGATTTCTTACTTCTCCAGGGTTAGATTTATTTTGAGGCAACGACTGGGTTTTTATATCCTCATGGTTAGATTAATTGTGAGTCAATCCGGTATTATCATAAAATAAATTTTAAATTTGACTTTTTGAGTTGAATGTATTAACTATGTCAAGTTTTATTTAGGGTTCTTTTACAGCGGGTTATTCACTTTTGGTTACCCCATATTTGATTTTATTAACAAACCGGGTAAGTTATGAAATCGATCTTTTTTACTACTCTATTAATAACATTCTTAATATTATCATACGAGGCAAGCGGGCAGAATTTTAAAATCTCACACGTAATGGCTCAATTTTTCTCAATTGACAGATATGCGAATGAGGTATACTATCGGGAATTTGCTGGTCCCAATATATATATCAGAAACTTAGCAGATTGGTCAGTCAGAACCTGTCCTTTTCCTTCCTTACCTGCATTTGCCAATACCTCACATAAATGCGTTTATGGTGACGGCGACTCGCTTTTTATTTATGATTTTGATGATAATTCTAAATTCCTGGTGTATGATTCGGTGTACCATTATGTACAGTATGATTATGCCTTTTCACCCGATGATATGTATCTGTTGTTTTATAATCATTATTTCTCATTTGCGGATAGTTCAGTACACTATATGAATTTTGATCCTAATGATTTATTTGAATTTGACTGGACTAATGAAACAAAAGTTATTTATGTGTATGATGAATACTATATGAGTTTATATGACTATGTGACAGATATCCGGGATACTTTATTTATTTCACCACCAAACGTCCCCATTATTGCTTTTGCTTTCAATTTAACAGATGAATTACTTTATTATAGTCTGTATGAACCCGATCACCCGAAGATTCATTCCTACGACATTTCGACCCGGATAGATTCAATTGTTTATGACACGGAGAATGATTCTGATAATATATGCTGGTCATCTCCGAATTGGTTCCGGTCAATGAAATGGTCGCCGCAGGTCAATCGGATGGCTTTTTTTAGCTTTGAACTTGAGGGGTATAACGGCATTTATACTTTCAATCCTGACTCAGGCAGCCTCCGAAGTTTTACGGAAAATTGCGGTATCCTGGGATATGACTATGATTTAAAATGGATAAATGAAGATACAATTGCTTTTTACTGTGCCAATGATAACTCCATTTATGGTTTTGCACTAAATTATCCGGTGTCGATTAATGAATCTCCGGACCGAAATATTTCTGATGAATTTAGCGTGACATCATATCCAAATCCTTTTAATGGGTCAGTGAAAATAAATATAGAAGGAAAAATTGACTATCCTGAGATACGGATTTATAGTATTAATGGTGAAGAAATAAAAAGATTTGAATGTATCGAAGGCACAGGGTATCGATTTCAGCAGGTATGGAACGGGACCAATAATTCAGGGGATAACGTCTCTTCGGGTATTTATTTTGTAATTATCACTGATAAGACTTACCCAGAAACAATTAAAGGCACATCAAAAATAATATATCTTAAATAACATATTAAAAAAAATTATACGGGTCCCACCAATTATATTGAACGTTCATCTGAGTCATTTTTTGGGTTTGGTTTAATTTTTAGAAAATTATTATTTTTGTTCTTCATTTATTAAGGAATCCGATGAAATTATAAGCCTCCCTCCAGTTCAAAATATTTTTATCTCTAAAACTATTACTGAGGCTTATATGTCCGATTTCATTAGCATTTCAAATCTTTCGTTTTCGTATCCATCATCTTCGCAGCTGCTTTTTGATTCTGTTTCCCTAAGGATTCACGGAGGATGGACCGCCGTTACGGGTCCAAATGGAAGCGGCAAAACAACCCTTATTAAACTGATAGGAGGACAGCTCATTCCTTCCTCCGGGATCATCAATACTCCCGGTAATTTTTATTATTGCGAACAGAAAACGGAAGAAATTCCCGCGGGATTCAAAGAATTCCTTGAAAGTTACGATGCTGAATCCTTCAGGTTGAAAACTTCTCTTGAAATTAAAGATGAATGGATAAGCAGATGGAATACACTCAGCCAGGGCGAACGTAAAAGATGCCAGATTGCTGCGGCTTTATTTTACAATCCCGTTGTACTTGCCGTGGATGAACCTTCAAACCACCTTGATGGTGAATCAAAGGAATTTCTATTTAAGGCTCTTAAGTCATTCAGGGGAATCGGTCTGCTGGTTAGTCACGACCGTAAACTCCTCGATGATCTGTGTACCGGTACTCTTTTCATTTACAATCAGAAAATTGATTTCCGTAAAGCCGGTTACACAACTGCCCTGCAGGAAAGGGAACGGGAGAACAGGTTTCAGGCGGATAAGTTTGAATCGCTGAATAAAGAACTTAAAAAACTGAAAACCAAAGCGGCAGTTCGGAAACAAAAAGCTGACAAAGTTGACAAACAACTTTCAAAAAGAAACCTTAACAAAAAAGATCGAAACGCGAAAGCTGAAATTGATCTTGCCCGTTTAACCGGAAGAGACGCCGTGGCAGGGAGGCTTTACCGGAAAACAAAAACCGAAATCATACGCAAAAATGACGCGCTCCATTCAATTCAAGTAGACCGGAAATTTACCTCCGGCATTGAATTTAATGCTGCCAAATTGAACCGGTATTACCCGATGATAGTATCCTCCTTCGAACTGAAATTATCAGAGGGAAAAAGATTATATGTTCCTGACCTGATGATTTCAGCGGGAGAAAAGATCGGAATAACGGGGAAAAATGGAGCAGGCAAAACCACCTTTATCAATCACCTTGTAAAACAATTAATAATACCTGTTAAAGATCTCGTTTATATTCCCCAGGAGATAGAAAGCAAAGATGTCAGCAAATTGATAAAGAGAATTTCGGAACTGAAGGATAGTGAAATGGGAAAAATAATGACGATAATCAGCTATCTGAATTCAGATCCAAAACATCTTCTTGAAACCGAAGAGCCTAGTCCCGGTGAAGTTAGAAAGCTGCTTCTGGCGGAAGCAATATCCAATAGTCCTGCGCTCATAATAATGGATGAACCCACAAACCATATGGATCTTCCCTCAATAGAATCTGTTGAAAACGCACTAATAGAATGCGGCTGTTCGGTTTTGCTCGTCAGTCACGACAGCATTTTCCTGGAAAATATAGTCTCTGCCTATTGGAATTTTCAAGAAGATAAAAAAGGATTCCGAATCGGCTTATATTGATATTATCCCGATGCATCGCACCGGAATGTTGATAGACCAACGTTTTCAGACCCGCTTCCTTCACCTCAACGGTGTGATACGTTTTCAGCCTCATCGGAGCATTACATCAATAGCAGTAAATATAAATCTTTCGGTGCTATGCACAGCGAGGGAATTTCCTTAACCTATATATCCCTTCCCGCGGTTTCGGACCATCTTACAATATCTCCTTTTTTGTTCAATGTTACCGCAGCAAGGTATATCGTTTTGTTTTTGTATTTCTTTATACTGGCTGATTCTTCTTCCTTGAATTTGAAGATGATTCCCGCACCGCTGTCGGGCTGCTGCGCTTCCATCAATAGGAATTCGAAGTCATCGTCAACTTTACTTCTTTTGTTCCAAAGGCTGAGGACCATTATGAAGGTTACCGCGTCTTCTCCTTTTTTCAGCCTGATGGGGCGGGGAAGTACTTTTACCCTGGCCGCCGTACACCTTATTTCTTCTACTGCAAGCTTGAAGCCTCCCGGTGTTATTTTTAACCGCTCTGATGGCCTGTCGGGTTCGCAGAGATGGAAGTTTACCTTGTTCATCCTGTTGTATCCCGAGAAGCAGGGTGCTTTCTTTTTTTTCCACGCTGCACAGAGGTGTATATTTTTGTTTATTAGTGAACATATTTTTCCGTTTATTCTCTGTTTGTCTCTCCTGACTTTTTCCTGAGGGAGCTGACTGACTGTATATGAGGCAGCCGCCTTTGAGATATATGTTTTTCCGTTTCTTTTCTTGTAAACTATGTCTCCTACTTTGCCGTTGATTTCCCCGAGTATTGATTCTTTTATTACCGCCATTTTCTATATTTCCCGTTTTTTTTTGGTTACAAATATTATAAATTTGCTGTAAAATTGACAGGTTTTTGATGGTTTCTCATCATTGTCCCCGCTTTTTTTTTAATCACGAATAAGCTAAATTGAATTTCAAATAAGCCTCTCCCTTATTCCTTTATCAACCCAAATTGGCGATGTTCTGTCGGCCTTCTGTCGGCCTCCAACTACTGCATAACTACTGCACACCTACTGCATACCAGGCTCCCCAAAGGCAATCCT
Organism: uncultured Ignavibacteria bacterium; assembly: GCA_963800255.1. Classification (GTDB taxonomy): domain Bacteria; phylum Bacteroidota; class Ignavibacteria; order Ignavibacteriales; family Ignavibacteriaceae; genus DATFVA01. Next base: position 131,597 of record CAWDAK010000015.1, on the reverse strand, counting down.
TCTTTATGTCTCCCGCTTCTTCTGTAACCTTCCGGACTTTCCGGCAGTCTATATGTTATTACTTATCAACCCGGAGATGCCCTTATGCGTTATGTTTACCTGCTTCTGCTTGCCGTATTTTTTCAGATTACTTCTCCAGCCGCGCCTGACCGGGACAGCACCCGCCAAAAGCTGGATGGATTTATTCAGGGTACGCGCGCTGCGCTGGGACTAAAAACGGGACTGGCAATTTCTATTGTTAAGGACGGCAAAATCTTCTTCAGCAAGGCTTACGGCTTTGCGGATATCTCTAACGGCGTGAGGGCTTCCGTCAATACTCCTTTTTATATCGCCTCGTCTACCAAGTCTTTCTTCGGGATGCTCGCCAAAATTCTTTCGGATGAGAAGGTGATTGACCTGGATGCGCCTATCAGTACTTACCTGCCGGATATTCATCTTCCTGCACCGGCTGACGCTGATTTTGTTACTCTGCGCGATCTGCTTACTCACCGCTCAGGCATTGAGAGCTTGCCTGTACTGCTTAGGACGGCCTATACGGGTCAGCATTCTGATGAAAAACTCTTCCGGCTCTTTGATTCATGCAAGTTTACCAGGCGCGGGTTCCGCTATACCAATACTGATTATGTTCTGGCGGGACTCATTATTAAAAAGGTTACCGGCAAAGATTGGCGCGACCTGGTCCAGCAGAAAATATTCGCTCCACTGGGAATGGATAATTCTTCGGCTTATGTTTCTTCTTATTCCCCCGGCACTCTTCCTGTTGGTTATGCCACCGGAAACGGCAAAGCGGTTCCTTATAATTTTACAAAAACTGATGAAACTATGCACGCCGCAGGCGGAATTTATTCTTCGGCAGAGGATCTTGCCGAATGGGTTCTTTATAATCTGGGCGACGGTAGTCCCTTGCTTTCGTCTTCTTCCCTGGACGAGGTTCATTCGGCCCAGATAGATTACAGCCAGACGTTCTTTGAATACAAACGCTTCGCCTACGGCCTCGGCTGGATACGCTCTTATTATAACGGTCGTCTCCTCATTCATCATTTTGGCTCTTATTCCGGCGCCCGCTCGCATATTTCTTTTATGCCTGATGAAAATATCGGGTCCGTCGTTCTCGTAAATGATGACGGCGCTGCCTTCTATACGGTGGATCTCTTTGCCGATTATGCTTATAATCTCTTGACTGATAATCCTGCGGCTGACTCGATTGCGGATGCTGAGCTGGCAGTTATTCTTAAGGATATTGAGGAAAGCAGCCGTGAGAAGAAGCAGGAAGATGACAGCCTTTATACCGGGGAAATAAACTTCGCCAGGTTTACAGGAACATACTCCAGCAGCGATTTCGGTGAGGTCCGGATCAGTAGGAAGGATGATGATCTTTCTCTCGACTTCGGGAACCTCCACGGCTCTCTTGATCCTCTTAAAGCAAATCTTTTCTCATCTGATCTTGGCGCTTTTAAGGTGAAGGTTGAATTCCCTTATCCTGATGTGCAGCCCAACCCTCAGCCTGGTTTGGGTGTGATGATTATTCACGGCCCTACAGATATCGTCTTCACAAAACAGTGAGGCGGTTCTCAGCTTCAGCCGTTTACCGCAAATTCTGCCGCGGCTTTTGCGTGAAGCTCAAGTGTGTTGAAGACGGGGAGGTGTGTGTCATCCTGCTTTATCAGCAGGGGGATTTCCGTACAGCCCAGTACTATGCCTTCTGCTCCTTGTTTTTCAAGTCCGTTTATTATCTCAATGAATTTCTGCTTCGATTCATCCCTGAAATTCTCTTTCAGCAGTTCGTCCATAATTACACCGTGAATGTAATTCCTTTCTGGTTTATCCGGAACCAGCGAGGTGATTCCCGCTTCGCTTAAACGCTTGGTGTAGAAGTCCATTTCCATCGTGAATCTCGTCCCCAGCAGCCCGATGGTCGATAGTTCCTTCTTCTTGATCTCCGCCGCGGCGGCATCGGCAATGTGCACTATGGGAAGTTTAACTTCGTCGGTAAGCCTTTCGACATACTGGTGCATCGTGTTGGCGCAGAGTACAATAAAATCGGCCGAGGCCCTTTTTACTTTCTGTGCCGCGTCAAGTATAAATTTATACACTCCTTCGTGATCGTCGCGGAGGTTGCATTCGTTGATGTCGGCGTAGTTCAATGAGTAAAGCACTATGCGCGCGGCGTTGTGCCCGCCCAGCAGTCTGTTCGTTTCCTTGTTTATGAGGCGGTAATACTCCGTGGTAGATACCCATCCCGTCCCGCCTATTAGTCCCGTTGTTTTCATTTCGTAAATCTCCTGATTTCAGATGACCCATAATTTAAGTATCGGTGAAGAATTAGCCAGCCGGACATCAGGTTGTGGATCATCTACGAAGATCCAGGGAGAAGGGTGGATGTTCAGCGACCCGCCGTATCCCTTTTCAGCCCGCCGCTGCACTAATTATAAAAGTAATCTTCCATAATTATTTGTAAATTAATACGGATTATTATTTCACAACTTCCACACCCAACCCGGAGAAGTACTATGAATATCATTTCTACAGTAAAGAGATTCAGCAGCGCGGCCTTCCTTTTTTTCCTGCCGGCTGTGATTGTTCTCTTTTCATCAGGCCTGGCTTTTTCCCAGGCGAACGAACATCAACAGGGGAAACACGATCCATCATTGCATCACGAGGTAATGGACGACGAGTATGTTCCGGTATCAAGAGACGATATGGGAAGGTCACCCGCCTATCATTATTCGATGAGCAGTATTACTACTGTTCAGGTGAACGTTGACGCGAATGGATTGAACATAACAGGCGACGCGGCTAATGAGCCTTCGATTGCCGTGAACCCGCAGAACCCTGACCAGATGATGATTGCATGGAGACAGTTTAACAGCGTTAGCAGCAACTTCCGCCAGGCAGGCTATGGCTATACTACTGACGGCGGACAGACATGGACGTTCCCCGGTGTGCTGGAAGCCGGCACTTTCCGCTCTGATCCTGTCCTTGATTATGACCGTGAAGGAAATTTTTATTATAACAGCCTTACCAATGACCCCGACTATTACTGCAAGGTATTTAAATCAAGCGACGGCGGCGCCTCCTGGGATAACGGCGTTGACGCGCACGGCGGCGATAAGCAGTGGATGACGATTGATAAGACTGACGGTCCGGGGTCCGGACATATTTATGCTTTCTGGACGAGCTTCTTCAGTACCTGCTATCCCGGTTTCTTCACCCGCTCAACCGACGGCGGCTCAAGCTACGGAAACTGCACCATCGTCCCTGATGATCCTTCGTGGGGAACTATTATGGTTGGTCCCGACGGAAACCTCTATATCGGTGCATCGGGCTCTTCAGATTTTGTTGTTGCAAGGTCTTCTAACGCCCAGTATGCGGGACAAACGGTTGTCGTGGGATAATGCCGCATCTGTTGATCTCGGCGGTTATATTACGTACGGACTCGATCCAAACCCCGATGGTCTCGCCGGTCAGACTTCTCTTGCCATCGATTCTTCCGGCGGATCCACTAACGGCAACATTTACCTGCTCTGCTCCGTGGTTCCTTTTTCTGGTTCTGATCCTCTTGATGTGAGGTTTTCAAGAAGCACAGACAGCGGTGTAAGCTGGAGTTCTTCTGTTAAGGTAAATGACGATGCCGTTAACTCCTACCAGTGGTTCGGCACTATGTCTGTTGCCCCTAACGGACGCATCGATGTTATATGGCTTGATACCAGGGACCACGCCGGCACGAACATCTCGGCTCTTTATTATTCTAATTCAACCGACGCTGGCCTTACCTGGTCCCAGAATACAAGGATGTCGGAGTTTTTCGATCCTCACCTCGGCTGGCCCAACCAGCAGAAGATGGGTGATTATTTCCACATGGTTTCTGATAACAACGGCGCCCACCTTGCCTGGGCCGCAACCTTCAACGGTGAAGAGGATGTTTACTATAGCTATATCACCGCAGGCGAAGTTCCTGTTGAGCTTACTTCGTTCACAACCGCAGCGGTGAAGAATGCTGTTAATCTTAAATGGACAACCGCCACGGAGACAAACAACAAGGGCTTTGAAATTGAACGAAGCACCGATAAAAATAACTGGACAGTAATCGGTTTCGCCGAAGGATACGGAACGTCTTCAGAAAACCATACTTATAATTTTTCTGATAAGCTTTCCGGCGTAACTTCGTCAATACTTTATTACAGGCTTAGGCAGATCGACTTTGACGGCACTTCCGTGTACTCAAGTATTTCGTCAGCTGAAATTGCCCCGTCTGAATTCTCTCTTTCACAGAATTATCCCAACCCGTTCAACCCTTCAACGGTGATATCTTATTCTCTCCCTGAGAATGATTTTGTTACTTTGAAGGTTTATGATGTTCTGGGCAGCGAGGTTGCATCGCTGGTAAATGAACATAAACAGGCCGGGAAATATTCGGTTGAATTTAATGCTTCGGAACTTGGCAGCGGCGTGTACTTCTACACCCTGAAGGCAGGCACGTATGTACAAAGTAAGAAGATGATTTTAGCGAAGTAATTTTCGTCAGTATGAGCCCCGCGGTAAACGGGGCTCATTATGACTTTAATGTGCTATTTGAAGGTATCCTGCGAGTCAACTATCTTAACATTCTTTACGTTCAGCTTAAAGTCTTCGGCTGCTTTATCTTCTTTCAGGATTTCCTCTCCTAATCCCGCTTTCACCTGGTTTGAATAGCTCATAGGCGAAGGAGTATTGTTCCTGAGACTCTCAGCCAGCGGCTCAGCTTCACTCTTATCTGTTACTATCGTTATATCCATATTATCTATCTGCATATATTTCTTGATGGCGTTGTTGACGTCTTCAAGCGTAACTTTTGATAGCAGACCGCCGAGCTCCTTTATGTAATCTTTCCTTCCGTACATCCTTGAATCCATCAGGTAGCCAAGCTGGTCTTCGGGCGACTGTATATAGAGTTTTATATAGCTCTGAAGGAATGCTTTTGTGGTTTCAAAATCCTCCCTAGAGATTCCGTTCTTAATCATCTTGTCCATTTCACGCAAAGCCATACGCAGCGCGAAGTGAGCGTGACCTATTTTAACATCTTTCAACTCATCATACTGCTTCTTTAACTGGTCGGCTATCTGAACGGGCCTTATCCACAGCGCGAAGTAGTTTGCGTGCCTCGGCACCCCCGACGGCGGAAGCATATTGCCGCCCCCGTTGGAATACCATTCGATATACGAGTAATCGCCGTAATTCATAGAACGCTCTTCACGGATCATCTGGTATAACCTGCCGTAGGATTTCCTGTGCTCGCCCAGGTATGAATTGGCAACCATTAAAGCGGCAAAGTCGTCGTCGGCTCTTGTTATGTCCAATGGATAACCCGCAAATATTGCTGAACCGAAAGCGCCGTCCTTCGAGATGATCTCAACGTTGATGCCGTCAGGCATTTTAACATCGGGTACAGCGGGGATTTCCGGTTTCTCATCAGGGAGCTTCTTAAGATCCTCTTTAAGCTTGTTAAGGAACGCGTCAGTGTAGCTTCCTGCAATTCCTATCATCAGGTTATTCCGGGTAAAGAACTTTTTATACTGCTCTTTAACATCGTCAAGCGTAATTGAGGTAACAGAAGCCGATTTGCCTTCAACCATATGCTGGTAGCTGGTTCCCCTGAAAAGAAAATCTTCAAGGGCCTTCTTGCTGTATTCTTCATCGGAAGAAGCGCGGATAACCTGGTCAACATAAGCCTGCTGATTTGTTTTAACCCTTTCAAAATCATTCTGTGAAAAAGAAGGGTTGGTGATGAGCCCTATCATGATAGGGTAGAACTGCTCGGCCCAGTCCTTATGAAACTCAAAAGTAAAGATGCTTACTTCCTTATCAACAGACGAATTATAGCGGGCAGCCATCGGGTATATCTTATCCTGAATGTCGCTAAACGACATATCGCCGGTTCCGCCCTGTGTAATAAGGTTTGCGGTTGTGTAGGTTAGGCCTTCCTTTCCCGCGGGATCGGAAACCGAACCATTCCTGAACATAAGCTTTACAATTATTTTGGCAGCTGAGGGCTGCTTCAGTTCAACAACATCCTGAGCCATAATAAACCCTGTTAGTAATAAAGATATTAGTAATGCTTTCATTATTTCACCCCTCCTTTCTCGTCTCCTGAAATTGTTGCAATAGTTAAGTCGCTGTTATTGTAATATTTATCGGCCGCCTTCTTTAAGTCGTCTACCGTTACCTTATCGTACATAGCGTACAGCCTGTTAAGCGATTCGGGGTCGCCTGTAAGGTAGATGTAGTGACTGATAGAGTTGGCTATGGCGTCGGGATTGTCGATGCCCATCGCGAAGCTGTATTTCAGGTTCGACTTTGTTTCGTCAAGCATCTTCTTATCAACGCCGTTCTTTTTAACTTCTTCAATGGCTTTGGTAATCTCGTCCCTTACATACTGGAAATCATCCTTATTTATGAATGAAGCTTGTATGGTGATGAGAAACGGATCTCGTGAATCGGTTGCGCCTCCGCCCAGGAACCTGAGTTTATGCTCCTTTATAACCAGTTTGGTGAAAAGATCGGAGTTGCGTGAGAACAGGATAGTGTTAAGCACATCGATGGCGGGCATATCGATTGTTGTGTCGCTGAAAGCGGGACCTTTGTAGTTCATGCTCATATAGGGAGGGATAGAGCCGTCTTTAAGATGAACTGTTTTTTCCTCTTTCTGTTTCGGCTCAACAGGAACATCGGCAGTGTAACCGCCTCTCTTCCATTCACCGAAATATTTCTCAGCAAGCGAATTGACTTTTTCCGGAGTTACATCGCCCACAACAACTATAGTGGAATACTCGGGCCTGTAATAACGCTTGAAGAACTCAAGCGAATACTCGTACTGGTTGGGCATATCAACAATATCCTTAAAGAAACCCATCGTGGTATGTTTGTACGTATGTTTTTCAAAGGCGGTATTCAGAAGCTCTTCATAAAGCTGCTGGTAGGGACTGGCGTAGTTCTTTGTGTACTCGCCTTTAACCGCGCCCGCTTCGGTCTTGAAGTCGTGCTCTGAATAATGAAGCTTCATAAACCTGTCAGATTCAAGTTCGAACATTTTTTCAAGGTAGTCGGCATTTCCCGTCATATGGTAAATGGTACGGTCAAGAGAAGTATTCGCGTTGGCGCTGGCGCCCGTCATCTGCAGTACCTGGTTGTATTTTTCGCGGGGATACTTGTCGGTTCCCCTGAACATCATATGTTCAAAGAAATGCGCGAATCCCGTTACGCCTTCTTCAACTTCGTTACGGGAGCCGACCCGGACGACTATATATAATGCGGCGAGGCCGGGACTATCGAACGGCACGGTTACTACGTTTAATCCGTTTGCCAGCTTTTCCTGGTGGATAGGGTAGGGGAGAATTTTGTTATCCTCCTGAGCATTAAGACTTTGTGTAAGCAAGGTTAATACTCCTAATAGTAATAAAAGACTAAATCTATACACATTAACTTCCTTCTTATGTGGAATGATTTGGTTTGTTTTGATTAATAGGGTCATAATTTAATCGATTTAACACCACCCAGCCAAGACAAAAAGGGATTCAAGATCAGAAAAATGATAAACGGTTCCCCCCTCTGCCTTGCCCCGTGGTGCATCGCACCACCATATCCGTAGATTACCGAAACCAATCCACACCCCGCCATCGCCCCCCGCGAACCATCCATCCCCTCTGCCTCGCCCGTGGTGCATCGCACCACCATATCCGTAGATTACCAAATTCAATCCACACCCCGCCATCGCCCCCCGCGAACCATCCCTCCCCTCCGCCTCGCCCCGTGGTCCCCCGGTTTGTGATGCGGGATAATTCCCCGAACAAAATCCCGAACCTTTTTGCTGTAAACTCCATCCAAAGTAACAGAATACAGATATTTTAATCCCAATTTTAATGCAGTCCCTTTTTTGTATCATGACTGCCAGAGCTGAATTGTTTAATGTTAAATAGTATCCAAACGGTTATATAATAAATACTTAACAGGAGAATAACCTATGACAGCTACTGTGAGGTTTCTCCTTATCCTGGTTCTTACTGTTTTCTTAGGAAATGTATTGGCCCAGGAGAAAGAAGATTCACCCGCACCCGAATTCCAGGGGAAGACGATCAAGGGAAAGGAAATAAAGTTATCTGACTATAAAGGCAAGGTAGTACTGCTCGACTTCTGGGCAAGCTGGTGCCCCCCCTGCCGCGATGAGATGCCTCAGCTGGTTAAATTTTATAAATCTCACAAAAATCCCGACTTTCAACTAATTGCCGTGAACATTGACAAAAGTGCAGAGAACATGCAGAAGTTCCTGGATGGACTCTTTCCTCAGCCTGAATTTCCGATTGTAGAAGATGATGCCCAGAAGATTCCCGCACTCTTCAATATTGAAGCTATGCCCACTACTATATTTATTGATAAGAAGGGAAATATCCGCTACAGGCACGACGGGTTCAAAGACTCGTACGTAAACGATTTTAATTCAGAACTAACACAACTATTGAAAGAGAATTAAATTGAATATTAAAATCCGTATCCTGATCCTTCTCGCAGCTTCTTTCCTCCTCTACGGATGCGCAACGGTTAAACCGTGGGAGAAGGAAGGTCTTTCAGATCCTATAATGATAATTGACGAAAACCCCATTAACGCAGGACTAAGAGAACACTTCCTTGATTACAGGGAGGGTGTTGAGGGCGCCACCGGCGCAGAGAGCGGAGGCTGCGGTTGCGGCTGAAAAGGTCACTTCGCCTGCTGCTTCTCTTTTTTAATATTACTGCTCTTAGTTATGCGCAGCTTTTACCTTCGAATGAAACCCAGGTAAATTTCAGCGGTTATTTCGATAGCTTTAATGTTTCCGTGCTTTACCCGAGCATCGCAATAACCAAAAGGGTTTCTGAATCTACCAGTCTTACCGGAAGGTACCTGGTTGATATGATAACTGCCGCATCAATAAGAAGTCATAGTCCCTCTTCAACCTCCAATACCGGCGAAGGACTGGGAAAAGTGGATGCAGTTACGGCTGCCTCGAACACAGGAGGAGGCGGCGGCAACGGCGGTCATGACGGCCAGCCCGCCTTTGATGAAATACGCCACGAGCTGAACTTCGGGATGGCTCATACTTTCGGAACAGGATTGCTCTCACTTGACGGGCTCTACAGTACCGAGAGCGATTATACTTCCTCAACTCTTATCGGCAACTACACACAGTACTTTGCTGAAAACAATACTTCGCTTCAGCTTGGTGTTGTAAGGAGCTGGGATAAGGTGTTCCCCAAAACTAAGAACTGGAAAAAGGATAAGAACGTAACTACTATAAATGCCGATTTCTCTCAAATCCTCAGCACACGACTTATTTTTCAGTTCCTCTCTACTTACACAGAAAACAGCGGACTCCTCTCTGACAATTATAAGCTCGTCCCTATTAAGATAAACGGCGCCGACAGCTTGTTCGATCCTGTGCATCCGGATCTCAGGATAAGACGGGCCGCTGCGGTTTCACTGAAGTACCGGCTCACGGATATGTCATCCCTGCAGGTAGGCTACAGGTATTACTGGGATTCGTGGGACATCAATGCAAATACTTATTCGGCCGATTACGAACGGTATTTATCCAAACACGTTATACTTGGACTGGGATGGCGCACCAACCTGCAGACTCAGGCATTCTTCTTTAAACCCGTGTACCCTTCGCCCGAGCAGTATATGACCACCGATATAAAGCTTGACGCGGGTTACTCTAACGAACTTCAGCTGAACCTGACATTGACCGGGGGTGACCGGCAGGATTATCTTCCGTTCCTTACCGACAAGAGGGTGCAGTATATCCTGAATCTTGATTTTTACCTGAGACATACAGATTCACCCTACTGGTTCAACCATCTGAATAACCTGTTTGCAACTGATTTTAACGTGGGCATCCGTTACCGTTACTAAATGAATTTGAATTAAAAGTTTAATAATTTAATCTATAAGGAAATAAGAAAATGAAAAGAAGGGATTTTCTAAAGTACAGTTCGATAATCCTGCCTGCTTCCGCAGCGCTCGGGATGATAAATCCTTTTGCCAAAAGCACCTTTGCCGCTGTTAAGGATGCGGGTCCCTTTTCCTTATCTGTAATTACGAACCAGCCTTCAAAAACAATTCATACAATTGAACAGGCAATTAAATATTCGGATTACGGTAAGAGCACACTTGATTTTACAGAGTACAGACTGCAGGGAAGACATATCGGCGATATAGCTTTTGTCCGCGGACAGGAACTGATAGACTATCATAAAGGAGGCGACGAATTCTCCAGACTTTTAAGAGAAAGCGCCGGCTCGCTCTCGCTCCCCGAAACAATCGATAATCCTGTACTGCTTAGATTTTCATCCCGGCAGAATTCTTCACAGCCGGGCGGTTTAAACATCTTCAGAGGTGATGCGCTGGTAAAGCAGCTTCCGCTTGACAGGGAAATAGAGTCATACCATATAGAAGGAATGAAAGGCCACGTTGTCATAAGCATAAAAAACAGGTCGGCTAAAGTTGTATCCGCTTCCTGCAAACATAAAACCTGTATGAATATGGCGCCTGTTTCCAGGCCCGGCGAAAACCTTGTATGCGTGCCGAACCAGGTAAATATAGTTGTTGCCGGCACAAGCAGTCTTGGCGTTGACAGCATAACTTTCTAGATGGTAATGAAAACTCTTTCGCTTAACATACTTGCCGCTTTGATGATCCTGATATCCCTATCCGCAAGGGCTCAGGATGATACCGCGATGTACAAGGTTTCCGTTACCAAGTATCTTATGGGCACAACTGTTGAAACAACAGCGCGCAGTTCAGACGTTGACCTTTGCCGCAAAGCCCTAACGGACGCCTATGAAGAGATGAGCAGGGTGGAGAACCTGCTGAGCTGCCAGAAAGACAGCAGTGAGATATCGGCAATTAACCGTGCTGCGGGAATACATCCCGTAAAGGTAAGCTATGAAACTGTTGAGATGATGAAGCGCGCTAAGGCTTACAGCAGAAGGTACAATGGTGTTTTTGATGTTACTATCGGTCCACTCTCAAATCTATGGGGATTTAGTGAAGATAAAGAGATAGTTTTACCTCCGGATAAGGAGATTAAGAAACTGGATAAGCTTGTTGATTTCAGGAATATTGAGATAGATGAAAATGATACGACTGTATTCTTAAAGAAGAAAGGAATGTCGGTTGACCTTGGGGGCATCGCCAAGGGATACGCGATTGACAGGGGATCCGCTGTACTTAAGAGTAAAGGAATTACGAACTTCATCCTTAATGCCGGCGGTGATCTTTATGTGTCAGGAACGAAAGATGGCAGCACAGAATGGAGGGTGGGCATTAAAGATCCGCGGCGGACAAATGATCTTGCAGGTGCGTTTAACCTTAAGGACTATGCAGTCGCTACCAGCGGCGACTATGAAAGGTTCAAAATAATAAACGGAAAGCGTTACCACCATATCCTTGATCCGGCAACGGGTTATCCAGGTTCCCTTTCAGAGAGCTCAACAATAATTGCTCCCACCGCGGAAGAAGCAGACGCAACCGCTACTTATGTTTTCTTATTGGGCTGGAAAAAAGCACTGAGCGATAAGTCACTGAACTTTCCCTGTCTCATCATCGCCTCTGACGGAGGCATCCACTACAATCAGGTCTTCAAAAAAAATTACAACCTGCAGGTAATCAACTAAAAACTCCCCTGGGCAATCAGAGATGTTATCGGCGAAATGTTAATAGTTCTTAGCCGCATAGCAGCGAATTGTTAATGGTTCCTGGTCGCATAGCAGCGAAATGTTAACGGTTCCTGGCCGCATAACGGCGAAATGTTAATAGTTCCTGGCCGTATAACAGCAAAAATCTTAATGGTTCCTAGCCGCATAGCGGCGAAATGTTGATAGTAAAGGTAATTCTAATATCCAGTTGCAAGCCCCCCGCCTCTATAATCATCTGCACCGTAAATGATCTTATTTTTTGAATCTATCAAAATACCTTCTGCAATTCCCAGCACACGCGTATCTGCGCCCTCATCAACAAAATGATAACCCATTGATATAAGTTCCCTCTTCACATCATCGGTTAAAGCTCCCCGTTCATAATAAACAGAGTCGGGGATCCACTGGTGGTGTATGCGGGGCTTTTCTATTGCCTCCCGTATATTCATATCAAAGTCGATACAGTTCAAAATAACCTGAAGCACCACTGTAATAATTGTTGAACCTCCTGGTGAGCCTATTATTATGAATGGTTCATTGTTTTTAAGAACTATTGCAGGGGTCATTGAACTCAGCATTCGTTTTTCCGGCTGAATTGAGTTAGCCTCGGTTCCAAGGAGTCCGAACTGATTCTGTGTACCCGGCTTGCTGCTGAAGTCATCCATTTCATTGTTAAGGAGAAAACCCGCACCGTCCACAACAACACCCGAACCGAATGTTGAGTTAATAGTGGTAGTAGTACTTACAGCATTCCCGAATTTATCACAAACCGAGTAATGTGTTGTCTCTTTGCTTTCGTATGGTTGACCGGAAGTATCAAAGCTTTTAATCTCTTCTGAAGGAACTGCCCTATTGCCGGAGGCTTCTATGCGTTTATAAATTGAATCGGCATATGCTTTTGACGTCAGCTTAGTCAGGGGTACGGGATAAAAGTCGGCATCGCCAAGATGGTAAGTCCTGTCGGCATATACATATTTCATTGCCTCAACAAGGCGGTGGATATTCATGCTGCTGTTCCAGCGTGCATTTTTAAGATCGTAATTTTCTAAAATATTAAGGAGTTCAATAAGCGCAATGCCCCCCGAACTCGGAGGAGCCATTGACACAACGTCATAATCTCTGTACGTGCCTGTAACCGGCTTCCTCTCCACCGGTTCATACTTTTCAAGATCTTCAGGAGTTATATAACCTCCCATAGATCTTACTTGTTTAACAAGCAGCTTAGCTGTCTCTCCTTTATAAAAACCATCCCTTCCTTTTTCTTTTATAAGTTCAAGTGTACGAGCGAGATCCGGCTGTTTGAAAAGTTCACCCTCTTTATAAGTTGAACTGCTGTCTTTCAGAAAAATCTTTCCTGTTGAGGGATACTTCTTAAAAAGCGGTACCGCCTCATTAAAATAGCGTGCGTCTCTTGAATTCAGCCGCCATCCGTTTTTTGCAAGATCAATCGCCGGCTGAATAACATCTGCAAGTGACATTGAGCCGTACTTTTCTAATGCATATAACAGCCCTGCTACACTCCCCGGAACTCCTGAAGAAGTTGTTCCCTGTTGACTCAGCTCAGGATCGAAATCACCTTCCTTATTTAAATACATATCACGGTAAGCGGAGAGAGGAGCCTTTTCTCTGTAATCAATAGTTACATTCCTTCCGTCCGCAAGATGAATAACCATGAATCCGCCCCCGCCGATATTACCCGCTGAAGGGTAGGTCACCGCAAGAACAAAGCCGGCTGTCACAGCCGCGTCAATAGCGTTGCCTCCCTTTTTAAGAATACCTATCCCCGACTGTGATGCGTATGAACTGGCGGAAACAACCATTCCGTTCCTGCTGCTTACCGGTTCCGGTGCCTGTACACAGCTGATGTGTATGATTGATAATAAGATTGCCGAAGTTATTAGTTTATTCATGGAAAGTATAAGGTTATGTGTGTTAAGGAATCACTCGCCGCAATGGAAAGTTTCATCACAAAAGTATCCCGTTCGTGCCTGCCCTTGGGACCATATCTCTGCAGCATCCTAACCCAACTAAGGGCTTGCGAGCGGTTCCTGCCTTCGCATTAAGAGGCCCGTTTTTTAATGCCGGGCTTGTAGAAGTATATCAGCCTTCGACAAGCCCGGTTCAATATTTATCTTATAAGATTCATCTTGCCGACTGCCTGTCTTCCGGCGATCTTTAATCTGTATATATATATACCACTCGCAACAGGATTACCGTCGTCATTCTTTCCATACCATTTGGCAGCATAATTTCCCGCCGGCAGAACCTCGTTTACCAGATGCTTAACTGCCTGTCCCTGTATATCATAAATAATAAGCTCGGTGTTTTTATTGCTGAGATCATATGGAACAGAGAATTTTATGATTGTGCTCGGGTTGAACGGGTTGGGATAATTTGAAACAGTTAAATAATCTGTAAGCTGCTGACCGGTATTTTCAGGCTTAACCGAAGTAAGCAGCTGCCCTCCATCGCCCATACTGCCGCCTGTTGAATCAGCCAGGTAGAGGTTAACCCAGTCAGGCCGGCCGGAGGAGAACATATAATCAGAACTCCATTCGTCGTCCGTAAGGCGGAGAAATCCGGTAGTAACATATTCGCGGTAGCTGAGAACAGGACCAATAAAAGCACATTCCTGTCCGCCTGGCAGCTTTGCTATAAATACACCGGCATCAACAGGACCCGTACCAACATGTGTAACCCATCCCGTCATTGTCCCTCCGCAGTCAGAGGGAGTAGTATGAACATCGGCAACAATATAATTGGCCCCGATAACACCCTCAAAACCGTAAGCTTCATCCTGATATATTAATTTAGGATACCAACCGTCATAGACTATTCCGGTATAAGTTGACATCTCAAACATCATATTCTTCAGGAAAGTTGTTTCTTCAGCGGAAAGAGGAACGTCATCAAGTTCTTTTTGCGAAATTGATTTCAGTGTATCACAGGTAAACTGCAGGTTAGTAAAGTAATCAAGAATATGCTGTTTAATTTCACCGTCAAGGAAGCTTACATTCTGGAAATAATTGTAACCGAAACTCCCGGTATTTTTTAACTCATCATAAAGCCCGGGGAAAGGTTCAACGTAGCCGTAAGGATATGAACATACACTAATACCCGTATACGACTGTTTCGCATACAATAGGTTATCGTGCCTCAACTCAGCCCAGGAGGAGAGCTGTGTGTTAAGCTTCTCCTGCCAGTATGCAGCAGTGGTCATAAATCCTGGTAGACCTGCCTCGATCCTCAGGAGGATTTAGAGTTTTGATCATCCCCAGCCATCTCTTATACATCGTTGTCTCCCAGTATTCCGGGGGGAAAGAATCAAACAAATACCTCAGCGCTGCAAGGTTGGTTCCGTAATGGTATTCATCCAGTTCAGGGATGAGCAGCTGTGCAGCAGCATTATTCCCCAGTGCAAACATAGGGTCGAGCGTTGATGGAAACAGGCGGCATACTCTCTCTCCCTGGTAGGATATCCTGTCGATATACCACGCTTGCAGTGACGTATGAGTCATCAACATACCTTTGCCCGAACATCAAGAAATGATGATGCAGGAACGAGACTGTCACCCACCATCGGATTTCCCATAAGGAGCTGAGAGAGAATCAGCTGGAAGGCAAAAGACTGGTTCCGGAGGGTATCCTGGAATTCATCTACCTTAAGAGTATCAAGCAGCTGGGATGCACTTGTTAACTGAACAGCATCTCTGAGAAATCCCATATTATCAAGGGTAACATTATCCTGATCGCCTACGAAGAACTTTATAATATCCTCAATCTCTTCATAATCTGAATGGACATTTGCAAGTCCGAATAACTCATAAACCAGGTTTGCATCGATGACCTGACGCTGTATATCTGTTGTAGTCTGAGCCAAGCAGTCGGGACTCCCCAAAGAAGGTTTAATAAGGTACATTTCGATTCGGCCGAGCCACATCATAGTCCTGAAATATAAACGAAGCTGGGGGTACTCATCTGAGTCATAATGGCCTCTCGGCTTAAACTGACTATAATCATGAGCCACACAGTTGGATGAAAACAAAGTATCATTGTAAAATGAATTAGCATCCATGATACGACTGATAACTGTATCGATAATACCTGAATTTTCACTGTAGTATGGATTAGTATTCTGTCCTGTAAGTTTTAACCCTACCGTCAGGTATAAATCAACATCCTTCAGCATTCTCAGCATACCGGGTTCAGAGGAGTAATTATTTACAAGCTGGGGGAACGAGTTTTTGAGCGAGCCCAGCAGGCTGTTGACCTTATCAATCAGGTAACCGAGTTCCACCTCCCTGAGTATTCTGTCGTACGAAACATGGTACGTATACAGAATTGCGTCTGTAGATACGAAAACAGGCAGATCATTATGATGAATATCGAGAAGGATTTCCCCGAATGATTTCTTTGAGAGACGCTGACTAACCATAAAACCATGATCCTGGATAAGCGACTTTTCAAAGCCGGTCAGGTTATATTTTGCATCGATTGAGTCGAAATAAAATACATCCTGGTAATTAACATTTATATTATTTTCAAATATACCTGCCGGGTGCATCTGAAGGAGGTCCTGGGTCTGCATATTCTGATGGTTCTGCAGGAATTGCTGGTAAAGTGTTAAATCAAATCCCTGCGCAGAAGCGGTTCCGTAAAGGAACAATACTGAAGAAAGAAGAAGAGTACAAAGTAAAAGTACTTTTTTCATTTCGGGTCCCCGTCAAACATTAAACATATAGTAATAAACTAAATATTACTCCGGCAAGTATCAATACATTGGACCATTTTCGCGATTCATGAAAATCCTGTTTGTAAATGTCGAGCAGGGCGATTTGAAGTCAATATCCTGTGAGCTGGTGAATATCTCCACATTACCCATGCATTTTTACATACTCTTATCACGTTTTTTTTCGTATCATGTTGGCGAGTTTTTACAAGATAACCGAGTTTTTTACAAGTTTCCCCGGAGAAATTTCTTTAGATGAATAAATCTGATTCACTGACTAATCCACAGGTCTGGAAAAGCCTCGTTTCCAGGTATCAAAAATCCCAGTTCCGTAAGAGTATATGGCAGTTATTTAACACTTTTATACCGCTTGTGTTAATCTGGATACTTATGCTGTATGCGCTCGATTATAGTTGGTGGATAACTCTGCTGCTTGCATTCCCGGCCTCGGGATTTGCAATTAGACTTTTTATTATACAGCACGACTGCGGGCATGGTTCGTTCTTTAGTTCAAAAAAGGCTAATGACAGGTGTGGTATTTTCTGCAGCTTCTTTACCTTTACCCCATATCATTACTGGCGGAAGAAGCATGCTATTCATCATAAAAGTGCGGGCAACCTTGAACAGCGGGGAATAGGTGATATCTATACAATGACGGTTCGTGAATATTTCGGCTTAACCCGCTGGGGTAAATTGAAATACCGTCTTTACAGGAATCCCCTCATACTTTTTATTGTGTTCCCTACGATATTGTTTCTTATCGTTTACAGGTTCCCGTCCCCGGGCGATAAAGCTACCCTGAAGAACTACCAGTTCAGCGTTTATATGACCAGTTTTGTTATTGGACTTATAATAGCTTCGCTTATTTGGCTTGTCGGGTGGCAGGCATTTCTGCTTGTCCAGCTTCCGATATCAATTATAACTTCTTCTACAGGAGCCTGGCTCTTTTTTGTACAGCACCAGTTTGAGGATACATACTGGGCTGATAAAGAGTCGTGGGATTTTTCCGAAGCAGCTTTACATGGAAGTTCCTATTACAAACTTCCGAAAGTTCTGCAGTGGTTTACAGGAAACATCGGGTTTCATCACATACATCATCTTAGTCCGAGAATTCCGAATTACCTGCTTGAGAAATGTCAGAAGGAAAATCCGGAACTTCAACAAACTGCCACTGTTTTAACTCTCCGTTCAAGCCTGAAGAGTATTATTCTCAGCCTTTGGGATGAGAACCAGAAGAAGCTTGTGAGCTTCAGACAGTCGAAAAGGCTTTACCTGAAGTCAGTGAGTAAACGGGAATTTTCTTTATAGACTTCCCGTGCTTTAGGAAGACTAACAATAAACCTGGAACCGATACCGATTTCGCTTTCTATCCGGAATTGACCCTGGTTCATCCGTATCATTTCCTTACAGATCTCCAGTCCTAGTCCTGTTCCTTTTTCATTTGCGGTTCCTGCTTTTGAAGTTTGACCGCTGCCCGATAATATATTTTGAATCTCATCCTCTGTTAGTCCTGTTCCTTCATCCTGTACGACAACATCAATATGATCTTCATCCGGCACAGATTTAAGCGTAACTGTGCTTCCTTTTTCAGAATACTTTATTGCATTTGAAAGGAGATTGCGGACAACCGAAGAAATCATATTTTCATCGGCATAAACAATATCGTCTTCCTGAATCTCTATATTTATATGGATGCTCTTTTTCTCCGCATTATGTTTAAGCAGGTCAGATGCCTTCTTCACAGCGGCTGTCAGTGCAAAAGGTTCAGGATCGCTGGTGATTTTATCCATCTGCAGCCTTGCCCACTCAAGAAGATTTTCGAAAAATATTAATGTCTGGTGAGAGGTATAGTTAAGGTTCGCGGAATATAAAGCTATCTCAGTTTTAGACAGAGTATCTATCTGTTGATTCAAGATTTCAGAATAACCCAGAAGTGCCTGGAAGGGACTTCTCAGGTCGTGCGAAATAATAGACAGCAGTTTATTCTTATTTTCATTCAGGGCTTTCAGTTCAATTTGCTGTTTACCAATCTCCCTAATCTTTTCTTCAAGCATCCGGTTTGTATTTTTCTTTATCCTGTACCTGTTATATATAAGGAAAGCAATAATTAATAAGACAGCAATTCCGGCTATTAACGAATTCCGCAGCATTGTCTGACTGTCCAATTCCAGTTCCCGGATTTTCTTCTCCCTCTGAAGTATGGAGATCTCCTTGTCCTTTTTCTCTGATTCATACTTTGTCTGAAGTTCAGCGATCTGTTCAGAAGAATTTTCATTAAATATGGAATCCTTAAGATCAGCATAGTTCATATAGCTTTTGTAAGCAGCTCTGTAGTTTCCCGTTTCTTCATAAACATCCGATTTACCTTTGTAAGCATCCAGAAGAAGCTTTACGCTGAATTCTTTTGACAGTGATATCGCTTCATTGAACGATTTCAGCGCATCTCCAAATCTTTTCATATCCTTGTATGCTCTTCCGATCTGTACAAGCGAAACAATCTCACCCTCCTTGTTTCCTATTTTCCTCAGGATTTCAAGAGAGCTTTTCAGATATTTTTCAGCAGCCGGGTATTCGCCAAGTGTAGCATAAATTCTGCCTATATCTCCCAGTGAGAGTGCGGCACCGGATTTATCATCTATCTTTTCTTTTAGATGAAGAGAATTAAAGTGAAATTTAAGAGCTTCTTTCAGGCTGCCCTGTTCCGAATAAATGTTCGCCATATTATTCAGAAGGTTTGCTCTCGTATGAAGATCGCCAGTCTTTTCGGCAGCGTCAAGAGCTTTTTCATAGTAACTGAGTGCCTGAGGGTAATCGGCCCGGTCATTATAAACGGCGCCTATGTTTGTTAATGCACGTGAGATACCCTTTACATCTTTATTCTGCTCGCTTATTTTTAAGGATTCGAAATAGTACTTCAGCGCCTTTTCATAACTGCCCCTGTTATGGTATATAAGCCCGATATTATTCAAGTATGAATTCAGTTCAGGGTTTGACCCGGATTCTTTTCCTATTTTGTAAGCCTGCTCATAATAATAAATTGCTTTGTCAAGATTACCTGTTAAATAGTAATAATTGCCAAGACTGTTATATGAAGGGGGAAGCAGGTTCTTTAGATTGTGTTTTTCCGCGGTTTCCAGGCTGGACTTAAAATATTTTTCAGCTTCGTCATACCGGCTCAGATAAGTATATGCTATACCCGTATTTTTTAAGGATATGGAGGTCCACTCGGCATTATCTATTTTCCGGGATAATTTAAGCGCTTCTTTGCCATAATCGAGACTTTTCTCAGGCGATATAGTCCGGTATAATCCTGAAAGGTAATTCAGAGTATGTACTTTTTGAAGTCCCTGGGAATTTCGCAGGCTGTTTTCCAGGCTGTCAATTGTACCATCTGCGAGTGCAGCATCATAAAAAAGGATTGAAAATAACACTAAAACTGACAGAAAAGGGATGTTTCTCATTAATTCCTCTTATAACCAGATGTATTCATCCGATTTAATTTAGTAATTCAACACATTGATAATAGCTATAATAATGCCAGTTGTAAAACCATCCTTTATCTGATGGTACCTGGATCCTGGAATTGAGTCTACATTATCTTTTAAGTGTCATCCCGCAATTATTTCGGGTTCTGGTTATTCGATTTCGAATGGGAATTAGAATCTGAACCAGCTCCGGGGCTGGCGGCATCAGACTTATAAGAAAGACTCCATAATACCAGGTCGTTACCACGGGGGGTTCTTTTAATGATGGAAATGAGGGAGAATTTTCTTAAATTTACTATACTAATAAAAGAGTATAGTATATAAATCGTATTTCTTTTCCTTTGCGGAAGAGAATTAAGCCAAGCCTGAATCGGATAAAATATTCTTGCCTGTATTACTTCTCGGAAAATAAATAATAAATTAAATCAGGAACATCTCTTCGATTCAACGAAGAATAATTTCCGGTCCGCACATAACTATAATAATAATTGAAAGAAGATAATGCTTACATTTAAAGAAACCGGTATTGAAGACAATATCATCCGTGCCGTTGAAGAATTAGGATTCGTACAGACGATGCCGGTTCAGGAAAAAGTAATCCCGATGCTCATACAGGAAGACAGCAGGGATATAATTGCGCTTGCACAGACTGGTACAGGCAAAACTGCAGCCTTTGGCCTTCCGCTTATACAGAAAACAAACACGTCAGCCCGTTATACACAGCATCTTATACTTGCGCCGACCAGAGAATTATGCCTTCAGATTGCCGATGACCTTACTGATTTTTCAAAATATACACCAGGTTTCAGAATTGCCGCAGTGTTCGGCGGTTCGAGCATGGATAAACAGATTAAAAAGATAAAGGACGGAGCTCATATAATTTCAGCAACTCCCGGCCGTCTGCTTGATCTGTTAAACAGGAAAGTAATTGATCTTAAAAAAATAAAAACCGTCGTACTTGACGAAGCCGATGAAATGCTTAGTATGGGTTTCAGGGATGACCTCGAGGCAATTCTTGCCGCTACTCCCAAAGTAAAAAATACTCTTCTTTTTTCTGCTACAATGTCTGACGGCATTAAAAAGATTGCAGGCAGGTACATGAACAATCCTGTTGAAATTGCCATTGGTAAAAGGAATTCCGGTTCAGATGATGTTAATCATGTCTGCTATATGGTTCATGCGCGCGACAGGTATCTTGCCCTGAAGAGAATCGTTGATTTCAATCCTGATATATACGGCATTGTTTTCTGCAGGACCCGCAGGGAAACCCAGGAAGTTGCCGACCATCTGGTTAAGGATGGCTACAATGCGGAAGCTCTGCATGGCGACCTTTCCCAGCCTCAGCGTACGGTTGTAATGAATAAGTTCAGGAATAAAAATTTAACTTTGCTCGTCGCTACTGATGTTGCTGCAAGGGGACTTGATGTTGAAAACCTAACTCATATCATTAACTATAACCTTCCGGATGATTCAGAACTTTATACTCACCGGAGCGGACGTACAGGCCGCGCCGGAAGAAAAGGTACCTCAATTGTTATCTCCAACCTTAAGGAGAATATCAGGCTTTCAATTATTGAAGATCAGCTAGGAAAAGACTTTAAACATCTGCCTGTTCCCGGCGGTAAGGAAATCTGTGAGAAACAGCTCTTCCATTTAATTGACCGTATGGAAAAAGTTGAGGTTGATAATACCCAGATCACTTCATTCCTGCCTGCCATCTATAAGAAACTTGAATGGCTTGACCGTGAGGAGTTGATAAAGAAATTTGTCTCGCTCGAATTTAACAGGTTCCTCGATTATTATAAAAATACTGCCGACCTTAACCCTGCTTCAGGAAAAGAAAGAGGCGGAAGGGAAAGAAACGGAAAAGACAGAACCAGGAATAATAAGGCTGACTACACACGCTTTTTCATTAACCTGGGCGATACCGACAACCTGCAGCCTCAAAAGTTAATGGGACTCATAAATGAGTACACCGGCGGCAATACTATTGATGTAGGCGATATAGAGATACTTAAAAACTTTTCCTTCTTTGAAACGGATACTAATTTTACTGATACTATCCTTGATGCCTTTTCAGGGAAATCATATAAAGGCAGGGAAATCAGTGTTGAGATTGCAACTAAGAAGAGAAGCGGGGGAAATAAATCAAAGAAAAGGGGCAATAAGGAAAGCAATAAATCTTCGGACAGACAGAAAAAAAGAAAAAGTTTCAAGGGACAGAGAAGATAACCAACCCTATGCATTTCATTCCTTTTAAAATGATAAGAGGCTGTCTCATAATTATTCGAAATAGTCTGATATTGTCAACCTGAACTGGTTTCAGGTTCTAATTCCTATTCGAATTAAGACAACCTCTTATCCAACACGATTGAGAACGCAACAGGTATTTTTTATTGAGATTTATTTTTCAGAGGTCATAATACCTGTCTCAATCGAACAAGATAGTTTCACTTGCTTCACTCTTTCCTATCTGAGCAGGTTCATTTTTATAGATGAAGTAAAGCTGCCTGCAGTCATCCTTGCAATGTATATGCCGCTTGAGAGGTTCTTTGCATTAAAGGTGACCAGGTGGGAACCTTCTGACTGTATACCGTTGACAAGAGAAGCCACTTCCTCACCTGTAACATTGTATACCTTAATGCTTACGAATGACTTTTCAGGAACAGAGTAACTAATCTTTGTTGACGGATTAAAAGGATTGGGATAATTCTGCTCCAGACTGAACACGACCGGCCGGGATATATCAGCATTTACCGCATCTGAATAATTAGTTGATCCGTCAAAGTCGGTTTGTATAAGTCTGTATGAATAAGCACCTGAGTTCAGGTTATTATCGTTAAAAGAATAGGAATGCTGTTGAGTAGATGTACCGAAACCCGGAACAAAACCAACCTGCTGCCAGGAAGTATTACCGGACATTCTTTCAACATTGAATCCCTTGTTGTTGGTTTCGGTAGCTGTTGTCCAGTTAAGAGTGACCGAATTACCATTGGCTGAAGCCGTAAATGATGTCATCTCTACCGGAGTAGGACAATCGGCATTAATACTTAATCCTGTAATGCGTTTCAAATGAACCGAAAGTTCCTATTTCTGTTGAAGTTCCGGCTATAGGATCAATAACTCTGAATGATCCACCTTCATCAAAAAACCCTGATGACCAGTAGGCCGACCAGTATAGGTTTCCATCTTCAGGATTAAAATCCATATCCTGGCTGCCGTAGGTAACGTTATCAAAACCCAGGTTGGTACCTATAAGTGAAGCAGAAGCTGTTGTAAGATCAAGTGAGTATAAAACTGCAGTCGTTGAGAATGTCCCTTCTACATTAACTATATATGCGCTGCCGCCGCAGTCGATCGCCAGGGTTATGGGAACAGATGCATTTTGGATCGTTCCGACTTCCGTTAAGGTGCCTGAAGTTATATCCATCGTGTACAGAACGGAAGAGCTGCCGAAATCGTCACCGCTTATTACATACCAGGTATCTGTAAATGTATTATGCGCTATCGCTTTAACTTGTGTCTGTCCTGAGGCAAGGGGTTCAACCACTCCTATGCTGTCTGAGGTAAGATTCGAAAAATTAATATGACTTAAATAAGGACTGGAGGTATTGAAACTAGCCATAATGGCATATTGTCCATCTACACCGTCGTTGTCTCCGGAAACGGGGTAATAGTTGCTGCCCTGTGGAACAAAACCTATTGAAGTGAATGCGGCCGTGCTCAAATCCATGATACCATAGCTGAAATAAGCGCCGTCAAATGCATATGTTAGTGTCTGTGCATGACTGATAATACTGGCCGCAAAGATCATTAACATTGCTGAGAGAATAGTGAGTTTTTTGTACATAATACTTTCCTGATATTTATTGAAAAAAATTGAACTGATTATTTTATTAAAGTCATCTTTCTTACAGAAACAAATCCCGATGCCTGTCCACTTACGGGAACTGCTTCAATTCTATATATGTAAACACCGCTGGTTAACCCGCTTCCGTTAAAGCTCACATCATATTTACCGGCACTCTTCTCGCCGTTGAATAGAACAGCAACTTTTTCACCGAGTACATTGAAAACCGATAAGTTTACATTTGATGTCCGGGGAACTGTAAAAGAAATTTTTGTTGCCGGATTAAACGGATTGGGATAATTTTGGTTTAATGAAAATTCAGAAAGGGCATTTGTATTAACCTCAATTGTTTTGGAATAACTGGATGTTCCGTCAAAATCTAATTGTTTCAGTCTGTAGGAGTAGGTACCGGCACTAATAGTGTTATCTTCATAACTGTATAAATTGGTTCCGGTGCTTGTTCCATTACCTGAAATAAACCCGATCTTCAACCAGTCTGATGACTTACCTTTTCTTTCAATTTCAAAACCGCTGTTGTTTGTTTCAGTGGCTGTGCTCCATTCCAATTTAACTGTTTTATTTTCGTACGCTGCAGTAAACGAGGTTAACTCAACAGGAGTAGGATTATCGATCTTTATTACATATGCATCCGGTCCTCCGTTTAGCGGGTACGCTGTCCCGGCTATCGTTAATCCGTCCGCCGAGATGGAGTTAACAAATGGGAAGTACCAATCGGATATACCTGTTATGCCCAGACTGTCAATCAGGTAATCCTTAAAAAACATTATATCACTCCAGCCCGGTCTCTTAATAAAGCCCTGGTAGTTCCCTACACCAATGCTTACATAACCTACAACGATATCATTATCTGAAATATCTTTAGCATAGCTGGCGTAGTTGAGATAATTAAGGGTTAACCACTCTAATCCTGTGGGTTCACTCCACACAAATGGGGCACCTACAGATCCTCCTACTATTTTGCTTCCATCAGAATTTAAGCCATTGCTTTGTCCTGCAGGATATGTTGAATCGTAAGCTCCGATAAAATGCGGTTGAGGGTCCCAGTAGAATGCACGCCTGTCGGCTCCTGCCTGAACGCCGTCCCATCCCGCAATAACAAATCCGTTTGAAGTAACTGCCACATCCATGGCCCTGCTGCTTCCTCCGCCGGTTCTTCCTAGAAGGTTAATTGACCCCGTACTGTCCCAGTAGATCGCTTCCGCTTTATAACCGGGAACCCATTCCATACCTACTATTATAGAACCGTCGCTTGAAATTCCGTCAGCATTGGTATATGATAATGAATCAAGAATGGGGTAATAACCCGGTAAAGGATTCCACATGTTATTCTGGTAATAACCTGCCCTGTAAGTAGGGTGACCATTTGGATCTAAAAGATCCGGATCAAGGTACCTGCCTGCAATTTTTCCGTTATCAGACACACCCATTGCCTCTGTATATCCGGTACCGACATTTATTCTTCCGCTGCTCTCCGACCATAGAAAACCCGGGGCGGGGTAATTGTTTCCGCATACATAGATACCGTTGTTGGATACCTTGGCCGCACCCCCCGGTCCCAGATCAATAAACTGTGCCGTGGTTTGTGCTGATAACATTTCTGATGAAATAATCAGAATGCCCGCCATGAATAAAAAGGTTAAGTATTTTTGTGCAGGTAATATCATATTATGTTGTTCCTTTAATAGACGATGAGCGTCACTTTAATAAGTTCATTTTTATTGTGCGCGAAAAACCATCCGCTGTCATTCTAAGCAGATAAATTCCGCTTGCAAGTCCGCGACCGTCAAAGGTCATTTTGTGTGAGCCTTCTTCCATTACCCCGTCAGCAAGTGTAATTACTTTTTGTCCGATTGAGTTATAGACTGATATATTTACGAGCTGGTCTTTTAGGCAGACTGAAGCTTATGCTCGTGGAAGGATTAAAAGGATTAGGATAATTCTGGCTCAGATTATATTCAGATGGCAGCACCACATCAATATTTATTTCATTCGAATACTCATATGTTCCATCAAAGTCAATCTGCTTTAATCTGTATTTTAAGCTGCCCGATGAAGAGGGACTATCAGTATAGCTGTAATCGGATTTTTCTGTGGTTGTTCCTTTGCCTGCGGCAAATCCCAGAACTTTCCATTCCTGCCCCGTCTTTCTCTGAACTTCAAACCCGGAGTTATTTTTTTCTGTTGCTGTGGTCCAGTTCAGATGTACTGTTTTGCCTGTTGCAACACCCGTGAAACTGCTTAACTCAACAGGGACAGATGAAGCAAGTGTAAGTAATAGTGCATGTGAACTTCCGGAACCGGGGGGATAAGCCGAAATACCAATACGGCTGCCGTCTGCTGAAATTGCGTCAGCAAATGCAAAGTACCAGCCGGAATAGGTGGTAATACCCAGACTGTCCGCTATGAAATCTTCAAGATATACTATATCTGACCACCCCGGTTTTTTAATAAAAGCCTGATATGCAAAACCGCCCGGATCAACATAGCCTACGATGATGCCGTTGTCTGATACTCCCAATGCGCCGCCGCTCCAGTACAGTGATGAATCCTGAACAACCTGCTGCATCCCTGAAGCTTCGGTCCATATGAACGGCCAGACTGACCCTCCTACAATCACAGATCCATCTGAATTCATTCCACTGCATTCTCCTACCAGGTAGGCAGGATCAAAACCGCCCATAAAATG
This sequence comes from uncultured Ignavibacteria bacterium, assembly GCA_963800255.1. GTDB lineage: Bacteria > Bacteroidota > Ignavibacteria > Ignavibacteriales > Ignavibacteriaceae > DATFVA01. The sequence continues at coordinate 105,120 of CAWDAK010000015.1, read as the reverse complement.
CGGTAATGGGTCCCAGTAAAACGCTCTTCTGTCGGGTCCCGCTAATTCGCCATCCCAGCCTGCGATGATTTCCCCGTTATTCGAAATTACATTTGCGCGGCTGTTAAAATCTCCGGCCTGACCAAGCAGCCCTATCCCGGTATCAGGTATTGCCCAATAACAGGCCTCAACTCTCCAGTTTTCATGCCATACCATACCAACGGCTTTGTTTCCTTCACTATTTATCCCGTAAGCATGTGTAAATGACTGACCATTCAGAGGAGGGACACCAGGAATTCCTTCAAATCCGTACCATTGGTTATTTGTCCAGTACCCGGCACGAACCACTGCTTCACCACCCACAATCAGGCTTGAATCGATAAACCTGCCAACTACAATTCCGTTATCTGAAACACCGTAAGCTTCACCGGTTGTGTTTCCTAGCTCTATCCGGCCTGTTGATTCCGACCAGATAAAAGGAGGGGATGGATAATTGCTGCCGCATAAGTATTGTCCATTTTTGGACACACTACCAACTCCTCCGGGACCGAGGTCGATAATTTCATTTGTGGTTTGTGCTTTTACCGGTGATAAACAAACTATCAGCATTAATGACAGGAACGTAAAACTTTTCATAGCCCTTACCTTTGAATTTGATTAAAACAAAAGTAATAAACGACTACCGGATAGAGTTACGATTTCCGTTCAATTAGTTGTGAATTTTGTGCAAGTGCTTAAAATAGGTCAAACTGATGGTATTGTGAAGATTTACCCCCTGAATTACGCGTTGTATCCCTATTAGTTTCATTACTGATTGTTAATTGAACCGCTTCATATACTCACTGGGAGAACAACCGAACTTTTCCTTAAAACTATGCGTAAATCCCGGAGTATCGCTGAAACCGATCCTATACGCTATTTCGGAAATATTGCCTGCTTTATTTTTCAATAATTGCGAAGCATAATCTAATTTCGTGGAACGTATCAATTTTCCTGCGGATTGATTGATTATTCCGTTTAACTTTCTGTTTAGTTGAGAAACACTCATCCCGACTTCCCCCGCGAGTGCTGTTACATTAAATGACGGATCCTCAATGTGCTCTTTAATATTGGTGAATACCTTATCCAGGAATTTCTTATCTATCGGTTTAGCTTCAATTTCGCTCGGATTTATGGCGCTGATTTCCTTGTAACGTTCTTTTAGCAGGCTGCGCAGTTTTATCAGGTTGTTCACCCTTGCCTGAAGCTCTTTTGTGCTGAAAGGTTTAATAAGATAATCGTCAACACCGATATCAAGCCCTTTCAGCTTGCTTTCTTCATCAGCTTTGGCGGTAAGCATAATAATGGGAATATGGCTGGTTTTGCTGTCACCTTTAAGTCGGCCTGTTAACTCAAATCCATTCATTGCCGGCATCATAACGTCGGTTATTACAAGGTCAGGAATATAGTGCAAAGCCTTTTTAACCCCTTCTTCACCATTCTTTGAATCTATCACCCTGTAATCCTTCTCAAGATTTTCCTTGATAAATGATCTCATATCTGAATTATCTTCAACAACAAGCACAACCTCTTTGCCTGAATCAGGTTCTTCAGGATTTTCATTTTCGTTCTCATTAATTTCTGATCTAAAGTCTTCGGTCTCCCCGTTATTTTCCACGTTTACGGGCATTTCAATAAATTCAATATTTGGTTCGCTTAGAAAATGCTCTTTACCGAGGGTAAGCTGAATGCAAAATTCGGTTCCTTTTCCCTCCTCACTTTTAACGGATATTACCCCCTTATGCAGCCGTACAAGTTCTTTAACTATTGCCAGTCCTATTCCTGTGCCTTCGTATTCCCTCGTCTGTGAACTGTCGACCTGGTAAAAACGATCAAAAATATGATTAAGATCTTCCTGCTTTAATCCGATACCGGTATCAGAAACGATTATGTTGATATAACCGGATTTATTTTCGTCCGGAGTGATACGCATAGCAATCGTGCCGTTTTCGGGAGTAAACTTTATTGCGTTGGAAATTAAATTGTTAAAAACCTCCTCAATTTTCTCCCTGTCTATATAGATAAAGATATCATCAGAATGCCGTCTAAACTCCAGCTTTATATTCTGTCTTTCTGTAAGTGACTCGAATGCCGAAAGTATTTTACGAAGAAAGGAATTCAGTTCTGTATATGAAACCTTCATTTTAAATTCGCCCGATTCCAGTTTGCTTAATTCCAGCAGACGGTTTATCAGGGCTTGAAGTTGTTTTGAATTTGAGAGCGCTGTTTTAAGTTTCTTCCGGGTGAATTCAGCAGGGGAGGATCCAAGCAGACTCTCTATCTGACCCATAATTAGTGTAAGAGGGGTTCTGAATTCATGTGAAATATTGGCAAAGAAGTTTGATTTCAGCCTGTCGAGCTCAAGCAGTTTTTTTGCCTGTTCTTCAAGTATATCTTTCTGTCTGCGTACTTCATTTGTTCTTTTATCAACTATCGCCTCAAGTTCAAGGTTTCTTTTTTCGAGAATTCGGAACCTGAGGTTTACCATCCACCAGATCCCTGAGATCAGCAGCAGGGAGAATAGAACTATAGCCCATACCGACCTGTACCAGGGGGCTGGTATATAAAATGTAAAGGATGCCGTCTTGCTCAGCTCTCCAAGGATATTTTTTGCCTGAACATTAAATGTATATATTCCCGGTGCCAGGTTGGTATATTCCTTCCTGTCGTCTTCGGTCCATTCAGACCATTTATTATCATAACCGTTTAGTGAGTAATGGTATTTACTGCCTCCCTCATGAAAGTAACTGGCTGAAGCATACTTAATTCCTATTGAATTTGTACCGGGTGAAAGTTTCCATTCAATTTTTTTAAGATTTTCCGGAAAAAAACCGCCAGAATAAATAGTTGAATCGCCGTCCAGATTAATGTTCCTGATAACAGTATAAAAATCGGGCTGGTAAGTATTTGAATTAGCCTCTTTCAGATCAAACCGGTACAGCTTTTCCCCGTAAGTTATCCATAATAGGTTTCTGTCGCTCTTGTCAGGAAACAACTTGTAGGGAGAAAATGAAGAAACCCGATCCATTATTATTTTTAACCGCGGGAAAGATTCCCATTTGAATCCTGAAATAATCCTTCCGGTTTCAGCGCTGTTATTTTTATTACCTGTAATCCAAAGACTGCCTGCTGCATCTTTTTTCAGATCGGTTATACTAAAATCCTTAAAGTAATTACCAAAGCGTGAATCAAAAACAAATCTGTTCGATGTGTTATCAAAATTCATAGGACCATCAGGTGTTCCGAATATCACCCTTTGTTCGTATTCAATTAAGGGCGGTTGCCTGTTCCCCAACTTTTCTTGAAAGTGTGTAATGGTGTACGATGAATTGTTCCCATTATAGTCAGGAATTATCCTGAGGATCCCTTTGTTGTAGGATGAAAGCCATAACGTTCCATCAGATGCTTCAACTACCTGGGTAATTATCTCATTAATTCCTGGAACTCTGCCTCCGTCCGTCCACTCCCCGTTTAACAGCTTTAACTTGGCCAGGCCGTCATGTAGTCCCACGTATATTATGTCGGGATGAATTTTACTTCTGCAGAATGAGTATGCGAATCTCCAGTCAGTTTTAATAACAGCCGGCTTGTCATCTTTTATTTTGTACACACCATGGGTGGTAGCGGCAAGCTGATAATCATTTACGCTGAGAAGTTCCCAGGATTCAGAGTTTATCCCGTCTACAAGTTTAAAAAACGAACCGGTATTTCCTTCCTGCTGTGAATGATAAACCCCATTCGGTGTTGATAGATAGATACTGCCTGCAAACCGGTTAACAGAAAATATCAGCCCGTCAATCCCGAACCTTGAATCAATCAGCGTAAGAGGTGAGGGATAGGTAACCCTTGCTACACCGTTATTCAATCCAAGCCATAAAATGCCGTTATCATCTGGATAAACAAACCAAACCGTATTATCGCTAAGCCCGTTTTTTTTGTTAATAACCTGCAGCAGTCTGCCATTATTATTTATTACTATCATTCCGCCTGTCTGGGTACCGAACACATATGTATTGTTGCTGAGAATGCCTCCTCTGAAATAAAGCTTATTTTTCTGAATGTAATCGTCTGCTTCAGTCTTGAATTGCGTGAAACTTTTACCGTCGAACAAATAAAATCCTTTTCCTGCTGTACCTATTAATATTTTATTTCTTTCGTGTCCGGGTTTATTGCCGGTAGAATAGCTGAGCATATCATATATTGTTTCATCAGCGAACCGTTCTCCCCCGGGTAACAGTTTAAGTGAATCTCCTTCCATTGACAGAAGACCTGTTCCCGCCTCAGGCATATAATATTTACCGTTTACAAAAAAAGCGGGACTGTAAAGTTTTTTTGAAGTCCAGGTTTTAATCTCTGCGGCTTTATGGTTCTTATATGAGTTGACAGGATCCTTTATCCGGAAAATGCGGGAGGAACTTTGAAAAAAAACTTCCCTGCCTGAAGTATAGATACTCCAAATGTCGCCGAATTCCTTATCTTTCAGGGGCAGAAGGGAAACGAGGGAAGTGTAATGCATTTGTCCGGCAGCATCCGCCTGAAGATAGCCGAATTCATTTACCCCGCCGGCATATATTATTCCCTCTTCATCTATCGCAAGCGTTCTGGCAACCTCGTTTATTACGGGGATGAGTCTCCATTCAACACCGTCAAATTCAAGCACCCCGCCTGTATTCGCAAAATACATAATTCCCCGTCTATCCTTCAGGATTGACCAGTTCTGAGGAGTAGCGCTGTATTCTGCAGGCAGGTAATTCCGTATTACCGGGAGGCCGTTAAGGTAATTACTGCCGGTATTCATTAAAGATTGTGCGGCAGGCTCAAATCCGGCGGGAATTAAGAATAAAAGGAATATGGTAATTAATTTGATCAAGGATATTGTCCAATATGAATACAGCCTGGTTTAAAATAGCAAGAATTTCCCCTTCAAACCTATGTTTAACTGAACTTTTTCCGGTTCTTCATTTTCTTTATAAGCTCATTTCCCCTGTCCCATACACACAGGTCAATTCTTCCTGCTTCATGCAGTTTCAGAGCCATTTCAAAATTGTATCTGAAGGCAAGTGACCGGCAGTCGCCAGCTCTGCATAAAGCCGGTGCATGATCATGTATACTGCAGCCGTTATCGGTGAGGTAGATACAGTCGCGGTTGGGTTTGTGTGCTATCATCAAAGCTCCCGGTATGGAGGGGTGAGGTTCGGTGAGATAACTTTTAGGGTCATCCTCTTCAAGCAGCCTTACTGCATCTCCCTGGCAGCAGAGGGTGCAGCCATCGCAAGGTACGTTTACAAATTGTTTACGGGTTTCCATTTGATAATAACTTTTGTCGAAACTACTACCTGGTTACTACTTACCTACTATCCACAAAGCATCTGAAATACGATCTGAAAACGTTCTGAAAACGTTCTGAAATACGATGATAACACTAATTACGCCGGGATATCACACCATCAGGTTAAGGGTTAAACAGAATCTCATTGTTTCTCCCGGAAGTTTACACTTTTTTTAATATCGCGGCAGTTATATCATCAGTAGCTTTTGCCGCTTTCATAAAAGTGCTGTGTTCGCTGAACAATTTATCCAGAATAAGTTCAGGAGTTTCTTCACCGGATTTAATATAGCTTTCTATCAGCCGTCCCTCTCCGTACTCGTCTCCTCCTGAAAATGATTCTGTAAGTCCGTCTGTATAAACCAGGACAGTATCACCGGGTTCCATTGAATATTTGCATACTCCGTATTCTGATCCGCAGAATAAGCCAACAGGAATACCGGTAGCTTTTATTTTAGTAATATTATTTTTTTTCAGAAGGACCGGAGGATTATGTCCGGCTATGCAGAATTCTATTACGCCGTCGGAAGTGCCTTTCCCGAAAGCCATTGTTGCATAATTATTAGAAAGGATACTTTCGCAGAAAAGCCTGTTTGTTCTTCTTACAATTTCATGAAGGGGGAGTCCAAATGTGAGAAAGCTCCGGATAAGAGCATGAAGCTGCGACATCATAAGTGAGGCAGAAATCCCTTTGCCTGATACATCACCAAGGACAAAAAAGAACGTGTTATTCTCCCCCTGTATGAAGTCGCAGAAATCACCGCTGACTATTCCCGCGGGATGATAACGGTAACTGAACTCCCATCCGTCTAGATTGATGTTGTTTTTGGGGAGTAGTCCCCGCTGCACCCTTCCTGCCAGTTCAAGATCCTGCTCCAGCGCCCGCTGCTGTTCACTGTTTAGATGATCGAGACAAACAGATATCATTGGGTCAAACGCCAGCCTTGATGGTTCAATAGGATCATGGCAAACTTCGCAAATGCCGAATGAACCTTTATCAATTCTTTCAAGGGTTCTGTCTATCTGCTGCAGGAGACGGTATATTTTTAGGGGTTCGGTAAGATTTTTTGCACTGCTCTCCAGCCGCTCTCTGCGTTCGGTTAGTTGGTTCCGGAGGAAGGGGAGGTTTAAGGTTTCCATCTTTAACCTCATATTTGAAATTCTTGGTTTAATATAACCTTATTTTTTGGCTAACACAATCCATCAGTGAATGAAGTTACTTCATCCATATTTAAGAATCCCTTTCCGCAAAGCTTTCATAACTGCCGCTTAAATATTGCAATCATAAACCAACCTGGTAAAAATTGGATCGTTGTAGTACCTTTTGTCAATTTTTTTGATGCCTGTCTGTGTTATATTGTTCCCCGATATTATGTTTAATTCAGATGAATGAACTTCCCGAAGAATAATTTTAAATTAGCTTTCCGGGCATTAAGCCATAAGAATTTCAGACTTTTTGTATCAGGACAAAGTCTGTCGCTTATTGGAACCTGGATCCAGCAGGTTGCAGTTACCTGGCTTGTCTACCGTCTTACCAACTCTGCCTTTATGCTGGGTATCGTCGGATTTTCCGGACAGCTGCCCTTGTTTGTTATCGCACCCTTCGCTGGAGTTTTGGCTGATAAAGCTAATCGTCACAAACTCCTTCTGTATACCCAGTCACTTGCCTTGCTGCAGGCGCTTATTCTCTCTTTTCTTGTTTTCACCGAAGCTGTACAAATCTGGCAGCTCATTGTTCTCAGCATAATCCTGGGAATTATTAACGCATTCGATATGCCCATCCGGCAGGCTTTTGTTGTTGAGATGATTGATAATAAGAAGGAGGATCTCGGTAATGCTATCGCCTTTAATTCTTCAATGGTGAATGCAGCCAGGCTTGTCGGTCCCTCGATTGCGGGAATACTTATAGCTACCGCGGGAGAGGGTTGGTGTTTCCTCATAAATGCTTTAAGCTTTTCTGCTGTTGTCGTATCATTATTAAAAATGAAGGTTGAACCAGTAAAAATAAAGTTCAGACAGTCTAATGTTTTCAAACAATTATCGGAGGGATTCAGTTATACTTTCGGCTTTGCTCCAATCCGTTACCTCATCGTATTATTAAGTATAGTAAGCCTTGTGAGCACTTCAATTACACTGCTTGCTCCTGTTATTGCAAAAGAATATCTTGGAGGAGATGCAGGTACCTTCGGCTTTCTTATGAGTGCTTACGGTTCGGGGGCTTTGCTTGGGGCCTTTTACCTGCTTAACAAAAAAAATGTACTGGGACTTGGAAAACTTATAGGGATTGCCGTATTGCTTTTCGGTATTAGTCTTGTTGCTTTTTCATTTTCCCGCATTTTTGCCGTGTCAATAGTGATTATGGCTGCAGCAGGCCTGGGTATGATGCTTCATATCGCTTCAACCAATACGCTTCTTCAAACATTATCTGAGGAGAATAAACGGGGCAGAGTAATGAGCTTTTACTCAATGGCCTTCAGGGGTATGAGCCCCTTTGGGAGTCTTATAGCGGGTGGACTCGGAAGCAGTATCGGGGCGCCTGCGGCTATTTTAGCCAGTGGTGCTGTATGTCTTACGAGTGCTGTTTTCTATTTGGTTAAATTGCCTTTGATAAGAGATCTGGTAAGACCGATATACAGGAACATGGGAATTCTGCCCCAGATTGCCGAGGGGGTTGAACAGGCTACAAACCCGACTGTTAAATCGGAGCCTCAATAATGGAAGATATGGGAATGAGGTCATTGTAGAAGGACATTGTTAGTATAGATAATGGATCCTCTACGAGGTTGGAAAAACGGATCTCTACGAGGTTATGGGATGGATTCTATTAACGTGTTGCCGCGATGCGGCATTGAACCAGGGGGATGATGGTTCGTGGGGGATTGATAGCCGAAGCGGATGTTTATCGAAGCAGCTTCTCATAACATACACTATCGGGGTCATCTTTATGCTTGCCGTAGGGTTCAATCTTTGTATACCCGTATTTTTCATAGAGGTTCATTGCTTCAGGCTGCTTCAGTCCTGTCTCCAGAACTATCCTGCTGTAATTCAGCTTCAACGCTGTTTCCTCAAGCTGCTTCAGAATTAGCTTTGATAAACCACGTCCCCTAAATTCATCTTTTACATACATCCTTTTTATCTCAGCCGTATCACCATCAAATTCTCTCAGCGCCCCGCATGCCGCAGCATTTCCATCCTCATCTACAGCCGCATAAAATTTTATCATGAATTTATTTTCTTCAACAAATTCTTCAATGCTGCCTTTACCGTACCTTAGCTCAAGATCGGCATGGAGAGAAACCGACATCTCTGATATCTCTTTTGAGTCCCCCGGAATTTCCGTAATCCTGTAATTCATAGATTTTACAATCCTCTTTCCTTTTCGCTGAAGAACTATGCCACAATGTTCCGTTTAAAGAAAACCTTTTTCTTATACCAGTCCTTCACGGGGAGAGGCTTCCCGGTTAAGTATCCAGCGGTACAGCAGAAGCGCAACAGCGGCTGTTATTCCAATTACCGCAAAGTAGTACCATATATAATGTGCATGGTCATATGCATGCACCATTTGTTCCGGAGTAAGGAATTCGGGGTCGGGAGCATATGCTGTAAGCAGATACCCTGAAATACCGAAACCCAGTATTGAAGAGAGGAAAGAATGAAGATGACTGAAACCCAGGTAAAGCCCTTCCTCGCCTTTGGGTGCCTGAAGCGAGAAATACTCCAGGTAGCGCGGAGAAATAAAACATTCCGCTAATCCCTGCACGATTATTCCGCATATCATCATTACCGTTATCGGGTGTGCGGTAAACAATCCGAAAATAGAGACTGACTGACCGGTAAGAGATTCAAGCACGGGACTTGAAGCCATCAACAGCGCCGATAGCGGCATCAGGAACATTCCCACCGTCATTGATGAAACAGCTTTTACATTCTTCATCAGGTTGGTTATAAATACTACTGATATCATTACCACAAAAGGATTAACATTGGCAATCCACTCAGGTGAGGCATGCTCTCCTACAGTACGTAAAACATACTTAGGCATTGTTGCATAAAGCTGATGTTGTATTATCCAGAAACCTGTAACAATGAAAATTAATATCAGCAGTCGGACATTTGTAACTACTCTTACGAATCCTCTCCAGGCTTCGCCGAAAGTTTTGCCTTCACCATCCACATTAACATTTTTATAAAAAATATAAACTACTATGAAAGCCAGAAGCGTCATTACTGCAGCATAAAAATTTATTGATTCAACTCCCCAGGTGAGTCTTAACGGATAAGCGAAAGTTTTACCCAGGAAAGCACCGACGTTTACCATTCCGTAAAATATTGAATATCCCCTGGCTCTTGTTTCTTCGTTGGTTGTTTTAGCTACAGTTCCGGTAATGATAGATTTTATGAATGAGCCGCCGAACATTAAAACAACGAGGGCCGGAAGTACAGTAGCTTTATAAGGCAGTGCGCCCAGGGTGAAATAGCCAAGAGTTAAAAGGCTGAAAGCAAGGAGAATTGCATTTCTGAACCCGATTTTATCTGCGTATGCTCCTGTGAAAGGCGGCAGAAAATAAAGACCTGCAGCGAATATGCCCCCGATCCATCCGGCTTCAATATCATCAAAACCTACTACCCTTGAAAGATAGAGTGTGATTGCGATGAAAACTGCATAGTAAGCCGCCCTTTCGAACAGTTCTACCAGGTTTGCTGTCCAGAACGCACCCGGAAAATTCCACGACCCCTTTGTCTTGTGTTTATTTTTTTCAGCCAAACTATATACCCGGTGTTTAAATTGTGGAAAAAATTTCCACAAAGTTAAAAAATATCGGGAAAGTAAAAAGTTTATTTAGGCTGTATAAAAAGATTTATCTGATTTAGAACTATTTATTTATGACCGCGGTCCGAAGAAACGGGAATCATCATAATTCTTATGACTGTAATAGTCGGCGTTTTTTTCCTCCTGAGTGTTTCTCTTAAGGGAATTCTGAAGCCTGTTCTCGTAATTACGGTCAACTTCTCCTCCTGAAAAGACGGGGTATGTTTTCAGATCACTGTCATTTATATCCACAAGCACTCTTTCTTTTTCGTAAGAGAGAGATGCCAGTCCAATCGGTACCAGGTAATTACGGCCCGGCACCATAGTATCAATATCAAGGTATCTTATCTTATTTTTTCTTCTATCAACAATAAGTTCATTAACCTTTCCGAGTCTTGTATTGTCTGAAGTTATTACTTCCCATCCGCGGATGTCAGGATTTTGTCCTAGTACATCAGATTTATCAAGCTCCCCAAGCCTGTAGAGGTTTCGGTTCCTCGCTCTGTAGAATCTGCTGTCATCATAAAGATCGTCTTTGTAAAAATCTTCTTCGGCTTCATCTTTATAGTCAGGATTCAGACCTCTTCTCAAATCTCTTTCGTAATCCCTACTGATCGAGCCTCCCTGGTAAGCCGGCAGCTTCAGCAAGGTTACTGTCTCAATATCATTTACTCTTACAATGTCATCCTTTTCATCAAGTTCAGCGGCGCCTATGGGTATCAGCAGTTGTCTTTCGTTAGTTCCGGCATCGCTTATCTCATTATTTATAATCACATCCAGATAACGAACTTTCATTGCATCAAGATCAACTATCATTTCGTTTACCTTTCCAATCATCTTCCGGTCAGCACTTAATACATTCCAGCCTCTTACGTCAGGATCGTTGTCAGCAACTTCGTAATCTGTTAGATCTGACAACCTGTACAACCCTGGCTCAAGTCTTTTTTCATCGGAACTCATAGGAACCTCCTGTAATTCTATACATTCTAAAAACTAATATGTTCTTTTATTAAGTGAGTATTCGTGTGATAATTTTACCTGCTGAAGTTCATTTCCTGCTTCAGCAAAAAATCTTTTTATCTTATTAAGCTGACTTTCAAGCGATTTTGTTGTGTCGATGTTTGACTCAATACGCCGCAAATTATCAGTGCCGCTAGCAGAGACATCTGCACGGATCGATTCAATAGCTCTTACCGCAGCTGAAAAAGCAGGTTTCACCTGGCCGAGGTAATTCCGGGAAGAAGTATCAATTTTTACAACAGCTCTATCGAGGGAATCGATCGCGCCGTTAAACCGCGTTTTAGCTGAGTCAGTACGATCCGCAACATAGCTGAGAGCGGACTGCAGTTTGATGAGTCCTTGTTCCGTATATCGCCTGGGTGAAACGTTCTGCGTTGTATCCCTTGCATACTCAACAAAATCATTTACTTCATTTACTGTATCAACCGGTGCCTGGTATCTTTCGCCTGTGTACGTGCTGTCGCCTGAAAGAACATCGTTATTATCATTATCAGGCATATAAACATAGGTAAGTATAAACCAGATAAACCCTGCCAGTATTATAATCCCAATTATCCACGGCCAGGGAGATTTTTGTTTACGCTGGATTTTTATTTCAGCCATTTTTTATCCTCAAATTTTACCGGCAAAATGTTAATTTTATCAAAATTAAGAGATGATTATGACCACAGATAACAGGCAGTAGCGTCTGCAGTCGGATTCAATCACACAAAATATGTGCTCCGCTTAGGCTTTGCTGCATCCATCCACGGTAATTGATCCTCACGAGGATTTGGTTGGGATATCAGTTTCTTTTTCTTACTAAAGAGAATCTGCTTTTCGATTAGAGAAACTCACTATATAAAGATTCAACACTCGTTTAACACTGTTATTTTAGTTTCACGGTTAAAATGTGATTCTATTAATAGTTGAGGATGGAACGCTTTTTGCCCATATACTTCCAGGAGATTTTATGTACGCTGAAAAAGATTCTTTGGGGAGAGAATTTTAATGGAAAACGCTTTGTTTGGAAAACAGATTGTTTTTGTGGGTCGAAGAAATGCAGGGAAGTCGTCGCTCGTAAATGTATTTCTAGGACAGGATTTAAGTTCTGTCAGTGAAGTTCCGGGCACAACTACCGATCCCGTCAAAAATACAATGGAACTGCTTCCATATGGCCAGGTTCTTCTTATTGATACCGCCGGAATAGATGACTGCGGTGAACTTGAAGGCAAAAAAATAAGCAGGACCATAAAAGCAATTTCAGGAGCCGATTTTGCTGTAGTTGTTGTTGATGCAACCCGAACATTATCAACAGAAGAATATAAACTGCTTAATTACCTCGATAAAATATCAGTTCCCTTCGTTATCGCTGCTAATAAAATAGAACTTGGGATAAATCCAGATCTTCTCGAAGAAATCAAACTGCTTAGTGCCGTCCATTATGAGATATCCTGTAAGCTGGGGGTTGGTATTGAATCACTTAAAAGGAAAATTATCAGAACCCTTTCCCCGAATAATGATCCACCCCTCTTAGACGGGCTGGTCAGCCGGGGTGATATTGTTGTTCTCGTTGTTCCTGTTGACCTCGGAGCTCCGAAGAACAGACTTGTACTTCCCCAGGTACAAACTATTAGGGAAGCACTGGAGAAGGATACAGTAGTGCTGATAGTTAAAGATACAGAACTACAGCTTGCTTTTACCTCCCTTAGGTCCAAACCGGACCTGGTTGTTGCAGACAGCCGGGCTGTATTGCATGCGGTCGAAAATGTTCCCGCAGATGTCAGGATGACTACATTTTCTATTCTGACATCAAGACATAAGGGCGATCTTAAAACTTTTATTAAAGGATTAAAAAGAATTGATGAGCTTAAAGACGGTGATAAAGTCCTTATCGCTGAAGCATGCGCTCATCATGACAGGGAAGATGATCTGGGGAAGGTGAAGATACCTCGCTGGCTAAGGCTTCATACCAAAAAGAACCTGGAAATTGACTTCGTCCAGGGTTATGATTTCCCTGAAAATCTTTCACAGTACAGCCTTATCATTCATTGCGGAGCCTGTATGCTGTCGAGAAAGATGATGCAATTACGCCTGAATGAAGCCAGGCTGATGGATGTTCCTGTAGTCAGCTACGGGATTATTATATCATACATACACGGAGCTATCCCGAGGGCGCTTCAGCCTTTCGATGAGGCTGACCGTGAATGGAAAAAACGTTCAAAAACTTACGCTCACTGATTTGAAAACATGGAAAATAATATATTCAGCAAATATAAACCGGGCGACCGGACATGCCTTATACCAGTTTTACAGGATATTCAGGAAAAATACGGTTATCTGCCTGAAAACGAACTGCAGGAAACTGCTGATTTTATAAACCTGCCGTTAAGCAGGGTTTACGGTGTTGCTACCTTTTACAACCAGTTCAGACTGGTTCCTTTAGGAGAAAATGTAATCCGGGTCTGCCGGGGTACAGCTTGTCATGTTAAGGGATCCGCCAATATACTCTACGCACTGGAATCAACCCTGAATATTAAAGCTGGTGAAACCACAAGGGATAAAAAGTTTACTATTGAGGTTGTAAACTGTATCGGTGCATGCAGTATTGCCCCCGTAATTACTATCAATAATGAGTACTTCGGAAGACTGTCTGTAAAAGATATACCCGGGCTGCTTAAAAAAATAACTGCAAAGCCTGCGGCGCCTAAACAGGAAGCAGTTACGGAGGCGGCATTATGAAAAGTTATATTGAAAAATGCTGCGCTGAGTGTACTCATACGCCCGTAACTCCCTGCGAACTTTTCATCAGCTGCTGTTCAAAAGGTCCCCTCTGCCATACTTCTGATGAATGCATGGAACGGGTAAACTCCTGCAATGACAGATTGTCTTTTAAGAAGCATGAACTGCCTGTAATATTTATAGGCAAAGGAACATGCGGACTTGCGGCAGGAGCTGCTAAAGTTGAAGAGGCTGTTATTAAAGAACTCACCAGGTTAAACCTGGCTGCTGAAATAATCTCAACAGGCTGTATCGGCTATTGCGCAAAAGAAGTAATTGTTGATATCAAACTTCCCGGGGAGGACAGGGTATCATACTGTGAAATTACACCCCGGCTGGTACCCAAACTTATTCAGCGCACCCTGGTTGAGAAGAAAGTATTTCACGAAAATCTTCTTGGAAAATTCGGAGAATCAGAAAATAATCTTTTATCCATAAACGAAAATGATTTTTTTAAGAAGCAGGTAAAGATTGTCCTTGCAAACTGCGGGATTATAGATCCAGCCTCAATTGATTCATATATCAATGCAGGCGGGTTTAAGGCTCTGGATAAAGTACTCAGGTTAATGAGTCCCGATGCCGTTATAAATGAGGTAATGCTCAGCGGTCTCCGTGGAAGGGGTGGTGCGGGTTTTCTCACGGCTAAAAAGTGGGAACTGGCAAGAACCAAAGTTTCAGATCAGAAATACCTCGTCTGCAATGCTGATGAGGGCGACCCGGGTGCTTTTATGGACAGGTCCGTTCTTGAAAGTGATCCATTCAGAATAGTTGAGGGTATGCTTATAGCGGCTTACGCTATGGGTGCTTCTAAAGGATTTATTTACTGCCGTGCGGAATATCCGCTTGCCATTGAAAGGCTTGAAAACACAATAACACAATGCAGTCAGTACGGACTACTGGGAACAAACATCCTTAACAGCGGTTTTTCTTTTGAGTTGAAGATTAAAAAGGGAGCCGGAGCATTTGTCTGCGGTGAAGAAACAGCCTTAATCGGTTCGATTGAAGGCAAAAGAGGAATGCCTAATCCCCGTCCCCCTTACCCCACCGACTCGGGCCTCTGGGGCAAACCAACTGTTATAAATAATGTGGAAACATACGCCAACGTGCCGGCAGTAATTTCCCGCGGTTCGGAATGGTTCAGCTCAATCGGTACAAAAACCAGTAAAGGCACTAAGGTTTTTGCTCTTAGCGGTAAAATAAAAAACACGGGACTTGTAGAAGTTCCGATGGGTACTACGCTGAAAGAAATTGTGTTTGATATAGGCGGAGGAATTCCCGATGATAAAAAATTTAAGGCTATTCAGATAGGCGGACCTTCCGGCGGCTGCCTGCCCGACAGCGTGATAAATACTCCCGTCGATTACGAATCGCTGAAACAGGTAGGTGCTATGATGGGCTCGGGCGGATTTGTTGTAATGGATGAAGATACCTGTATGGTTGATGTTGCCAGGTATTTCCTGACCTTTATCCAGAATGAATCATGCGGAAAATGTGTTCCATGCCGTGAGGGAACGAAAAGAATGCTGGAAATAATTGAACGGATTCCTGTCAGTTATAAAAATTCAAAGAACAAACGGGATCAGCTCCGACGGTTCAAAGGAATAGTTCATCTTCAGCGGCTTGCTGATGTTATCCGGGATACTTCACTGTGCGGACTGGGACAGTCGGCCCCGAACCCAGTCCTTTCCGGACTGCAGTATTTCAAAAAGGAATATGAAGAACATCTCTATGATAGAAAGTGCTCTGCAGGCGTCTGTAAAGAGCTCCTTACTTTCACAATTGATAATTCAATATGCAATGGATGCGGTGTTTGTGTGCGCAAGTGTGCGGTTGAAGCTATCGCCGGAGAGAAGAATAAAGCGCATTATATAATTGAAGACAAGTGCATTAAATGCGGTATGTGTTTCGAAGCCTGCAGATTTAAAGCAATAAATGTTAACTGAAATAAATTGAAAAAATATGGTCTCACTTACAATAAATAATCTAACTGTAAAAGCAGAACCCGGAATGACTATATACGATGCGGCCTCTTCCGTGGGAATTTCCATACCGACCTTATGTCATTTAAAAGGACTTATCCCCTCAGGGGCATGCCGGATTTGCTCTGTTGAAGTTGATGGTCAGAGGGGACTGGTTCCTTCATGCTCCTACCCTGTCTCAGAAGGAATGGTTGTAAATTGTGATTCTCCAAGGGTAAGAAGAGCTAGAAAAACCATAGTTGAACTGCTTGTTGAGAACCATCCGCAGGACTGCCTTATATGCGTCCGCAATAAAAATTGTGAACTGCAGGATCTCGCGGAGCAGTATGGTTTAAGGGAACACAGGTTCTCGGGTGAATCAAAATGTCATGCTATTGACGTTTCCAGTGCCTCTATAGAACGTGATCCCGCAAAATGTATTCTCTGCGGCAGATGCGTCCGTGTTTGTCATGAGATTCAGAAAGTGGGAGCAATCGACTTTACGGGGAGGGGATTTACGAGCATTGTTACCACACCTTATAATAAAGGGATAAACATAAGTGACTGCATTTTATGCGGGCAGTGTATCCTCGTTTGTCCCACAGCAGCATTACGGGAAAAAAGTTCTCTTAAAGAAGTTTCAGCGGCGCTAAATAACAGGAAAAAGTATCCGATAGTTCAGATAGCACCCGCTGTGCGTGCTACCCTGGGGGAGAAATACAATTTCCCCGCCGGCACAGATGTAACGGGCAAAATGGTAACCGCGTTAAGAAGACTTGGCTTCAAAAAAGTATTTGACACAAACTTCGCTGCTGACCTCACAATTATGGAAGAAGCAGGTGAATTGATCAGCAGAATAAAATCCGGGAAGAAGCCTCTTCCGATGTTTACAAGCTGCTGTCCCGGCTGGGTTAAATTTGCAGAAATGAATTACCCCGACTTGCTGGAAAATATTTCCACTTGTAAATCGCCGCACGAAATGGAGGGCGCTGTTCTTAAAACATATTATGCCCATAAAATGGGGATAGATCCTTCAGACATATACGTTGTTTCAATAATGCCCTGTACGGTTAAAAAATATGAATCGGCCCGCGCAGAGCTTTCAGAGCACTCAATGCACGATGTTGATGCAGTATTAACAACAAGGGAACTGGTACGGTTCTTTAAAATAGCGGGAATAAAATTCGAGGATCTGCCGGGTGAAGACTTCGATAATCCTTTAGGAGAATCTACGGGAGCTGCAGCGATCTTCGGAACCTCTGGCGGGGTCATGGAGGCAGCCTTAAGGACAGCATTTTATCAGCTTACAGGTAAAGAATGTAATAAGCCGGAGTTTGAAGCCGTACGGGGAAGCAGCGGTATAAAAGAAGCTTCCATTAAGATAGGTGAACTTACACTTAATGTAGCTGTTGTTAATGGGATTGGTAATATAAGGCCTATCCTTGACGAAATCAGGGCAGGTAAAAGTAAATATCATTTTATTGAAGTTATGTCCTGTCCCGGCGGATGCGTAAACGGCGGAGGTCAGCCTATCCACCAGGATCCGGCCAGAGTTATAGGCAGAATGAAAGCTCTTTACAGGCTGGATGAAAACGCAGCATCCCGGAGTTCCCACAATAACTTATCAGTAAAGACTCTCTACAAAGAATTTTTTGGTGAACCGAACAGCGAAAAAGCACATTCGATACTGCATACAAAATATTTTGATAGGAAGAAGGTTTAGAACAGACTGTTATGAACAGCGGAATTGTAAGCACAATAAGTGATAAATGTAAAAGATGCTATTCGTGCATAAGGGAATGCCCCGCCAAGGCTATTAAGGTAGTTAACGGCCAGGCTGCCGTTATGAGCGAAAGGTGCATAGTATGCGGACATTGTGTTAAGGTTTGTTCTCAGAACGCTAAGAAAATTCAGTCTGATATCGAAATAGTAATGGACCAGCTTATTCCTGAAGGAAATGCCTTTGCCATTGTTGCCCCATCGTTCGCTGCTTCTTTCCCTGAAGATTACGAGAAGGTGCCGGCAGCATTGCGCAGGATAGGCTTTAGCAAAGTTATAGAAACAGCTTTCGGAGCTGACCTGATAAGTGATCTTTATTATAAAGAATTTCAGAAAAATGAAAATAAAACTTTAATAAGCTCCGCCTGCCCTGCAGTCATTAATTATATAGAAAAATATTACGGGGAACTAGTACCGAACCTGGCAAAGATAGTATCCCCTATGATAGCCGTCGGGAAATATCTTAAACATCTCTACGGCAGCGATAATCCGATTGTTTTTATAGGACCCTGTGTAGCTAAAAAACAGGAAGCAGTATCGGAAGAAGTTGCAGGTGTTATTGATGCTGTTCTTACTTTTACCGAGCTCAAGGAAATTTTCACCTCCCGGCATATCAACTTCGATGAACTTGATGAAGTTGATTTTGATCCTCCCCATGCTTATCTGGGCAAATCGTTCCCTCTTGCAGGGGGACTGCTGAAGACGGCAAGCATACCGGGAGATATACTTGCTGAGGATATCATTGCTGTTGAAGGAAAACCTAAACTTCTTGAACTTGTAAATGAGATTTCCAGCAGCCATATAAATGCCAAATTTGCTGATGTTCTATTCTGTGAAGGCTGCATCAGCGGTCCTGCTATAGATACCGACCTTAACTACTATTCACGCCGGGAAAAGGTTATAAAATACATTGAAAAGAAGATCAATACAGTAGATAAACAGGAATGGAAAAGCAGCATCTACAATGCAAGGGATATCGATCTTACAAGAACTTTTTCAGTAAGAAACCAGAGGAAACCCTACCCCGGGGAAGAAAAAATAAAAGAGATACTGGCTGAGATAAATAAATATACCGCCCGGGATGAATTAAACTGCGGAGCCTGCGGATATGTATCCTGCAGAGAATTCGCAGTAGCTATTGCCAAGGGTCTGGCTGAAAAAGAAATGTGTCTACCTCTCCTTATCGACCAGCTTGCAAAAGCCTACAACGATCTGCAGAGTACCCAGGAACAGCTTCGGACTGCTGAAAAGCTGGCGTCAATCGGCCAGCTGGCAGCGGGGGTTGCTCACGAAATAAATAACCCCCTTGGTACGATAATGATTTATGCTTCTATACTAAAGAAAGAGCTTATTGAGAAGGTTGAAAGCGGTCAGCCTGTTGATGATTTAAATCTGATTATTGAAGAGGCAAACCGCTGCAAAAATATTGTTGCCAACCTGCTGAACTTTGCACGCCAGGGCAAGCCGAATATCAGCAGGATAAACATTAAAAACTTTCTTGATGGTATTTTGAGATCAGTTAAGGTTAATCCCGCATATAAAGAGATAACAGTTACCTGCGGTATGACCGGCGGCAGTCTTTTTATTGAAGGCGATATTGATCAGCTGAAACAGGTGTACCTGAACCTTATAAATAATGCATGTGAATCGATGGAGGATAGCCAGGTTAAGAAACTGGTGATCACGGTGAATGAGGATAAAGATAACGTGGTTACTGAAATAGAAGATTCAGGCTGCGGAATTAAAAGGGAGAACTTCGGAAAAATATTTACTCCTTTCTTTACAACCAAGAAGATGGGTAAAGGAACAGGATTGGGACTTGCAATTACCTACGGCATTGTAAAAATGCATAGAGGGCATATCGAGTTTCAGAGCGAAGAGGGGAAAGGAACAAAAGTTACAGTTAAACTTCAGAGGAAACTTCTGAATGAGAATATTGAAAATATTGAGGTGAATTGATGGGCTCACAGTTAAGAAAAATATTGCTTGTTGATGATGATATTGATCTGCTTGAGCAGAATAAGGTGATGCTTGAGGCAAGAGGCTACCAGGTTGTTTCGGCCGATAATGCCGGATCAGGCTGGGAATTATTTCAGAAAGAAAAACCTGACGCGGCAGTAATTGACCTGATTATGGAGGAATACGATTCGGGATTCATACTAAGCTACCGCATCAAGAATGATCCGGCCGGAAAAAACATTCCCGTGTTTGTTCTTACGTCCGCTACTTACGTAACCGGCTTTAAGTTCGGGGCAGGAACGGCGGAGGAAAAGGAATGGATCAGGTGCGACGAAATAATAAATAAACCTGTAGTTATTGATGACCTTGTCCAGAAAATTGAAGATTATATAGCCGTGAAAGAACATTAATGGAAAACAAAGTATGTCCCAGGCTGCTGCTTGTTGATGATGAGAAAGGTTTAAGAACCGGGACAAAAAGACTGCTTGAAGCAGAAGGATATTTTGTTGAAGCAGCTGAAAACGGAACTGAGGGAATCCGCATAGGAAAATCCTCTGAGTTTGACCTTGCTGTTATAGACCTCAGGATGCCTGACTATGACGGGATCCAGGTTCTTAATGAAATACTGGCCGTCTACCCGAACACTGTATGCTTCGTTGCAACTGCCTATGCAAGTTATGAGACGGCAATTGAAGCAACAAAGGCAGGGGCCTTCGGTTATATATTGAAGCCGTTTACTCCTGAAGAACTTCTGAAACGGTTAAACGAAGGCTATACAAGGCGATTACTGCTTCTTGAAACTGAAAAGTGGAAAAAGGAACGTGAAGAAAGACTGCTCGAGGTGGCATTCGAGAAGACAAGGTTAAATACCATAATCAATTCGATTAGCGACGGTGTCTTTGTGGTTAATAAGAATGGTGAAACCGTTTTGTACAACCCTGCGCTCGCCAGGTATTTCAATCCCCGGCTCCTCGAGATCGAAAAAAATTCTCTCGACAAAATTCATCCCCGGATTGCTCTTCTGATAGAGAAAATTTTGAAGTCAGAAGAATTTGAACGCAAATCTTTTTCTGAACAGATAGAATTAAAAGGAGAAGGTGAACTTTTTGTAGAAGCCACCTCTTCTGCTGTTCCTCATCCGGATGGCTCGCTGGCCGGTGTTGTGGTCACAATAAAAAACATTACCGAGCTGAAGAGAATAGAGCATTTGAAATCGCAGTTTGTTTCAATGGTTTCACATGAACTTAAGGCCCCGCTGGCGGCGGTATACGGTTATCTTACTCTCCTTACAGATGAAAATTACCCTGTGAGCAGGGAACAAAGTCAATCATATATGAAACGTTCTATGCTGCGCCTTGATTCACTTTTGAAAATGGTAAATGATCTGCTTGATATCAGCAGGATGGAACTTAAAACTGTTAAGCGGGAAATAGAGCCGCTTTGCCTGAAAGAGATTATCAATTCCGTTCTTGAACTCTTCGATTCAGAAATAAAGAAGAGAAATATCAGCATAGTTAAAAAGTTTGAGGAAACTGGAAATGAATTCCGGGCAGATAGAGACGAAATGACCAGGATATTTACCAACCTTATCAGCAATGGTATAAAATATAACCGTGATAACGGCACTATCAGCATAACGATAATAGAATCGGAACATAACCTCCTTGCGGAAGTAACGGATACAGGTATAGGTCTGAAAGATTCAGAAAAGGAAAAACTATTCCAGGAATTCTACCGCGCTAAGAATGAGCTGACAAAAAATATAAGCGGTACGGGACTGGGATTATCAATAGTTAAAAAAATAGTTGAGTCATACGGTGGTGAAATAAACGCTGATTCAGAATTTGGAAAGGGAACGGCTTTCAGGCTTTGTTTCCCTCTAAAGAAGTATAAAAAAAATATTGGTATCGAAAAAGATCCAGTATTAAGCTAAAAACTAAAACAGGACAAATAATGATCAAAATAGTAATAATAGATGATGATCCCGACATCCTGGATGTGAGCAAGATAGTACTTACTTCTAAGGGCTATGCGGTATATACAGCTCAGAATCCGGACGACGGGTACAAGTTGATCATAGATCAGAAACCTGATCTTATCATTCTCGA
Source organism: uncultured Ignavibacteria bacterium (assembly GCA_963800255.1). Lineage (GTDB taxonomy): Bacteria > Bacteroidota > Ignavibacteria > Ignavibacteriales > Ignavibacteriaceae > DATFVA01. Next base: position 83,382 of record CAWDAK010000015.1, on the reverse strand, counting down.
TGTTATGATGAATGAACCGGATGATGGTTTTTTCCTTGCACAGAAATTACGGAAGGAAAAAATTGAAACTCCGGTTATTATGTATACATCAGTTTCAAAAGCATTAGGATTCGAATTCGGCAAAAGTGAAATTGTGCCTGTTGACGAATACGTGGAAAAACCAATATCCCCTGACGAACTGATTGCAAAAGTGGAAAAACTTCTGCACGAAAAAGTGAAGGAGTAAAGACATGCTTATTTCTGAAAAAAATAAATTATCTGAGGATATTGAATCCTTTGTTGAAAAATACGGATCAGACAGATCCGCACTGCTGCCTATCCTGCAGGCCATCCAGAGGAAATACCATTTCATTTCCGGATTTGCACAGCAGGAAACAGCAAGACTTTTGAATATTCACCCGGTTGAGGTGAACAGCGTAATATCCTTCTATTCATTCCTTCATGAAGACCCGCAGGGCAGAAACATCGTGAGATTATGCAAAACCATATCATGCGAAATGTCAGGTAAAGCGGAAGTTGAAAAGGCTGTTCAGAGAGAACTGGGCATTTCATTCGGCGAAACTACTAAAGATAACCGTATTACACTTGAACATACCAATTGTCTTGGTATGTGCGATGAAGGACCTGCTATGCTGGTAAATGAGAAGGTTTACACTCAGCTTGATCCCGAAACTGCGGTAAAAATTCTCAGTGAAATTAAGTAGGAGAATGAAATGAATACATCTTACACAACTAAAAAAAGATCCGGACCGGTACTCTTTTCTGAATACACCCGGGGAGACGGGATAAAACAGCTTACCTCAAAATCACGCGAAGATATTCTCTTTGAATTAAAATCTTCAGGCTTGAAAGGTAGAGGCGGTGCGGGGTTCCCTACTTCTACCAAATGGATGCTTACAGCAGCCGCCAAAGCTGAGAAAAAGTTCATTGTATGCAATGCTGATGAAGGCGAACCGGGAACTTTCAAGGACCGCGTTCTTCTGCTTGAATACCCTGAGCTTGTATTCGATGGGATGGTTATAGGCGGATATACAACAGGCGCGAAGACAGGGATTGTATACCTGCGCGGTGAATATGAATATATGCTTGAATATCTTGAAGAATACCTCATGAAGATGAGGGACGATAAACTTTTAGGTGATAATATACTAGGTAAAAAAGGTTTTAACTTTGATATCAGCATAAGGCTGGGCTCGGGGGCTTATGTGTGCGGTGAGGAAACTGCCCTGATTGAATCCCTTCAGGGAAACAGGGGAGAACCTCGTAACCGTCCCCCTTACCCTGTAAATACGGGCTATATGGGTTATCCAACCTCCGTTAATAATGTTGAAACCCTCGCCTCAGTATCACACATTGCGGTAAAAGGCGGTGACTGGTTCAGGCATTTCGGTACGGATAAATCAACAGGCTCTAAATTATTTTCAGTTTCCGGTGACTGCGGAAGGCAGGGAGTTTATGAACTTCCCTGGGGAACTTCCATAAAGCAGCTGCTTAAAATCGTTGAAGCTAAGGATACAAAGGCTGTGCAGGTCGGCGGCGCTTCCGGGGTCTGCATCCCTAAATCTCAATTCGACCGCGTTCTCGCTTATGAAGATGCCGCAACCGGCGGATCGATAATCGTTTTCAATGAAACGCGTGATATGCTTAAGGTGCTTAAAAACTTCCTTGAATTCTTTGTTGAAGAATCGTGCGGACAATGTACACCCTGCAGGATAGGCAACGTTAAGCTGCTTGAGGGTGTTGAAATGATTGAAAAAGGAGAATTCACTTTTTCATACATCAATACATTGAAGGAACTTGGCAGGACAATGCAGGTTGCATCAAAATGCGGACTGGGTCAGTCATCCCCCAATTCTTTTATTTCAATTCTCGAAAATTTTAAGGATGAAATATTCCACACAAACGGAAAGGTGAAGCAAAATGGAAAAGCATAATAACAGCAGATCACCCGAGAGCCAGAGGGCTTTTGTGGTAGAAAAGACTTCGGGGGAAAAAGAAACGATCGGTGGAATGGTTTCAGTTGAAATAAATGAGAAAAAAATCTCAATTCCTCTTGGCACAACTATTCTGGAAGCCTGCAAAATGAACCAGGTTCATATACCTACTTTATGTCACCATGAAGATCTGTGCATTGCGGGTGTATGCAGGGTATGCGTTGTTGAGGTGGAAGGAATGAAGACATTACAGACCTCCTGTTCATTTCCTATTACATCTCCTCTTAAAATTCACACATCAACCCCCCAGGTTAGAAAAGCAAGGCGTCATATCATTGACCTTCTCCTTAGCGAACATTACGGCGAGTGCTATGCCTGCGCAAGGAATCAAAACTGCGAGCTGCAGGATCTTGCGAAGGAATACGGAGTTGATGGATTTACTTTCGGTCATATCCAGGAACCGCGTTATCCGGTCGACAGATCCTCATCTTCGGTAATAAGAAATATGAACAAGTGCGTTCTCTGTAAACGATGTATCAGAACCTGTATTGACCTCCAGGAAGTTGGAGTGCTTGAGGCCCTGAACCGGGGACATGAAACAAAGGTAGGTACTTTCCTTGATAAACCGCTTGCTGATGTTATATGTATAAATTGCGGGCAGTGCATCAACAGGTGTCCCACCGGAGCGCTGAAAGCAAACGACCCTTCGGATGAAATATGGAGAGCCATAGATGATCCTCAAAAGCATGTAGTAATCCAGACAGCCCCTTCTCCGCGTGCTGCCATCGGTGAAGAATTCGGTGTGGAACCGGGTCACTCATTTACCGGCGAGCTGAATACCGCATTAAAGAGAATAGGTTTCGACATGGTATTCGATACGAACTTTACCGCAGATCTTACTATTATGGAAGAAGGTACTGAGCTGCTTAATCGTCTTGAAAAAAGCTCTTGTAGATAAAGATGAAACTGTAAAGCTGCCTCAGTTTACTTCCTGCTCGCCCGGCTGGGTGAAGTTTATTGAACACTTCTACCCTGAATCCCTTGATTACCTTTCATCGGCTAAATCACCCCAGCAAATGTTCGGGGCTATCATAAAGACTTTTTATGCAAAGGAAGCAAAAGTTGATCCCGCTGATATAGTAACGGTGGCTCTGATGCCGTGCTCGGCTAAAAAGTTTGAATGCAACAGACCGGAAATGCAGGATTCGGGATTTAAGGATGTCGACTTTGGACTTACTACCCGCGAGATGGCCCAGATGATCAAAGAGGCAGGAATCTACCTGCCTGAGATGCCCAAATCCGGCTTTGATAAACCGTTCGGCGATGCTTCAGGTGCCGGATTAATATTTGGTGCAACGGGAGGTGTAATGGAAGCTGCTTTGAGAACTGTTTATGAACTGGTTACAGGCCGTCCTGTTCCTTTCGAAAATCTTGATATCATTCCATGCCGTGGTTTCGACGGAGTTAAACAGGCTTCGGTAAAGCTCGAAGGATGCGTAGAAGCATACAAATGGCTTGAAGGTGTTGAACTTAAGTTCATTGTTGCTCATGGAACAGCTAACGCCAAGAAGGTAATGGAAATGCTCCGCAGCGGTGAACTTAATGATGTTCACTTTGTAGAGATAATGGCTTGTCCCGGCGGATGTCTTGGCGGCGGCGGTCAGCCAATTCCTACATCTTCTGAAATAAGAAAGAAACGTGCGCAGGCAATCTATGAAGAAGAGGCTTCACTGCCTGTCAGAAAATCTCATGAGAACCCTCACGTTCAGTATATATATGAAAAGTTCCTCACTGAAGGACCCTGCAGCGAATTATCGCATAAATTGCTGCATACACATTATACTAAAAGAGGCAGGTTTATTTCATAAAATGATTAATTTGAGACTGTCGTGAAAATATATTTCGCGGCAGTCTCATTTTATCCGGTGTAAAATGATATCTCTTATTCCGTCATGGGCTCATCATTACGATGAATTCTGGAAAACCCTCAGGGGGAGAAACCTGTGGTTCATTAAACTGAGGTACGGGGCTGCACTTGTGCTGCTGCTTGTACTTTTTGTTTCAGAATTTATTATAAGCATTAAATTTTCACCTGTTCAGCAGAACGCTATTCTATTGGTAACCTTTGGTATTCTGGGATATAATGTTGTACTGCATTATCTGCGAAGGTATGTGGTGCCTGATGCCGAAAGTTTCAATCCCATCCATCATTCGCTTATCCAGATGATTCTGGATATTATTGCTTTATTCCTGCTTGTTTATTTTACAGGAAGCATTGAATCGCCGCTGTTTTTACTTTTTGCTTTTCATATGATTATCGGCAGTCTCATCCTGCCCGGGGCAGTTGTTTACGGCATCGCTTTCTGTATAGCCGCTGTTTTTACAAGCCTGGTTTTGCTTGAATACAAGGAAATACTCTTCCACCATTCTGTAGCGGGATTTTTAAAATATCCGCTTTATACTGATTTCAATTATGTAATTACCTTCGCAGTATTTTTCATCTTTCTCATATTTGTAATTGTGCTTCTTACCAACAGAATTGCCCGCCAGCTTTACACTAATGAACAGCAGCTGGTAGAGACGATAAACAAGCTGAATAAAGCAGAAGAGGAAAAACAGAAATATATCATTGGCGTGGTGCACGAACTTAAGTCGCCTATAGCCGCAGTTCAATCTTATATAGAAATGATTCTGCAGAAATACCTGGGACCACTGGATGAGAAGGTGGAGCTTAAGCTTCAGTCGGCCAGGGAAAGAGCCAGTGAAGCCATCGAAATGATAAATGATATTCTTAAAATCTCACGACTTAGGCTGATGAGCGGGATATCACCGGAGAATGTGGATATTAAAGAGATTACCTGCTCCATTATTGAAAAGCTTAAGGGAAGAATTGAAGCCGGGAATATAAGTATTAAGCTGACAGACGACAGAATCCTGGGAACCCCGGTAAAAGGTGATAAGTTTCTTCTTGAAATGGCCGTTTCCAATCTCCTGTCAAATGCCGTGAAATACGTCCCGAAAGGCGGATCAATTAGTGTTTTAATAGGAGAAACTGAAAGCGGAATTGACCTGCATATATCCGATAGTGGTGTAGGGATTCCTGCAAAAGATCAGGAGAATATATTTAAGGACTTTTACAGGGCATCAAACATAAAGAATAAAGGGTATGAAGGAGCCGGGTTGGGACTCTCGATCGTTAAACAGATAATTATGAGGCATGGAGGAAAGATATCTGTTGTGAGTCCTTCTGAGATCGGAACGAAGGAAAATCCCGGATCAACCTTTAAAGTATTCCTGCCTTTTTAGCTGTTTTTGCTGAAACTTTAATTTTATATTTCTACCTATTACCAAATAACTTACGGGAAGTATATGTACAAGCAGGTTGATGATCCTGGCTTCGGTGAAAAATATTCTAACCGGACGAAACGAATAATAAATAAAGATGGTTCATTTAATGTGAGTCGTACAAATGCCGGATTTAATGTAAGCGACATCTATCATCAATTAATAACAATGAGCTGGCCGGCATTCCTTTCAGCGCTTAGTGGAGTATTCATTTTTGTAAATGTAGTTTTTGCGGCAGCTTATACTTCACTCGGTGTTCACAATCTTGAAGGGACGGACGGAAGCGGCTTACTCTTAAAATTTTTGAATTCATTTTTTTTCAGTGTTCAGACGTTTACCACTGTCGGCTATGGCGGGATACTCCCGGGCAGTATTGTGTCAAGCCTTGTTGCTTCATTTGAAGCAATGACCGGGCTAATGGGTTTTGCGCTTGCTACAGGATTACTATATGGAAGGTTCTCAAAACCCTCCGCCAAAATTATATTTAGTAATAATGCTATAATTGCTCCATTCAGGGATGGAAAAAGCCTTCAGTTCAGAATTGCAAATAAACGATCGAATGTTTTAATGAATCTGGAGGCAAAACTTCTTTTAATGCTTGTTGAAAAATCGGAAGGGCAGTTCATTCATAAGTACTATAATCTAAAACTGGATCTCCCGTTCATCTCCTTTTTTCCGCTGAGCTGGACGGTAGTTCATCCCATAAATGATGAAAGTCCTTTAAAAGATTTTACCAGGGAACATTTTGAAAAGACCGATGCGGAAATATTGATCTTGATAAAAGGATTTGATGAAAGTTTTAACCAGAATGTACATATCAGGTACTCATACAGGTTCGATGAAATAATCTGGAACGCGAGGTACAAACTTGCTTATACCACTAACGGTGAAGGCGATACTATTCTTCAGCTCGATCAGCTTCATGATTATGAGCTTGTGGAAGGAAATATATAATGAAAACATTTATTTTGTGGCTTCTGCTGCTGTTATTCTGCTGGCCCCTTGCCCTTGTGGCACTGATCATTTATCCCATTGTATGGCTGATACTTTTGCCATTCAAACTTATCGGGATAAGTGTAGACGGTATACTGGAACTCTTTTCTGCTCTGATTAAGCTGCCCTCTAGGCTACTGGCCAAACGTTAATTTTCAGGCAGCATATCTCCCGATGCACCGCACTAATGTATACATAGATTTAAGTTATGAAGTACCATATGCTATGAGCAGCATAGCCGCGAGATATTGATAAGACAGGTTAAATATTAATCTTTAGGAGCCCAGACCTTGAGAAAGGCCATAAATTTTTCGGGGTTATAATCTTTCCCTGCTTCCAGCTTGCCTGTATCCTGCGAATGCAGAAGTTTCCCATCTTTATCAAGAACAAAGAAGTGAGGATAACCTGAAATTTTCGAATAAGCTGATAAGAAAGCCTCATTCTTATTTTCCTGGCTGTAATTAACCTTCATTACAACATAATTATTATGGAGAAAACTGTTTATTTCTTCATGTCCTTCAATGAAAGCATCAATCCTGTGGCACCAGATGCACCACTCACCTCCTACGTCGAGTAATATGTTTTTCCCGGTCTTCTGAGCCTCTGTCATTGCAGCCTGCAGATCCTTTGAGGGATCCCGTCCCGGGTCAAATGATTTCACAGGCTGGTAATCCGCCTGCGCTGAGATTTGGATAGTGAGTAAAACAAGGATTGAAAATAAAAATACAGGAAATTTCATCATACTTCTGCAATTAATGAAAGAATATAAAAATATAATCACTGCTGATATTCAAAACAATATACTGTCATCAACAATTTACCTATCTGAACCCCGCCGTACCGTGATAAGGAACGTTCATTGCGGCAATTAAAAAAGATACCTTATTACTACGAAACCGCCGATTAAGAGCAGTGTAAACACAATAGCCAGTGAATTAAAATATTTGTCGATAAAGTTTTTTATCTGGGGTCCGAATTTCCAGATTAGTCCCGCAACCAGAAAGAACCTTGCACCGCGGCTTATGAACGAGGCTACAACGAACATCGGGAAAAAAATATTGAAAGCACCCGCGGAAATTGTAAAAACCTTATATGGAAGGGGAGTGAAGCCCGCTGTAAAGATGATCCAGAAATTATACTGATTATAAAGGCTCTGAATCCTGTAAAAAACCTCAGTGGTGAACCCGGGAATATTTCTGAAAAAGAAATCGGCCACGGAAGTAAATTCTCCGTTTGGAGTCCACCAGATATAATGTCCTATCGCATAGCCGAATAGTCCGCCAACAAGCGAGGCTGCTGTACAGATAGCAGCGTATTTAAATGCTTTTCGCCTCGCACCGAGAACGAGGGCAATAAGCAGGGCATCAGGGGGAATAGGGAAGAATGATGATTCGGCAAAAGCAAGAACAAACAGGGCAATCCCCCCGTAGGGAGTCTCCGCCCAGCTCAGCACCCAGTCATATAGTCTTCTAAGTAGTTTCATAAGTCTTTTTTTTCAGGACTTAAACATAAGGATTTTCGGGAAGTAATTAGCCTTTTTACGGTCAAAAAAAAACGCCCTTTTTGCCAGAAAACAGTTTACTTTGAACATTATTGTTAATAATTTAGCACAAATCAAAATTTCAGATTTAAAAAACGACCTAAATAAAAGTTCATTATTTCATTAACACTAGGAGAGTCAGAACATGAAAAAATTGTTATCATTTATTGTCGTATTGGTTATGGTTTTTGCTGTTAGCAACCATGCACAGGATAAATTCCATTTAGGAGTTGGTCCTTTTGTTGGTATCCCGATGGGAAGTTTTGGTGATGTAACCAGTATTGGTTTTGGCGGTTTAGTACAGGGTGAGTTGGAATTCACTCCACAGGTAGTAGGTACAGCTCAGGTTGGTTACATTGTATTCAGCGGTAAGAGCGTAACCGAATCAGGATTCAGCTTCGATTACGGTAACTGGTCAGTTATCCCGGTACTTGCAGGTGTTAAATATTATTTTAATCCGTCTTTTTATGGCGAAGCTCAGCTTGGATTAAACTTTACTTCATACACCACAACAATACCTTCCTATAATTTCTTTACCGGCACAACCACAACTCAGGAAGTAAGTGCCAGTGACTCAAATTTCGGTTATGGATTTGGTGTTGGTTATGTGATTCCTGTTGGTGCAAAAGGATCAATCGACTTCTTTGCTAAATTCGGAAGTATTGCTTCTGATGCTCAGTTCATAGGCCTTACAGCTTTTTATATGTTCATGTAATATCAAAGTGCTTGTTTTTAAGGCTGCTCACAAGGCAGCCTTTTTTATTTTAAATAACCTGCTTCACGGATGGATTTTGTTGTTTTTGTATATGCTGCATATCTATATATTTATTGATATAAAATGTAGTTAACAGATAATCCTGATTCCCGAGGCATTGTGAAAGATTCGGCTCTATACATACATATCCCTTTTTGCGATCATAAGTGTATTTACTGCGATTTTTACTCTATTATTACTTCTGGTAACATCGACCCTTTCCTGAGCTCGTTAAAAAAGGAAATCGATTATTATTCAGGGATTTATTCAGAAGGCAGGGAGTTTTCTTCTATATTTTTCGGCGGAGGTACGCCGTCGCTTATGACCCCCGCTTATATAGCCGGAATAATAGAGCATCTTAAAGCAAAATTCATTATAAAAGACGATGCCGAGGTTACTCTTGAAACTAATCCCGGGACGGTTGATAAGAAAAAACTAAAACTATTCCGCCAGGCCGGTATCAACAGGCTGAGCGTTGGGATTCAGTCGTTTCATAATGATGAATTAAAATTCCTTACAAGGATTCACGACAGCCGGACAGCGGTGGAAACAATACTTAATGCTGCTGAAGCTGGCTTTGAGAATATTAGTCTTGACCTGATTTTTAACCTGCCGGGTCAATCAAAAGAAAAATGGGCTGAAAATCTTAAACAGGCGGTTGCACTTCCCATAAAACATCTCTCGGCTTATAGTCTTATTCTTGAACGCGGCACAATCCTGAATAAGATGGTGCTTGATAAAAAAGTGGTTCTGCAGGATGAAGATTATGATGCCGAATTGTATGAGTATACAATGGAATTTTTGCAGGCGCATAACTTCAGCCAGTATGAGGTTTCTAATTTCTGTCTCCCTGGCTGCGAATGCAGGCATAACAATGCCTACTGGAAATACAGGGATTACCTTAGCTTCGGAACATCTGCCCATTCTTTTATTAACGGAAAAAGATGGTGGAACTACTCCAGTCTTAAAAAATATATACACGAGATAGCGACAAATGGAAATGCAATTGCCGGCTCTGAAATCATCAGCAGAAGGCAGATGTTGGATGAATATGTGATGCTTGCATTGCGGAGTTCAGGCCTTGATATCAAGGACTTCAAAGAAAAGTTCAGCAGGCAGGAATCTCTTATTCCTTCTGAAGTTCCTTCTGCAGCAACTATTCAAGAAGGCTCTGCTGTCTCTTCTTTTAATCCCGTAAATTGGATAAAAGAGAAAAATGATTATTTTATTCTGTTAAAGAATCAAAATCTTTTAGAAATTGATGATCATTTTATTAGGCTTACTAAAAAAGGATACGCGGTTTGCGATGAGATCCTTGGAAATCTTCTGTAGTTTCCTCTCTTTTTTCCGAAAACAACCATTCCGGTCAAATGCTTAAAATAAAACTTCACTGGCAGATTTTAATCGCTCTGGGACTAGCAGTTATCTACGGAGCGTTTTTCACCGGCTATGTACAGTATGTAACCTGGATGGGCGAGCTCTTCCTGCGTGCACTGAAAATGATAATAGTTCCGCTTATTCTTACCTCTATTGTTTCGGGGGTTACCAACATAGGGAACGCGCAGAATCTCGGTAAGCTGGGCTTCAAAACTATTCTTTATTATCTGACCACAAGTCTATTTGCAATTTTAGTAGGACTAACCCTTGTGAATCTTTTCCAGCCGGGTGTGGGCGCTGATCTCGGACTAAGGAAAGAGGTTGAAGGATTAAGCGCTGCACAGGGCGGGATTGGTAATATACTGCTCAGAATGGTCCCCTCAAATTTTTTCCAGGCGCTTGTTTCTGCCGATATGCTGGCAATAATTTTCTTTGCCATCCTCGTCGGCTACTTTATTACCAGGGTTTCTGACGAATATAAAGATCCCCTTGTTAACCTCTTTAACGGAGGCTTTGAAGTAATGATGAAAATTACTTCGTTTATCATAAAGTTTACTCCCCTGGGAATTTTCGGGATAGTTGCAGGGGTAATAGCTGAGCAGAAAGATCTGCTTGACATGGTTCAGAGGCTTGGAATTTATATGCTGGCGGTTCTGCTGGGGCTTGCGATTCATTCTACTATAACCCTTCCCCTGCTATTAAGGGTATTCGGCAAAGCAAATCCCTGGTTGCATTTTAAAGCAATGACTACACCCCTGCTTACAGCATTTTCTACCTCCTCATCTTCTGCTACTCTCCCCCTTACTCTTGAAGCTGTGGAGCACAATGACGGCGTTTCAAATAAAATAACAAGCTTCGTACTTCCGCTTGGTGCAACTGTAAATATGGATGGTACCGCTTTGTATGAATGTGTGGCCGCGATGTTTATAGCACAGGCTTACGGCGTGGATCTTTCTTTTATGCAGCAGGTGATTGTTGTGTTCACTGCGCTGCTGGCCTCAATTGGTGCTGCCGGTATTCCGATGGCCGGACTTGTAATGATCTCAGTTATTCTTTCCGCGGTGGGTCTTCCGTTGGAAGGTGTAGGACTTATCCTGGCTGTTGACCGTATTCTCGATATGTGCAGAACTTCGGTTAATGTATGGAGCGATTCCTGCGGTGCGGTTATTATCGCCAAAACCGAAGGCGAAACTCTAAAGGTCTGATTCTTTATATAGCTATTTTATGGCTTGTTAGCAGAAATTTTTGATTATTAAAACTTCTTATTAATTTTAGGTTATAGGATAAGGGCGATCTAAAGGTTGTTTGTTGTGCCGGAATCGTTTTAAGGGAAGAATAAGGGCGGCTTCGAATTGGTGAATCAGGACAATACTTCTAAAAACCACCATTTTTTCAACTTGACAATAGTTTACCTATAGGTTAACTTAATGAAACGAAAAAGTAAAGAATTTCCAGTTAAGAAATTTATAGCAGAAAATCCTGAACTTAGTGAGTCAAAGGTTGAGATTAGAATTGATGATGAAAATGAAGGAGATATTCTAAATTTTTTGTTTGAAAAAAATCGTGATGGGAAAATAATTCGAAAGAAAAAGTTTACAAGAATTCTTTATGAAGCCTTAAAGGGCAGATATAATGAATCTCTTTATGATAGAGAAGAGGTCTCATCAAAAGCAAAAGATGTAACTGCAATGAAATTCATTGGTAAATCTAATTTTAGAATAGTTTGCAAAGAAATCAATTGTGGACATAAAAAAATAATTATGGTTGTTCATTTTCATAAAAAAAATCAAAAAAACAGTAAAAGGGATACAACAATTTACGAAACTGTAGGAGGTTATGATTATGAGTGTTAAAGTACGCGATAATGAGAATCTATTAGAAAATGTGAATGATTTGTTAATATTTGATACCGAAGATGAAAGGATTGAATTTAAAGCGATTGCCATCCAACTGGACATTTTAGCAGAAGTGAATAATTTAATGAAGCAAAATAGCATAACCCGTAAAGAACTTGCCGATAAACTTGGAAAATCTAAAAGCTTTGTTTCTCAATTATTCAGCGGAGACAAAATGCTAAATCTAAAAATGCTTGCAAAGCTGCAAGAAATATTAGGTGCCAAGTTTCAATCTTCATTCAGAGAATACTCGTCATTTAATAAAAGATCAACTTTTTCTAAAAGTGATTATAAAAATGATGACTATAACCAATTGACTAATTTAATCTTTGATATGAAAACTGGTAAAAGATTAGATCTATTAAAAGCAGCATAATATGCGAATTCAAAAATCTGATCTAAATTTTGAAAAATTTAACATACTTGCTTGCAGTTTTGCTGTAACCCCTTCACAAAAAAAGATATCAAAAAAGCAGTTGCAAAGTAATCCTATTGAGTTTGATTTTGATATTCTTTTTAATAAAAATAATGGGAATAAATTTAAGATCCTTGTTCAGATAGAATCCAATAATAACGAAAAGCCAAAGCCTGGGTATATATTCTCGGTAGTTTGCGAGGCTTATTTTTATATGAAGGGTATGTCAAAATTAACAGATAATAAAAAAGATCAATATATTTTATTTACTGCGCTACCATTGACTATATCAATGATTCGCAGCAATTTATATAATCTATCTTCAAATTATCCTCAGGGACATTATTTATTGCCCTCAATTGATTTAATAAGTCTATTTGATGAGAAGTTCAAAAAGAAATAAAATCCTAAATAGACGAAGCAAATACATTCGGAAGTTATTAAAGTTCCATTTTGTATCAAGATCAGAATCTTTTATATTTTTATACTGGAAATATTTCTACTTCCTCAAGGGAATGTGTAATTGCACCGGTTAAGTGTAATGCACCTGTTAGTCAACATCCGGTTAAAACTAATGGCATAATCCCCTTAATAATTCTTCTGTCGGCCTTTGCTCGGCCTGTAACTACTGCATAACTACTGCATAACTACCGGGATACTACCACCTCCACAACCTATTTGAGAAAATGCTGATCTCACTTCAGCCTTACTCCGGCTTATTTCAGCCTTCCCGACCTGAAAACACCTGCACAACTCCGCGGATAGTGCTTTTTTCGCCTACTCATTTAAGCAATTGCAAAAAATTTCTTTCTGAATCATTAAGAATAAGGGAATCCCGCTTCAGATTACAGCAGCGCCTAATCGTAATTTGCGTCACTTGCTTATTAACGGTATGCCGATATTTCCTGTCGTTTCGTCAATACCCAGTAAATTGCATATTGTGGGCGCAATATCAATAACATAAACCGGTGTATTTATTTCTTTTGCCGGTATATGCCATCCGTAGAACAGTAAGGGAACGTGGGTATCGTAAGGATAAGGAGCTCCGTGAGTTGTACCATAGTTATCGCTGCCGGGAAGTACATTAGGTTTAAGTTCAAATTCAACATTACCAGATCTTTGAGGATTGAACCCGTTCAGAACATAGTTATCTGGAACTCTTGCCGGAGAAAGATGGGTAAGAGCATGACGTACGAAAATTTTTTCGATCTCTGGGAATTCATCCTGCAGATATTCTGCAAAGACATCCTCTACGTCAGCCGTTTTAAGGTTTTTTTCCTGCAGCATCTGCTTATTAAAATAAAGCTGGTTATTGGAAAAGTTCTCTATCAGTTCGTCGGAACCGAACTTCATTCTTGAAAAAGCCTTTAATGAATCTTTAAAGGCGCTATGATCAAATCTTCCGGCAGGGACATTCATATTTTCCAGGTACTGAACATTTTCAGAGACAGCGTGGTCAGCTGTTAGAAAGAGTACATAATTTCCCTTTCCAACTTTTCGATCGAGCATATTGAGGAATTCAGCCAGCTGCCTGTCCATTCTGATGAAGGCATCCTGAACTTCTACGGAATTAGGACCGTAAGCGTGACCTATATAATCAGTTGACGAAAAACTTACCGCCAGGAAATCAGTATAGTCACCACTGCCCGGTTTTTCGTTCTCGATGAGAGCTTCCGCAAACTTCAGAAGTAATTCATTCCCGAAAGGAGTTGAACGTATACGGTCATACTTTTTATTCATTACATTACTGAACGAGTGCGGGAAGCTGGTTTTGCCTTCTTCAAATACATCGGCCTCATGGGAAGTTTCATCGGGAAAGCTTAAACTATAATCCTCTTTTGGAAGTAGAAGGTTCCATTCACCTTTGAATAATTTACTTACATAATTTTCCTGGTTGAAATTTATTACCCATTGGGGCAGTGCATTTGTATAGTATGATGAAGTTATAAACTTTCCGTTCTTATCGCTGTACCAGTAGACTTCATCGGGAGCGTGTCCTCCCGGCAGGATAGCAGCACGGTCTTTAAGAGAGATGCTGAAGGCCCTTGATTTACCGTTTGTAACAATCTTCAGCTGATCAGATATTGTTGTTGTCATAAGCCTTTTCGGCGATACCTGCCCTGCCGTACCCGTTTCGCCTATCGTTCTAACCGTATCATCCTCAACGCAGTTAACATATGTTTTAATCTTCCTGCTGTACCAGTCGTTGCTGATAATCCCATGATAGTAGGGAGTAGTTCCGGTATATATAGAAGCATGTCCGGGACCGGTGTACGTAGGTACATAGTTATAATGTGCGAATGTAAAATTACTTCCGTCCTTCATTAATCGTTTGAATCCATCATCCCCGTAATACTTTTCGTATTTCTGAAGATAGTCGAACCTCATCTGGTCAATTACAATACCCACCACAAGTCCTGGCCTGGAAGCCTCCTGGGCAGGAGACACAGCGTAAAAAAGAAGCATTATTATTAAAATATATTTTAGTCTGTTCATTGAAGTTTCTCCGGATTTCCTCTGAAATTTTCCCTATTCTGGAAAATATAATTAATCTTCCACTCAATTTATTAAGAAAAAAACCTTAATTTATGATCAATAAATTAATAATGTTTAAATAATCAAGCGGGATCTTATCGATGAGATATTTACTAACTTTCCTGATCACCCTTTTTATTGCAGCCGGGATAAATGCCCAGAATTACAAAAAAGTTAAAATCCACATCAATGAATTGTCTGATGTAAAGTACTTGCAGCAAGCTGGACTCGAATTCGACCACGCCTCCATCACCAAGGACAAGGGTCTGATTGTCTTCCTGGATGATGAGGAATTTGCAAAGCTACAGATGACTAACTACAGTTATGATGTACTGATAGACGACTGGATGCAGTACTACAACAGCCGCCCCCGGCTCACAGAACAGGAAAAGCAGAATTTCATCAGGCAGAGCAAAGAGATTTACAATGTTGACGGTTTCGGTTTCGGTTCGATGGGCGGATTTTATACGCTGGCCGAGGTAAACGCAGAGCTTGATTCAATGAGAATGCAATTCCCGAACCTCATTACTCAAAAAGTGTCGATTGGAAATTCCGTAGAAGGCAGACCGACATATATGGTTAAAATCTCCGATAATCCGGATGTAAATGAAGACGAACCGGAGGTATTGTTTACTGCTCTTCACCATGCTCGTGAGCCCGAGGGAATGATGCAGCTTGTATACTTTATGTATTACCTGCTTGAAAATTATAACACCGATGCCTCTGTTAAATATCTGGTTGATCACCGCGAAATCTACTGCATACCTGTGGTGAACCCCGACGGCTATGAGTACAACCACCAGATGACCCCTAACGGCGGTTATATGTGGAGAAAAAATAAACAGGATAACAACGGAAACGGAACCTTCCAGGAATCCTACGACGGTATTGATCTTAACAGGAATTATGGTCCGTATGCCTACTGGAACTCATCTAACGGCGGATCTAGTACTAATCCGGGTGATGAGACATACCGCGGGACGGCGCCTTTCTCAGCTCCAGAAACTGCAAATCTTAAAGACTTTCTTACGGCTCATAATATCAGATGCATACTGAATTATCATACTTATGGTAATTACCTGATCTATCCTTACGGTGCACTTAGTATGGAGACTCCCGATTCGGCCATCTTCAGAGAATATTCTGCGGATATGACAGCTTATAACGGGTACTTTGCTGGACTCGATTTACAGGCAGTGGGATATTCAACAAGAGGTAACAGCGATGACTACGCCTACGACGGAGATACGGTTGCTAATCACGGGAAAATATTTGCCATGACTCCCGAAGTTGGGTCAACCGGCTTCTGGCCTTCACAATCAGAAATCTATCCTCTTGCTGAAGAAAATCTTCTGCCGAATCTTTATTATGCCTGGGCTGCCGGTGAATTTATAAAGCTGGATCATCCGAATTATTCTCAGCAGTACTTTAATCCCGGCGATGTTGTTGAACTTCTGCCATCCTTCAGGAATAAAGGGCTTTCAGCAGGAAATGATATTGAGATAAACCTGAGTTCACTCAGTTCATATGCGGTGATTAACAACGGAACAGCCGGCTTTGCTTCCATCCCGGCAAGAAGCACTGCAGCCGTTACAACTCCTCTTTCTTTTACTATTGACGGTTCTGCACCGGTAGAGGAAAATATTAAACTGCTGGTAACAGTAAGTACTTCAGGTATGGTAATGTCTTATGATACACTCAGCCTTATCGTCGGCATACCTACGTACGCTTTTGTTGATACCACTAACGATCCGAACAGTCTGTGGACTATAACCTCTACACCTTCATATCCGAAGTGGGAATCGACAACTACTTCATACGTCTCTGCTCCCAATTCTTATACTGACAGTAAGAATGGTAATTACCTGGATGATGCGACTGTAACAATGACGCTTACCAATCCGCTTGACTTAACTTCAGTTACAAATCCCAGGCTGGCATACTGGACAAAATGGGATATAGAAAATGACTGGGACTACGGTCAGGTTAAAATATCCACAAACGGAGGATCAAGCTTTACACCACTCGAAGGTATGTATACAAACCCGGGAACCGGAAGATTTTCAGCCTGCGGGTGAGCCTCTTTATGACGGTGCGCAGACATCCTGGGTAAGAGAGGAGATACTTCTTTCCTCCTTCAACCTTACTAACGTAAAATTCCGGTTCCAGCTGATATCTGACGGGTACGTTAATCGCGATGGATGGTACCTTGATGATATTGGAGTAATCTATTATACACTTATTCCTGTTGAGCTCAGCTCTTTCACTGCCTCATCAGACAGGGAAAGCGTTACTCTTAACTGGAAGACTTCAACCGAAACAAACAATAAAGGCTTTGAACTTCAGAGAGCTTCGGGAACCGCTGCTGAGAGAACTTCTCAATTCACTACCTTAGGCTTTATCCCGGGTAACGGAACCACAACCGAACTATCTTCTTATAGTTTTACAGATAGGGACCCTCTGCAGGGTAAAAGCATATACAGGTTGAAACAGGTTGACTTCAACGGTACGTTCAGAATATACGGTCCGGTTGAAACAGATTTTAACGGTATTACGGATTATTCGATTTCACAGAATTACCCGAATCCTTTTAACCCTTCAACTTTGATAAAGTATGCGCTTCCTAAAGCAGGAAATGTTGAAATCAAAGTGTTTAACCTTCTCGGTGCAGAAGTAGCTAGCCTTGTAAATGAATACAAGGAGGCAGGGAAGTATTCGGTAGAATTCTCAACCGATAATTTATCTTCAAAGATCGGTTCCGGCGTGTATTTCTATACAATAAAAGCCGGTTCATTCGTAAAAACTATGAAGATGATAGTGCTGAAATAAGGCTTTACAACTAGCAAATAGAGACAGGATATATGTACTCCGTTTTAGCTGATGTAATTGGAGAAACCCTACAGATAACCTTATTTATTATGGCAATGATGATCATTGTCGATGCCGTTAATATCTGGTCGAGAGGTAAAATCGCTGGTCTTCTCAGGGGTAAAAGCAAATCCCGTCAGTATGTGATAGCATCGTTTATCGGAACCATCCCCGGTTGCCTGGGGGGTTTTACTGATGTTACTTTGTATATGCATGGACTGATAAGCTTTGGAGCTCTTGCCGGTTCAATGATTGCTTCTTCTGGTGATGAAGCCTTTGTTATGCTTGCAATGTTCCCGGGAACGGCAGTTATTTTATTTCTGGTTCTTTTTGTATTGGGAATTGCAGGCGGGATAGTTACCGACCTTATTGTTAAAAAGTATAATATTGTAACAAGCAGCGATTGTCCTGAGCTTGTAGTTCACGAGGCGGAACGTAACCTTAAACATTTCCTCAAAGAACATGTTTATCATCATATTATTAAAAAGCATATATGGCGTATTGCCCTGTGGACATTCGGTGCACTGCTTGTTGTACAGGTAGGCTTTCAATATCTTCACCTGGAAGAAATCGGTACAGGGTATAAGCTGTTATTGCTTTTCCTGGGCGCGCTAATAGGCTTAATACCTGAATCGGGCCCCCATCTGATATTTGTTACGCTTTTTGCTTCCGGAGTAATTCCTTTTTCCGTCCTGCTGACCAGTTCAATGGTGCAGGACGGACATGGTATGCTGCCATTACTTTCTTATTCTCTTAAAGATTCAATTAAGATAAAAGCGTTTAATTTCGTCTTCGCCATTATAGTAGGGTTAATTCTTATTTGCGTTTGGAATTTAACCATTTTAAATCTTCATAAAATAAAAGAGGGGATGTCTACCCTGCCGCAAGGTCTTCCACTATTTTTAATAAATCATTAATTTCATCGATCATAAAATCAGGCCCGGCTGATTTAAGTTCTTCTAGTGACCGGTATCCGTAAGTTACTCCGCAGCTGTAAGCACCCGCATTCTTTCCGCAGTATATATCAAGCTCTGAATCTCCCACCATTATAGTATTTCTTTCCTCAACCCTGAGTTCGTTGCAGATAAAATGCAGAGGTTCGGGTGCTGGTTTTATCGGCAGATCCTTTCTTCTTCCTGTAACGATTGAGAAGTATTTCCGTAATCCGAAATAATCAATGATTTTATCAGCCTGGTCCTGCCCTTTGGTTGTAAGGAGAGAGATCTTGACATTCTTTTTGTGCATTGCATTAAGTACATCCAGTACACCAGGGTAAATATGGGAGTCGTTAATGAAATCGAAGTAATACCCTTTATAGATATCTATAAATTCCTCTATATCTGACACAGGAATATTAAGGTCTTTAAAAATATGCAGGAAATGATGACCGATCCTCTTATGAAATTCAAGTTCGATCAAAGGCTCTTCAATTTTCAAATAATTAAGCGTCTTTACCGTGGTTTTGAAGATAGTCTGGTAGGAATCGATCAACGTTCCATCAAGGTCAAAACAGATATGTTTGATTTTTCGCATCTTGTAAAATAATAATTGATTCCTGATACAACTTAATCATTTTATTATTTCGTTAAACAGAACTTCCAACAAAATCCATCTCTTATTTTTCTTATGTGGCTTGTATTAAATACGGATGGAGGTAAAAGTTGTATATTCATAAAGTTACAAAGAAGCAAGGTTTAATGAAGCATCCCAAAATAATATGGCAGCTGGCAAAACAAACAGGAAAAGAGTGGGGAAGTCATAAACCCCTTTTTGTAGGAGCAGGCATATCTTTTTATATAATTCTCTCCCTGGGTCCTATTTTAACCCTCCTTGTGCTGCTTGTAGGCTCCTTTATGGGAAAGGCTAATACAATTCAGCAGGTTGTATCGCAAATGCAGAATATGGTTGGTGATAAACCCGCAGAGATCATCCAGCAGATAGTACAGAAAGCTTCCAGTTCATCTACCAGTTTTATGACAATTCTTACAAGTATTCCACTTCTCTTTTTCGGTTCCACTATGATTTTTTACCAGATAAGAACCGCTTTAAATACCATCTGGGATATCGACACTGAAAAGCAGAAGGGGATAATGAATAAAGTAAAAAAATACGGATTTTCGTTTATGATGCTTTCAATTGTAGGACTCCTCTTCCTTGCCCTGGTGCTTAAAAACCCGATTATGCAGAATGTGTCGTCACGTTTGAACGATATAATACCTATTCCTCCCGTTTTAATAAGCATAGCCGATTACGTAATATCCTTCCTGCTTCTTACTGTTCTCTTTGCAATGATCTATAAGATTCTTCCCGAGGTAGACATAACGTGGTCGGATGTGTGGGTTGGAGCTTTTGTAACGGCCTTCCTGTTTTTAATCGTTCAGATTATTGTTGCCTTCAATGCAAAAAACTCGAATATTGAATCAGCTTTCGGCTCGATAGGGATCTTTACAATATTATACCTGTGGATATTTTATTCCTCACTCGTATTTCTTTTCGGAGCTGAGTTCACTAAGATTTATGCCAAAAGATATGGAACATTCAAAGAGGACGATGATAAATAAATACTTAATCTAAATTTTCTTTTTTCTCCCCTCATCATATTTCAAAATGCTTATCATAATACCACAACCGCAGACCGCTGCAAAGATGAATAATATCATTGCTAACCCGGGGTAACCGAATATAGTAAAATCGGTTTGTACACGCATCATTAAAGCGGCTCCTATAATAAAAGCCGCTACAATTGCACCAAGGGTTATTCTGTTGGCGATTTTCTGAAGGTCCCTTGTGAGTCTTATTTCATCAATCGCATCTATTTTTATTCTTAGTTTATTATTGGAGATAAGGTACAGAAGCTTATTAATCCTGGCAGGTAATTTCTTAACTAGTTCATTCATCTCAAGAATGGATGAAAAAATATTTCCCGGCGAAAGGTTTTTGAGCATAAGCTTCTGCATTATTGAATTGGCATGCTGCTTAATCACTTCGTTAGGATTAAAGTCGGGTTCAAGTAAGTTGCCTATTTCATCAAGGTTAAGGAGTGTCTTTCCAAGCATTGTAAGTTCGGATGAAGGCCTCAGTCCATTTTTAGCCGAGATCTGCGCAAGCTCAGCAACCACCCGTCCCACCTGGATATCATCAAGAGAAGCATTATAATAACGGGTGACGTAGTAGCTTATATCTTTCCTCAACTGATCTTCGTTGTAATTATCCAGCGGCTGTCCTAGCTGTAGACTTATCTTTGCAGCCTCATCTCCTTTGCCTTCACTAATTACAAGCAGCAGTTTCAGTAGAAGGTTACTCATTGCCGGGGAAATCCTTGCCGTCATACCAAGGTCAATCAGGGCGATCTTCTTATCGTGGGTAAGGAATACATTACCCGGATGCGGATCAGCGTGGAAGAAGCCATGAAGCAGCACCTGGTCAAGGTATGCCTTCAGAAGATCAGAAGATAACTTATATCCATCGGTATCGAGTCGTGCAATGGGACTGAATTCAGATATCTTGATACCGTGTATAAAATCCATTGTAAGCACCCTTGATGACGTGTAATCGGTAACCGGCTGGGGTATTATTATATCATCATAGCTTTTCACAATATCATTAAGTCTTATCAGGTTCTGGGCTTCTTTAAGGTAATCAAGTTCAAGCAATATAGATCTCCGGAATTCTTCAAGCAGATCTTCAAACAGGTATCGCCTTCCAATTTCCGTATGCTTATCGATAGTTTCTGTTATATCTTTTAAGGCGTCAAGATCTTCCAGAACAGTCTTCCTTATGTGAGGTCTCTGCACCTTCACGGCAACTTCCTTCCCCGACCTGAGAACAGCCCTGTGAACCTGTCCCAATGAAGCGGCGGCTATCGGTTTCTCGTCAAATTCCATGAAAGCCTTGGATAGCCTGACGCCCAGTTCTTCAGTAACTGTTTTTTCAACTTCATCAAAAGAGAATGGTGCTACACTATCCTGCAGCCTGGAAAGTGATTTGATGTAAGGAGCAGAAAGCAGATCGTGACGTGTTGAAAGAAGCTGACCAAGTTTGATAAATGTGGGTCCCATTTCCTGCAGTTCCTCACATAGTTTATCAGCATCTTTTTTGATCTCAGAACTTTCTGTGGTATCTCCCGGGATTTCACTTTCGTCAAACTGTGACTTCCTGAAGATGGGTTCGCTATTGTGCCTTATAATGAGCATAGCGATGTTTTTATATCTCTTAAGTTTCTCGGGATTTAAGGATACAAGCATATTTTTAACCGGTTATTTTATACTTTTTAATGAAGTAAAAGACTCTGTTTATTCTTAACTTTGCAGAAATATAAGGCAATTTTAGGCTTTTGTCTGTGCGTAATTCTGACTCATCATAAAAGAGGAAACCGATGAAAAAAATTACTGTACTTGGAGCAGGAATGGTAGGAAGTGCTATAGCTGCTGATCTTTCAGGAGACTACGAGGTAACCCTTTGTGATCTTAGTGAAGAGAGACTCGCCAGGATATCTTCTAAAACCAATATCACAACCAGGAAGGTGGACCTTTCCGATAACGAACATCTGCGTGAAGCAGTTGCAGGTGCAGATATTGTGGCTGGAGCTGTACCGGGATTTATGGGTTTCCAGACCTTAAAAACGATCATTGAAGAGGGGAAAGATGTAGTTGATATTTCTTTCTTTAATGAGGACCCTTTTCTGCTGGATGAGTACGCAAAAAAATATAATGTAACCGCCGTGGTTGACTGCGGGGTAGCGCCCGGCTTAAGCAACATTATACTGGGATATTATAATGCAAAGATGAAGGTGGATTCATTTGAATGTCTTGTTGGGGGACTGCCGGTTGAAAGGAAATGGCCTTTTGAGTACAAAGCTCCTTTCTCCCCTCCGGATGTAATAGAAGAGTATACCCGTCCTGCCCGGATAAAGGAAAAAGGAAAAGTTCTAACCAAACCAGCTTTGTCTGACCCTGAGCTGATAGAAACAGAAGCTGGTACGCTGGAAGCTTTTAATACTGACGGCTTACGATCACTGCTTACCACAATTGATATTCCCGATATGAAAGAGAAAACCCTTCGTTATCCCGGGCATATAGAATTAATGAGGGTACTCAGAGAGACGGGGTTCTTTAGTAAGGAGGAGATGGACATTGGTGGAAAGAAAATAAGACCGCTGGATTTGTCATCCCGACTTCTTTTCCCGTTATGGAAGCTTGACGAGGGGGAGGAGGAGTTCACTTATTTCAGGACGATCATTAAAGGCGAAGGAAAGAAATTTGAGTTATCCCTGTTTGATAAGTACGATAAAGAAACCAACACATCATCCATGGCGAGAACTACCGGGTATACCTGCACGGCTGCTGTTAATCTTGTACTGAAAGGAAGTTATAAACGGAAAGGTATTTCACCCCCGGAATATATCGGCAGTGAGGGAAATTGTTTTGATGAAGTTCTGAAATACCTGGCGGAACGAAACATAAATATCCTGAGGAAATAGATATTTAGTAATGTCGCCCGTAAACTGAAATGACATAATCTTCCTGAAAAACTATTCAAACTTTTTATGAAGAATGAAAAGAACATATTCGTATTACCCCGCAATACACTCACAGCAATCATAATATTATCTGCAGCAACCCTGATCGTCCATCTTTATACAAACCTGTTTGCAGGTTATGGATTTTTCAGAGATGAGTTTTATTATATCGCCTGTTCAAAACACCTTGCTGCCGGATATGTCGATCAGCCCCCTTTATCTATTTATCTGCTGGCAATGAGCCGTATGATTTTTGGTGATTCACTATTCGCTATAAGATTGCTGCCTTCCATAACTGCCGCCCTCACCGTATATTTTACAGGTTTACTGACGGCGAGGTTAGGCGGGAAGCTGTTTGCTGTGCTGATAGCCTGCATTACTCTTGCATTTTCCCCGATTTTCCTCGGGATAAACGCTATTTTCTCGATGAACACCTTTGACCATTTTTTCTGGGTTCTCTCAGCCTATTTCGTTGTAAAGATAATTCAGGAGAATAAAGCTTCTTTCTGGATAATACTGGGAATAATAATAGGACTCGGGATGTTAAATAAAATAAGTATGGCCTGGTTCGGAGCAGGATTGTTTGCCGGTTTGATATTTACACCTCTCAGGGATAATCTTAAAACTCCCTGGCCGTATGTGGCGGCTTTAATTGCCCTGGTTATTTTCTCCCCTTTTATAATCTGGAATATTACACACGACTTTGCACACCTCGAATTTATGAGAAACGCTTCTCAATATAAGTATTCAACTCTAACTCCTCTGGATTTTTTGAGCGGGCAGCTGCTTCTGCCGGGTCCTCTTGCCATTCTTGTATGGCTTCCGGGACTATTATATCTTCTGGTGAGTAAGGCATTAAAAGAGTACAGAATATTAGGAATAATCTTTCTTACAACCTTCCTGATCCTGATAATTAACTGGCATAGCAAACCGGAATATCTTGCCGCTGCATATCCCCTCGTTTATGCAGGTGGCGGTATGTTCATTGAAAAGATATTCACAGGGAAAAGGTTTGAATGGATAAAATATGGTTTTGCCTTTCTTATTGTAATAGCCGGTTTTGCCACAATGCCTATGGCACTCCCCATTCTCCCGGTAAAACAATTTATTAATTACTCGCATACTCTGGGTGTAACGCCGAAAAATGCTGAGCATAAAGAGCTTAGCGAACTTCCGCAGTTTTATGCGGATATGTTCGGCTGGGAGGGATTGGCTGCTTCAGTCAGTAAAGTATACAATTCACTTCCCGACTCAGAGAAAACATCAACAGTAGTTTTAGCGCTTAACTACGGCGAGGCTGGTGCCCTCGATTATTATTCTTCAAAGTACGAACTTCCTCCCGTCATTTGTCCCCATAATTCATACTGGTATTGGGCTGATCCCGGTGAAGAAAAAATTAAGACCGTTATAATCACCGGGGGGAACATAGAAAATCATCGGTCTGCCTGCAGAGATGTAACGATTGCAGCTGTACATAAAAGCAAATACAGTATGCCTTATGAAAATAACCTACCGATTTATATATGCCGTGATATCTACCGTTCTATGAAGGATATCTGGCAGCACTCAAAAACCTTTATATGAAAAGGGGGGAGACTATCCGTGTGTTGCAATAATATAACCTTACGAGGTTATATGCACATCGTGAGGGTGGCATACCTTAGTAGAAGTATTGTAGAACAGAATTCCGAATGTAACATACCTTCGGAGAGGGTTCATTATTATACAACCGAATCGTGGAATCTGATACACCTTCGTAGAAGGCCGCGTTTTTGTAGCAAATCTATTCCCGCAATTTGATATACGTTTGTAAAAGGGCCCATTATTGTAAAACCCATTTCGGGAATCTATATAACCTGCTTAGAAGGAACACCGAGGGGAAATGAGCCTGCCGTCAACCCTCTAATTCACACCCGGCCGCTGTTGGGCAGCTAGCCGGGTTATGAATATTTAATTCTATATCAGCCGAAGACGGAGATTATTTCTTCGAGAGAATATTTTCCATCTGATCCATTACATCATTCATTTTCTTCATTGTCAGTTTAAATGGTTCTGCCGAAAGTGGATCAATTCCGGCTTTTTTAATCAGTTCAATCGGATATTCAGAGCTTCCGCCCTTCAGGATGTGATAATATTTATCCACTGCTGGTTTCCCTTCAGTCAAAACCTTTTCTGCCAGGGCAGTCGAATATATAATTGAGGTTGAATATTGGTATACATAATAAGTATAGTTAACGAAATGAGGTATATACTCCCACTCATAAGCCACATAAGGTTCTACGACACAGATTCCCTTATCGCTGCCATAATATTCTTTCACAAGATCATAATAAATTTTACTGAGGTTTTCGCCGGTTATAGGTTCCTGGTTCTCAGCCATTTCATGAACCTTAAGCTCAAACTCAGCAAAGAGAGTCTGACGGAATATTGTAGTTCTCAGAAGATCGAGGTAGCTCCCGAGCAGATATAATTTCTCCTCATCACTCTTAACATGATTAACCATATAGTTATTCAGAAGGTTCTCATTAAAAGTTGAAGCTATTTCAGCCACAAAGATAGGGTAATCGGCAGTTGCGAACGGCTGGTTCTTGCTTGAGAAGTAGCTGTGCATAGAATGACCAAGTTCGTGAGCCAGGGTTGAAACAGACTCATAATCATCATTCCAATTCATAAGAATGTAAGGATGTACATCGTAAGAACTTCCGGAAGAATATGCTCCGCTTCTCTTGCCTACATTCGGTAAAAAATCGATCCATCCATTCCCAAAAGCTTTATTTAAAGTAGCTATATAATTTTCACCCATTGGTTCCAAAGCTTTTTTGATAATGTCCTCGCCCTGTTCAACTGTAAAATCCATCTCAACTTTGTTTACCAGAGGAGTGTAAAGGTCATAATAATGTAATGTATCTACCCCCAGCATTTTCTTTTTCAGTTCGAGGAAACGCTGCAGTGTGGGTAGAGAGTTGTGTATTTGTTTAATCAGGTTTGTATACACGGTTACTGGTACGTTAGGACCATCGACCGCGGCAGCCAGAGCTGATTCATAATTTCTGTCTTTTGCGTAAACGAAGTCAGTCTTAATTTTCCCCGCAAAGTTTGCCCCTATAGTATTCTCAAATTCTCCGTATTTATTAAAGAAAGCATCAAATATCTTTGCCCTATCTTCCCTCACACCGGTTGACCTGTATTTTGTGTAAGCAGAGTTTGTAAGGGTAACCTCTTCGCCTGTAGAAAGAGTAACCTTAGAATAAGGCATTTCGGCGTTATTGAAAACATTATATACATCAGATGGTGTGTCTGTAATTAAACCAAAGGAAGCAAGAATTTTTTCCTGTTCAGCAGAAAGAGTATGAGCTCTCATTCTCTGGATATCGTCTATATAGGTTTTATATTGATCGAGCTTCGGTTCTTTGGCGAAGAAGTCTTTTACTTTTGCCGGATCCATAGCAAGAATTTCAGGCCTTATCCAGGCAGTTGATTCAGAAAATTTTGTTCCTAAAGTGGATGCTTCCTGTCTTAATGCCTGGTTTGAAGAAATTGAGAGGTCCTCATCAGCCAATAATCCTGAATAAGTAGAGAAGCGGAAATACTCCTTCAACGTATTGAAGTACAGATCCATAGCATTAAGCAGAGTCTGTGCATCCTGATCCAGTTTACCCTTGTAAGCCTCAATTTTATCAACATTTCCGCTTACTTCTGTTTTTGCGCTCTTCCAGTCGGCGACTGAAGCATAAAGGTCAGTTAGATTCCATTTATATTTTCCCTCTATTTCTTTCCGTTCTTTTGTCTGCGGGAAAGAATTAACTATAAACATTATCATTAAAGTGATAACAAGGTAAGATTTGAGCCGTAGCATAAAAAGCTCCCTAATTAATATGTAAAAGTTGTCGCTGTAAATTAAATAAATTAAGTGATTGATGGAAAATTGAAGGGACGAACTCTACTAGCAAATTTATTTTAATAAACATGTTAAAACCATATGTTTTTTGGATAAAATTATTTATTATCCCGCTGTAAAAATTCTCTGATTACTTCGCAATAAAACAGGGCTCTTTGAAGCACTGCGTTTTTATTGCACTCACTCATTTCCGGACCACTTCCGGCAGGATGATTAGTATTCTTTCTTAGTGTTTCGTCCGGTATCATTTAACCCATATTTAACTTACTTATTAACAGGAGCTGTAAGATGAAAAAATTGTTTCTGCTTGTCCTTCTTCTATCTGGTCTGGGGCTTAAGGCCGAGCTTTTTGCCCAGAGTGAACCCGTTCTCTATTTCTGTGAAAAATACGATTCTGACAAAGGTGAGGTCGGTATCAGCGACCGATTTTCTAAAGGTTACCTTACCGTAATGGTGAAATGCGACCATGCACTGGGACTTGAAGATGTTCACATCCAGTTCGACAAATACAACTTCAGGACAGGTAATTTTGATTACTACAAGAAATTTGATTATGTCGTTGAAAGTGATATGGGTTATATCTTCTTCGCTAAAAATTCAGATAACGATCTTAAGTTCGAAGAACCCGGATTTTACAGGGTTTTTCTTCTGGATGATAATGACGCTACTATCACCAGCTCAATTATTGAAATAGTCGAATAATAGTTTAAAAAGCATGTCCTTTTCTGGAAGCTGTCTCAAAAGTCTGATATTGTCAGCCTGAACTGATTTCACGTTCTAATTCCGATTCGAAATCGAATCATTGGATTCTGGAATAAATCCCAACCACGGGCAGGTTCGGAATGACACTTTTGAGACAGCCTTTTTTATTTTAAATAATGTTTGCCGGGGACAATATATCTATGTCTCTAATTCGTTAAATTTGTAGGCTTCGTTAATAAAATTAAGAAAGATATGACTTCCGAATTTGACGTTATTATTATTGGAGCTGGGCCTATAGGAATTTCCTGCGGTATTGAAGCTGTTAAAAGAAAATATAGTCATTTAATCATTGAAAAAGGCTGCCTGGTTAATTCTCTCTTTAATTATCCCACCAATATGGTATTTTTCTCCACTTCTGAAAGACTGGAAATAGGGGGTGTTCCTTTTGTATCTCACGGAGATAAGCCTACAAGAAGGGAAGCTCTTGAATATTTCAGAAGAGTGGTTAGCAGCTGGAAATTAAATGTAAAAACTTATGAGAGAGTGACTGCAGTAAATGACAGAGGCGATTCGTATGCTGTCATTACTAATAAAGCAGAATATACCGCAAAGAACATCATAATAGCCACAGGTTTTTATGATAAACCTAACCTGCTTAATATTCCCGGAGAAAACCTCCCTAAGGTTAAACATTATTTTGATGAAGCTCATCCCTACGTTTATCTTAAGCTTATCGTCATCGGCGGCGGAAATTCTGCTGTAGACGTCGCCCTCGAAACTTACCGCCGCGGTTCAGATGTAACTATGGTGATAAGAGAGGATACCATAAAAGAAGGTGTTAAGTATTGGGTCAGACCGGATATCGAGAACAGAATAAATGAAGGCTCCATCAAAGCTTATTTCAATTCAAAGGTAATTGAAATAAGGGAGGATGAAGCTGATATTGAAACTCCTGAGGGCATCTTGACAATTAAAAATGATTTTGTTTTCGCAATGACCGGCTATCATCCTGATTTTAGTTTCCTCAGAACGGCAGGAATTGATATCTCAGATGCATCTTGTCCTGTATATAATGAAGAAACTTATGAAACTAATAAAGAAAGGATTTATCTTGCGGGTGTTGTATGCGGCGGATTGGATACCAGCCGGTTCTTCATTGAGAATTCCCGTTATCATGCAGAAGCTGTCTACAATTCAATTGATAGTAAAAGATCACAAATCACTGCTGAAAAGACAAAATAATTTCCTTTGGTTTGATGAGAAGAGTAAATAACATTATCTTATAAAATATATGAATAGAACAATAAGAGGAGAATATAATGGCTGATAAAATAAAAGAACTGCTTGGCAGTGAAGGTGAATCACTTCTGAGTTATAAAGCTAAATTTCCAAAAGAGCAGTTAAATCTGCCGGGACCGGATTTCGTTGACAGGATTTTTGCTCAGACTGACAGAAATATCAATGTAATGAAGAATCTTCAGTGGATATTCAGCAGCGGAAGGCTTGCAGGTACCGGTTATCTTTCCATTCTTCCGGTTGACCAGGGAATTGAACATACTGCTGGTGCATCCTTTGCTCCAAACCCTGAATATTTTGATCCCCTGAATATCGTAAAGCTTGCCGTTGAAGGAGGGTGTAATGCAGTCGCTTCAACCCTGGGTGTGCTTGGTATGTGCTCCAGGAAGTACGCTCATAAGATACCTTTTATAATGAAGATAAATCATAATGAACTTTTAACCTATCCTAATCACTATGATCAGATTATGTTTGCCGGTGTAGATCAGGCTTATGATATGGGAGCTGCTGCAATAGGCGCTACTATATATTTCGGCTCTGAAGAAAGCGACAGGCAGATTATTGAAGTAAGTGAAGCTTTTCAGTATGCTCACGAACTGGGACTGGCTACTATTCTCTGGTGCTATCTCCGCAATAATGAATTCAAAAAAGATAAAGATTATCATGTTGCCGCTGATCTTACAGGTCAGGCTAATCACCTGGGGGTAACCATTGAAGCAGATATCATAAAACAAAAACTTCCTGAGAACAATGGAGGTTTCAACGCCATAAAGTTCGCAAAAACCAGCAAGAAGGTATATGAAGATCTTTCATCCGATCACCCTATAGATCTTACGCGCTACCAGGTTATAAATAATTATATGGGCAGAGCAGGCTTAATTAACAGCGGCGGAGCTTCCGGTGAAAATGACTTTGCTGAAGCAGTAAAAACCGCGGTTATAAATAAAAGAGCCGGGGGAATGGGACTGATCTCGGGAAGAAAAGCATTCCAGCGTCCAATGCCAGACGGTATAAAACTTCTCAATACTATCCAGGATGTATATCTAAGTAAAGAAGTAACTATTGCCTGATCCAAATCTTTAACTTGGGGCTGTCTCATAAGAGTCGTTCCGGATTTATTTCGGGATCTAATTATTCGATTTCAAATCGTAATAAGAACCTGAAACCTGTTCAGGTTGACAATATCAGACTTTTGAGACAGCCTCTATAATATCTCTCATTTATTTCAGTACCAGCCCGCTACTTCTGGTTAAGCAGATAATCAGATATTTTCCCTAATTCCTGAACGTTTATATTATTAAAAGAAGGCATAACCATACCCGGATATTCCTGCTGATATTTTTTAAATCTATCGCCGTCCATGAAAGAAGAAGGATTTCTAAGGTAATTCGTTAACTGGTCCTTACTC
The DNA here is from genome assembly GCA_963800255.1 of uncultured Ignavibacteria bacterium. Lineage (GTDB taxonomy): Bacteria > Bacteroidota > Ignavibacteria > Ignavibacteriales > Ignavibacteriaceae > DATFVA01. The sequence continues at coordinate 52,904 of CAWDAK010000015.1, read as the reverse complement.
CAATATTGGGAAAGATTTTGAAGTGAGGGTGCCATTTTAGTCCCTGCAAGGTCTTGCCCATGGCAGTTTTTACAGCCCAGTTTATTTATCAGTTCGGCAGGACTAAGATTTTCATTTGAGGCCATATTCTGCTGCGAAACGGGGCTATCGGTTGGTCCGGTTGTTTTTCGTCCGGGTTCATTGGTAACTTTCTGGAGCAGGAACAAAAGCATAAAAAGAACCAGGAAAGCTGCTACCCAAATTTGAGGTTTTGTCATTGTTCAGTTCAGTTGTTTTCGTAAAATTATTCTATTTCAAAAGATGCATTAACTACTGCAGTAATTTCTTTTTCAATAGAGCTTAAATCGTTAATTCCATAATCAGACACCTGGTTTGATAATTTTGGGGTAATTTGTATAACACCCATCCTGGCGTCTCGCATAGGTCCCAGCGAACGCCCGGTGGCCTTTGCTATTTTTTCTGCACGAACCATCGCATCCTTTGCGGCATCCGCCTGTATATCAATTTTTAATTCAGCAAGCTTTGTGTAATGATATTCTGGCTGCTCCACATTAAAATTCACCCCTTTTTCTACAACAGATGGAATATCAAGAGATATATCTTTGATTTTGTTCACATCTTCAGATTGTATTTCAATCCTCTGATTATAATTATAAGCTCTTACCACCCCGGTTTGGTAGCCATTAGCCCCTATTTCATATATGGGATAGCTGTTTATTGTATAGAACTCAATTTTGCTTTCAGGAAATCCTTTTGATGAAAGGTATGAAATCATAACAGGCTTCATCTTTAAGAGCTCCCTGTATGCTTCTTCTGCCGTTGCAGCTTGTGCGCTTATAGTTCCTCTTAAAACACCAAGGTCAGAGGAAATATCCTTCTTCGCAGAACCTGTAACGTTAATTGTCTGGTTCGAGGTATAATTGGATTTCCAGGTAACTGCAAGTATAATAGCACAGATGATAATAGCTGCCGAACCTACGACAGCGGGCAATAAAAGGTTGTCTTTGTAAGTCATAGTGAAATATTATAATAATGTGTGAGAAAATTATCAAAAATGTATATTGATAACAACTAATAAAGAAAGCAGGTTCCATGAATAGGCAGAAAATCAGGATTTAAATTGGAGGCAGCTTTTAACCGCTGCCCCGAATTTTAGAAAGATTATTTGAGAAGCAGCATTTTCTTATTAGATGAAAATTCTCCCGCGATGATACGATAAATGTAAATTCCGCTTGCGAGCTGAGATCCATTGAATTCAACCTCATAGCTCCCGGAGGGCTGTTCTTTATTAACCAGGGTTGAAACCTCATTCCCCAGGATGTCAAACACCTGGAGTTTTACTGCGCAGGTTTTGGGAATCCGATAATTTATCTTTGATACCGGGTTAAAAGGATTTGGATAATTCTGGCTTAAATAGAAACTTTCCGCAATATCCGGTTGCTTGATGTGATCAACTTTTAGATATACAGTATCGGTATAATCCCTTTAAGTGAAGTCAACTTCGCAATTCTATTTCCTTCAGTCTCCCATCTAAGATGAATGTCATCGACAAAAGCTCCACCTTCAATAAGGTTCAAATTTGACTGAAAGGTTAACACTATTTCCGTGGAAGTAGTTCATGACGGGTAATTGCTGTCTGAAAGGTAAAATGCGGAATCCCGGTTATAATAAAGAGTTTATCTCAACGGGTCTCAGATCCATTGTTTGTCAGATGCTAAATGTAATTGAATAGAGGATGCCCCAATAGGAACAATTCCGAAATTATGAATCTTTATCGCTGTGTAAATAAATCTGTACTCCAGTCATATTTAAAAGCTCTGTAGCTGAATACTGTTTCTGATAACGAGAACGAAAGTTTCTGGCTGCCATCGGGACCAACTTCTGTCATATCCGATAGGCGAATTGTCCTAGCATCCCCATCCGATAATTGTATTATGATTATTCAATCTTTCAGTGCTTCCCATAGCACTGGAGAATGTGACAGTGGATCATTACTATTTTCCCAGACCAAATTCGCAATTTATTTTCCTCATCCAATTGGTATTCAACTGCTCTTGAATAATGTGGATCATGTAAGTTTCCGTTATCGAAAATAGTAAAGTTACCATTTGGTAGTCTTCTTATACAATGCTGGTGTGAAAAGCCAATTGAATCATTCAGAAATGTGAACTCATTATTTCTACAGTACATTCCACCCCATCTCCAGATTATATTCCCAGTGATTCGGTCTATTTTTGTGACTTCATCCATATGCCTGCAGGATAATAAAATATTTCCATCATAATCCAAATCCAATAGCATTTGCATGTACATAATCAATCAATGAATCTGTTAAAATTATATCATCAGTTGCATCGGTTATTTTAAAATGGTCCCAGCTTCTCCATTGAAAAACCAGGTTCTTATCCTCATCCAATTCCTGCAGAACTACACCTGTTACTACCGCATTAGGATTTCCACCTGTAACGACCGTGTCCATTCCAACTAACTGTCGGTCATATGAAAACATCAGAGAATTACCATTTTCCAATAATCCTTAGTTCGTGAACATCAGAATTGTAGCCATTTACCATATTTATAGTTGTCCACTACCTGGTATTTACTGTTCATTTCATAATATGCCCCTGTGTAACTTTCGAAGTAAGTTAAATTTCCATTTATTTGTTTTTGAAAATCAAAGATAGTTGCCATTCATTTTCTCGAAAAACACAGGAACACCATAATTTCTGAAATTATTAACACTAAGCCTAGACATGCCACGAAAAAGGGGCAAAAAAAATATAACCCTCAGAAGCGATCAATGCAATTAGCTGAATAGTCTGGGAAATCTGAGGGAGGCTGTCATGTAATTAGGCTTCTGATGATTGTTTGAATTTCCATCTATCAGCTTTTTTCATATCTAAATACTTTTTAGAGAAGACAGCCGATCTGATTTGTTATTAAGTTGCTCTTCATATTCTGAAACTATACTTCAGGTTTGGAACATAACTGCCATCTGTTAATTGAAATTTATTATTAAGTTCCACTGTAACTTTTTCTCCTACAATTCAAATGGTATGTTTGGAATGAATGATAGAATCTTATTATTTTCAAGGAATTTGAATTTTCCTGAATGTATACCGCTTTTCTCTCCATTGACTGTAATACCAGAAATTTTAAAATTTGATACTAGCGAGAAAGTTCTACCTGGACGGATTAAAATTGAAGTTGAAGGCATAACCATCGATGCCCCTGGAACGGGAGAAAGATATTGGAAGAATTCTGTATTCTACCGACTGAGCCTTAATTTGAGAAAACTAGAAATAAAATCAAAGTTATTAAGATTAATAATTGTCCTTTAGGATAGAATATTTACCATTTCCCCTCCCTTAACTTGATGAAAAAATAAATTGTTTCATAAAAATTATACCAAAATTTAATAAAATTAAGATAAAATTGAACCGTCTTTCAAAAGAAAATAGTCCCTACCTCCTTCAGCATGCCGGAAACCCGGTTGACTGGTACCCTTGGGGAAGTGAGGCATTCACAAAAGCCGCTGAGGAGGATAAACCGGTATTCTTATCGATTGGTTATTCAACCTGCCACTGGTGCCATGTTATGGAAAAAGAATCATTTGAGGATGAAGAAACAGCCCGGATGATGAATGATGCTTTTATCTCAATCAAGGTAGACCGGGAGGAAAGACCTGATATCGATGGGATATATATGCAGGTGTGCCAGATGCTTACAGGCAGCGGGGGGTGGCCGCTCACAATTATAATGACTCCGGATAAAAAACCTTTTTATGCAGGAACTTATTTCCCGAAGGAATCGAGGTTCGGCAGACCCGGAATGAAGGAACTTATACCAAGGATCATTGATATCTGGCTTACTAAACGGGATGAAATAAATAAGTCAGCTTCTGAAATAGTAAATGCGCTTAGCATACAGACTAAAAGGGAATCCAAAGCTATTAATGAATCGATATTTGAAAAAGCCTATCTCGAATTCAGGGACAGGTTCGACAGCGAATACGGAGGCTTCGGAAATGCTCCTAAATTCCCGTCGCCGCATAACCTCAGTTTCCTGCTAAGGTTTTATAAAAGTTATAAGAATGAAGATGCGCTGAATATCGTATTGAAAAACACTGCGGGAGATGAGACAGGGAGGAATTTTTGATCAGATAGGTTATGGATTCCACAGGTATTCTACCGACAGGCAATGGCTGGTTCCTCATTTTGAAAAAATGCTGTACGATCAGGCTATGCTCACTGCAGCTTATGTAGAACTTTACCAGGCAACAGGTACAAAGATATACAAAGATACTGCCGAAGAGATCCTGGATTACGTATTAAGAGATATGACATCTCCTGAAGGCGGCTTTTATTCTGCAGAAGACGCGGACAGCGATGGAGAAGAGGGCAAATTCTATTTATGGACGAAGGATGAATTTGAAGATGTGCTTGGAGGTGACGCTGATTTATTTTCCAAAATTTTTAACCTTAAGCAGGAAGGCAATTTTTCAGATCCCTTAAATACCAGCACTGAACCCGGTAATATCCTTCATCTTGAAAAAACGTTGAACGATTTAGCAGTGGAGAGCGGTCTCACAGTCGAAGGACTAAAGAATAAAATAATAAGTGCCAGGGAAAAATTATTCAGAGTTCGTGAATCAAGGGTGCATCCTTATAAGGATGATAAGATCCTGACAGACTGGAACGGATTAATGATTTCCGCCTTTTCAAAAGCTGCACGTGCATTCGGAAACAGCTTATATAAAGATACGGCCGTACAAGCCGTAAAGTTTGTAATGACCAGCCTGACGACTGAAGAGGGGAGACTCCTTCACCGTTTCAGAAACGGGGATGCCGGAATTACAGGCAATCTTGATGATTACGCATTCATAATATCGGCTTTGATAGATCTTTATGAAACTACCTTCGATATAAGTCTTTTAAAAACCGCAATTGAATTGAACGCCCATATGATTATGCATTTCTATGATGAAAAAAACGGAGGATTCTTTTTTACTCCGGATTATGGTGAAGAGCTGATCACCCGTAATAAGGAAATTTATGACGGCGCTATTCCTTCCGGAAATTCCGCTGCTATTCATAATTTAATGAAGTTGGGAAGAATAACGGGAAAAATTGAGTTTGAAGACAAGGCCAATGAAACAGTCAGTTTCTTTTCAGAGCAGATAAACAAGATGCCTTCAGCCTTTGCCGGTTCTCTCTCGGGTATGCTGATGGCGTACCGCGATTCATTCGAAATTGTAATTGCGGGGAGTAAAGAAGAGCCGTCAACCAAAGAAATTCTTGAATATTTCGGCAGGGATTTTATACCCAATAAAATAATATTGCTGAAAGAACCGGGAGATAATGAATTAGCAAAAATCGCCCCTTTTACAGAACAGATGATTCAGAAGGATAATGCTGCGACGGTCTATATATGCAGGCATTATGCCTGTGAAATGCCGGTGAGTTCAATTGATGAGGTTAAAAAGCTTATTGGGTGAGCTTATTTCTGTCGTTTAGGCTTATACATATGAGTACTCTGTCCGAAAAATGCTTCTGCAGCTTCCATTATTGTTTCAGATAATGTCGGATGAGGATGAATAGTAAGCTTCAGATCAGTTACATTAGCGCCCATCTCTATCGCAAGCACTCCTTCGGCAATAAGTTCTCCCGCACCGGGTCCGCATATGCCTACACCCAGTATCCTCTGTGTCCCGGGATCAAGTATAAGTTTTGTAATCCCGTCACTCCGCCCAATAGTGGTAGCTCTTCCTGAAGCGGCCCAGGGAAACTTTGCAGTCTCATATTTTATATGTTTTTCTTTTGCCTGGTTTTCAGTTAATCCCGCCCAGGCAATTTCCGGGTCTGTAAAAACGACAGCTGGTATTGCAAGTGGTTCGAATGCAACTTTCTCACCGGCTATTGTATCAACAGCTACTCTTGCTTCGTGTGAGGCTTTGTGAGCGAGCATCGGTTCACCTGCAATATCGCCTATTGCGTAAATATTATCCCCATCTGTTTTCATTTGAGGATTAACTTTTATCCATCCACGCTCATTGGTTGTAACGTGAGCATTTTCCAGTCCGAGTCCCTGTGTAGAAGGCTTCCTTCCAATTGACATAAGGACGTAATCATACTCAAGTTCCTCAGTTCCTTTTTCGGTCGTAATTTTAACTTGAATACCCTTTTTAGTTTCCTTCATTTCAGTGAGCTTAGCATTAAGCATAATCCTTTCAAATTCCTTACCCAGTTTCTTAGCAAGGTGAGAAACAAGGTCGCGGTCGGCACCGGGAAGCAGATCAGGCATCATCTCAACAACTGAAACTTTTGTTCCGAGGGCTTGATATACAGAACCAAGCTCAAGTCCAATATAACCTCCTCCGATCACGAGCAAAGACTTTGGTATCTCCGGAAGGTCAAGCGCGGTTGTGGAATTGAGAAGCCGTTTGCTGTCAATATTAAGAGCTGGAATTGTAGCAATGATTGAACCCGTTGCAATGATAGCATTTTCAAAAGTATGATTTTCTGTTGAGCCGTCTTCTTTTTTGATCTCAAGCGTATTCGTGTTAATAAACCTTGCAGTTCCCTGGATATAGTTGATCTTCCTTTGTTTGGAAACCGTTCCGAGTCCGCCCGTTAATTGTTTTACAACTTCGTTTTTCCATTCCCGCAGACGATTGATATCTACTTTGGGCTGACCAAATTCAATTCCCCAGTTCTTTGCTTCTTTAGCTTCATTTATCACTTTTGCCGCATGGAGCAGAGCTTTTGAAGGAATGCAGCCACGATAAAGGCAGACTCCTCCCGGGTTTATCTCTTTATCTATTAAAGTTACTTCCATCCCAAGATCGGCAGCATAAAATGCTGCAGCATAGCCTCCGGGGCCGGCTCCTATAACGGTTACACTTTTATTTGATGCCAATGTCCACCTGAAGTATAATTAGATTACGATTTTGTAAGAATTATTATTTAGAATTCTCCGGTACAACCCAGACATTATTTTTGATTTCCAATTTTATATCATCGATAAAAACAGCTTTACCTGTTCCCCCCGGGCGGAAATCAGTAACAATATCTACGTGTTGTGCAGATTCGTTATAAATCCCTTTTGACTTTAACTCTGAAATCTTCTTCCGACCTTCTTCAGAATTCTCATCATCCACATAAGCTTCAGCATAGCTTTGCCCTATGGCTATGTGTAAGGTCCCTCCGACTTTTTCCACAAACAGGGGATGTTTCAGTACTTTATCCATTCCATTGTTCATACCCAGTGCAACCTCACCGAGGCGGTGAGAACCCTCATCTGTTTCAATAATTTTTTTCAGAGCCTCAAGCCCTTTATCCGCCGCATATTCTTTAATAACCCCGCCTTCAAACTTCAGATAAATTCCCTGGATATCCATTCCGCCCTGGAAAACAGGCAGGTCTACAAATATTTCTCCCTCAACAGAATTTGCATCGGGACTTGTAAAAACCTCGCCGTCGGGGAAATTTCTGCTTCCTGTGCATTTTATAATATTCATTCCAGCAATATTCAGCTTAAGTTCAAGTTCTCTTTTTGTTCCAGGATGAATTGTGTGGACCTTTATTACCGAACTTTTTTTCAGCAGCCTGTATATATCTTCTTCGACATCATCAAGATAACGGGGATCTATTGTAGACGCCTTAACAATAAAATCAGTATACTCCTTAATCGTCATTCCTTCCATATCTGCAAAACCACTGGTAGGAAAGAGAGTTAATACCCATGGTTTTGAAAGCCTGATTTCCTTTACAGGGGCATCAACTTTCATTATCGCCTGCTGGAGTTCTTCCTTAGCCCCGTTAAACAATTCCGGGCTTGATACTCCGAGGATCTCAATATACTTTGTCATTGATTTATATCTGTCGATTTGCCATTGAGGAACTTTATTTATTTGTTCTTTACTTCCGTATTTCGCAATAGATGTTCCCCATACTTTTCCCCGGTCGTTATCCGGAGCAACAATATTTATATCGGCAATTCCCCCGGCGGCAAAAATCTTATCCTGCAGAACACTCATTAAAGGCCAGCAGATATCTTCACCCTTTACCATTATCACATCACTTTCTGCAACTCCTCCCAAACTATAATCCAGCAGATAATCTGCCCATTTTTCAAGGTCACTTTGTGCTATTATATTCTGCATATCAGTTTAATATCCTTTTTATATTATCATTTTTAACGGCTGTTCGAGGGCCTCGCATACCCATCTAAGGAACCTTGCAGCATCAGCTCCGTCAATAATCCTGTGATCATACGATAACGATAATGGCAGCATGAGTCGCGGGACCAGCCTGTTATCTTTATACACCGGAACCATCTCACCGCGTGAAACTCCGAGTATAGCAACTTCGGGAGAATTAACGATAGGTGTGAATGAAGTTCCGCCGATTCCTCCAAGGTTAGTTATTGTAATTGAACCTCCCTGCATTTCTTCCAGAGAAATCTTTCTGTTCCTGGCTTTCTCAGCGAGCTGACTCATTTCCGCTGATATCTCACTAAGGTTCTTCCGGTCAGTATTTTTAATTACAGGTACCAGCAGTCCGTTCTCGGTATCAACCGCAATCCCAATGTTGAAATACTTTTTGTAAATTATTTCTTTTTTCTCCATATCGATGCTGGAGTTAAACTGCGGGAATTGTTTAATAGCGGCAGTAATTACTTTTACGAGTATTGAAGTAACGGTCAGCTTACCTCCGGCCTTTTCAACCTCCGGATTAAATTGCTTTCTAAGTTTTTCAAGGCTGGTTATATCAGCCTTATCAAACTGTGTTACATGAGGAGTTACAGCCCATGCATAACTGAGATGCTCTGCTGTTTTTGAACGGATTTTGCTCATCGGTTTACGTTCAACTTCACCGTACCTGGTGAAATCTGGAAGTTCCTCTTGTTTTATGCCGGCACCTATCCCACGTGAATCAATTTCTTCATTCTTACTTTTCGCAAAAGCCTTCACGTCGTCCATGGAAATTCTTCCATTAGCACCTGTGCCTTTAACCTGATTGATATTGATTCCGATTTCACGGGCAATTCTTCTTACGGATGGTGCTGCCGGAGCAGCATTTGTCATTATCGGAGGCTGTTCGTCAATTTCACCTGGCTTGAATCCCTCCCTTTTGCCGTCAGTAACTCTCTGAGGTTCTTCTTCCTTCCTCTCCTCTTTCTTCTCCTGTATTTCTACAGCTTCAGAAACCTTTTCCTCAGCTTCCTCCTCCGCAACTTCTTCACCGGGAGCTTCACCTGTTTCAACTTTTATTATAGTCTGACCGACTTTTGCTTTATCACCCTGCTTAACTAGTACCTCAGTTACCTTTCCGCTGACGTCAGAGGGTACTTCTATGGTTGCTTTATCCGTTTCGATCTCCATAATTCCCTGATCGCGTTCAATCGAATCACCCTTATTTACAAGCACACTTATAATATCAGCAGATTCAATGTTCTCACCTAGTTCAGGAAGTTTAAATTCAACGATCTTTTTGCCCCCTTCTTTTTTCTTTACTTCCTTTGCGGGCTTTTCTGTAGCACGTGCTTTTACTTCTTTTTCATCTTCTTCTTTTACCTCTGCTGGTTTGCTCCTTCTCCTTCGGCTTACCCTTCTCATCCTCTCCTCCTCCAGGTTTGGTTTTTTCTTCTTCACTCTTAGAGGGCTGCTGCTTTCCGTCTTCAACAGAGAAGATAACCTGACCTACCTTTACCTTGTCTCCCTCCTTAACCTTAACATCCTTTACCGTTCCTTTGAGAGTTGAAGGGACTTCAATTGTAGCCTTATCAGTTTCAATTTCTATTACGCCCTGGTCGATATCGATATCATCTCCCTGCTTTATAAGCACATTGATAATATCAGCCGAATCTATATTCTCTCCCAATTCGGGCAGTTTAAATTCTTTAGCCATTTGTATTTTCCTGATTAAGATATTTCATTCAGTATTAAGAAAAATAATGATTAAGCATCCACCGGATTTGGTTTTCCCGGGTCAACTTCAAGCTGCTTGATAGCCTTATCTACCATCTGCATCTTGATTTTATCCTCTTTAGCCAGCGCATAGAGAACAGCTACCACTATATGTTTTGCATCTACCTCGAAGAAATCCCTTAACTCAGCCCGTCCCTCGCTTCTACCGAATCCATCGGTGCCGAGAGACATAAGAGTTCCTGGAATCCATTTCGCAATTGAATCAGGCAGTGCTTTTACATAATCACTTGCTGCAACATAAACACCTTTTTCATTCTTCAGCTGCTGGGTTATATACGGTGTCTTTGCTTTTTCTGAAGGATGGAGCATATTCCATCTTTCAATATCCAGAGCATCCCGTCTTAGTTCCTTGTAGCTGGTTACACTCCATACATCAGCTGATACTTTGTAATCCTCTTCCAGGATCTCAGCTGCTTTCAGTACCTCATTCATTATAGTGCCGCTTCCGAATAGCTGAGCTTTCAGCTTAGCCTGCTTTTTGCCGGAGGCTTTGAATTTGTACATTCCCTTTATAATGCCTTCCTTTGCGCCTTTTGGCATTTGCGGCATAGGGTAGTTCTCATTCATTACGGTTAGGTAATAGAAGATTTTTTCCTGGTCTTCATACATTCTCTTAATCCCGTCACGGATTATTACAGCAAGCTCATACGCAAAGGCGGGATCATAAGTAACCAGGTTTGGTATGGTGTACGCAAGCAGATGGCTGTTACCGTCCTGATGCTGAAGTCCCTCGCCATTTAGGGTAGTTCTTCCCGCAGTTCCTCCTAACATAAATCCCTTACACTGCATATCTCCGGCTGCCCATACAAGGTCGCCCATACGCTGAAATCCGAACATCGAATAATAGATGAAGAAGGGGATCATATTTATGCCGTGTGTTGCATAAGCAGTACCTGCGGCAATAAATGATGACATTGAACCAGCCTCCGTAATTCCTTCTTCGAGAATCTGGCCATTCTGAGCTTCCTTATAATAAAGGAGACTCTCTTTATCAACGGGTTCGTACAACTGTCCCGCATGTGAATAAATACCTATTTGTCTGAACAGGGCTTCCATGCCGAACGTTCTTGCTTCATCCGGTACGATCGGGACAATAAGGTTTCCTATTTCTTTATCTTTAAGAAGCTTTGCAAGTATTCTGACGAAAACCATAGTGGTTGAGACTTCACGTCCCTCTGTGCCTTTATAAAATTCCTCAAATATTTCTTCGGGAGGGGTTTTAATAGGACGGAGATTGGCGTTTCGTTTAGGCAGGAAGCCTCCCAATTCCTCTCTCCTTTCAAGCATATACTTTATTTCAGGACTATCATCTCCGGGTCTGTAAAAAGGAGCACCCGGAATTTCTTCATCTGAAATCGGAATACCGAACCTCGACCGGAATTCCTTCATCTCTTCTTCATTCAGTTTTTTCTGCTGATGAGTGATGTTCTTCCCTTCACCGCTTTCTCCGAGACCATAACCCTTAATTGTCTTTGCAAGTATAACGGTTGGAGTTCCTTTATGTTCTACAGCAGCATTGAAAGCAGCGTAGACTTTTTCAGGATCATGTCCGCCTCTTTTCATTTTCTTCAGTTGTTCATCTGACAGGTTCTTAACCATATCAAGCACGTCATCATCAGCACCAAAGAAATGTTCCCTGAATGTATGCACCAGATTCAACAGAATATTTTTGATACTGACCGTCCACTACCTCACTCATTCTTTTAACCAGCTTGCCTTCACTGTCTTTTTCCAGCAGCGGATCCCAGTCACTTCCCCACACAACCTTAATAACATTCCATCCGGCACCGCGGAAGATAGCTTCAAGTTCCTGTATAATTTTACCGTTCCCTCTTACCGGTCCATCAAGCCTCTGCAGGTTGCAGTTGATAACAAAAATCAGGTTATCAAGTTTTTCCCTGGCTGCAAGACTTATCGCACCCAATGCCTCAGGTTCGTCTGTCTCCCCGTCACCCAGAAAAGCCCAAACATGACCTTCTTTTTTCCTCTCAATAAGGCTGCGATCCTCCAGGTAGCGGTTGAAGCGTGCCTGGTAGATTGCCATTATTGGTCCAAGTCCCATCGAAACCGTTGGAAATTCCCAGAAGTTCGGCATTAGCCATGGGTGAGGATAAGATGATAAGCCGCCGGAAGGTTTAAGCTCTCTTCTGAAATTTTCGAGCTGTTCCACAGTAAGTCTTCCTTCCAGGAAAGCCCGGGCGTATATTCCCGGGGAAGCATGTCCCTGAAAAAATACCTGGTCACCTTCATAACCATCTTCCTTACCGCGGAAAAAATGGTTAAAGCCTATCTCATAAAGAGTAGCTGCGGAAGCATATGTGGAAATATGACCGCCTATTCCGCTCTCAAGTTTGTTCGCTTTAACCACCATTGCCATTGCGTTCCAGCGGATCAGGCTTTTAATTCTTCGTTCAATCTCCCTGTTACCTGGAAATGGCGGCTGTTTCTCGCGGGGGATAGTATTTATATAGGGGGTATTTGCCGAGAAGGGGATATCCACTCCCGCTTTATGCGCCCTTATCTGGAGCTGGTGGAGAAGTTCTTTTACCCTTTCCGGTCCCCCGTGTTCATAAACATAATCCAGAGAATAAAGCCATTCCCGTGTTTCAATTTCATTTAGTTCTTCTTTTTTTGATTTCTCTTTAGCCATCTACGAATTCCTCTTTCAAAATTTTCCTGATAATACTACATCATCACGGTTCAGCGACTGCCGACCGAAAACCAATTTCCGGTTGTTTTGAGTTAAAAATTGATAATCCTGAAGGATAACTTAATTGATTATTCAAAAAATTACAATTAAGCATATGCTTTATGGTGAAATAGGATACGTACCGGATGATTGTCTTCCTGATCTGAATGAAGCTGAATTAAAATGGTTTGAGGTAATTACAGGATTTAGCCGATTAGCAGGGGATGAATAGTAAGTAGAACTTATATGAAGCGGATGTGAAGCGGATGTGAAGCGGTGGTGAAGCGGTGGTGGAGCGGATGTGAAGCGGATGTGGAATGTTGTTGTAACGTATTAGCAGTTTGGATGAACCTGTGGGGTGAAACGATTTGATTGAGATTTTACCCATCTTTATCTTTGCCACTCAATTAATATAAAGGACAGGATGAATATACCTTCAGTAATAGCGAATGAATTGAATATACAAATTCAACAAGTTGGAGCAGTAATAAAACTTTTAAGCGAGGGATCAACAATACCTTTCATCGCAAGATACAGGAAAGAACATACCGGGGGACTCGATGAGGAAGTCCTTCGCCAGGTTGAAGACAGGATGAATTACCTTACTCTCCTTGAAGAACGGAGGGAAGCCATCCTTAAAAGTATTGAAGAGCAGGGAAAGCTTACAGATGAGCTTAGGCAGAAGCTGAACGCGGCCGTTAAGCTTCAGGAGCTTGAAGATATTTACCTTCCGTATAAACCCAAACGAAAAACCCGTGGAACAATAGCAAAAGCAAAAGGACTCGAACCACTTGCATTGTTCATATTACATAACCCTCAGTTCACAGGGAATTTTGAAGAAAAGTTATCCGAATTTGTAAATGCTGAGGCAGGAGTGAATGATATTGAAGAAGCTCTTCAGGGAGCGAAGGATATTATAGCCGAAATGATAAGTGATACTGCCGAAGTTCGTAAAGAGGTAAGGGAGTACCTTCTTGCGAATTCGCTTGTTAAATCTGAAAAGGCAAAAGGGAAACAGGAAGAGAAGACCAATGAAAAGCTGAAAGAAAGAGACAGGAAAGAGATTTACCAGATCTATTATGAATTCAGCATTGATATAAAGAAGATAAAACCTTACCAGGTACTTGCACTGAACCGGGGTGAAAAGGAGAAAACGCTGAAGGTTACTTTCTCCTTTTGAGCATGATGATGTTATCCTGAACATTAAAAATGCTTTTTTTGAATCAATGGATTCGGTTTTTAAGGATATCCTGGATGAAACAGCAAAAGATTCTTTTACACGGCTGATTTACCCTTCCCTAGAAAGAGAAATAAGAAATCTACTCACGGAAACTTCAGATCTTCACGCCATCGAGATATTTGCGTCGAACCTCAGGCAGCTGCTCCTGCAGCCCCCGTTATCTGGAAAAATGATAATGGGAATTGATCCGGGATTCTACTCCGGCTCCAAGGCAGCGGTGATTGATGAAACGGGCAGGTACCTTGAAGGGACTACAATTTATCCTCACCCGCCGCAGAATAAGGCTGAAGAAGCAAAAAAAATACTTGCGGGTCTTGTTAATAAATATAAAGTTGAAGTTATTGCTATAGGAAACGGTACGGCAAGCAGGGAGACGGAATTCCTGGTTGCAGAACTGATTAAAGAAAAGAACTTAAATTGTCATTATATAATAGTTAATGAAGCGGGTGCATCTGTTTATTCGGCTTCTGAGACAGCAAAAAAAGAATTTCCCGAACTGGAAGCCAGTCAGCGCGGAAACATTTCTATTGCAAGAAGAATACTCGATCCTCTTTCAGAATTGGTGAAGATCGATCCCAAGTCAATAGGCGTGGGTTTATATCAGCATGATGTTGATCAGAAATTACTCTCCCATAAGCTGGATAATGTGGTAGAAAGCTGTGTTAACTATGTTGGAGTTGATCTTAACACTGCTTCGGGCTCACTGCTTAATTATGTATCGGGACTAAATAAAAGAATTGCTGATAACATTATAAAATACCGTGAGAAGAAGGGAAGGTTCGCCAGCCGGGCTGAGCTTAAAGAAGTTTCAGGACTAGGCGATAAAATATTTGAACAGTCGGCCGGTTTCCTCAAAATACCCGGAAGCGGCAACCCTTTCGATAATACTTTCATTCATCCCGAGTCGTACCAGGCTGCAGAAAAATTATTGAAAATGTTCAACATTCCTTTAAGCAGGGTAATTGAATCTGGCGCTCTTATCGATCTATTTGTAAAGCAGAAAGGACTGAATAAACTTGCTGAGGAAATCGGCATAGGTGAACCCACGCTCAGGGATATTATTGAAAACCTGAAGAAGCCGGGCCGCGATCCGCGTGAAGAAATGCCCAAACCAATTCTCAGGAGCGATGTGTTGAAGATGGAAGACCTGCAGAAGGGGATGAGACTTAAAGGAACTGTAAGGAACATTGTTGATTTTGGAGCATTTGTGGATATAGGGGTTAAGCAGGATGGTCTCCTACATATTTCAGAGATCGCTGATAAGTATGTGAAAAATCCGCTTGAAGAATTAAGCGTTGGTGATATTATTAACGTAAAGGTTATTGCCGTGGATGCTGAAAGAGGCAGGATTTCACTGAGTATGAAGGATTGAAATCTCCGAGGGAAATGTTTCTCAGAGGCAGATAATCTTGTAAAAGCGATAGATGAAAGTCTGGAGAAGACAGAAGCTTTGAGGCAGGCAATTCTTAAAAAGCATTTTAAGGGATGTTGGGTTAGTTTCAACTACCGGATATCCGGGTTAGTTGGAAGTAAATTTGGATAATAGTTCACAATTCATATATTTTTCGATGTGTGTCGCCAGTTTTCAATCAAGCGTTGCATAATTTGCAACTATTTAATGGGATACATTTATGGAATCAAAGGGTGAGGTTATAATATATAGATCCCCTGAAGGAGGATCAAAGCTGGAGGTTAAGCTCAAAGATAATACTGTTTGGCTAACTCTTGATCAAGTTGCCGACCTATTTTTAAAGGCAAAAAGCACGATATCATATCATATTTCTTCGGTTTATAAGGAAAAAGAACTTAAAGAGCGTTCAACTGTTCGAAAATTTCGAACAGTTCAAATTGAAGGTGATAGAAAAATCACCCGAAACCTGGAATATTATAACCTTGATGTTATTATTTCAGTGGGCTACAGGGTTAAATCCAAGCGTGGTACTCAGTTCCGAATATGGGCAAATAAAGTACTTAAAGATTACTTGGTAAGGGGGTATGCCCTAAATGAGAAAAAACTGAAAGAACAGGCAGAAAAAGTAAAGGAATTGGAGAAATCAATTGAGGTCTTTAAAAGGATAGCTGACAATCATCAGCTCAGGCAGGATGAGTTTGGAGGGATTATCAATGTTATATCCGATTACACATACGCCTTGGATATTCTTGATAAGTATGATCACCAGAATCTGAAAAAAGATAAGGTGGAGAAAAAATCGGAGTATAAAATTAATTATAATGATACGATTGATGTGATAAATAATCTCAAAAAGAAATTTGGGGGATCATCTTTGTTCGGGAAGGAAAAAGATGAGTCGCTTAAAAGTACGCTGGGAGCTATATATCAAACCTTCAATAAAAAAGAACTGTACAGCAGTCTTGAGGAGAAAGCGACTTTACTGCTTTACCTTGCAATAAAAAACCATTCTTTCATCGATGGGAATAAAAGAATCGCTGCAGCTTTGTTTCTTATGTTCCTTGACAGGAACAATTACCTTTATAAGAAAGACGGAGAGAAAAGAATCGCCGACAATGCACTGGTTGCTTTATGTTTGATGATTGCAGAGAGTAATCCGAAGGAGAAAGATATCATCATAAAGGTTGTAATTAATCTAATCAATAAAAATAATTTTTAACAATTGTTCAAAGGACTTGTAAATACTGCCAATCAATTACCTGGCACATTCTTTATTCTCTTGGGCAAAATTCATATATTCAAACACGCATTTCAGCATATTCTTAATGAAAACTTACGATTACCTTTTAAATACTATCGAACAGAAAGGTGCTGCTTACCTTATCCTGATCGATCCTGATAGCTTCAATGAGGAAAAACTTTCCAGGTTTGTAAGGCACTGCAGCAACTCAGGCGTTGACGGTTTCCTTGTGGGCGGAAGTCTGCTTCTCAACGGAGACATTGAGAATTGTATTAAGATAGTTAAAGAAAATACATCCCTGCCCGCTATTATCTTTCCTGGTGATGTCAGCCAGGTGTACAAACCTGCAGACGCGATACTTTTCTTCTCAGTGTCAGCGGCAGAAACGCCGAGCATCTTATAGGAAAACACGTTCTTGCCGCACCCCTTGTGGAAAAAACAGGTATTGAGCCCATAGCAACCGGGTATATGCTTATAGAATCAGGTGTTTCTACGACTGCACAGTATATGAGCGGCAGTATGCCCCTGCCCAGGAATAAACCCGGAATAGCAGCTGCTACTGCACTTGCTGCTGAGTACCTGGGAATGAAACTCATTTATCTTGAAGCAGGATCAGGTGCTGAAAATTCAGTCCCTGATGAAATGATCAGGGCTGTATCAGAGAAATGCAGTATCCCTGTAATTGCCGGGGGAGGAATCAAAACCCCCGCTGCAGCGAGAGCAAAAGTTAATAGTGGTGCAAAAATTGTAGTAACAGGAAATTTTTTCGAATCAGAGAATAATTGGGACTATATAAAAGAATTTGCCGAAGCTGTTCATATAAATCTGCCGGTCAGCATATAAATAAATCTTTATTTCAGAAAGAAAACATTGGATAAAAAGAAATTTATAATCGAATCCCTTAACGAGAGTTCTGATACTAAAAAAGCGATGGGTGAAAAATGTCTTAACGACATTATGAAAGCAGCAGAATTACTTACGGACTCATTCCGGTCAGGCAATAAACTTTTATTATGCGGCAACGGGGGAAGCGCAGCCGACTGCCAGCATATCGCTGCAGAGTTCGTAATAAGACTTAGTCACGACCTTCAAAGACCCGCTCTTCCTGCTATTGCACTAACCACAGATACCTCAAACCTCACCGCCGGCGGAAATGATATAGGGTTTGAAAATGTATTCGCGCGTTCTGTTGAGGGACTAGGAAATAAGGGCGATGTTCTACTGGCAATTTCAACAAGCGGCAATTCACCTAATGTGTTAAAAGCTGTGCAGGCAGCAAAACAAAAGGGTATGAAGACCGTATCGTTTCTTGGCGGCAACGGGGGTAAATTAAAATCCGAAGTCGATATTTCAGTAACTATACCTTCTTCAAATACACAGAGAATACAGGAAGGGCACATAACAGCGGGACATATAATCTGTGAGCTGGTTGAAAGAGAACTATTCGGCAGCGATCACTGAGTTTCTGTCCATTCTAATTTATCGCCGGCCGAAATATTGTGCCTGTCTGCAAATCCGCCTTTTACTTCCAGCACATACTTCGCAGGTCCGTTTGATGTATAAGATATGTCAGCGTAGGGAGTTGTATTCTTGGCAATATTCAAGATCGTTTTATTAACATCAATAAATATCATATCCAGGGGAATTTCGGTATTTCTCATCCAGAAACTTCTGGTTTGAACATCGGGAAAAATAAAAAGCATCCCCTGGTTCTCATCCATACTTTTCCTGTACATTAGGCCGAGCTGCCTGTCGAATTCTGTTTTTGCGATCTGTATATCTATTTTAACCTGCCCTGAATCTGAATCAATAACAAGCTCTCCGTTTTTTCTGAACATATACTCCTCGTCAGGGTTTTTCCCATTACTTCCTGTGTAAACAAAAATAAAGTAGAATGCCGCGACAGCAATTATCAGGATTGCTGCAATTTTATATATACCGGGCAGGTCTCTCTTTACCGGTTTTGGTTTAGATTTATTGTTTTTGGACATCGGGTTGATTCAGCTTTTATGAGAACAATCAAAGAATTATTAAGTTGTATAAAATAAAAATGACAATAATAAATTACTATGAGCCCAAATATAATTCATAGAGAACAAATAACATTAAGTGAAACCCAGACCAAAATGGCGGTCAGCGGTTGGGGAAATGAAATAGTAGATAACTCTTCGGTAGCTGAGAAGATAACATATCTGTCTGACGGATTAAAAGTTAAAGGCTACCTTGCCTATCCTGCAGATATACAGGCTGGAGAAAAAATTCCGTTTGTTATATGGAACCGCGGCGGTTACGGCGATAAAGGAGCCATCGACAGGTTTACAGCAAGAGGAATGTTTGGGCAGCTTGCAAGCTGGGGCTATGCTGTCCTTGCCTCACAGTACAGGGGTAATGACGGCGGGGAGGGAAAAGAAGAACTGGGGGGAAGTGAGATAAATGATATTAAGAATCTTTTCCCGCTGGCTGAAGAACTTGAATTTATAGATGTTACCAATGCTGCTGTGGAGGGATGGAGCAGGGGAGGAATGATGACGTTTATTCTGCTTAAGGAGAAATACGATTTTAAGTGTGCCGTCTTAAGCGGGGCTATCAGCAACCTAAAAGCACTTACAGATTCAGGTTCGAAAGCAGAGGAGTATTACCGTGAAAAGATCAGCAAGGGAAATTTTGCTTCAGAATTTAAAAAGAGATCTGCTATAACTTTTACCAGGATACTTCCCGATATCCCTTACCTTCTGATGCATGGAGGTTATGATGATATGGTGCCGGTGCAGCAGACGATTGAGCTAGCCAGGAAATTTTCTGAAGAAAAGAAAACATACCGGCTTGTAATATTCGAAGGAGGAGATCATTTCCTGAAATCCCACAGAAAAGAAGTCGACCAGCTCAGAAAATCCTGGTACGAAAAATACCTCCTGCGATAAAATAAAAAGGGCGTCATTTTCAACGCCCTTTGAAAATAACGCGGATTATTTGAGCAGTAATAGCTTTTTAGAGCTCACGTAGTCATTGATATGTATCTGATATATATACACACCGCTTGAAAGGTTAGAAGCATCGAAATTAACAGAATATTTACCAGTTGACTTCTGCTCATTAACCAGCGTCGCTACCTCTTTTCCAAGAATATCATAAATCTTTAATATTACAAAACCTGTCTCCGGCATTTGATAATTAATTGTCGTTGTCGGGTTGAAGGGATTCGGGAAATTCTGGGATAAATCATAACTCGTTATTTTATCAATACCCTCATTAAAGTTGATGTTTTTATATCCACTTTTTGCAAGAGTTGCATCATCCCGTATTGCATCCGTTAATGAATAGGACGATTCAATGTTGTTTTCAACCTGCAGTTTAAGGTAAACTGTTCTTGAACCTATCCCAGATGTGTTAACCTGGTAGGCAATATTTTCGTATTCGCTCAAGTTATTCCTGGTAAAAGTAACATTATCAAATTCACCTAATGTTCCACCGGTTGTATTGTCGATTAGCAGAACCTTAAAATTCACGTATCCGGTTTCACCAAGGAAATCCGCAGCGAGTGAAGAATCGGAAGCGCCATATTCTACACCATAGGTAAATGAGGAATTATTATTAATGGGAAATGGGTTGCTTACCAGATACTGGTTTATTTGTTCTTTGGAATTTATGGAAATTGAATCAGAAACTTGAATGAAATTTACAGGCTCATCGTCGATAATTATATCTCCAAGCATAAAATAAAAATGTATGCTGTCCTTATAAATAACACCTTCTCTTCCGGTTGTAATATTGCTTTGTGTTATTTTGGTTAGTCCGCTTCCGCCTTCTGATTCGGGAATATAACTTTCAAGGTTGCCGGTTGTCTGGAAATAATACGGCAGGCTGGCACGGTTAAATCCTTCAGCGTACATAGTATTTAAACCAGCTCCATTACTTATCTGTACGTTCTGAGCAGATATGGACGGAATTGATTTTACAAAACTTAAAGTGTTATCAGTAAATTTAATAGTGCTGCCTTCAGTCCATCCGAAAGCAAAATTTCCATCTTCTGCGCTGTTTATATTTGGTGTGTTTGCACCGCTTCCAAAATTCCAGTAATGGTTGCTGAGGTTTGTAAATACTACTACCGGCGGCATTATGCTGTAATGCCTTCCCAGCCATAATACCCTTGCAGATGTGCCGTACCCTATAATCGAAGGCTGTGTATTATATCCGAAACCGGCACCAGAAGAAATGTTCTGTGCAGTACTTTGTGTAGTATACCAGTATCCTGTTTCATCCCCCCCGCCGCCATTAGAGTGCCATTCAAAATGAATCGTTTTCAAATATATATTTGTATTACTTATCGCATCGTGCTGCTGCCAGGCGCAATAGAAATAATTGTTGCCAAAGGCCATCGTCTGGTAGTCAGAAGTATTATCAGTAGAATACAAAGTCTGGGTATCAACGTTGGAAAAGCTGCTGGAATAATCGTTTATTCCTAATATCCCGCTTGTGTATTTAAGATAATTTTGGTTTTTCCAAAGAACAACTATCTTGGTTGAGTTATATTCCCTGCATATTACCGGTGCGGCATCTGTAGTATAAAGGTCAGTACTTTCATCAAATACTGTATGGTTAAGATTTCTTATATAGTTGTTCCCGTCATTATAGAAACCGTTTAGCTGAATTCTGTAATGGTTATTAGCAGTCTGTTGCTGATAAACTATAGCTATTGTGCTGTTATACCCTGGCGCTATAGATGGTTGCTTGGCAGTCCCGTTATCCAGGGGTTTACCGCTGTTTGCTAAGTTCCAGGTAGCCCCGTTATCTGTGCTTATCTCGTACCATACGTGTCCCATACTTTCATAAACATTATGCAGTATTCCGTTGTCCGTTCTTACAAATTTTTGCTGGTTGTTTTTAACGTAACTATTAACAGAATTTGAATGCTGTTTGTATTTGTATACAGCAGTATAATTCGTATTATTTACAGGGTATATTGTCCTTGTATTTGCTGCATTATAATTATCTGTCCAGCCTGCAAATGAGTAGGTGATACTGCCCGGTGTAAGAGTAGACGGCGCACTTATTTGCCCGCTGTTCTGTTCTACGATCCAGGTTGTCTGTCCCGGTTGATTACTATTGAACTCAGTTGTATACGTCTGATCTATCTCAAAATTCCTTTTTAAATTAGATCTAAAAGTTAAGTTGTTATTCCCTGTCTGAATATTATAATTAATAACTCTATTATTTGAAAAATCAGATAAAGTTGGGCTACCAAAATAATATGTTTGCCATTTACTTAGATTATTGCCATTTGTATTCCATATGTAGTTATAGTCGTTAATAATTTGATCAACAGCCCCAAAACTGAAATTACTTCCAGGTGTTGCAGTTCTATCATACGGTGATGTTCTATTACTATTATCTACATTGACTACACCACCAATGGGTCCATTTTCTATTCTGATTTTAAAGTTTGTATTTATATTAAAATTTTCTACATGCCAAATCAGGGGATAGTTACAGTTCATATATCCGTCATCAATACTTAGTAACGAAAATTGTACTGTGTGACTCCCTGACGTAAATGGTATAGTGAAGGAAGAAGGGATAGATGGATTATGACAAAGATCGGCAGAGATAACATTGTCATCCAAAGCGACTATTAGACAAGGATAATATAATTGAGAAGTGTTACTATAATTAAAATAATATGTGGCATTATATTGGTTTTGTCCATATGGAATAGTGACTGTGGTATTTGTTGGTCCTGTAAAGGTAAAACTCTGAGCTTTACAAATATTTGTAAAGGCTAAGGATATTAGAACTATATAAGCAATTTTTTTTAAGGTTGAATACATCATTACCTCTAGTTGCTAATTAATAAGCCAACAATTACATTTAAAATGCAAATCGAAAGAGAATAATACAGGTGAGCAGCCTGTTCTTTTTATTTGCATTTTGGGTAATAGTGTGGCCGCACTATTACCCTTTTTTATTCTTTTTTTATAATCTCCTTCCTCCAGTTTAATTTTCTAATCTTCCGTGCACAACATAGGTTTTAGTAAAATCAATCCAGATAAAGTAAACATCTTCATCAAAGATTAGTACTCCAATTGGAGACCAGTCATTGTTCCATTTCTTGTATAAAGTAACAAGATCGTCTCCGTTATAATGACCAATACCTTCCCAGTTTATTGTAAAAATATCTTTAGTACTACGACCCCAAGCGCCTCCGGCATAAATGCTTGATTGAAACTCCTTAAAGATTTTAAGCCCGCTCTTGCCATAACTATAAAGGATATTATCTATTGCTAAATAATTTTTACTCAAAATAGTATATAGTCCTATGTGGTTTATCGAAGTATAGATTTGGCTTAATGAGGTTCCATCAAATTTAAAAATATTCTCAGCGGAAAAATCAAAAACCCAACCTGAGATCAGGTAACAAGATAGTTCCTGGTTATAAACAATTTTGCTGAAAGAATTTTTGATTGATGGAATATTTAGAATTGACCATTGGCTGCCATCATAATGAGCAATTATTCCTTTATAGCCTATATAATCAATTGAGTCAGCATAACCCACGGCATATATATCATTAGAACTTGTACCGCAAATACCTTGTACTACAAATGACTGAAAATATGGGACAGAAAGTGTTATGGCTTTACTCCAATTACTTCCGTTATAATGATAGAGGGATCCCTCTGTACTTCCCATCCAAATATCAGAAGCGTTAATACCAAAAATTCCTCTTGGATCAATATATTCACTGGGGGAATGGTTTGTCCAACTCTCGCCATTATAATGCCACATACGATAAGCATTTAGATAAGCTGATCCAACAGCCCAAATATTATCTTTATTCTCACCCCATAGATAGGATGGCGCACCTGTACCTTCAGGTAGAACAAGTGTATCCACAGTCCACACATAATCTCTTCTCCCTGGAGGTATATTATCATCCGGAGATAGTGGATTTTTTTTGCAGGAAAATAAAACAAGAGATGTGAATAATAACGCTGCAGTTAATAATAGAATCTTCATACTAAACCCCGAAAAAATTTTTAGTTAAACTCTATTGGCATTCTTAATAAACAGCAACGCAAATACTTTTTATCAGAATCCCTTTAAATTCTTACTTCAAAATGGTGTGGTCGCACCATCCCATTTATTCTAAATAACTTTTTTACTCTCTATAACCTCACCTTAGTTTATTTTAGTTCTCCTTTTATAATCACCTGAGTAAAATCATCTACATCAAAACCAAGGAAAATAATTCCCTCATTAAATATAATTGTCTTAACTATTCTAAAATTAGTATAAAATAGTGTCGCTAAATCGCTTCCGTTATAATGGCCAATACCGCTTTGAACAAAGTCATCTTCACTTGTAATACAGAAAAAGTCTTTTTCACTTCTGCCCCAAATTCCCCATTTGTATATTGTAGTTTCAAAATCCTTAAATAATTCAAAGTTTCCGTTTGAATAAGAATATATCTTTTTATCATCAGAGTTATACATAAATATCTGTTTATTTAAATAACCAAGGTATGTCCCACTTTCACTCGCGTAAATTTCTTGTAAGATATTATCACTCAATTTGTAAAGTCTTTCAGGCGTACCTGTCTGATCAAAGTTCGCAGCTTCTAAAAAATAATTATTTGTTTTTCCTTCTAAGTCAATTTCGTAAAAATTTACCCTGGTATAGGGTATAGATATAAAGTCCCAATCAATTCCGTTATAATGCAATATTATTCCTTTATAATCATCAATACCATTAGCCATTCCACTTGCATATATATCATTTACAGAATTTCCGCATAAAGATTGTATGATTACATCATTATATCCTGCCTGCGTTAAAGTTTTAAATTTTGACCAGCTGCTTCCATTGTAATGCCACAGCTCGCTAACAGCAGTTCCTAACCATATATCATTTGGACTTGATCCCCAGATACAGGTAGGATTGAGTATATATACCCCGGAGGGTTCAAAATTTGCACCATCATAATGTATCACAGATTCTTTACGGTTATCTACATCACCACATATCCAAACATTCGTTGGAGAACTTGCATACATATCTCTCATAACAGAATTTACAACTGGAATTGTATCCACAGTCCAGACATAATCTCTTCTGCCGGGTTGAATATTTTCAGATGGTGCAACCGGGTTATTGTTACAGGAAGAAAAAAAAAGCTGTATGAAAAGAAAGACGAGAGCAGCATTTTTCATAACTTATCCCACTTTAATCAAGTTGAAAATACTACTGAAATTTAGATATTCAAGACTCCCTACCTAAATCCCTGCTATTACATATCTAAAATAAAAAAAAAAAAGAATTATTGTCAAATGATATGAGAAATATTTAATAAGATTAATTATTTATATATAAATAGATCAGGGTTTTACAGATGAGAAGAGTTAGCTAGAAAAAACGGGAAAGTTATGAGATATATTAAAAAAGGCCGTCGGGTGGGACGGCCTTTTATTAGAAATGAGTATGATTACTTAATACGTTTGAACTCAATCCTTCTGTTTTCCTGTTTTCCTTCAGGAGTAGAGTTTGTTGCTACAGGATTGGCTTCACCGTAACCGACTGCTTTGATTCTTTCAGGATCAATTCCCTCGCGAACCAGCCAGTCCCGAACCGAATTAGCTCTTCTTTCAGAGAGTTTCTGGTTGGAAGATTCACTGCCTACGTTATCAGTATAACCAGCTATTTCAACCGTGATATCAGGATATGACTGTAATGTCTTCAGTGTTTTCCTTAAGGTATTTTCTGATTCAGGAGTAATGTCTGCTTTTCCTGTTGCGAATGTTATACCTTTCAGGATCATCGGAACGCCAACTTTAACCACGTCATCTTCAGCATCAAGAGGATTGGTCCCACGGTTAACTTCTGTTCCGTCATCAATGCTTCCACCGTCGGTATCTTTAACCAGCGGGTTGGTCTTGTAGGTTGTAACTTCATCATAGTCTGATAATCCATCGCCGTCTGTATCCTTACTTAAGGGGTTGGTTGAGAATGTTTTAACTTCTTCACCGTCGTAGAGACCATCGCCGTCAGTATCTTGATTTGTTGGATCAGTTTTCCATTTTATAACTTCATCGCCGTCATTCAGGCCGTCATTATCTGTATCGGCTTTTAACGGATCGGTCTTGTACTTATTAACTTCTTCACCGTCATTCAATCCATCTTTATCTGAATCAGGATTTAACGGATCTGTTTTGAGCTTCTTTATTTCGTCAAAGTCATTAAGACCGTCAAGGTCGGTATCAGTTAACAAAGGTTTGGTTTTGTAAACCTTAACTTCTTCACCGTCTGTTAGTCCGTCACCATCGGTGTCAGGATTACGTGGACTGGTACCGATTTTCTCTTCTTCACATTTACCCAAACCATCCATATCTCTGTCAGACTCGCAACCTTCTCCGGTAATGGTCAGTCCCAGTGAAGCACTATAGTATGCATCAACAATATTACTTCCATTGTCATAATTATTAAGATCGAATCCCGAAGAATACGCTCCGCCCAAAGAAAAGTCGACCAGTACCATATCGCTTAAGGCAAATTCTGCTCCTATACCGATCGGGAATAACCCCGTCCATCCTTCTGTCTTAACATCATTTGGTGAGGGATAAAGATTTTGATCGGTGAACTTATTGCTGTAATGCATTATTCCGCCGCCAAGGTACAGGTAAGGATTCCATCCTTTAAGATCAAAAGGAGCTATCCTGAATCTTAAACCGACAGGTATTATTTCTGATTTATAATACCCTTCGTAATTAAATTGAAATCCTGCGTAGGAGCCGTACCCCGCATTTATATCCAATTCAAAAGCTGGAGTTAGTTCAAAACCGACGAATCCTTCCAGCAGGTATGACATTGTGTAATTGTCAAATGCGAAATCGTCGTTTCCACCGAAGCCCACATTCGGAAATTCATTTTGAGGTAGCAGCAGACTATATCTTGCTCCGAATTTAGTTCCCCACTCTTTAAATTGGGCATTGGCTGTGACACTTACTCCGAATAATATCAGAATTAGAAACACGTATATTTGTTTCATTTTTGATCCTTTAATTGTTGTAGTATTTCTTTCTAAACAAGGTTGAAGCAGTTCTGCTTCACTAAACTAACGAATTTTCTTCAAATATGGTTCCAAAAAAGTGACCTTCAAGTGAAAAATCTTTAATCAAAGCTTAAAAAAGGCTTATTATTGTACCTTCTTCTTTTTTACTTTGTAAAATGGCCACTAAAAATCTATTTTTAATAAGAAAATAATTGAAGACAGGAATGTATATACTCGGAATTTCCGCTTTCTATCATGACAGCGCCGCTGCTCTGATCAAAGACGGTGAGGTAATTGCTGCCGCACAGGAGGAAAGATTTACCCGCAGGAAACACGACCATAATTTCCCTTCAAAGGCTATAGAATTCTGCCTGGATTATGCAGGCATCCGTGTTGATGAACTGAATATTGTAGCTTTTTATGATAAACCTTTCCTTAAATTTGAAAGATTGCTGGAAACTTATCTCGCTTATACTCCTGTTGGTATTAAATCCTTTATTAAGGCTATGCCTCTCTGGATTAAAGAAAAACTCTGGATGAAAGAGTTGATAAAGGATAAGCTTGGTTACCAGGGAAAAGTGATTTTCCCTGAACACCACGAGTCTCATGCCGCCTCTGCTTTTTTCCCCTCACCTTTTAAGGAAGCTGCAATATTAACAATGGATGGAGTAGGTGAATGGACTACCTCAAGTTATGGAACCGGAAATGATAATCATGTTGAGTTAATTGCTGATATAACTTTTCCACATTCGCTTGGATTGCTGTACTCTGCCTTTACCTACTATACCGGCTTTAAGGTAAACTCTGGTGAGTATAAGGTAATGGGATTAGCACCCTATGGTGAACCAAAATATAAAGACATTATCCTTAAGGAATTGATTGATGTTAAAGAGGACGGCTCTTTCCGGATGAATATGGATTATTTTAATTATTGTGCGGGATTAACAATGACCAACGACAGATTTCACAATTTGTTCGGGGGTCCTCCCAGAGAACCTGAATCGAAACTGACTCAAAAGGAAATGGATCTTGCACGCTCTGTGCAGGATGTTACGGAAGAAATTGTACTTAAGATGGGACACCATGTTCATAATGAAACCGGTATGAAGAATATTTGTCTCGCCGGGGGAGTTGCTCTCAACTGTGTTGCTAACGGAAAGCTTCTCCGCGAAGGTCCTTTTGAAAATATATGGATACAGCCTGCTGCCGGTGATGCCGGAGGTGCACTGGGCGCGGCGCTGCTTGGATGGTACCAGTACCTTGGAAATGAGCGGATTCCGTCTGATGGTATGGATTCGCAGAAGGGCTCTTATCTTGGTCCCGAATATAATGATGAGAATATCCTAAGTTTTCTCAAAGAGAACAATATCAGGCATAAGAAACTTGAGAACGGTGAACTGCCTGACAAAGTAGCTTCAATACTTGCTGATGAAAAAGTTGTGGGCTGGTTTGAAGGAAGAATGGAATTCGGACCAAGGGCGCTCGGGGCAAGATCGATACTGGGAGATGCCCGGTCGTCAAAAATGCAGTCGGTTATGAACCTGAAAATAAAATTCCGTGAAAGTTTCCGCCCCTTTGCGCCAGCTGTGCTTGGAGAAAAAGTTTCCGAATACTTTGAGACGGATAAAGATTCTCCGTATATGCTGCTGGTTGCGGATGTCAAAAAAGAAAGAAGAAAAGAAATGAAAGATGATGAAGAGAAGCTCTTCGGCATTGAGAAACTTAATATCGTAAGATCGGATATCCCTGCAATAACACACGTTGATTATTCCGCAAGACTCCAGACTGTGCACAAGGAAACCAACCCGCTTTTCCATAAACTTATCTCGAAGTTTGAGGAAAACTATGGTAGTGCGGTGCTTATAAATACGTCCTTTAATGTAAGGGGCGAACCTATCGTCTGTTCTCCCGCTGACGCTTATAAATGTTTTATGCGTACAGATATGGATTACCTGGTGATGGGAAATTTCCTGCTTGATAAGGGTGAGCAGGAGGAACTTGTGGAAGATACCGACTGGAAGAAAGAATTTGAACTGGATTAAATATGAAAGAAATTTTCAGCGAAATAAAAAGTATTAAAGAATCTCCTTCTGATCTCAGGAAGTTCGGGGTGACAATCGGGATCGTCCTCCTTATAATTGCAGCTATACTATTGTGGGCAGGCAGAACAACTTATCCTATATGGGGTATCATAGGTGTAGTTCTAATATTGGCCGCACTATTATTCCCGGTAGTTCTTAAACCTCTCAACAAGGTATGGATGTCACTTGCTGTCGTCCTCGGATGGATAATGACCCGGGTAATTCTGTCTATACTTTTTTATTTTGGGATGACAATTGTGAAATTTATTGCAATGCTTTTTAATAAAAGATTTCTGAATTTAAAAATCGATCATTCAGCTGATACTTACTGGGAGAAAAGAGAAAAGAAACCGTTTGATCCCACAACTTATGAAAGACAATTTTAAATGAGCAAATTATCTATATTATCAGAGTTATGGCAGTTCCTGCGGGTGAGAAAAAAATGGTGGCTGGCTCCTATTCTCATTTTCCTGCTTCTGCTGGGAGGTCTTATCATTCTTACGCAGGGTTCTGCTCTGGCACCTTTTATTTATGCGATTTTCTAACAATATAAATAATCTTATGCCTGACAAAATAATAATTGAAAAAGATAAGAAGCGGATTCCGGTTCCTAAAAAACCTCCTAAGGTAGAGAAAGACAAGAACGCATACGACAGGAAAAAAGAAAAGGACAAATTGCGTAAGAATAAAACTTCGGGTAAATAAACAGGATGTTCCATTCTTCTGTAATAATTTCAGTTTTTAACAGGATTGATTTTCTCGAACTGGTGCTGGCAGGACTTGAGCGGCAAACTATGTGGGATTTTGAAGTTGTTATAGCAGATGACGGTTCGAATGAAGCATTTGTAAAACGACTGAAAAAAATCTCTTCTGCACTTTCCTTTCCTGTTATTCACGTTAGCCACGAGGATAAAGGCTTCAGAAAAAACAAAATATTAAACAAAGCCATCGAAGCTGCCAATTCCGATTATCTTATTTTTATGGACGGTGATTGTATACCTCATTCTGAATTCCTTAATGAACATTCAAAATACAGGAACAAGTTCGTCTGCCTCACTGGAAGGAGAGTAAACCTTTCGGAAAAGATCAGCAGTCAGCTTACACCGGCAATGGTTAAGCACGGGTGGCTTGAAAAGAATACGATGAAGCTTGTGAGGGATGGACTATTCGGGAAATCGGATTACGTTGAAAAAGGATTTTATGTAAAAAACAAAACGCTTCGCGGTATTCTTAACGATAAACCAAGGGGACTACTCGGCTGCAACTTCTCAATAAATAAAGATGACCTGCTTCGCATAAACGGATTTGATGAAAGATATGAAGCTCCGTCAATAGGGGAAGATTCAGATATCCAGTACAGACTGGAGCTTGCCGGTATGAGGATCAAATCATTAAATAATATTGCCGTTCAGTACCACCTTTATCATCCCCTCCAGGAGAGGCCCCAGAAAAACCTCGACCTTTTCAACGAAGTGAAGGCCGAAGGCAAAGCATTCACCCTATACGGTATAAAAAAAGCCGATACTTAATTCTACCTAACCTATTCCGAGCCGTAGTTCGGAAAAAAATAGAAACTTTTATGCCTTCAATAAGGGACGGGTATCACTTACATATTTCAGAATCAATTTAAAATATTTGCATAATTAGTTTGCTCACCTTATATTTCCAGCCATATTCTTAAAATAAACTAAATAAATAAGGCAATAAGTGGTTGATACATTAGATATTAAGATTCTTAATCTTCTTCAGAATAATGGAAGAACAAAAAGAAATCATATTGCTGAGGAAATAGGTTTATCAATTCCCTCGGTCAGCGAGAGGTTGAAGAAGCTTGAAGAGAACGGAGTTATAGAGGGATACTACACGAGGCTTAACAAAAAAGCATTCGGTTTTGACATAATGGCGTACATACTTGTGGTGATGGAATCTTCCAAACATTATAAAAGCCTGATTAATAAAGTTGACCAAATTCCTGAAATCCTGGAATGTCATTCTGTACTAGGTGAAGGTTCACATCTGTTAAAAGCCGTCACAAAAAATACCGGATCGCTTGAAAAACTTCTGGGAGAAATTCAGTCGTGGCCGGGAGTTATTGCTACAAAGACCACCTTTGTGTTATCGACTATAAAGGAAACAACTGTTTTAGATATCAAATAAAAATATAAAGGAGCATTATGGCTAAACAAACCACCCCTATTGATGATGTATTAAAATACATAAAAGACAATAAGATCTCGTTCGTGGATATGAAGTTTATGGATTTTCCCGGCCAATGGCAGCATTTCACGGTACCTTCTTCTCAGCTCGACAAAGATTCGTTTGATGACGGTTTTGGATTTGACGGTTCATCAATAAGGGGATGGAAAGCGATAAATGAATCAGATATGTTGATAATTCCTGATCCTAATACAATGTTCCAGGATCCTTTTATCGAAGCACCTACTATAAGTCTTATTTGCGATGTATATGAGCCTGCTACAAAAGAAAAATATTCCCGCTGCCCCCGCAATATAGCCCAGAAAGCTACCGCATATTTGAATTCTACCGGAATAGCAGATACAGTTTACTTCGGACCCGAAGCCGAGTTTTTTGTTTTTGATGATGTGAAGTTCGACTCACAGCCTAACGGCAGTTTTTATATGGTCGACTCTGTTGAAGGACGCTGGAACAGCGGCAGGGAGGAAAATCCTAATCTAGGATATAAGCCGAGATACAAAGAGGGTTATTTCCCTGTACCGCCAACCGACGCACTTATGGATCTGCGTAATGAAATGGTATTAAACCTTATTAACAGCGGTATTGATGTTGAAGCCCAGCATCACGAAGTAGCCAGCGGAGGACAGTGTGAAATTGATCTCCGTTTCCAGCCTCTTGTAAAGGCTGCTGACCAGCTTTTAATGTTTAAGTACATTGTAAAGAACACTGCAAGGATGAACAACAGGACTGTTACCTACATGCCTAAACCGATTTTCGGTGACAATGGAAGCGGAATGCATGTGCATACGAGTCTCTGGAAAAAAGGCAAACCGCTGTTTGCAGGGACGGGATATGCCGGTTTAAGCGAGATGGGACTTTATTTTATCGGTGGACTCTTAAAGCATGCTGCCTCTTTGCTTGCGTTTACAAATCCTACAACTAATTCATATAAGCGTCTGGTCCCTGGATTTGAAGCCCCCGTTAACCTGGCATATTCACAGCGCAACAGAAGTGCATCGATAAGGATCCCTATGTACTCTTCCAGTCCTAAAGCAAAAAGAGTTGAGTTCCGCTGCCCTGATCCATCCTGCAACCCCTACCTGGCTTTTTCGGCAATGCTGATGGCGGGACTTGATGGAATTATAAACAGGATAGACCCGGGCGAACCTCTCGATAAAGATATTTACGATATGCCGCCGGAAGAGCTGGCAAACGTTCCTTCTACACCCGGAAGTTTAGGTGAAGCATTAAAATCTTTGGCAAATGATCACGAATATTTAATGAAAGGTGACGTGTTCACAGAAGATGTAATTGAAACCTGGATAAAGTATAAGGTAGAGAAGGAAATAAAACCAATGGCGCTGCAGCCTCATCCGTATGAGTTTGCATTATATTATGATGTATAAGAGTAGAGAGAGCACAAGAAACGTTAAGGTGTAGAGTAAAAAGAAAAGGGAATAGTATTGAAAACAGCGGTGAGGTAATTATGCCAAGCCGCTGTTTTTTAGAATTCTTTCAGAATTTCCTGAGTACGCCTGGAACGAGGGAAGCGGCTTTTGATACCTGCTTTGGATATTATTGACGAACCAAGCAGCAGATCTTTATACTTTACCACAAACTGTCCATAATTACCAATATCTTTTTTAATCGTTCCTCCCTCAAGGTACAGCTTAAGTTCAGCCTGGTTTTCAAGGGTATAAATGCTTTTGGTTATTGTCCCGCCTAAAAGCTGTGCGGCATTTGTATGAAGAACAATCTCGTTATTGCGGTCGACCGTACCGAATTTTATTCCTATTCTCTCAAACATTCCCGGGTCCTCATTCTGCCAGTCTGCGGTTATAAAAAAGATATCATTATTTCTGAAGTAATATCTGTATTGGCCAAACACATCCATATCAATCCCGAAGATGGATGAGAGTTTTTCAAGCTTTTTTATTAACTCTTTTGACGCCGGTTCAAGGAACCTGATGTCTTTCTGACGCGGCTGAACCTGTTCCGGGGGTTCTGTTTCTCCTGTTTTTCTCAGCTTAATTATAAAAAATCCTTCGGAACCTGACTGCCAGGGCAGGATGCGTCGGGCTTTTTTCAGCTCAGGATTCAAAGTAAAATTATTGTAGGAGATAATTCCGTCTTCTGTATTAAATGGAAGTTTTATATCCATCACATCAACAGGATATTTTCTGAGAACCGTATCAAGAACCATTTCGTTTTCTTCAACAGTAAGTGTGCAGGTAGAATAGACTATCTCTCCGCCGGGCCGGGTCATCTTTATGGCAGCAATTAGAAGCCTCAGCTGAAGCTCTGCAAGGCTCTCGGCTCTTTCCTTCGACCACCAGTCGCCTACTTCTCCCTTCTTCTGAATGATCCCGAGTCCGCTGCAGGGTGCATCAACAAGCACCTTATCAAAATGATCCGCATATACCTTGCTGAGAAATTCACCCTTGGAATGAATAATTCCGGTATTTATAAGATTCATTCTTTCAATATTAAAAACAAGCATCCTTAGTCGGTCATTCTGTATTTCATTGGATATCAGGATT
This sequence comes from uncultured Ignavibacteria bacterium, assembly GCA_963800255.1. GTDB lineage: Bacteria > Bacteroidota > Ignavibacteria > Ignavibacteriales > Ignavibacteriaceae > DATFVA01. Next base: position 19,474 of record CAWDAK010000015.1, on the reverse strand, counting down.
CCGCGGTTGTTCATCAGTTCACCCAGTTCCGTTGTTTTAGATCCCGGTGCTGCACATAGATCGAGTACGACATCGTTTTCAGTTGGATTCAGAATAATAGGGGGAAGCATTGAAGAAAGACTCTGGATGTAATACAGTCCTGATATATGCTCGATAGTTTTACCAAGTAATCCGCCGTTATCCTCTGTTATAAGCAGCGCATCAGGTACTGAAGGGATCGTCTCGCTTACGATCTTGTAATTATCTTCAAGTAAATTTTCAGCTCATCACGGGATGACTTCAGCCGGTTTATGCGTATATATTTCCGTGGTTCGTTCCCGGCAAATTCTTCATAAAGATCTGCAGCAGCTTTACCATAAAGACCGCACAAATAATCATATATTTTCTCACTCAGGTTCATTACAATCTTATCAGGTTAAGCAGTCTGAATACCTCATTTACAACTGAGTTAACATCCTTATCCTCGGGGAAAAGTGATCGATATTCTTTTTCAGTTTTCTTCAATATTGTATCAAGGTACTTTTCGTAATTTTTTACAATTCTTTCAATATCGCTCTCTTTTACCGGAACATCAATCTCTCTGTTATTTTTACCTGCTGCATAAACAATGTATTTGGCTCTGGAAAGAGTTTCGGTATGGCAGAAAAGACTGCCTCCGGTGGTTATGACTTCCCGCGAACCGAAAAATTCATTACCGAGAATTAAAGTATGGGGAGGCAAGTTAACTGGAACAGTTTCACAGGGAAGCAGGAAATCATCAGGAAAAACCGAAACACCTTCAGCTGAAATTACTTTAACTGTCTTTGTTATAAAGTCTTTGGATGTCAATATCAGGTCTGCTGTTTAAGGAAACTTTTAACTATTTCCTCAAGCCTTTTCTTGCTGGTATATTGTTTTACATAAAGTAGTTCCGAATCGCCTCCGGTTATCATTGCAGATACCTTCTCAACTTCTGAATCATAAAGCGCGAGAACAGGGATCTCACGCATATACAGGGCATAGGCAATTTCAAAGCCCACGCCGAGGCTGGGTCCCGAGATCTCCGCAATCATTAAGTTGCTTTTTTCAATCCATTTAATATCGCGTTGAAAGACCTGCTTTTCATTTAACGGAAATGCCGGCTTAAAATCAGAATTTAATTCTGACAAGGCGGAATGCCCTTCATTTTTAACAATATTAATTATCTCCAGGTAACTCTCCTGAAAGGAGGAATCTCCCTTTATGGCTCCGGCGCAGTATACTATCATTTGGTTAAAAACTTTTTATAATATTCTTCATATTGTGGAATTACGATTTTCTTATCGAACATAGAAACAGTTCTTTCTCTTGCATTTTTTGAAAACAATTTATACTTCCTGTCATTTGTTAAAAGATCGACAGTATACTTTGCCATCCTGTCGATATCACCAATTTCGGCAATATAACCTGTTTCATTATGTCTTACAAGCTCCGGCAGACCTCCAACGCTAGAACTTATTACCGGTAGTCCGCACGCCATAGCCTCTAATGCAGCCAGACCAAAGCTCTCTGACTGTGATGGTATAAGGAAGATATCGGCAGCGTTAAGTATCTCAACTAAACCATCCTGCTTGCCGAGGAACTTCACATTATCGCAGATGCCCAACTGCCGGCACAATCTTTCACATTCGGAGCGGTCAGGACCATCCCCCACGAGTACAAGTTTTGATGGAACTTCCTCCAGTACCTTAGCAAATATCTTCAGAGTATCCGGTACGCGTTTTACCTGACGGAAGTTTGAGGTGTGAATAAGGACTTTCTCGTTGTTCGGGGCAATGTGTTTACGGAAGCCGCAGCATTCGGTTGGTTTGAATAAATCAGTATCAACAAAATTAGGGATTACTTCGATATCCTTTTGAATTTCGTAATTGGTTATTGTTTTCTCTTTAAGGAACCTGGAGACGGCTGTAACACCGTCACTCTCTTCAATTGAAAATTTTACGAGCGGAAGGAATGAAGGCTCCAGACCAACCAGTGTTATATCTGTTCCGTGCAGTGTGGTAACCACTTTCAGGTCAAGCTTATCCTTCAGCATCTGTTTTGCCAGGTAAGCGCTGCTTGCGTGCGGAATAGCGTAATGCACGTGGAGCAGATCAAGCTGTTCATACTGCGCTACCTCAACCATCTTGCTTGCAAGGGCAAGACTGTAAAGCGGGAACTCAAACAACGGGTAGCTGCTCATCTCAACTTCATGAAACACGACGTTTTCTACAAATTGAGTAAGTCTGAAAGGCAGAGCATAGCTTATGAAATGTACTTTATGACCTCTTAATGCAAGTTCTTTACCAAGTTCGGTTGCGATTACCCCGCTTCCCCCGTAGGTTGGGTAACAGGTTATTCCTATCTTCATTCTTTTATCAATCTCTGTATATGATTTGATTACCGTATTTTAGCTCGATTTATCCTTTAAATATATAACAAATTTCAGGAAGATTGAATTCCATTATTCATGGTTTATACCCTTCTCCATATAAAGTGAGTGAACTAACAACCAGGTTCAGCATCTTTTAGCTTTTTCATAAAGCGAAAAATTGTGGATTTTAGGATGATTTAATTCAAAAACTATTCTTATGATATGAAGCTGCTTTTAATTGGACAATCGGTAGAGGATCATATCCATTATAACGGGGGATTCGAAATAAAACCGGGAGGAATTTTTTATTCAGTTAATGCGCTGTATAATATTAAAGATCATAATGATGAAATTTATCTCTGTACCGCATTTCGAAAAAGGACGACAAACTTTTTAGTGATCTGTATACCTGCGTTGATGGAACTTTTATTAATTACACCGATATTATCCCTAAAGTACGCCTAAACATTTATGATGACAGGGAGCGCGAGGAAATATATGAAAACATTACCGGAAGGCTGGATATTAATTCTGAAGCCTTAAATGACTTCGATGGGATTCTGATAAATATGATTACAGGCTTCGATATTTCGCTTGAACAGCTTGAGGAAATAAGGAAGAACTATAAAGGATTGATTTATTTTGATGTTCATACATTTTCACGCGGACTTAATGCGAAGATGGAAAGGAACTTCAGGCTCATTCCCGGCTTTGACCAATGGCTGCGGCACATTGATATACTTCAGGTTAATACTCGAGAGCTCTTTACGATTATGGATTCAGAACGTAAGGAAGAAATTATTAGATATGTGCTTGAAACAAATGTGCGTTACCTTTTAGAAACACAAGGTGACAAAGGTGCTGTGTGTTACAGCATTAAAGACGGAGAAATTTTTAGTAAGGAAATGCGCGCGCTCAAAGCTGAGGTTAAGAACCAGGTGGGTCTGGGGGACGTTTTTGGGGCAGTCTTTTTTTATACTTATATTAAAAACGGGTCGTCTGAATCGGCATTAAAGTATGCTGTTACTGCTTCCGGCTTTGCGGCTTCTTACAACAATATGAAAGATTTTAACAGGTTGAAAAGCGATGTTTTCTCACGACATAATTAAGAAAAGGATTCTGCTCTTCGGAGCGAACGGTATGCTCGGTCAGCGGCTGGTTGAATTTTTCAGCAGGCAGCAGGGAATACAATTGCTATCCTGTTCTGTAGAGGAGAAACCTGTATTTGAGGATGCAGAATATAAACAGATTGATTTAACCAGGCGTGAGGAAGTAAAAGACCTCGTGTATGATTTCTATCCCGATGTAATAGTAAATGCAGCGGCATATACTAATGTTGACCTTAGTGAGAAAGAACGCGAAACTGCCTGGAAAACTAATGTTAAAGGAGTTGAATATATTGCCGAAGTTTCAAGGGTGATAGATTCTCACATTATTCATATTTCAACGGATTATATATTTAACGGACAAAAGGGTCCATATTCTGAGAAAGATAAACCGAGTCCCCTCGGGTATTATGCAAGAACCAAGCTGGCGAGCGAAAATGTATCTGAGGATAAGCGGAACATTCTATACGATACTAAGGACAAATGTTTTATACGGGATCGCGCATAACAGCCGTCCCGATTTTGTACGCTGGGTGGTAAATTCAATCAGAAGCGGAAAGAAGATAAGGATTGTAACGGATCAGTATAATAATCCAACTTTTATAGATGACATGGTTCAGGCAATCAGCAAGGTAATTGAATATAAAAAATTCGGCATATATAACATCGGCGGGAAGGAATTCCTTAGCCGCTATGACTTTACTATGAAGATAGCCGAATTCTTTCAGCTTGACAAAAGTCTTATTTCACCTATAACCACTTCTGAATTGAACCAGGCGGCACCGCGTCCTTTGAAGTCAGGACTTTTAATACTGAAGGCGCAAACTGAACTTGGCTATAATCCCCATTCCATCATTGAGTCGCTTGCAAAAATGAAAAAAGAACTTTCTTTATGAAAAAGTTAATTGAAGTTCTGTTCATATCTATGTTACTAATAAGCAGTACTCTAACAGCGCAGCAGAAATTCCCCGAGTGGGCTGAGGGGATTGTATGGTACCAGATATTTCCCGAACGTTTTGCCAATGGTGACACAACTAATGATCCGGAGGCTTCCAAGGTTTTTGTAAACAGCAGATCTGTTCCTGAGGACTGGAACATCACTCCCTGGACGAGCAGCTGGTTCCAGGTTGATTCAGGGAACGGCAGGGACGAGGGCAGATTCGGGAGACATATATATGAGAGAAGGTACGGCGGAGACATACAGGGAATAATAAACCACCTTGATTATCTTCAGGAACTCGGCGTTAAAGGTATTTATCTTAATCCCATCTTTGAGGCCGTCTCGATGCATAAATATGATGGATCAACGTATCATCATATCGATGTGAATTTTGGTCCCGACCCTGAGGGCGACCGCAAGCTTATAGCTGCAGAGATTCCTGATGATCCCGGCACCTGGAAATGGACTGAGGCAGACAAGCTTTTCCTGAAACTGATTTCAGAAGTACATCAAAGAGGAATGAGAATAATAATAGACGGAGTTTTCAACCATACCGGTATTCAGTTCTGGGCCTTTCAGGATATTATAAAAAATGGCAGTGATTCAAAATATAAAGACTGGTACCAGGTAAAATCTTTCGATGATCCTTCCACTCCTGAAAATGAATTTGATTACCAGGGATGGTGGAACGTAAAATCGCTCCCGCAGTTCAGCAGAAACGACAGCGACCTGACCGCAGGACCCAAGCAATACATTTTCCACTCAACTTCAAGATGGATGGATCCTGATAATGACGGAGATCCATCTGACGGCATTGACGGCTGGAGACTGGATGTAGCGAAAGATGTTCCGCTAGGCTTCTGGAAGGATTGGAATAAGCTGGTTAAATCATTAAACTCCGAAGCAATAACTATAGGGGAATTGTGGGAGCTTTCTCCCGATTTCATTTCAGAGAACGGCGCTTTTGATGCTCTAATGAATTATAATTTTGCCTTTGCCGTTAATAGATTTTTTATAGCTGATTCAATGCAGATAAGTGTATCAAAGTTTGTAGATCAGTTAAAGGAAATTGATAAAAACTATCCTGAGAAAAACCTTTATCTTTTGCAGAACCTTATGGATAGTCACGATACAGAACGACTCTCCTCGATGATTAAAAATCCCGACAGGGAGTATGACCATGACTCCAATGAAAGAAATCCTGGTTATAACCCGGGGAAACCGTCAACTGAAGATTATGAGAAGCAGAAAATGATTGCTGCTTTCCAGATGACATACCGCGGCTCCCCAATGATTTATTACGGGGATGAAGCGGGTATGTGGGGAGCAGATGATCCGCATGACCGTAAACCGATGGTCTGGGAAAATCTTAAATATGATGACGAAGTAATAACCCCCGCCTCAGGATTTAAGACAGGGTTCGGCAGATACAAAGTTGAAGTTAACAGAGATCTTCTGAACTTTTACAAAAAGATAATAGCCATACATAATTCCAGTAAAGCTTTAAGGGAAGGTGATCTCCATTTTCTGTATACCAATGATCTGAAGGCGTCATTTGCCTTCAGCAGAAAGACTGCGTATGAATTATTTATTGCCGCATTTAATGCCGGCAAAGAAACTGATGAAATTGATGTTCCCCTGGATTCTTCGAAGGCTTCCTTTACAGAGCTTATATCAGGAGAAGAAGGAGAAGTATCCGCAGATTCACCTCAGAAAGCTCAACTTCATATTGAAATCCCTCCCGGCAAATTTCTTCTGTATAAAATCTACCCCTGATTTTTCTGAATTCCCTTCCCGGCCGAGGGGGGAGGGTTCTATATGATCTGAATTTCTATTAACGTGTTGCCGCGATGCGGCAAAGCAGTGTAGAGAGGTAAGTTGGATATAGATGGACCTATTAACATTTCGGTGCGATGCACCGAGGGGTTCTCTCCCGATCATCCCGAAAAAAATACGTTTATCAAACGAATTTCATCTCTCCTCTGATAATTCGTTAATTTTCAGCGTCTTCTACCAACCTTTTCTGATAGTGATAGTCTAATTAAACAGATGCGGATAAATAAATGACACAACAGGAAACAGAATTAATAATAAGAGCGCAGAATGGAAATGTTTCGGCTTTTGAAGAGCTTATATATAACTACGACAAAAAAGTACTGGCGCTGGCTATGAAGTACGTTAAAAATACGGATGACGCAAAAGACATTTACCAGGATGTATTCATCAGAGTTTATAAGGGATTGAAGAAGTTTCAGTTTAACAGTGAGTTTTCCACCTGGCTCTACCGGATTGTTGTTAATGTTTGCCTTACTCATAAAACCCGGAGCAACAGAAGAGAATTTGTTTCGTTAAATACTGAAAATGAAGATGAGAATATGAGCAGCGGTGTTGAACTGGAAGACAGTCGGCCGGTTCCTGATAGAGCTGTTACCAGCTCTGAGATTTCTGAACATGTAAATAAGGCGCTGGAAACCCTATCGCCGAGACAGAAGATGATTTTTATTCTTAAACATTATGAAGGTTACAAGCTTAAGGAGATTGCAGAGATGCTTCAATGCGGGGAAGGAACTATTAAAAAATACCTTTTTGAAGCCGTTAGGAAGATGCGTACGCAGCTGGCAGATCTTTATTACGCTTAACTGGAGAAAGTTATGAACCACAAAAAATATAAAAACCTGATAGATGAATATTTCTTCGGAGAAATAAACAGTCGTGAGAAAATAGAGCTTGAGGAACATTTGAAGCACTGCGATCTCTGCAGGTCAGAATTTTATTCTGCCAGACTGCTTAAGGACTCGCTTACTGCAGAATGAACTGCCCGAGCCGGAAGCAAGACTGTTAAGTGAAGCCAGAAGCGAACTAAGGTCAAAGCTCAGGTTAGAAAACCAGAAAACCGGGATATGGGATTATATAGCAGGTAAATTTGCTTCAACTTTCTTCCTTACACCGCAATTCGCTGCTGCAGCTTTCTCTTTCCTCATAATCGGGATGATAGCAGGATATTTCATTTTTAATACGGCGGGTACAATCCATTATACAATGGAGAACCCGAATCCCGACAAACAGGATAACCAGGTTGTACTTTCAGGCGATACAAAAATAAGCGACATCAGGTTTATCTCAAAGAATGCCGCCGACGGGACAGTAGAGTTTACCTTTGATGCTGTAAAACCAATGCATATGAAAGGCAAAATAAGTGATCCACGGGTACAGAATGTTTTAACTTATTCGATGCTTAATGAAGATAATCCCGGTACCAGGCTTAATACAATCAACCTTATAAACTCAAGCAGTCAGCCTCAGCCTGATCCTGAGATAAAACATGCACTGCTTTCTGTTGTTAAGTACGATAATAACCAGGGAGTAAGACTTGAAGCCATGAAGCTGCTCAAAAAGTTCAGCTTTGATGATGAGATAAAAAATTCCATGCTGTATATATTACAGAAAGATTCATCTTCCGCAATGCGGATTGAAGCAATGAACCAGCTGGTTCAGGCAAATAAAAAAGGAAATACATTTAATAAAGAAGACCTTTCTGTTTTCAGACAGAAAGAGCAGCAGGACGATAACAATTTTATTCGCTACCAGGCGAAAACAGTTCTTAAGGAGTATAAATAAAATGAAAACATACAGAAAAAAACTATTGATAATAATAATATTTATCCTGGCAGGAATTCTTACGGCCAGTGCTCAGCAAAAAGAAAAGACCTTTACACTTGGTAAGGACGGAACTATTGAGGTAAACATCGACTACGGTGATATACAGCTTGAGACATGGGGGAAGGACCAGGTTTCAGTAAAATATGAAGAGGATGAAGATGAAGACCTTCCATCCTTCAGAATGGTTCAGAATGGAAATACTCTAACTATCACCTCCAGAGATTATTCAGGTGAAGACCTTATTATAACTGTTCCTTCTGTAATAAACCTGGACCTGAAGACCAGCGGGGGAGACATAATGATAAAAAGCGACATCACAGGTAGAGTAAAATGTACTACGGCTGGCGGTGATATTGAAGTTAAAAATATTAATGGTAATGCAGCCCTCAATACGGCCGGCGGTGAAATTAGAACTGGGAAAATTGACGGCGATGCTGATGTGAACAGCGGCGGCGGGGACCTGCAGCTGGGAACTATCTCAGGCAAAGCAAGTCTGAATACCGGCGGCGGTAATGTACAGGTGTACAGCGTAAGGAAAGACCTTAAGATAACTACGGGCGGCGGCAATGTTCAGTCGGGTAACGTGGGAGGAGTCTTCAGCGTAACTACCGGCGGCGGCAATGTAGATGTACAGACTGTAACATCATCAGCAAAGGTAACCACGGGCGGAGGGAATGTGTCAGTTGCAGGAGCAGGCGGCAACACAAAAGCCACAACCGGAGGGGGAAACCTGTCATTCAAGAATATCAGCGGTGGAATAAATTGTTATACCGGCAGTGGTGATGTATACGTGGAGCTGAACCCTGATCCTAAAGTTAACAGCGAAATAAAATCAGGCTCAGGAAGTATCACCCTTTATCTTCCTGATAATGCTAAAGCCACAGTTGTGGCAAAGGTAAGAGGCTGGGATACCTGGGGTGGGGATAAGAGCAGTCCTATTATATCCGACTTTAAACTCACCACTGAAGACAAAAGCCACAGCACGGTAAAGACGACTTACGTTATAAACGGCGGCGGAAGTACTATTGAAGTACAGACAACATCGGGCGAAATCTATATTAAAAAGCAGAAATAACATTGAACTAAAAGGCAGGGTGGTTATGAATAAAATATTAGTGCTGCTATGTGTGTTAATGGCATTCGTTCCAGAACTGATTTACGGAGAGAGCAAACCTGAAGAAAGAATTACAGCGGTTAAAATAAATTCATCTATTACGCTTGATGGCCTCCTAGATGAACCAATATGGAATAGCACCGACTTCGTTACCGGTTTTACACAACTTGATCCTGATGAGGGAAAAACTCCGAGTGAAAAGACAAAGGTTTATATAGTCTATGATGATGAGGCACTTTATATAGGGGCCAGGATGTACGATTCTTCACCTGACTCGATTTATGCCAACCTGGTAAGAAGAGATGCTGATGGTAACTCCGATCAGTTCACCGTCTTTCTGGATTCCTACAATGATAAAAGATCGGGAAACTACTTTGGAATTACAGCTGCAGGTACATTGAAGGATGGGGTGCTGTATAATGATGAATGGGATGATTATACATGGGATGCCGTATGGGAGGGTAAAGTTCATATTGATAAAGAGGGATGGACAGCTGAAATGAAGATTCCCTTCTCACAGCTTAAATTTAAATCCAGCGATATCCAGACGTGGGGAATTGATTTCAAGAGGGACATTGCCCGCAGGCATGAAAGAGATTACCTGGTTTACATTCCTAAGAACGAGAGTGGTTTTGTGTCACGCTTCGCCAGTCTTACAGGAATAAAAGATGTGAAACCGGTGAATAAACTCGAGATACTTCCATATTTAACGTCAAAAGCTTCATACACGGGACATTCATCTAATGATCCTTTTAATGACGGATCTAAGTATTCTGCCGGTATTGGCGCCGACCTGAAATACGGTCTTGGTTCCAACCTTACGCTGAATGCAACTATTAATCCTGATTTCGGCCAGGTTGAAATTGACCCTGCAGTAATTAACCTGAGCGACGTTGAAACATTCTTCGATGAAAAAAGACCATTTTTTATTGAAGGATCAAATATATTTAATTTTGGATACGGCGGTGCGAGGAGCAACTGGGGATTCAACTGGGGAAGTCCCGATTTCTTCTACAGCAGGAGGATTGGAAGAACCCCGCAGGGAAGCGTGCCGGATGCTGATTTTACTAATGTACCTGACGGAACCCATATTATTGGAGCCGCCAAGCTTACAGGTAAAGTTGACGGTGATATAAATATGGGGATAATACAGGCAGTTACACAAAGGGAATATGCTGATTTATCTACCGGCGGTTTAAGATCATCTGCAGAAATTGAACCCTTATCCTATTACGGTGTTTTCCGGGCACAGAAAGAAATAAATGAAGGAGCGCAGGGACTGGGATTTATTTCAACGATTACAAAAAGATTCTTTAAGGATAACAGGTTGAAGGACGAAATAAATGGTCAGGCTTATACCGGCGGAATTGACGGATGGACTTTTCTTGACGGCGATAAAGAATGGGTAATAACCGGATGGGGAGGTATGAGCTATGTTGCGGGAACACAACAGCGCATTCTCGATCTTCAGCAGAACTCGCAGCATTATTTTCAAAGACCTGATTCAAAATTCCTTAAGCTCGATAGTTCAGCTACATCACTCTCCGGTTACGGCGGACGGCTGGCCATCAACAAACAGAAAGGAAATATATTTCTTAATACTGCACTTGGTGTGCTTTCTCCCGGCTTCGATGTAAATGACCTTGGATTTTTATGGAGAACGAACCTGGTTAACTATCATTTTGTAAGCGGTTATAACTGGCATGAGCCCACAAGCTGGTTCAGGAACCTTCAATTGGGGGGAGCTGTGTTCAGAAGCTATAACTTCGACGGGCAGATTAACTGGCAGGGCTTTTTTGCTCTGGCTAATATGACCACGCTTGAATTATATCGATATAGGTTTGGATGGCGCGTATAACCCGAAGACGATCAACGATCGCGGTACGAGGGGCGGACCAGTTATGATGAACCTTCCAGGGTACCAATTCGATATATCTGCAAATACAGATACAAGGCAGAACTTCATTTTCAACGCCGGCTACAATTCATACATCCAGGAGGGTAACTCGAAGAATTGGGGGATAAGCGTTGGAGTTGATTACCGACCTTCGGCAAACGTACTGATAAGCATTAGTCCTTCTTACAGCAAGAACCTTGACAACTCACAATACATAGATACATTTACTGATCCCACGGCTTCAGAAACATACGGGAAGAGGTATGTTTTCGGGGAACTTGACCAGACTACTCTTTCAGCAGGCATTAGACTTAACTGGACGTTCACGCCAAATCTGAGTCTGCAGTTCTATGCTCAGCCTCTTATTTCAACAGGAAAATACGCACGGTACAAAGAGCTTAAGGAACCGGGAACCTACACGTTCAACGTATATGGTGAAGACGGTTCATCGTACAACCCGGAAACTCATATGGCTGATCCTGATGGAAACGGACCTGCACAGGCTGTGGATCTAGGAGAGAACGATTTCAAGTTTGTCTCCTTAAGAGGTAATGCTGTACTGAGATGGGAATATCTGCCGGGTTCTGTGGTGTATTTTGTATGGACCCAGACAAGAAGTGAGAGCTATTCTGATCCTGAATTCCATTTCGGCAGAGTAGTAACAAACCTTACCGACCTTCGGCCTGACAACATCTTCCTCATAAAGATGACCTACTGGTTGAATATGTAAAAATCTGCTCATTGTATTTTGTCTGAAAACAAAGCATTACATCTCAATTTTTGGTGAACTCCCGAACCTGCTTCGTGGATAAATTTCTTCGAGGAGAAACCTTTACTTCATATATTTGCAGTTCAATTTAACCTGGTGAAGTAATGAGTGAGAAGCATTCTTTAAGACGAGCCTTTATTGATTATACTGCAATTACTATAGGAGCTGCTCTGATGTCTATCGGCATCGGGGTTTTCCTGGTTGACGCAAGGGTGGTGCCCGGAGGGGTAAGCGGACTGGCAATGGCTGTATACTATTTATCTAATAATACAATCCCGATTGGCTTAACAATCTGGGTACTCAACATTCCGCTTTTCATATGGGGATTTATTTCTCTGGGTAAAAGTTTTGGTATTCGTACCTTTGTCGGTTTTACCCTGAGCTCATTCTTCATAGATTTTTTCAGAGGGGACATTCCAGGTTTCGGGTATATCAGACTTCAGGACACTCAGACAATCAAAGATCTGCTTCATCACGATTTCCTGTTCCTGGTGCTGGTAGGCGGCGCTTTGTTAGGGATAGGCCTTGGCATTATATTCAAATCCAAGGGAACCACTGCCGGTTCAGATATCGTGGCAGCAATAATGCAGAAGAAGTTCGGCGTGAAGCCGGGTATGGCTATAATGATCATTGATTTTGTGGTTATCACTATAGCTGGATTCGTAATTGAATTTAAGCATCTTTCTCCTGACCGTCCCGCTTTTGCACTTACACTTTATGCCTTCTTCCTGTTATTTATTGCTTCAAGAATTATAGATGTCATTATAGACGGTTTCGATTATGCCAGGGCCGTATATGTTATTTCTGATAAATATCCGGAAGTAGCAAAGGGGTTGATGGAGAAGACCAGTCGCGGTGCAACGGCTATTAAGTCAAGAGGATTATATAAAAATGTTGAACGAGAAGTAATCCTCACAATTGTTACTTTGAAGGAACTGGGTACAGTGACGAGCGTAGTTAAAGAAATAGATCCTGATGCCTTTATGATAATAAGCAATGTTCATGAGGTGAGGGGAGAAGGTTTCAGGCGGAGGATTTAACCGATAAGGATGAAGCATATTTTTCAAGAATCAGAAGCTATTGTTTAAGTTTTAAGGTGTACTATGATATGCGGCTGTTGAAGTCCATATTACAGGTGTTATACCATCATCTTTGATCAGGGTAAAATACATTATCCAATTTTGGAAGTTACTCATCCAGTTCAAAGTGAAGGGGTAAGGGTTAAATGTAAGTTCAAACTCTTTTGTTTCTCCTGCCGCAGAAAATCCGGCAGTGATATCATAAAAACGGATATTTTTCTCATCGCCGGTTTTATTATAAGCATAGATTAAGACGACGGCATCGAAAGGGGAAGGAAAAGTTCCGCCGTGAATCTCAAGGTTAGCTCTTATTAATTCTGGCGTAATGATTACGTTTGAAACATTCAATTTTTCTCCCGGGGGTGAGATTACATTCTTAGTTGTAAGGTGTGCCAGGGAAGCGGAATTCGTATTCCAGCTCATCATACTATGAAATGCACTAAAGGATCTGGTATCTGCAATCCTCCAGATTTTTTGAAGAGAAGGAATCTTATTCACATAGCTGGCTAACGGGGATGTATGTCCGAATTTCTTCTTCGGCGCCAGGCAGTTCGGATGATCATTTTTATCCCGTTTCGGTCTGGAGGCTACAATGGTCTTATCATTGAAGTCACGGTAGCAATTATCACCGATTCTTCCGCTTATTATGCCGAGAACATTACCTTTTAGCACCGCCATTTTTTCTCCCTTCACTCCTTTTTAATTAACTAATGAAAAATCAGATGTAGAAAACCTTAATAATACTATCCATTATACATACACCGGCTAATTTTTCCAACCCTTAAAACATTTATTTTTAGAACAGAACCAGTTCAAGGGAATCAGTGGGTTGTCCGGTTGTTGACAGATATTATTCATTTAGTTTAAACGGTTCAAAGACGGTTCAACGTCGATTTTCAACGGAAACTCGTTGAATTTATCAACAGATTGTAGAATAATTGATCACCCCATTATTGCAGAAATTAATTGGTCTCTTATAAACAAAATATAGGTCATTAAAACTTTAATCTCAAATTTAACTTGCAATGGCTTTAAAGGTTTTAACTAAGATTTTTTTGTTTCTATTGAATAGTATTTCTGCCAAAAATGCATAGGCATATTTATAAATAAAAATGAGCTTTGATCCGTTTTCAAAAAGCGGAATGAATCAAAAATAAAAAAAATCAAAATCGTCTTACATCCGTATAATTACGGATAAGAAATAAACCGAAATATTTATTGCCTATAGTTCAAAAATCAAGTATTTTATCCATCAATAAATACTTAGATACCTGGGGTGATGACTAAGTTAAGCCACTTTAGAGACCCTTCAATTCTTCAGGATAATAAACACCTATTCGTAAAACTCTATCCGTACTGTGAGTGATGTGCCGGTGCGGGTTAAACCAAAAACTCTATAACCATAATGAATGAAGAAAAAATAAATCTGATATCCTACGAGAATAAATATCTTGAAATTAAAAGAAAGCTTGACAATTATGAAATGTCATACGATAAGTACAGGAAAATATTATCTAAAGTATTAAAAGCGATGCTTGGACTTTTTTTAATTGCATTTTTTATTTTTAGCTTCTTATATCTAGGATCTATAAATCAAAGAAATAAAGCAAATATGTTATTTATGGCTATGATAGGTGTTATTCTCTTCTTAATAATTAGTCATTATCTTAATCAATTAGCAGCCTCAGTTTTAATCTATATCCTAAATAAAAAAATAGATTTGCCAACCGAAGAAGAAAAAGAATTTTATAAAAACTATATCGGGAAAAGATGATTTTGCCAATTATCAGCAATAAAATATTTTGTTTTTGTATACACCAGTCTGTTCCGGGCTGAGATTTAGCGGTAGAGCCGTTAGGCAGTTGGAAAATATTAGTTAATTAATTTTAATAATAGCTCACAATCACGGACTCAAATGAAAAAATATTCTAAAACATGTCTTAATGTTTCTTTGAAATTTATTTGTTTGATAATCTTGTCAATAGTATTAGTTGATTGCACTACATATTATATTCCTATTGAAAGCTTTAAGAAACAGTTTAGTGGGATCGATTCTACAACTCTAAAAATCGTAGAAGCAATTGGACCTGTTGGTGAAAGATTTTCATATCCTGCTAATAAAATTGATACAATAAATTGCGTCGATAGTGATAATATGCCATATAAATTATTAAACAGCCCTTCCTCAACCCAATGGCCTTCGCAACCAGTCTGTTCCGTGCTGCGGGATGTAAAAATATTATACTGTTAAAAATTATAGGAATATTCGTTATGTACAGAAAATCTATTTATGAAAAAGATGCGGATTTTAATAATGCAGTTAAAAAAGTTTATGAGTTGAAAGAAAAAAAAATTGATGATGAGGAAATCCCTAAAAAATTAGCAAGTGATTATCAAGAAAAAGAAATTACAATGTTATTAACTGATATTAAGCGGCTACCTTATTTCGAAAATCAAAATAAATTAAAAAATTTATTAAAATTGTCGCTTTGGGTACTGCTATTTCTAAAAATATTGACGGTGCCAGATGTTTTAATTGCACTTCAAATATCAGTTATTTGGAGGGTTATAATTTTTGCTATCAGTCTTATCGTTATTTCTATCTGCTTATATTTGGCCTACAATGAATATTACCATTCCTATGAAACTATTTTCATAATCATTTTAATATCTTTTGCATATTCTTTTGATGCAATTGTTGATAATATTCAAATACTCTTTACTATTTCAGTTGTTTCAAAATATTGGTGGATTGCATTATCAAATGATGTATTTCTTATTTCGGCACTATTTACATCCTGGAAATTGAGGAAAATATATCCTAAACATTTATTAAAGCTCAAGTCAATAGTTCAGAAAGAAAAACTAAATTTTAGTTAAAAAAGGTATTACCTGTGCCTCAAGCCGAACACTTTTCGCATCCACCAGTCTGTTCCAGGTTGCGGGTTAGCGGAATTTCCACAGGCACTTTAGATCATCATTATCTAATAGAATAATACTATGATTAAATATTATAATATAATTACTTATTATCTTTTACTTATTGCGGTTATCTTAGCACTAAATTGTCAGTATGGCTATGCCCAGGGATATCAAAGTGCTCAAGTGGAATATTTTTATAAGCAAATGAAAAATAACGACATAAAAAAAGTTGAATGCTATTCTTACTACTCAGAAACAGATACAGCCGAGCACTTCATAACCTCAATAATGAGATATAAAAAAGAAGCGAATATCTTGGAATATGTTTCTTACTGGTCAAGTGATAGTTCCCTTTTATATTTCAACTCTGATGATTTACTAACTGAAAGAACAATTTATTGGGGGGACCATAAAATAATTTATGAACTAAAATACGAAGCGAATAATAAAATATTATCTGAGATAGGTGTTCAAAATGGGAAAATAGTGACTACTACCAAATATAATTATACTCAGGATTATAATATACGAACTGCTATTACCTACGATTCTGATAATAACCCTTTTTCTATAGATACCGTCTGGTATGATAAAAAAGGAAGAATTGAAAGTGACGTTACTTATGGTAGAGAAAACAAATTTGAAACTCGATTTTTCTATTTTTATAACAAAAATGATCAACTAATAAAGATAAAAACAGACAATTATAATATTGATTTCCAATATAATTCAAACGATCTAAAATTATCAGAAACCTGGAATCCGACAGGAAATGGTTCTTGGCCTAAATATTATAAATTTATATATAAATATTATTTTTAATTAAGCAGAGTAAATATATATGGTGCCTAACCCGCACTTCAAGCCGACAACATTTCGCATCTAGCAGGTTTACCTGCCTCTGACGGGTTCCGGACTGCGGGTTAAGCACAACGTCTAATTGCTAAAAATTGGTGAATAATTAATGACCAAAATGGGTTATGGTTACGGAAGCGAATGGCACTTGCTAAGATATTTAGGGTATCATCGACAGTATTTAACAGATGGTTTCTTTTGGTGCAGCAATTGGAGAGGAGGTATTCTAACTATTTTGCTGTGGCTAGTTACTCGAATTATTTATCACTTGGAAAAGAATTGGTGAATAACGGTTTATACATTGACAATCATTAATTTAATGGTGATATTTGTAAATATATTGCATATAAAGGTTATAAAATGATACTCGAAATTCGTTTATCAAATTTTTTCTCAATAAAGGATGAAATAATTCTTGATTTAAGAGCTGCGAATATTCACAGCAAGCAAGCCAAAGAATTATCTGATAACATTTTCAATTATGATAAGATTAATGTTCTTAAATCACTTGCTCTATATGGCGCTAATGCTTCAGGTAAATCTAATATCATAAAAGCAATCCGTTTCTGTGCATTAATGGTATTAAATTCCCATACCCATAATGAAGATGCTGTATTTAACTTTATGCCTTTCAAGTTTGACGGCTATACCAAAAAACCTAGTTCGTTTTTTATCCGTTTTGTTCACAATAATATTGAATACGAATATTCTTTCGAATTAACAAGGGCCGAGATAATAAAAGAATCACTTTATTTTTATCCTAAAGGACGTGTTGCAAAGGTTTTTGAAAGAAATGAAGGTGCCGGGAAAGGCAAGCAAGAAAAATATTCCTTCGGCAATTATATCAATCGTCCATTAGATGTAGCCGAAAGTACTTCTGCAAAAACTCTTTTCATCTCCCGCGGTAGTCAAATGGATAGGGAAATCCCAAAAGATGTTTTTGCATTTTTTTCTCAGCATTTTATTCTGGATTTTCTTTTACCCAATGATTTAAGTATTGAATACTACTTCAAAAACTACAAAAAGGATTTACTTTCCGCTTTGCAAATTGCCGATAGTGATATTGTTGATTTGAGAATAAGAAAAGATATCATCCCGGTTACAAGGCTTGATTTTAAGAGAGACGGGAAAACAAAACAGATGTCTTCCAGTATGAGCGAAAATATGGAAGAAGAAGTTTTTATTTCAAGCTACCATAAAAAAAATCCCAAAGAACCCTTCGACTTTTTTATGGAAGAATCAGCCGGTACTAAAAAGTTGTTGCTATCTCTACTCACAATTCTAGATGTTACCAAGCAAAATAAAACTTTAATTATTGACGAACTGGAAAATAATCTTCATCCTCAAATAGTTGAATTCATTTTGAAATTATTTCATAAGAGTAAATCGGGGCAGCTGATCTTTGCTACCCACAATACTAATTTACTTGATCTAAAAAAACTTAGAAAAGATCAGATTAATTTTTGCAATAAAAAAGATGACGCATCAACTGAGTTGTATTCATTGTATGATTACAGCGATTTCAGAGATACAATGGATGTTGAAAAAGCATATCTGCAAGGAAGATTTGACGCCATACCATTTATGGATGATTCGGAAGAGAACATAGAGCAATTACTTAATGGCTGGAAGACGAAGTATAAAACCAAGGAGGAAAATTAATCCGGTTTACTTCGTGTTTTGTGAAGGTGAAACCGAGGAGGCATACTCAACATTTTTAAGACAGAAATATCGTCTGCCGATTCAAATAAAAACTAAAGTAACCGGACAAAATATTTCTGATACGTTTATTGTCAAGCATATCAGAGAAATCAGAAGGGGAGTTTCGTCTCCCTTAGATAAAAATTATTTAATGTATGATCTTGATTCAGAAGAATTCAAAGAACGTTTAATGAAGATAAGAAGAGGAATTGTTCTGGCATCAAACCCAAACATAGAATTATGGTTTTTGCTTCATTACAGACAGCAGAAAGCGTATATTGATTCAAATATTTGTATTAGGAGTCTAAAAGGGTTAAATAAATCATATGAGAAGGGAAAACTTAATAACGAATTGGAAGAAAAACTTCAAAGTAAAGTAATAAAAGCTGTAAACCGAGCGAGAGAGTTGATCGAATACGCAAATCCGTCTTCAACTATTTTTAAATTTATTGAAGAATTAAAAATTGCTAAAGAACAAAAAATATAGTGAAATTTATGAGTCCAGGTATTGTAAGTTTGTACTGCTCCAAAAAATATTACTAAATTATTAGCGTTGTTCATCTATTCTGTCAGTTTGTTCTGGGTGGCAAGTTAGTTGCCACGCCGTTAGTCTTTCCTTATTCAGTACCTTTAAATAAGAATACTTACTATGATGTCTTTTATCTTAATTCAGTATTTCATTTGTAAAATAAGATCCTATTTTAGCAGCAACATCGATTTTGAAATATTAATCTCCCGTACACTTAAAGTATAGATGTAAAGCCCACTTGGCAAGTTATTTCCCCTAAATGTAATAGTATGTTTTCCGGCAGACTGAAAGTCATCAATTAGAATGGTAATGACACATTCCTCCTCAAGGGTTCTGTGATATCTCTCTATTTTCCCGTTGCTTTGAGGATATGCAACTGCTGTTCTTACGTGCTGCAGTCCAAGTTGTTTAAGGTACGCCTGAGTTATATTCAGCCGAATATATCTCATCCAAAGATTCCAGAATTGATATCTATGCTCTGGGAACCTCTTTATTGCAGATGATTATTGGTCGTAACGCGTTTGGTGTTTT
>CAWDAK010000014.1:0-42200 GCA_963800255.1 uncultured Ignavibacteria bacterium | reverse complement strand
ATTAAAATCATTTTACCCATTTGGATATATCCTTTAGATTAAATTTTTTGGTCTAATTAATTTCTGCCATCAACTTCAGGGAAATAGTTTCCGCTTTTATCCTGACTCTCTATCTTCAGATTAATTTTTATTCCTCTTATTTTGGATCTTTCCGAAGCGCTTCCCAGTCCGGCATAATTAATTTCTGCGTTCAGGGAATCGTAATATGTAAGCTTAAATTCCGTAACAACATCAGCTAAAAGGGGGAGCCGCTGTTGTCCTGTCTATAGAGTTTCATATCATCCGGATTTTCGGTGAAGTCCATCTCTGATTTAGGCCCGAGATAAAATCGTGTCGTGTCCGTTGTGCCGTCATTATTTATATCCGCTGCAAATTTTATTGAATTAGAATCAGCTGTTAAGATTTTTTCACCGGGGGCCTTATAGCCTATTTTATAGAAATAGTAATTCAGGACCTCAGCCGAAGATGCTGTGTTACCCTGAACATTCTGATTGCTGAAATTTTCCCTGGAATCTTCCTGCATTTTCATATTGAAGGAGATGATCATGAGTACTACCATCCCTCCTATAGCAAAAGACCCAAGTATATCGACTAAGCTGCCCATAAAAGTTTATCCTTAATAAGAAATTACCTGGCTGAATTTTAATGTATCGGTCAGGTAGTCGTTTGTAACGGTAATATCAACTCTTTTTGCAAATGTTCTCGAATAGCTTATCACATCCGGATCGGATGCAGACACATAGTTAACATCGATTTCCGAAAGGAAAACACCTAGCTTATTAAGCGTGTCATTTGTGGTATATTTTCTGTAATCGTCAACGTCGTCAAATGAGGAACGAAGGGATTCGCCTGAATCTTTTCCAAGTGAAGAGGAAAGATTATTCGCATCACTTACTGAAGCAGTTGTAGTAGTCTCGTCAAAAGCCTTTCCCTGTATCTCATCAAATAACGACTGAGCGATACCGGTACCGGTTATAATTGCTTCATTATTAATACTTATTTCGGTCTGAGTCCCTGAACTTCTATAATAAGATAGAATCAGGAATGTAAGGAGTAAAATTCCTCCAATTGTTAACAGGGTTTGAGTAGTCGACATTAATTTTTTACTGTTTTATAAGTTATTATCCCTTAATTGCCCCTATTTTCTCAATTACCGTGCCTTTTTGAATTAGGGTAAATTTAGCTCAGAGCCTCAACTTTTGGATTATTTTAGGGGTTTGTGGATCATTATAGTATAGAAGCAGCCTATACAGCAAAAAGTACTTTACTAAACCGCAAGATGCGTTGTTCATTTGAGGTTTTCTTTGATATTTGAGTCTGTTTGATTATTTTACTTTAAATTTCAACATTCAGAGAAAGGAATGTCATATGCTCGGAATTTTGCTTGCTAAAAGAGGAAAGAAGAAAACGCTGTTTCTTTTATTGCATTGTCCGCTGCGCTTATAGCAGCAGGTATTTCAATGTTAATGTAGTTGGGCGGTTCGTTTACAAATTCAGCTTTTTCATTTTACTTTGCAGAGTGGTTGGTTTTACTTTCAGTAAGGCAGCGGCGCCATCTTTACCATAGATCTTTTTATTTGTCAGCTTAAGGGCTTTTTGAATAATCTTCATAATCTCTTCATCAAGGGAATTAACAATTAAACTTTCCTCATCTCCACAATCCCTGGGATAATCGCTTTTCTCAAAGATAAGGTGTTCCGGTTTAATGATGCTGCCCTTACATAGTATTGCAGCTCTTTCAAGGGTGTTTTGTAATTCCCGTACGTTACCATGCCAAGAGTTTTCCTGCAGCATAGTTAATGATTCATCTGATAATTTCAGGGATTTATAGCTGAACTTTTTCGAAAGAATTTCCAGGAAGTAATTTGATAAAAGATATATGTCTTCTTTTCTCTGCCTGAGCGGGGGAAGGGTTATAGGAAAAACATTTAATCTGTAAAAGAGATCTTCTCTGAATTTTCCCTGCTTTACTTTTTCTTCAAGGTTTGCATTTGTTGCACAGATAATCCTAACGTCCGAGTGTAAAGTTTTTTCTCCTCCCAGCCTTTCGAATGTACCTTCCTGTATTGCCCGTAGAAGTTTTGGTTGAATTTCAGGTGGAAGATCACCGATTTCATCTAGAAATAATATCCCTCGGTCCGCCAATTCAAAACGTCCGCGTCGCGCTGATACAGCCCCGGTAAACGCGCCCTTCTCGTGTCCGAACAGCTCGCTTTCAGCAAGGTTAAGATTTAATGCTGAACAATTTAAAGTAATAAACGGTTTAGCTGATCTTTTAGACAGCACGTGAATGGCTTTGGCAGTCTGTTCTTTTCCTGTGCCGGTTTCTCCCAGTATCATTACATGAGATTCTGTTGGAGCGACCAGTTTAATCTTTTCAATAATCTGCTGCCACGCCGGTGATTTTCCGATTAAGCCTTTTACAACAGAGTTGATATCACCTATGAGTGAATTCCTTTCGTAAACGAGTTTTTCTTTTTCATATAAAAGCGTGTCGGTTGCCATTGTTTGCGCTAAGGCAAGCGCTATGAGTTTTGTTAATGTATTTGCAAGGTTAACCCTTTGAGGTGTAAACATATCGCACTGTCTGTGGTCCAGCGTCATTAACCCGAGTGTATCTCCATTTATTTTTAGCGGCGCAAGCATACAGGAATGACCTGTGGGCATATAAACTATTTCTTCATAGGTATCGTGATGACCGGGGTTACGGGTTTCCTCAACGAGTTTGACTTTTCCGATATTTAACACTTTATTAATATCAGGATGAGCATTTAGCGGTATTTGAAAATCCTTAAGTTTTTCTGTGACTAAGGGTCCTTGTGCGAACCGGACTCTCAAGTTACCATCGGCTTCTTTGCTGAGGATAACGGCAAGTTCATACGGGATTATCTCGTTAATTGCATCCAGTACGATTTGCATGGTTCTGTTCGGGGATAAATAAGCTATTTCGTTTTGTTCAATTTCGTTAGAGATCATTTTTTAACCGATAATTCGTTGGCACCGATATTTAGGTGCAAATATAACTAAATACCGGTATAATTCTGACAAGCGAAACCAGGCGATAGGTTAACTTCTTTATTAATAAGGAGTTATAGGGATACTTTTTTTTGGTACGCAGCTTGTGTTGTCTAGCATAGACAAAATTGAAAGAAAAATTTAACATTCGTCTCTAAAAAGAATGTTAAATCATTCACACAAAAAACATGGGAGAAATAAAAATGGAAACAAACGAAACAAAATCCGGAATACCATTGATCGGGGATAAAATGCCTGATATGGCGGTGCAGACAACTCAAGGAATAAAAAGAATTCCTGGCGATTATAAAGGGAAATGGCTGGTCCTTTTCAGTCATCCCGGAGATTTTACACCTGTGTGTACAACAGAGTTTTATGCATTCGCAAAAAGAAACGAACAATTTAAAAAATTAAATACTGAATTATTAGGACTATCAATTGACCAGGTTTTTTCACACATAAAGTGGGTTGACTGGATAAAAGATAATTTAAAAGTGGAAGTACCCTTTCCAATCATTGCAGATGACTTAGGCCGCGTTTCAGCTAAACTCGGAATGATTCATCCCGGAAAAGGAACGAACACTGTACGTGCAGTATTTGTTATAGATCCTGAGGGAATTATAAGGCTGATGATTTACTATCCCCAGGAAATCGGAAGGCAGATTGATGAAATTTTAAGAGCCTTAAAAGCCCTGCAGGTTTCTGATAAAAATAAAGTTGCGCTGCCTGAAAACTGGCCGAACAATGAATTGATTAAGGATAAAGTGATTATACCACCTCCAAAAGATCTGGTTGAAGCCGACAAAAGGAGAAATCCTGAAGAAGGATATGATTGGTGGTTCACTTTTAAGTCATTGAATAACTAAAGTTTCAATATGAGTTAAGTCCGGATTTCCGGATTTTAGGATGAAAAAATCCCGCTTCCTCCCCGGTTGTCGGGATTTTTTTTATTATTTTGTCTAACTTCAGAGTATTGATGAATGATAGTCCGGATAAACAAATGGCTCAGCTGCGGATAGGATACGAAGAAGAATCAACAAGGTTTGGTGTAAGGGAATTAAAATGTTCGGAGGACAGATTAAAATCATTCTTTTCCTGCGAGCTTGAATCGTGCAGCCTTTTCCTGATGCCTGCGAATAAATCAGACCAGGGTTCAATACCGGCATATGATATTTTCTTAAAAGAATTATCTTTTTCCCTGGCTTTTCAAAGGGGGACAGAGGATCTCTCAAGTGTCTTACCTGATTCCTCCGGCTTTAACAACTGTCAGCTTCATTACCTGGTTTTTGAAAGCATTGAACCCGGCTATGTTAAACAGGTTCTGCTGGATGTACTCAGGAAGATATCGGGAATAAATCACCGCAGCATAAGGTATAATAAATATGGACTGTTCATTCCCCGCGCAGGCAGGATCATTTGCTTTTCTTTTGCTCATAGCGGGAGTATGTATTACAGATACCGGCTGGCTGAGTTCAAACTTAAAACTTTGCCTGCGGGTTTAAGCAATTATCTAGGCTCGCTGCTAAAATATTGTCCCCATGAATACTTCTTCAGCGGTTCCAGGGCCTCGGGATTTATTATGAATCTAAAGGCTCCTGTTACGCATTTCCCCTTTCATAGTATTTGTTTACTTGCTGAAGAGGCATTGAAAGCAGGACGGTTAAGGAGCGGGCATGAGAACGTAGAAAAATTCTTACTTGAAAGTGATCCTGCAACAATTGCCTGCGAGGTGCCTGTGTGGTATCAACAGCCTCAAAACGGTAAGTTAAATATTGAGGGAGTGCTTACCGGTCATATTGATATCCTCAGGTATGAAAAGGATGGTATGATTGGAATATGGGATTACAAGCCCCGGGCAAGGTATGAGAGAAAAGCCCATATGCAGGTTTACTTATACGCTCTTATGCTTTCGCAGCGGACAGGAATTCCCTTAAGTAATTTTTTATGCGGCTATTTCGATTCAACTGATGCTTATATCTTTCCTGCCGGCCAGGTGGACTGTTAAATAAAAATGAGGCTTCTCAAAAGTTCGTATAGACACTTATGAGGAAGCCTCAATGCGCAATTATCCCTGACTATTTCACCAGAGAATGTTGAATTTGATCTGAATTGTGGATCGTCTGTATTTATTCCCTTATTAACCCATAATTACGCTTAAAATTACTTTATTGTTTTCTCAAACGCAATTGGTGAAATTAATGCTGAAGCTGCCGGCAGGGATGAAACTTAATGTATAAATGGGAGAGGGTGAGTTTAAAAAAAGAGATTGAACTTTTCCAATAAAAAATAAATTTTTTATTGTTGCTTTTGACAGCTCTGCAAGGTGTTAAAATGAACACAGAATGAAAAATTCAGGATGGATTAAACTTTAAGATCCCGGTTGATCATTTCCCGAACGACCTTCTTAAACTCTCTGCTGCTGAAGGGTTTGGGAAGTATCGCACAGTTTTCCATAATGCTGCTTTGACTATCACCTGCGGAGACGGATCCGGTAATATAAACAATAGGCACTTTATAATTTAATACAACCTTTTCCGTAAAGTTAAGTGCTGATTCATGCATTGTATAATCAGAGATAACCAGATCGGGGCTGTTGTTTAACAGATGCATCTCAATGTTCTCAGGGTCAGTATCAATACCTATAACATCAAATCCCATTTTCTTTAAGGTATTCTGGACATCGAGGGCTATAATTCCCTGCTTTTCTACAATTAAAACTTTTTTCCTGGCCATAATCTTCATTAGGGAGAGTTTTTAATTTTTAGTGACGGAATTTAGTAAATAATTTTAAATACTAAATAGATTTGCCCGGTGATTTAAAACACACAAATTGTTTATTCCAATCTTCCTATCTTTTGATTATATTTATCATTCGTATTCAATGTACATGGATTCAGATTGGCAAAAGAAAAAATACTTGTAACTTCAGCCCTTCCTTATTCAAACGGACCAATTCACCTGGGACATTTAAGCGGTGCCTATCTGCCTGCGGATATTTATGTCCGCTATAACAGGATGAAAGGCAACGATGTTCTATATATATGCGGATCAGATGAGCATGGCGTTCCAATTTCTATCAGCGCCGACAAAGAAAAAGTAAGTCCCCAGGTTATAATAGACCGTTATCACGAAATAAACAGCAATGCTTTTAAGCAGTTCGGAATGAGCTTTGATATTTATTCAAGGACGTCCCTTCCTATACATCATGAGACCGCGAAAGAATTTTTTCTTGAGTATTATAAGCGCGGGCTGTTGAATGAAAAGAAAACCATGCAGTTCTATGATGAAGAGGTTAAGATGTTCCTGCCCGACCGTTACGTGGAGGGCACCTGCCCTAACTGCGGATATGAGGAGGCGAGGAGCGATGAGTGCGAGAACTGCGGCGCTTTGTATGAACCTTCAGAGCTGAAAAATCCCAAAAGCAAAATAAGCGGTAAGACTCCCATTCTAAAAGAAACTACTCACTGGTATTTTCCGCTGGGTGAATATCAACCGCGGCTGGAAGAGTATATAAAGATAAGCAGTGAAAATTACGGCTGGAAGGAAAATGTACTGCAGTACTGCAGGGGATGGTTTAAAGCAGGACTAAAAGACAGGGCGTATACACGCGATCTGGATTGGGGAGTATCTGTTCCCCTTGAGTCTGCTGAAGGAAAAGTTCTTTACGTATGGTTTGAAGCTGTGCTGGGATATATTTCCGCAACTAAGGAATTGTCCAAACAGCGGGGCAATGAAAATCTCTGGCGCGAGTACTGGCAGGATGAAAAAACCAGGTATGTTGCCTTTATCGGTAAGGATAATGTTGTTTTTCACTGCATTATTTTTCCCGCGATGCTGATGGCATGGAATGACGGGGATAAGGAAAAATATATTCTTCCGCAGAATGTACCCGCAAATGAGTTCCTTAATTTTGAGGGAAAGAAGTTCTCCAAAAGTCGGAACTGGGGTATTGATGTAATTGATTTCCTGAAGATATTTCCTCCCGACCCGCTCAGGTATACTCTTGCGGCTAACCTGCCCGAGACACGGGATACGGATTTTTACTGGAAGGAATTCCAGCTGAGAAACAACAGTGAACTGGCTGACATACTGGGTAATTTTATTAACAGGACATTTACTTTTGTGCATAAACATTTTGAGGGTAAAGTTCCTGAAAGGGCTGCCACTGAAAAGATTGATAATGAAATGCTGCAGCTCCTTGCAGATTACCCTGCGAAGGTTTCTGCATTATTCGACTGCTACAAGATAAAAGATGGTGTAACGGAAATAATGAACCTTGCCAGGGCAGGCAATAAGTACTTCAATGATTCTGAGCCATGGGTTACCGTGAAAAGCGATAAGGCTAAATGTGCATCGACGCTTAACGTCTGCCTTCAGATAATTTATACTCTGGCCGGACTTTTTTCTCCCGTTATTCCTTTCTCATCTGAAAAAATATTTAAGATCCTGAATTCATCTCCATCCGGCTGGGATGAACTTGGGAAAGAACACCTTAAAGCCGGTCATACCCTGAATACAACAGAAATTATTTTTCCGAAAATAGAGGATGAAGTTATCGAACAGCAAGTTTCAAAACTCAGTTCCACAACTGCAGAGGATACAAATAATAACCTTATATCTATTGATGATTTTGATAAAATTAAGCTTAAAGTAGCTGAAATTGTTGAAGCTGTAAATGTTCCCAAAAGCAGTAAACTGCTTAAACTGAAAGTAAGGCTTGATGACGGAGACCGCCAGGTAATTGCCGGCATCGCAAAAAGCTATAAGCCTGAAGAACTTATAGGGAAGAAAATCATTCTGGTTTCCAATCTTAAGCCGGCTAAGCTGATGGGTCTTGAATCCCAGGGCATGGTTCTGGCTGTTGAAAATGAAAACGGAGAATTGAATGTTCTTACCGCTGCTCAGAATGTTAAGAACGGAACAAGGGCAAAGTAATCAATTAAATTATCTAAACATTTCCGGAGAGTTATGATGAAAAAAGTCTTCTTACCAATTTTTATGTTATGTCTGGCTGCAGCTGCATTTGCACAGCAGGGACCGATAAGCAAGATTTCAGCCGCACTGGAATCGCAAATGACTAACGCTTCCGCCGATGAACAGCTCCTGGTATGGGTTTACTTTACCGATAAAGGACAGAATACAGATTCATATTTTAGTAATCCGCTAAGTGTTGTAAGTGAAAAGTCGCTGAAAAGAAGAGCAAAGGTGCTTGGTGAAAATGCTGCATTAACGATGAAAGATATTCCTGTTAACCCGGCTTACCTGGCGCAGGTTAAAGCCGAGGGATTGAATATTAAATGGCCTTCGAAGTGGCTGAATGCCGTAAGCGGTATGGCTGCAAAATCTCAGCTGGATGAACTGGAAGCACTACCATTCGTAAAGAAACTTGATATAGTTTATAAACTTAAAAAAGGATTTCAGCCTGAGACTGATCAAAACGCAATGAAGCAAATTCTCAGTAAGGTTACCCAGCCTGAAGGTATTAATTCATACAATTATGGTGAATCATATGATGAGCTTCAGCAGATCAATGTTCCTGCGGTTCACGATATGGGTTACACCGGGCAGGGAGTGACAGTTTGCGTTATGGATGCAGGCTTCAGCAGGTTGAGTCACACAGCATTTGATTCAATGAATATTATAGCAGCCTGGGATTTCGTTAACAATGATCCTAACGTTGGAAACCAGTCAGATTCAGGAGACGGTTCGCACGGAACCGAAACCCTTTCAACAATAGGCGGATACGCGCCAGGACATATTATTGGTCCTGCTTTTAACGCTTCCTATATTCTAGCAAAGACAGAGAATACCGACAGTGAAACTCCTCTTGAAGAAGATAACTGGATTGCCGCTATGGAATGGGCTGACAGTATAGGTGTTGATGTTACTTCTACTTCACTCAGTTATACAGATTTTGATCCCCCATGGCTAAGCTACACCTGGGAGGATATGGACGGCAACACTGCAATTATTACAAACGGGGCTGACTATGCGGCTTACCTTGGTATAGTAGTAGTGAATTCAGCAGGCAATTATGGTTATAACGCATCCCACAACACACTCGGGGCACCGGCTGACGGCGACAGTGTAATAGCTGCAGGCGCCGTTGAATACTCCGGAACAAGATCATCGTTCAGCAGTGTTGGTCCAACTGCGGATGGAAGGATAAAACCCGACATTATGGCACTTGGCTCGGGGAATGTTGTAGCATCCCCGTATAACGATAATTCCTATTCCTATGTAAGCGGCACGTCATTCAGTTGTCCACTTTCAGCGGGAGTTGCTGCTTTGATTTTATGCGCAAATCCCGGACTAACACCTATGCAGGTGCGCGATGCAATGAGAGAAACTGCTTCACAGAGCAATAATCCTGACAACCAATATGGATGGGGCATACTTAACGCCCTTGATGCAGTTAATTACTTCCCGACCCCGGTTGAGCTTTCATCATTTTCCGCATCTATAATAGACGGCGGAGTAAACCTTGTATGGACCACCGCTACAGAAAAAAACAACCGCGGTTTTGAGATTGAAAGAAAATCTGATGGATCCGGTTACACTGTAGTTGGATTTGTTGAGGGGAATGGAACGATAACCACTCCCATTCATTATAACTTTACAGACAACAGCGAGATCAAAGGAATATACACTTACAGGCTGAAACAGATCGATTTTGATGGAAAATTCACGTACAGTAATGAAGTTACCGTAGATATACCAGTGGTTTCGGATTATGTACTTCAGCAGAATTATCCGAATCCTTTTAATCCTTCTACAATGATTAAATATTCCGTTCCGAATGCATCAAACGTAAAGCTTATTCTTTACGATGCTCTCGGCCGCCAGGTTAAAGTGCTGACAGATGGATTTAAAGAAGCAGGCAATTATTCTTATACACTTAATGCTGAGGGATTTTCAAGCGGTGTATATATTGTAAGGCTAAGTGCAGGGACCTCGAATAAGGTTATAAAAATAACACTGGCGAAATAAGCATTAGGGCTTCAAATAAGGTGTAACCCTGCCGGTTTACCTTGATTTTGAGGCCTTCTATAGATAAAATTGCTGGCTAAAATGTAAAAAACTTAAAATAAGGAGAATAACTAAATGTTCCGTAGGGTCGTATTACCTTTTGTTGTTTTGGCTTCCCTCCTTCTCAGTTCGTGTGCACCAAAACATGCTGATATCATTGTAGCAAAATTCGATGATGAACAAATAAAGATGCACGAATTCGAAAATATGTATGCAAAGAATTCCGGCAGTTATGAAGAAGCTAAAGATGATAGTCTTTCTCAGCTTAAGAATTTCCTGGATCTTTATGTGAATTTCAGGATGAAGCTGAGAGATGCATCCGTTCGTGGTTTTGATTCAAATAATGAACTTAACCAGGAGCTTAAGGATTATGAGAAGAAAGTAGGCGTTTCCTATATCCTCGAAAAGAAGATACTGGAACCGGGACTAAAAAACCTTTATGATAAAAGGAAATATGAACTTCGCGTAAGCCACCTAATGATAAGGCCGGATTCAAACGGCGATCAGGCGGCAAAGGAGCGCGCAATAGCTATTCTCGACAGCATTAAAAACGGTGCTGACTTTGCCGAAATGGTAAAGAAGTACTCGGATGATACTTATTCTAAAAATATCGGCGGGGATATTTATTATGTAACAGCAGGACTTCTGCCGCCTGAGTTTGAAGATGCCGCTTATGCTACACCTGTAGGCGGTGTTTATCCTTCAGTAGTTCATTCCCGCTACGGCTATCACATCATTAAGGTTACCGATAAAAGAGAACGTATTCCCCAGGTAAAGGCAAGCCATATCCTTGTTAATTTTAATGGTCCCAACGGCCAGGTTGACACCGCTTATGCTAAAGCCAGGATAGATACCGTTATGCAAAAACTTAAAGCAGGTGCGGATTTCGCTGAGCTTGCAAAAGAATATTCAGATGATTCAGGTTCTGCAAAAAACGGCGGGGATCTCGGTTTCTTTGGAAGGCGTATGATGGTTAAAGAATTTGATGAGGCTGTGTTTAATCTTAAACCCGGCGAGATCTCCGACGTGGTAAGAACCAATTTCGGCTACCACATAATAAAATTAACCGATCAGAAACCTTACCCTTCTTTTGATGAAGATAAAGAAGAACTTGAAAAGATCTTTAAACAGACAAGATACCAGGCTGAATATGATTCACTTATAGATAAACTGAAAGTTAAGTATGGTTTTCACCTGAATGAAAAGGTGCTGTCAGACGTATTAAAGAATGCTGACTCTTTAAGAGTAGGCAGCCAGATAAGAAATTACGACGAGCTTAAAGATCAGCCGCTTGTTACTTATAATAAGGTTGATACAATCAGAGTTCAGGCAGCTATAGAAAAGATGAATTCCGAACGTCAGTATATGAACAGGTTGATAGATTCCAGTATCCTCAACTCTACAATAAATAAGGTGGTTGGTGATAGTCTTCTTGCAGTAGCAGCTCTGGATCTCGACAAATCAGATCCTGATTTTGCTGCACTGATGGACGATTACCGCAATGGTATTTATGTATTCAAACTTCAGGATGATGAGGTATGGAGTAAGATTGATGCCGACAGCACACAGTTGTACGATTATTATACAAAGACAAAAGATAATTATGTTTGGCCCGACAGGATAAACTTCAGTGAGATCTTTTCAAAGAGCGACTCTCTTATCCATGTGTACTATACAGCCTTGAAAAATGGAGCTGACTTTGACTCCCTTGCTGCTAATTCTACAGAACGCAATAATATGAAACCGAAAGCAGGCAATTACGGATTAGTTGCTCTGGATTCTTCACCTCTTGCTGCCAAGGCAAACGAGCTACTGTCACAGCCGGGAACATATTCAGAACCATTTCCTTACTCAGGTGGTTTTGTTATAGTGAAGCTGATTGCTAAAGATCCTTCACATGCAAAAACTTTCGAAGAAGCAAAAGCAGAAGTATCCGGCGCTTACCAGGAAGCTGAATCGAAGAGACTCGAGCAGGCATACCTTGAAAGCCTGAAAAAGAGGTACGATCCTCAAATTTATTACGATACACTTGAAGAAGCTTTTAAAGACACAAAATAAATTATTTCTATTAGTTCTTGCCGCAGCTGTAATAAGCGGCTGCGGTAAAGAACAGCCTGAAAAAGAATATATAGCCAGGGTGAATAATTCGTTTTTTACGAAAAATGACCTGGTTTCCATAGTTGATTCAGGTTATGGAAAAAATCTGTACCGTAACGAAATAGTAAGAAACTGGATAAATGAGGAGCTGCTTTACCAGGAAGCAAAAAGCTCGGGGATTTTGGAGAATGAAGATTTTCTCAGAACAAAAAATGAATCCGAGAAACGGCTTGCTGTTACTTTCCTTGTAAACAAACTTTTCCGGGAAGAACAACTAGCTATTGAACCTTCTGAGGTTAAGGACTATTTCGATAAGCATCGTGATAATTTTAAGCTTTTTCATAATGCCTTTCTTGTTAACCTTGTGGAGTTTGATGACGAAGACAGGGCGATCAGTTTCAGGGAGGAGGCTTTCTCTTCAGGATGGGAAAAATCTGCTGATTCGTTTGAGAACGATTCGAACTTGGTCTCCATCAGGAATACAGCGCTATTATACGAATATGAGCTTCAGCCTGCTGACCTTGTCCGTGTAATGCGGGAGCTGCTTCCCGGTGAAATAAGCATTGTAATAAACGATGGTATGGGTAAATACTTTATTGTTCAGCTTCTTGAAAAATATGAACGGGGCAGCATTCCTCCATATGAAATAATTGATGATCTTGTGCGCGACAGGTATGTAGCATCGAAGAAGGAACAGTTTATTAAGAAATATGTACAAGATTTATATTCTAAAAATGATATAGAAGTAAGATAGGTGTTAAATGAAATTTAAGATCCTGATAGTCCTGATTTTTGCGGCCGGTATTCTGCATGCACAGCAGGTGCTGGATAAAATTGTTGCTGTTGTTGATAATGAGATAATTACTGAGAGTGAGCTGAATTTCCAGGCGAATCTGCTTGCATCACGTTACGGTGTTTCTCCCGATTCACCCCAGTTTAAAAGGCAGACTCTCAACTCAATGATAGAGGAAAAGCTTGCTTATGCACAGGCTAACCTGGATTCCATAGAAGTGACCGATGAGGAAGTTGACAAGCGTATTGATTACCAGATACAGCTTTTTATACAGCAGTACGGATCAAAGGAGCGGGTGGAACAGGTATATGGTATGAGTATAGAAAAGATTAAGAGGGAACTGAGTGATGATGTACGGAAGAACCTTATGGTTCAAAAGCTTCGTGAAAAGAACTTCGGCAATGTTGAAGCAACAAGACGCGAAGTAGAGGATTTCTTCGATAAATTTAAAGACAGTCTTGGTGTAATCCCTGAAAAAGTTCAGATTGCTCATATCTTCAGATTTCCAAAAACTTCTTCAGAAGCTAAAGAGAAAGCCCGCAGTTTTGCACAGTCGATTCTTGATTCAATTAAAAATGGAGCCGATTTTGCGGAAATGGCAAAAAAATATTCCGAGGATCCAGGCAGCGCCAAGGAAGGCGGTGATCTCGGGTTTGTAAAAAAAGGAGTATTCTACCCTGAGTTTGAATCTGCCGCTTATGCATTGCAGCCAGGTGAATTATCAGGTATTGTGGAGTCGCCTGTAGGTTTTCATATTATTCAGTTAATAGAGAAAAGAGGGGAATCAATTCACGCAAGGCATATCCTCATAAAAATTAAAGCAGACGAAAATGCTGACCTTAAGACAATTGATTTCCTTACATCGATAAGGGATAGTATTGTTAAGGGAGATAGTTCTTTTGCATATTACGCTAAGAAGTACAGCGAGGACCAGGATACAGCTCCTTTCGGAGGTGAGCTGGGAACTTTCTATATTAACCAGCTCGATAAGAGTGTGCTGGATGCAGTATCAAAACTTAAAACCGGCGATATAAGCTTTCCTAAAAGATATGAATACTCGGCCGGGAATTATGGCTACCATATAATTTATCTTGAGGATAGAACACTGCAGCACGCGCCGGATTTGAGCAAAGATTATGCTGATATTAAGAAGCTTGCGGACGAATATAAAAAACAGCAAAAGTACCAGACATGGATCGAGAGCCTTAAAGGCAAGATCTATTATGAGATAAGATTGTAAAATTAAAAAGGAACTGGATTTGAAAGAAACCGGCGAAGGCGACGTTCAGCTGGTAGAAAAGCTGAACGAAAGAGTTCTGAAGACAAAGCAGGAAATTGCAAAAATAATTATTGGACAGGAAGAGATTATAGATCAGCTGATAATATCTCTTCTTTCACGCGGACATTGCCTGCTTGTCGGTGTGCCGGGACTGGCGAAGACCCTTCTTATTAAGACTCTTGCCGAGGTAATGGATCTTAAGTTCAGCCGTATTCAGTTCACCCCCGATCTTATGCCCGGCGATATAACCGGTACAGAACTGGTTGAAGAGGATCCTGTTTCACGCAAGAGAAATTTCCGGTTTGTTGAAGGACCCATATTTGCAAACGTCATCCTTGCTGATGAAATAAACAGGACTCCCCCTAAAACCCAGGCAGCGCTTCTGGAGGCAATGCAGGAACACCGGGTAACTACTGCCGGGGTTACTAAAGTTTTATCAGAACCTTTCTTTGTGCTGGCTACTCAAAACCCTATTGAACAGGAGGGAACCTACCCTCTTCCGGAAGCTCAGCTCGACAGGTTTATGTTTAACCTGTGGCTCGATTATCCTTCTTTCGAGGAAGAGAAAAGGATAGTGCAGACAACTACAAGCGAATATAAAGCGGAACTTAAAAAGGTTGTGACTGCTGATGAGATTATCCTTTTCCAGGACCTCGTACGAAAGGTACCTGTTTCAGATAATGTAATAGAATTTGCAGTAAGGGCGGCTAACCTTACCCGTCCTACTAATGGTTCCTCCCCGCAGTTTATAAAGGACTGGATTACCTGGGGTGCGGGACCAAGAGCTTCTCAGTATCTTATAATGGCTGCTAAAACCCGTGCTGTTATGAACGGAAGATACACTCCCAATATAGACGATGTTAAATTCGCAATGACTCCCGTTCTTCGTCACCGCATCATAACAAATTTCAGTGCAGAGGCAGACGGAATCAGCTCTACAGACGTCATCCAGAAGCTGGTAAAAGAACTCGATTAGGAGACTGGAATATTTACCTTCCCGGTTCCGTTTTTTATTACCGCATAAAATGATTTTGCCATATAGCTGGTTACTGCGCCTTCTCCATTTACCCTAAACAGGGAGAGGGGGGAGGGTGATTCAGGCAGCAATGATCTATTAACGTTCCGGTGCTCTGCACCTGAAGAAGAAATAGAAGATGAACGCCCCTGTAAAATGATTTTGGTAAATGGGGGAGGGTAATTTAGGCAGCGATGATCTATTAACATTCCGGTGCTCTGCACCTGAAGAAGAAATAGAAGATGAACGCCCCTGTAAAATGATTTTGGGAAATGGGGGGAGGGTAGTTTAGGCAGCAATGATCTATTAACATTCCGGTGCTCTGCACCTGGAGAAATAGAAGATGAACGCCCCTGTAAAATGATTTTGGTAAATGGGGGAGGGTAGTTTAGGCAGCAATGATCTATTAACATTCCGGTGCTCTGCACCTGGAGAAATAGAAGATGAACGCCCCTGTAAAATGATTTTGGTAAATGGGGGAGGGTGATTTAGGCAGCGATGATCTATTAACATTCCGGTGCTCTGCACCTGAAGAAGAAATAGAAGATGAACGCCCCTGGTTTTAGAGCCTGGCAATCTTGTAATTCTTAAGGGCGAAATAGATTTCCTTGGCGGCAGTTTTAATTACTGAGGCGGTGGGTACTGCAAGAAGCATCCCTAAGACGCCAAACAGCTGACTGCCTGCAATTATAAGCAGGATAATAATAATAGGGTGCATATCTACACTTTTGCTGAACACGTAAGGCTGAACAAAACCGTTATCGAGCATATAGGTTATAACGATGAGCGTGACAATGTATGGCACCATAGACAGGTCGCCGGTTTGAATTATGGAGACGATTATTGCCGGCACCCCGCCAATAACAGGTCCGAAGTAGGGAACAAGGTGTCCCATCCCCGCAATTACACCCAGCGGCAATGCGTTGTTAACCCCGATAAAGAATAATCCCAATCCCATTACGGTTCCCACGAAAGTAGCGTCAAAGATCCAGGCACGTACGAACCTGCCCAGCTGCAGGCTGACCTTTTTCAATATCCAGTATGACATTTCGAAATAATTATTGGGAATAAGATGCAGAATGTTTTTCATAATCTTTCTGCTGTCTTTTACCAGGAAGAAGGTAATAAAGGGAATGATTACAATTATGAGTATTACAGAAACTATACCCGATACAAGTTCAGATACGGTATCGAAAGAATTTATAAACTGACTGTTTATGAATTCTTCGAACTTATGCGACAACTGACCGGGATTGAAGAAAGGGAAAAGTCTGTAAAGCTCAGTTTCAAGCTGTACCAGCTGATCGTGTAGTGAGAACGACTGCAGTGTTTTCATCAGCTGATCCATCTGGATCATAAATTTGGGAATTATAAAAGAGAGAAGAACATAGAGCAGAAGGGTTGTTGTGCCGAATACAATAAGTGTTGCGGTAAGCCGGTTCATACCTTCTTTCTCGAGAGTACTGACAAACGGGTTGAATATGAAGGCGAGAAGAACCGAGAAGATCAACAAAAGGATGATGTCCGAAAGAATATAGACGCTGACAGCAAGTAAAGCAAAAACAAGGATCCATAATGAGATCCGGGTTATTCGCCTTGTACTTCTTTCAACCATATTCTCCCAGTAAAAATTATCGGCTTTGTTAAAATTTAGCTATTAAAGGGAAGAGATCAAATATCGCTGACAGATTCAACCCTTCTGACACCAGGAATTTCACGCATTAGTGATCTCTCAATACCTGCCCGGAGCGTCATTACGGACATAGGACAGGTTTTACAGGCTCCGGTAAGTTTAACTTTTACAATACCGTCTTCGGTTACATCGATCAGTTCCACGTCGCCGCTGTCAGCCTGTAGAAAAGGTCTCATTTGTTCCAGCGCCTTAATTACTTTTTCTTTCATTGAAATCCCGGCGATAAATAATTAATCGTCGTTATCTAGAATTATTTCAACCTTTGAATCAGCCTGTGAGTTTCTGTTTTTTACCTGCTCTTCAAGCCGGCGGGCAATTTCAAAAATCGCCTCGGATTGGTCTGAATCAGGCATATCATAAACGATCGGTATACCTTTATCACCGCCGATCCTGATTCGGGGATCAATTGGTATGCCGCCTAAAAAAGGCACTTCTGCATCCTCAGCAAGGGCTGAGCCCCCGCCGCTGCCGAAAATATCATACTTTTTACCTGTATCGGGAGCAATAAAGTAACTCATATTTTCAACAATTCCGAGGATAGGTACATTTACCCTGCCGAACATCTTAACCGCTTTACGCGCATCTACCAGTGAGACCTCCTGGGGAGTTGTGACTATTACTGCACCGGTAAGAGGTATAGTCTGAACCAGTGTCAGCTGAATATCGCCTGTTCCCGGAGGCATATCAAACACAAGATAATCAAGCTCATCCCAGTCAACGTCAGAGATAAATTGTTTTACTGCACCGCTGGCCATGGGACCTCTCCATATAACCGGTGCATTATCATCGATAAGAAAACCGATAGAAATAATTTTAATTCCGAAGTTAACCAGAGGAATCATTTTCATTGTTTCCTTGCTCTGGAATATCTGGGGTTTTTTATTGATGCCCAGCATCAGGGGTATGCTTGGTCCGTATATATCCGCATCAATTATTCCAACTTTATTACCTTTCTTTGCAAGTGCAACAGCAAGATTTACAGCCACGGTGCTTTTACCCACACCGCCTTTACCGCTTGCTACCGCAATAGTATTTTTTACTCCAGGCAGAATTGTATCCTGCTTCGGCTCTTTCTGGGGAGTGCCTTTCGCTTCGAGGTTTACTTCAACATGTTTGAGTTCTTTGAACTCTTTTTTAATTGCTTTTATAAATGCGTCTCTTGTCTTATCTATTTCAATGCCTGCAGGTACAGAGATGTTAAGTTTTAGTTTTTTACCTTTGCTTTCAAATTCTCTTATTGAGTTCAGGATAAGAAAATCAGTATTAATATCTTTTATCTGTTTCAGCGTACTTAGTAATTCGCTTTTTGTAATATCGGCCATCAAAACACCATTTTTGTCTTTATTAATGAAAAAACAAACTTAGCAAAAAAATGGTTCATTTTGAATGGAATTGCGGGGGATAAAAATAACGGATTGGCGAAAGATTAACGAACTGAGGGATCAGACTTTAGTTTTAGAGAATTTCCCTGAAGCTTTTATGGTATGGTTCATCAGCCATTCCTGTGAATCAATAAGCTTTGCGCCCGGTTCAGGCTCTATTTTGTGGTAGTTCATGTCGCTGCAGAGAATTTTTGCCTTCACATTATCCTTCATCGAGGCCTTAATTAGTGTGCGGTTAATTTCATCCTTCAGTTTCTGATCCTCGATGGGGAAAGCAATTTCAACCCTGCGGTCAAGGTTACGCTGCATAAAGTCAGCGCTGCTAAGATAAATTTCATCTTTGCCGTTATTATAGAAATAATAAACCCTGCTGTGTTCAAGATAGCGACCCACAATGCTCCGGACTTCAATATTCTCGCTGATACCCTGGAGACCGGGGACGAGGCAGCAAATGCCGCGCACAATAAGTTTTATCTGCACCCCCGCAGTAGAAGCTTCATACATAGCGCTGATCAGGGCCGGATCAACAATAGAGTTAAGTTTAAAGAAAAGTTTGCCTTCACCTCCAGCCTTAACATTTTCAATCTCACGGTTTATTTTTTCCAGGAACTTCTGCCGCATATCTATGGGGGCAACGATCAGCTTTTTAAAATCGGTCTGCTTACTATAACCGGTAAGGTAATTAAATATATCGGCAACGTCGGTGCAGATATCATCATCATCAGTAAAGAATCCGAGATCGGTATAGATTTTTGCGGTTACTGCATTGTAGTTCCCGGTTGAGAGATGAACATACCGCTTAACACCTTCTGTTTCTTTTCTTACCACGAGGGTCATTTTAGTGTGGGTTTTTAATCCTACAAGGCCATAGACAACATGAACGCCTACTTTTTCAAGCTCCCTTGCCCAGAAGATATTATTCTCTTCATCAAACCTTGCTTTAAGTTCAACAAGAACGGCAACCTGCTTGCCTCTTTCTGCTGCTTCAATAAGGTATTTTATAATTGGTGAATTAGGACCGACTCTGTAGAGAGTCTGTTTAATTGCCAGTACATCAGGATCGACCGAGGCTTCTTTAATAAAATCAATAACGGGTGAGAATGAATGATAAGGATGATGCAGCAGTATATCCCTCTGCTTTAAAGTTGTAAATATCTCTTCATCCTCTTCGAACGCTTTTGGAATAACAGGGTAGTAGGGTTTGAATTTATGCTGGTGAAGAGGCAGTTCATACAGAGTCATAATATCGCTCAAGCCTAAAGGACCTTCGATAACATGAACATCATCTGAGGTGATCTGCAGGTTTTCCATCAGGGTTTCAAGCATAAATTCCGGCATTTTATCAGCAACTTCCAGTCGTACTACCTTACCAAACCGGCGGAGACGAATATTCTCCTCAATCACGCTGAGGAGGTCATCAGCCTCATCCTCCTGAAGCTCAATATCTGTATCTCTGGTAATCCTGAAACGGTGCGCTTCAACTATTTCCATTCCCGGAAAGAGCATGTCGAGATTCGCTCTTATGAGATCGCCCAGCCATAAAAACCTTGCGTTGAAATTTCCATTGGTCATAACTTTTCTGCCCGGATAAAGAATAGTATCAATTCTTAGCAATCTGGGCAGTATGCTTGGTACTTTCACACGGGCAAAGTGATTTTCGCCATTCGGTTTGCGCACAAGAATGGCAAGGCTAAGACTCAGGTTTGAAATATAAGGGAACGGTCTCCCCGGATCGAAGGCAAGCGGGGTTAATACAGGGTAGATTTCTTTTCTGAAATATTCAGTTAATATCGTTTTTTCTTCTGCAGGAAGATTATCGTATTCACAGATATCGATGTGGTTCTTTTTTAATTCAGGGACTACCCGGTTCAGCCAAAGATCAAACACCTGGTCGAGCATTGGTTTAAGGCACTTTTCAATTTGCCTCAGCTGTTCCCGTGGTGTAAGTCCGTCAATTGATGGTTCAATAACGTTCGCAGCGATCTGTTCCTTAAGACCGCTTATTCTTATCATATAAAATTCATCCAGGTTCGTGTGAAAAATTGAAATGAATTTGACTTTTTCCAGCAGAGGGAGTGAAGGATCGAGAGCTTCCTCGAGCACCCGGCGGTTGAATTCCACCCAGCTTAAATCGCGGTTGAAGAAATACTTAGGATCTTTATATTTTTTTAATAATTCTTTCGTGGTCATCTTTAGTCATTATTTTACAAACGGTGCATAATATAGCTGATTATCAGCATAAAATCGCTAGAAAAAGAAATCAAAAATCATTCCGGCGGTATATCCCTGGTGCATCGCACCAGTACATTCGTAGATTCACGATATCCAACCCCCATTTCCTGCCGCATTCTCTGCAATATGTTAGCCGCTCAGGGTCAGGCGTTGACCCTATCTTCCTGGAAAATATTGCCGAACTCCTTCGGTTTTCTTTCCTTCCAGCTTCCCTTATGATAAGCATAACCGGCAACCAGCGGCATAGCAATAGTTGCTTCAGAATATACCATTTGTTCGGAGGAGGTTGAAACTTTGCCCCAGGAACTCGCTTCTTTCAGAGTCGAACTTGAAAGCGCTCCGTCCCTTACATCCGCAACTGTTATCTGAACAGCGTATTTATGCATGGGGGCATCCTCTTTAAGGATATCCGCCGCTACAACAATATCCTGCGTGAAGTTCTTAGGAACACCACCGCCGATCATAAAAATTCCGGTTTCTTTAGAGGCGAGCTTGATCTTAGTAAGTTCAAGGAAATCTTTTGCTGAATCGATTGAAACATGCTTCACAGGGTTTTCGGTCTGATGGATGATGAAACCGAATCCTGCCGAACAATCGGAAAAAGCCGGAACGAATATCGGTACATTTTTCTTATAGCATGCCCATATTACTGAATCCTCAACTTTAGGGCCCCCGTTATCTTCAAGATACCTTCCGAATTCTTTCAGAAGTTCGCGGGAGGAATAAGGTCGGGGTTCAAGACTATTGAGAATCTTCGCGCAGGTTTCATCGCAAACTCTCAATTCATCTTCGTCAATGTATGTATCATAAATTCTATCGATGTGCAGATCCCTCAACTGGTTGTCGTCGCTGAAAGGCGTTCCGATGTAATGTTTGAATCCAAGTGCTTCAAAGAAGTCCTGGTCAACCATAACAGCACCTGTTGATACAATAGCATCAACCATGTTATTCATAACAAGGTCATAAACAACTTTTTTTAGTCCTGCGCTGAAGATGCTGCCGGCGAGCGTGAGTATTACTGTACAGTCCTTATCCTTCAGCATAGTATCGTAAATTTTTGCAGCGCGGTTCAGATCCCTCGATGAAAACGCCATATGTTCAAAAGCATCAACAACAGGAACTACATTGTGCTTTTTAATATCAATATGCTGAATTACGTCTTTCAAAAAATCTTTTTTGCCTGACATTGTTATCTCCTTCACTGGTTATATTTATATTAAAATAATAATA
This sequence comes from uncultured Ignavibacteria bacterium, assembly GCA_963800255.1. Classification (GTDB taxonomy): domain Bacteria; phylum Bacteroidota; class Ignavibacteria; order Ignavibacteriales; family Ignavibacteriaceae; genus DATFVA01. Next base: position 20,435 of record CAWDAK010000014.1, on the reverse strand, counting down.
ATCGTATGAAAATGAATTGTTGAATCAAATATCTTAATAAATTCTTCCGGAATAGAGCTGGAACGCCTAAAAGAACATCTTCGCAACACGGAGAATTCCCTGTTTCCAGGGCACACGGTGCGAAACACCGCTTAAATGTTTGAATTCATCAAAATGTTCATGATACCACTGATAATTTCGGATCAAGGCGTCTTTATTCGAGTATTTAGGTTTATATCCAAGTTTATTTTCAGCTTTTTCAATTGACACAAAAGAGTCTTTGGAGGCTGTTTCATAGACCCATTTGTAAAGAGGTGAAAGGTTCATTGCCTCAAGAATTCTGAGCGTCCATATAATGGGTTTTTCAGGAAGGCCTACAATCTTTTTACCATATCCTGCAGTGTCAAGGACTGCCTGATAATCTTCTCTCATCGTAGTGAACTTTTTAGCACCGATGTTGAACGTGTCATTTGTCTGTTCTTCAGGAAGAGTTGCACAGAGATAAATTGCGTCGCATAGATCTTCAACATCAAGAAGCTGGTATCGGTTTTTTCCATTACCAATCATAGGGAAGCCTTTGCCGTCCCTGGCCCAGTCATAGAGAAGATCAAACACGCCAAGGCGTTCGGGACCAATAAACGACTTTGGCCTAAGGATCGGTACGCACATTCCTTTGCTTCTGTACTTAAGGCATTCCTCTTCCGCTTTAATCTTTGCTTTTCCGTAGGGACCCACGCCGTCAAGTTTATCATCTTCATTGAGAGGATGGTGGTCGGGTATTCCATAAACGGCCGTTGATGAAATATGTATAAATCTTTTTACTTTGTGAGCAAAAGCCTCTTCCAGCAGTCCCCTGGTGCCTTCAATATCTGTAGAGAAAATATCTTCGGGTGTATAAAGAGGCAAAGCGGCGGCCGTATGAACGACCACATCTACTCCCTCCATTGCTTTCTTAACGTCGTTCTTATTTCTGATATCGCCCTTAATACGGGTTATTTTGTCGTTCATGTCCGGATAATCGAATTCGACGATATCCAGAGAAACAATCTGCTCGCCCCGGGAGTGTAAGTGGCGTACCAGGTTTATGCCTAAAAATCCGGCTCCGCCGGTTACAAGAAATTTCATTTATTTACCCGAATTTTTGAAAATAACTATCAAAACTAACAAAAATGGAAGAACGCTCCAATAGAAAACGAAGCGGTCATGGTACAGGGAGTAACGTCAAATGGTTCTGCTAAAACCTGTTTTTATGAGATTGACGGACTCTCTGCGGCTGTGGGCAAGAACGCAGGAATCTGTTTCGGGAGTCCTGATATCTTGAAAAGGATTTACCATTAACTTAAGTTTAATTATGGACCTGAAATTGAAAACAGGGAAGCAGGAATACCCCGTATTCGGGTTTTCTATGTCGCTGCTTCTTCATGCTTTAATTATCGCTGCTGCCGCGTTGATAATGAATTCTACTTTAAATGAATCAAAAGTAGGATCAGCATACGTGCAGATAAGGACAATTGAAAGTCAGTCTTCACCGAAGTTACTTGAACCGGAAAAACCGGCCGAAACGAAAAAGCAGGAAGTGGCCGAAAAGGAAGCAGCTGTGAAGGAGACGCCGGTAGAGGAAAAGAAAGCTGCTCCCGAAAAAGAATCAGAACCGGCGGGAAACGAAGCGGTATTCTATGATTTTTCAAATACCTCTGCTGACACCACGGGGCTTGTACAGGTATATAAAGAAAACACTCTCGACGTTTCTCTGAAATATCCTGCAGGATGGACGTACCTTGATCAGAATGTGAAAAACACGCTCGACGGGGTAACATTCTGGACAACCTCAACAAAGTACAATCCTCCGCCTTATGTTCATATAGAAGTAAAGGATAAAGACTTATTTAATCCCAGACGTTTCAGGCATAGCTACAAAACCCGGAATTATACTGCATATTATAATGAGCCGGAAAAGCTCTCAGGACAAGTCACCCAAATTATTTATATTAGAACGAACACCGAAAAAGATTTTAGCCTGAAACTAATTATGAAAGGCGAAGAAGCCTTCAAAAGTTTTCAGCCTGTATTCTTTGGCATGGTGAAGTCATTTAAATTCGGAGATCAATTCTTTTAAATTAACTATGGAGGATTCATGAAACTCAGATATCTATCAATGTTCTTTTTAATCCTGGCTGCTGTGCTGGTTTTGCCCGAAAAATCCTTTTCCCAGGATAAATTTGAAGGTAAAGTTACATTTAACGTTTATGATGGAGGCGAGAGCCATACAATGCAGTATTTTGTAAAGGGCAATAAGCTTCGTTTCGATGCCAACGAACAGGGACAACAGGGCCAGATAATAATGGATCCCGCGGCTAAACAGTTTATGATAGTTATGCCTCAGCAGAAAATGTATATGGTGATGCCGATTCCGGATATGAAAGATAAAAACAACAGTTCAGACAACGCAGAGAAAGCTGATTTTGTTAAGACCGGTGAAACAAAAGATATACTCGGATATAGCGCCGAGAAATGGACTTATAAAAATGGTGATGACAAGGGTGAAGCCTGGATGACAAAAGAAATCGGCGGTTTCCAAATGTTCGATAACCCTATGCAGCAGAATCAGCCCCAATGGCAGAAAGATCTGCAGGCTGAGGGATATTTCCCTCTTCTTGTTTATGAAAACGGCGACAAGGTTTTTGAAGTAACCAACATTGATAAAAAATCGCTCGACGCAACTATGTTTGAACCGCCTGCCGGTTTTCAAAAGATGGATATGCCGAATATGCCTCAGAAGTAGGCTCTATTTTTTCGATATAAGTTAAATTTGAGGTTGTCTCAAAAGTTTAATATTGTAAACCTGGACTGGTTTCATGTTATGATTCCGGTTGGAAGTCGAATCATTAGATTCCTTGACAAATCCGGAATGACACTTATGAGACAGCCTCATAACTTTATAAAAAATGTTAGTTCTGTCGGTACTGCCAAACGTTTCATAACATCTCTACCTCCGGAATAATTACCGCGTTCCAGAGTATTACAGTTTTGTCAGTTTCACAGAAAGTTCCAAAAGCTCTGCAATTCGCAACTTCCTCAGTTTGCCGCTAACAGACCCGGTAATTTATTAAGGATCATGTCGATAAATCTTGACTTTTTTTCTTATTAAGATTAAATTTCCTCTCTTTATTAGAAATGATTTCAGGTTTCGGAGGAAAATAACGTGAAACAGGAAAAAATGACGCGTTTTATAAGTACAGAAGACGCCGATAGAAAATGGTACATTGTGGATGCTACAGACCAGGTGCTGGGAAGACTGGCTACACGGGTAGCAAGAATAATTCGTGGTAAGAACAAACCTATCTTTACCCCAAATGCAGACACCGGCGATTTTGTTGTTATTATCAACGCCGATAAAGTTAAGGTTACCGGTAAGAGAGAATTCCTGAAAACTTATTCTCATCATTCCGGATATCCAGGCGGGTTGAAGACAAGGACATTTGAAGAATTGATGGCTAAAAAACCTGAATTTGTTATTGAGACCGCAGTTAAAGGAATGCTCCCCAAAAACAGGCTTGGAAGAAAGCTCATTAAGAAATTAAAAGTTTATGCCGGAGAGTCACATCCCCATCAGGCTCAAAAACCTGAAACAATTAGTTTAACGGAGAAATAATGGCTGATACTATTTATTTAGGAAGAAGAAAAACATCAGTTGCCAGGGTAATTCTTAGAAACGGAAACGGTAAGATTACTGTTAACGGAAAAGAATTTGAACATGCATTTCCCCAGCTTCTCAGCAGGGAGGACATACTCAACCCGTTCAAGGTAACCGAAACAGTTGGAAACTTTGATGTGTTTGTGAAAGTTCGGGGCGGCGGCACAACAGGCCAGGCCCAGGCAATAAGACTTGGAATAGCAAGGGCTTTAATTGAGCTGAATCCTGATTTTCGTCCTGCTCTAAAGAAAGAAGGATTCCTCACCAGGGATCCCAGAATGGTTGAACGTAAGAAATACGGCAGACCAAAAGCAAGGAAAAGATTCCAATTCTCTAAGAGATAATTTTGGACGGTATTTACGCTTCCTTGCGAAGCGTAAAAATTTAATTCATAAATCAATAATCAAACATACTTTCCGATTTACCTCCTGTGTCCCATTTGCAGGGATGAAGGGTAAAGATGACGAAAGTAGAAGTTCCCGGAAACGGGATAAAAACAGGAGACAATATGCAAAAGCTGGATCTAACACAGCTCATAGAAGCTGGTGCACACTTCGGACATCTAACCCGCCGCTGGAATCCCAAAATGAAACCGTATATCTTCATGGAGAAGAACGGGATTCATATCATTGATCTGAAAAAAACTCAGAGCATGCTCGTTTCAGCAGCAGAAAACCTTTCAAATCTCGTGGGCGATGGAAAGAAAGTTCTATTCGTCGGTACGAAGAAACAAGCAAAAAGTGTAATCGAAAGCGAAGCTAAACGCTGCGATATGAACTGGGTAAGTGAAAGATGGCTCGGCGGAATGCTGACCAACTTCTCTACTATCAGGAAGAGCGTTAAACGACTTAATAATATTGAGAAACAGGAAACTGACGGAACTTTTGATAAGATCACGAAAAAAGAAAGACTTTTTTTAACACGTGAAAAAGATAAACTGAAAAAAGTACTTGAAGGCGTTGAATCGATGAACAGGCTCCCGGGAGCACTTTTCGTTGTAGATATTAAGAAGGAATCGATTGCAGTGAAGGAGGCGCTCCGACTCAATATACCCGTTTTCGCTATCGTCGATACAAACTGCGATCCCGATCCGATTAACTACATAGTGCCGGCCAATGATGATGCTGTAAATACCATTGAACTTATTGTGAAATTTATGGCTGATGCTGTTATTGAAGGTGTTGCCAGCGCAAAAGAACAGAAAGCAGAAGAAGCTGCTGAAAGGGAAAGAATTAAAAAGGAAAGAGAACAGGAAGTTTCCGTTGAAAAGGAACAGCCTGCTTCTAAATAATCTAATTTAAAAGGAATTTAGAAATGACAGTTACTGCTCAACAGGTAAATGAATTAAGACAAAAAACCGGCTCCGGTATGATGGACTGCAAGAAAGCCTTGATTGAGGCTGAGGGCGATATGCAGAAAGCTATTGAAATCCTTCGTAAAAAAGGACAGGCAGTAGCTTCTAAAAGAGCTGAGAAGACTGCCGGTGAAGGACTTATATTAACCAGGATAGCTGATGATAAAAAGTCAGGAATTATCATGGAAGTTAACTGTGAAACTGATTTTGTGGCTAACAGTGAAGACTTTGTAAACTTTGCAAATATGGCTGCTGATAAGGCTGCTTCAACAATGCCCGTTTCTCAGGATGAACTTGTTGAGAAGAATTCTGATATTAAGAATACTCTTAACGATGTTATGGGAAAGGTTGGCGAAAAGATTGAAATCTCACGCCTTGCTGTTGAAAAAACTGATAACGGTATTATAGTTGACTATATCCATCCGGGCTCGAAGCTCGGCGTTATTGTTGTTTTCAATAATGCCGCTGATCATGGCGATGCACTGGCAGGACTCGGCAAAGATATCGCTATGCAGGTTGCTGCAATGAGACCGATTTGTGTTTACCGGGAGGAAGTTCCTAACGACCTGATGGAAAAAGAAATAGAGATTTACAAGGAAGTTGCCCGCAAGGAAGGAAAGCCTGAACAAATACTTGATAAAATAGCCCAGGGTAAGATGAATAAGTATTACCAGGAGAATTGTCTTGTTGAACAGGCTTACATCAAAGATAATTCAAAATCTGTAGGCGACTTACTGAAGGAATTTAATACCAAGAATAATTCTGACGTAAAGATAGATCATTTCCGCAGATTTCATCTCGGTGATGAAAACAAATAAAGTTTGCTTAAAAACTGAAAAGGTCTTAAATAATTTAAGACCTTTTTTTATATTTAACCGGTATTTAACTGCAATTCTCCAATAATAATCTGAAAGACTGTACAGTGGCTAAGGAATTGAAATATAAGAGGATAATGCTCAAGCTCAGCGGTGAATCTTTAATGGGAAGCAAAGGATTTGGTATAGATCATAATGTACTTGAGTTTTTTGCAGAAGAAGTAAAACAAGTACATGAAAAAAATGTCCAGCTCGGTATTGTTATCGGCGGAGGAAATATATACCGGGGACTCAGCGCGAGTGCCCAGGGAATTGACAGGGTAACAGGCGACCAGATGGGGATGCTTGCAACTATGATAAATTCACTTGCTCTTCAGAACGCAATAGAAAAAGCTGGAATTCCAACAAGGCTGATGAGTGCGATTAAAATGGAGGAAATAGCAGAACCGTATATCCGGAGAAGGGCAATAAGACACCTTGAAAAAGGGAGGGTTGTAATCCTTGGAGCAGGAACAGGACATCCTTATTTTTCAACTGATACTGCCGCTTCCCTCCGTGCTGTTGAAATTGAGGCTGATGTAATTGTTAAAGGTACAAGGGTGGATGGAGTTTTTAACTCAGACCCCGAAAAAAATCCGGATGCGGTTAAATATGAAAACATTTCTTATCTTGATATATTGAAAAAAAACCTACGAGTTATGGATTTAACCGCCGTAAGTCTTTGCCAGGAAAATGATCTTCCTATGGTTGTATTTAATATGGATGTTCCGGGGAATCTGCTTAAACTTGCGGAGGGAATGCCGATAGGCACTACAATCGATAACAATCAAAAAGCTGCAGAAAAATAAACTAAGAGGATACTATGGAACAAATATTAAAAGATGCAAAGTCCAGAATGGATAAATCCATAGACGCCCTGAGAGGGGAACTTTCAAAGATAAGGTCCGGTAAAGCAACCACTGCACTACTGGACGGCATCAAAGTAGATTATTACGGAAATATGACACCTGTTAACCAGGTCGGAAACCTGAATGTGCTTGATGCCCATACACTGTCATTCACCCCTTGGGATAAATCCATTTTAAACCATGTTGATAAAGCCATTCTTGAAGCTAATATAGGACTGAATCCGGTGAGCGACGGAACCAACCTTAAAATTCCTATCCCCGCTCTTAATGAGGAGAGAAGAAGAGAACTCGTTAAGCTTGTAAAGAAGTTTGGGGAAGACGTAAAAATTGCAATAAGGAATGTACGGCGTGACGCGAACGATCACCTTAAAAGAGAGCAGAAAGAAAAGAAGATCTCTGAGGATCAGCTGAAAGATGCCGAGGATAGGACACAAAAACTTACAGATGAACATATCAAAATGATTGACGATATATTAAAGCATAAAGAAATGGAAATAATGGAAGTTTAACAGCTTATAAAAATTCGATAAAAAAACCCGGCAAAGTCCGGGTTTTTTGTTACTATACTTATTCAAGGTATTGTCACGTTATTTCCGGATACATCAATATCCCTTAATAATGCAAAATATTATTCTTTTTTTAACTAATTTTAACACCTGATAGTTCAAGATATTGAAGAACAGCAGCTGTTTTTGATGAAATATAATATTCCTGAAAAATTAAATAAGCTGGTTTCACTTCTCAAAAGATTATTCAATCCCAAAATTCTGAAAAGTGCACTTTTTTTCAGCGGGGGAATAGTCCTGTTCATCATGGGAGTGATTGTATACGGTATAGTCCTTAACCTGAGGGAAGTGCCTCTACAGGAAGCTATGACTGAAAAAGGCTTCACAAAGCTCCACAATCCCAACATCATCATCAAAAGAACAGATTATACTCTTAATCTGTACGAGGATACCGTCCTAATTAAAACCTACAATGCCAGTTTCGGCAAAGATGTTCATAACCCTAAAACGCGGGCGGATGATTTTGCCACCCCGGTGGGTTCTTACCGGATATGTGAAATTGATGAGGACCATAAATACCATATAAAATTAAAGTTAAATTACCCCAATATTAATGATATCACTGAAGCTTTAAGAAAAAACCTTATCACGCAGCAGGAATTCGATCAGCTGAAATTTGAATTCTATTATGAAGATTGTCCAAAACTTGAAACCATTTTAGGGAATGATGTAAGTATTCACGGGATTGGAGAGTATGATTTCATTTTCAAAAACCTGCCTTTTGTTTTTAACTGGACGGACGGATCTATAGCGGTAAGCAACGAAGATATCAATGAACTTTATTCAGTCGTATCGAAAGGAACTAAAGTTGTCATCCAATAAAATATATTATCTTGCGGTCTTTATTCTTTCCCTTATCCTTTTTTCATGCGGTGAAAAGGAAAAAGACACACCACAGAATAAGATTGATCTTAACACCCCTGAGGCTGTACTGAACGAGGCTAAGAAAGTGCTTGGAAACGATGTACAGGTAACCGCTGCAGGTAATTTTGATAAGGATACTACCAGGGAATTTGCAGCAGGAACTGAAATAAATAAGCCTGACGAATGGGGTATAAAGTTTTACCTCCTGAAAGAGGAAGCGGGAGCGCTTAAAGCAGTTGATAGTACAGGTCTGCTTGAAGGTTCGTTCACCGATGCACTTTTGAGGAAGGAAAAACTTCCGTCACGGGATTATGATATGTTATATTATAATTCTCTTGATTACTACCTGGGAAGCGGAGGGGGTGAAGTATTTGCTCATATGGTTGATTTCGGTGAGAACCAGATTTACGATGCGCACCTATTTACAGAAAAAGGAAGCCGGGTGTCACTTTTTATGTCGGTTAATACATCCCCTGAAGTGAAAAATTATTTCCTTAGTGTTTTTAAAAAAGATTACCCCGGACTCAAAATAGTCGATAAAGATATTGACCTGGATGAATAATTCAACTATTAATAATGACGAAACTAATCTCAATAATTTTATTTTTAACCGCAATCTCTGCATACGCGCAGCAAAATTACCGCTATGAACTGCAGTCAATAAATTTTGATGGAAATAGTTCGATCTCATCTTCACAGCTTAGCGACGTTATTCTCTCTAAGGAAACTCCATGGTGGTTCTGGAAATTCCTGAATTCATTTTCCAGTCTGGGCAGTGAGCCTGTGTACTTTGACTCATCCAACATCCCCATAGATATCCAGGCATTGAAATCATATTATAAAGCGAACGGATTTTTCGAGGCCACAGTAAAATACAACTATGATGTGGACACCACCGCTAAAGAGGTTACACTTACGTATACTATCAAAGAAGGGCAGGCAGATAATTATGGGAAGGTAGACCTTGAGGGGCTCTCGCCGGTACCTGATATCACATTAAAGAAGGTCAACGATGAAGTGAAATTTGATTCATCCAATAGGTACATACAGAATGTGGTACAGGATAAAGTTCAGTCAGGTGTTGCCGTTCTGCTGAACAACGGTTTTATGTTTGCTCAGTTTGACAGCAGCATCATTGTTACGGATACTGTACAGGACCGTGCAAATATGACGATTTATTTTACCCCCGGCAAAGAATATCACATTGACACGGTGAGAGTTACTACTTCAGGCGACGGTGCTCCTTATGTTAAGGAAAGTATGTTGAGGGATATCAGCGATATCAGAAGCGGTGAGCTTTACAACCTTGATAAATTAAGGCAGAGTCAGCAGCGGCTTTTCAGAACCGGATTATTTAATTCAATAGTTCTTACGGGGGTTGAAGAAGATACAACGGACTCTAAAGTTCCTATTAAGATTGATGCAAATATTGGAAAGCTTAATGAACTTTCCCCTGAAATAATAGTGAATAACCAGCAGAGCGCCCTGAACGCAGGTCTTGGCTTATCCTATACAAGGAGAAATTTTTTCGGCAATGCACGAAAATTAACCGTTAGTACCTCATTCGGCGTGCAGGATATATTTAATGTTGATTACGGATCATTATTTAAAAAGTTTTCTTTCCGCGATACAACACTCCTTGGCTACCTGGATGCGAGGATAACCCTTGAGCAGCCTTACCTGTTCAGCAAACCAATCTTCGGTACCTGGGAAAACTATGCTACCATAAATAAGCAGACAAGGTACAATAATACTCTGTATGGCTCGAAGATCACCTTCGACTTTGAACTGCCAAGGTTTACAATAATAAATTTTCTGAGTACTTATTATAATATTGAGCAGAGCAATGAGGTTTACCGAACCAATAATGATAGCCTTTCCAGGAAACTGCTCTCCATTATTGGTGCCGATTTCGGAAGATCCACCACAAATGATATTCTCTTTCCCACAGAAGGATACGTGATTTCAATCCTTTTTGAGGAGGCGAATTCTCTTCCATACCTTATAGGCAAAATAGGCGGTGATGATTTTAATGGCTCATTGTTCTATAAGGTTTCATTAAATTCAACTTACTATTTATCTCTCAACCAGCGGAAAATGTCAGTTTTTGCCACGAAGTTTAAAGTCGGCAGAATACAGATCTATCACGGTGATTACGCTGGACTGCCCCTAAACAGAACTTTCTACGCAGGGGGCAGCAATTCAGTTCGGGGCTGGCGTTCAAATGAACTTGTTCCGCAAAATGCAACCACGGTATTAGGGATTAACGGTACAAACGTTAAGGGCGGTACTTTCCTTCTTGAAGGGTCCTTTGAATGGAGGTATAAGATCGTACAGAGCTTCGGTACGGCAATATTCTTCGATTATGGCAATACCTGGATCGGTTACAATAAGTTCAGGTATGATGGACTTGCTTTATCACCAGGGCTCGGATTCAGATATTATTCTTCCGTTGCTCCATTCCGCCTGGATTTTGCGTTTAAGCTATACAATCCTGACGATAAAACCTGGATTTTTAATAAGAATTTCTGGAATAACATAGTTTTTCACTTCGGTATCGGCGAGGCTTTCTAAATCTAAAACTGGCTCACAGGAAGCAAATAGGTTTTGATTACCGTCCTGAAAATCGCTATTTTTGATATTCTTTTTTTTAAGGTATCTGTATGATCTCAAGTATGACCGGCTACGGAAAAGGTACAGCCGAAAACAGTAATTTTACAGTTGAGCTGGAAGTTAAAAGCGTTAACAGCCGGTTCCTCGATATTTACCTTAAACTTCCAAATGCCCTCATGAACCGCGAATACGAAATAAGGGAAATCATAAAAAGTAAGGTTAGTCGCGGCAAACTGTCCGTTATACTCACCTTAAAAAGTACAGGCACTGCAAACGGAGTTCCCTCAATCGATAAAGAGAAGCTGAAGGCTTACCTGGCGGTATTAAAAGAAGTAAAGAAAGTATCTAAGATAACAGAAAAACTTAAGCTTGAACATTTATTGTATAACAGGGAACTTTTCCTTCAGAATGATAAAGAATACGATGAAGAATTTTTTAAGCTGATTAAGAAGGCCCTTGAACAGGCACTTACCCAGCTGCAAAAAATGAGAAGGAATGAAGGTAAAGAGCTTGCCAAGGATTTGAAAAGCAGAATAGAAAATATTGAAGAGAAAGTAGCCCATATTCAGAGTGAATCTGGACAGAGCGTAAATGAATATTTTGAAAAGCTGAAAGAGCGGATGAAAACTCTTATTGATGGTGTGACCTCTTACTCTGACAGGCTTGAGCTTGAACTGGCCCTTATTGCCGATAAGTCGGAAATAACTGAAGAATGTGTGAGACTTAGGAGCCATCTTAAATTTTTCCTTGAAAGCATGGAGAAAGACGACGAACCCGGAAGGAAGCTGAATTTCCTCTGCCAGGAGATGAACCGGGAAGCAAACACTATATCAGCTAAAACTATCTCTACTGCAATTACCCACAATTCTGTTCTTGTGAAAGAAGAAATTGAAAAGATTCGCGAACAGATTCAAAACATCGAGTGATATTTGGATTCAAAAGGTATTTTATTTATTGTTGCCGCACCCAGCGGTACCGGAAAAACAACCATAGTTAGACGAATTCTTAAGCAATTCCCTGAAATTGTATTCTCTGTATCTGCAACAACCAGGAAAAAAAGAGAAGTTGAAACAGACGGGAAAGATTATTTTTTCCTGAGCGAAGATGAGTTCAGAAAAAAGATTGATAATGATGAATTTGCTGAATGGGAGAAGTTTTATGATTATTATTACGGTACGCTGAGAAGCTATTTAAATGATAATCTTTCCGAAGGAAAAAGCGTCCTCCTTGAAATTGATGTAAAAGGTGCCCTTAGGATAAAGGAAATTTATCCGGATGCTGTTTTAATCTATATTCTGCCCCCCAGCTTTGAGGAACTTGTGAACCGGCTGAAAAACAGGCAGACTGAGGACGAAACTGACCTGATAAAGCGGATTGAGAGAGCAGAAATGGAGTTGAGACTTAAGGATAATTTTGATTATTTTATACATAATATTGAAATAGAACAAGCAGTTTCGGACATAAAGAATTTAATAGAAAAAATAATGAAGGAGAAAAAGTAAATGAACATAGAACCCGTTGATTTGAGACAGATTGATAAGGAAGCTGCCAATATTTATGAAGCAGCAATTATTACAGCTAAAAGAGCACGACAGATAAATGATGAAAATAAAATTGAGTACAATGCCCTTGTAAGCACCATCCCTACCGCGGCAGGTGACGAAGAGGGTGAGGAGTTCGATAATCCGGCTCAGCTGAAGATTGCACTGGATTTTGAAAAAAGAGAAAAACCCCATGTACAGGCTTTGCAGGAGCTGCTTGAAGGCAAGGTTGACTTCGGTTATAAAAACAAACCTGAAACAGAATAGTTAATAAAAAAGTTTTATAAATGTCTGATGACTTTCTTTCAGGAAAAAAAATAATTGTAGGGGTAACAGGAGGCATTGCTGCCTATAAAGCCTGTTACCTTGTGAGAGAACTTAATCAGAGAGGTGCGGAAGTAAGAGTTGTAATGACTCCTTCCGCTCTTCAGTTTGTAGCCCCCCTTACATTTTCATCTTTAACCCGTAATAAGGTAATAGTTAATACTTTCCCCGGTTCCCAATCAGACGGGTGTGAGGTTAATACCTGGCATATTGATTACGGAACGTGGGCCGACCTGATGATAATTGCTCCCGCCACAATAAATACCGTTGCAAAAATTGCTCACGGGTTTGCTGATAATGCTTTAACTACACTTGTAACTGCCCTTCGCTGTCCTCTCGTTGTTGCACCCGCTGCTGATGTAGATATGTATTCAAACCCGGTTACCAGGAGGAATATTAACAGCCTTATAGATTCAGGACATTATATTATTGAAGCTGAAGAAGGAGACCTTGCGAGCGGACTAAAAGGTAAAGGGAGACTGGCTGAGACAGGTAAAATTATTGATGCTTCGGAACTTGTGTTGTCAGGGTATACGCCGGATCTTAAGGGAAAAAAGGTTCTTGTTACTGCTGGTCCTACCTATGAAGATATTGATCCTGTAAGGTTTATTGGAAATCGTTCTTCGGGGAAGATGGGTCATGCTGTGGCTAAAGCTGCTTTCCTGCGTGGTGCAGAAGTTACACTTATAACAGGACCTTCATCCGAGCGGCCTTACCCTGAAATAAAGCTGGTTAAAATCCGTTCTGCTGAAGAAATGAGGAAACATGTAGCTAAAGAATTTCCTTCAACTGATATTTTAATTATGTCTGCTGCAGTGGCTGATTATAAACCTGGTAAGGTGTCTGTTTCAAAGATTAAAAAGGAAACTAACGGACTTTCGTCGCTTAAGTTAAAGGAAACAATCGATATCCTGGGAACTTTAAAAAGAAAGATAATCAGTTTGTAGCAGGTTTTGCCCTTGAGACAGAGAATGAAATTTCAAACGCTAAGAAAAAATTAAAAAGTAAGAACCTTGATTTAATAGTATTGAATTCTTTAAAGGATAAGGAGAGCGGCTTCGAGTTTGAAACAAACAAAATTTCTGTTATCCATAAAGATGGAAAAACTTCCGGGTTTGGTCTGATGTCAAAATTCCAGGCAGCAAATAAAATTCTTTCAGAAATTCTAAAAGCCGCCGGCTGATCTTAATTCTCCTTCAAAAAAATAACCATGCATATGAATAACAACATTAAAGATGAATTAATTCAGGCAATGCTTGATCAGAAGGAAATTTTCGGAGATGATCTTTTTGAAACCTCCGGAGAAATTAAAAAACATATGTTGAAACAGCGTAAAACAGAGCTGGTAATAAATACAGTAGAAGGAGATGATGAAATCCGGACGTCTGATAATACTAAGGCAAACTGGGAAAAAGCAAGTTCGCTTGAAAAACTTAATGAGCTTATTAAAAACTGTACTAACTGTCCTCTTCATAAATCGAGGAACAAGTTTGTATTCGGTGTAGGGAATCCTGATGCCGATGTTCTTGTGGTAGGTGAAGGTCCCGGCGCTGAAGAAGATAAGCAGGGCGAGCCTTTTGTCGGAAGAGCAGGAAAGCTGCTTAATGATATACTTAAGGCAATACAATTTGAAAGAAGTGACGTTTATATTGCTAATATTGTAAAGTGCCGTCCTCCGGGCAACCGCACCCCTGTTGCCGAAGAAATGGATTCGTGCTTTCCTTACCTGAACAAACAGATAGAACTTATTAAACCAAAACTTATCCTTGCCCTTGGATTGACTGCCGCACAAGGACTGCTGAAGAAAAAAGATTCGTTAACCAGTATGAGGGGAAAAGTTTATGATTATAAAGGGATTAAAACAATGGTTACATACCACCCTGCGGCTCTTCTGCGCAATCCTAACTGGAAAAGAGGCTGCTGGGAAGATGTACAGCAGTTCCGCAAACTCTATGACGATATGAAGTAACCCAAATGCCTTTCCAGCTTGGAAGCTTCTCTTTCAAGTCTTATCGAATTTACTTGCATATGCGTGGACTTGTAACTATTTTTTCTTAAACATACCTCTGTATATACTATGTTGATAAGTTGTTAACAATCTAAACTCTCGAAGAACTAAATGGCAAGATCAAAAAATTATAACGAAGACATTTCCAAAATCATTCCCGCAGATGTTAAACCCCCGGCAGCAACGGACATTGAAGCTTCGGTGCTGGGCGCAATGATGATTGAACGTGAAGCTGTACCGAAAGCGATTGAATTCCTTAGCACAGAAAGTTTCTACCTGAAGCAGCATAAGCTCATTTTCGGGGCTATGATCTCCCTGTTTGAAGCTGGTGAACCGATTGATACGGTTACTCTGTACGAAGAACTTAAAAAGAGGGAGCAGGCCGAAGAGGCTGGCGGTGCGGTATACTTAAGCAAGCTTTCGCAGAATATTTCTTCGGCGGCAAATATTGAATATCACGCAAAGATTATACTTGAGAAGGAGATACTGCGCGGATTAATATCCAGTTCTCACCAGATTGCAAAAGCGGCTTATGAAGGTACCGAAGATGCTTTCGATATACTGGATCAGGCTGAGCGTAAAATATTTGAGATAACCGAAGCGCATCTTAAAAAATCATTTACCGGTATGGACCGTGCTGTAAGAGATGCTTTGGAGTATATTGAGGCAATCCATTCCAATACAAAACAGAAATTTTCAGTACCCACAGGTTTTTATGAGCTTGATGAAATGCTGGGGGGTTTCCAGAAATCTGATCTCATAATTATTGCTGCCCGGCCCTCGATGGGTAAAACTGCACTCGCCCTTACACTTGCCCGTAATGCCTCGGTAGATCATAAAGTGCCTGTTGGAGTATTCAGTCTTGAAATGGCAACCATGCAGCTGGTTATTCGTATGCTTTGTGCAGAGGGAAGACTTAACGCTCACCTGGTAAGGACGGGAAAACTTCCTTCAGAGGAGGGAATTAAGCTGAGTAAAAATGCCCACAAGCTGATTGAGAGCCCTCTTTACATTGATGATACACCCGCACAGACAGTACTTGAAATACGGGCGAAGGCACGGAGACTGAAAGCTGAAAAGAATATAGGAATGATAATCATCGATTATCTTCAGCTGATGCAGGGACCTTCAAACTCTGAAAGCCGTGAAAGGGAAATCTCGCATATATCAAGGTCACTCAAGTCGCTTGCAAAGGAACTTAATATTCCTGTAATTGCTTTAGCACAGCTTAACCGTGCGGTGGAAACAAGGAACGATAAACGTCCCCAGCTTTCTGACCTTAGAGAGTCAGGCTCAATTGAGCAGGATGCCGATGTTGTTCTCTTCCTGAACCGTCCTGAGTATTACGGCATCAAAAACTTCATGGACGATGGAACTCCAACCGAAGGCGTGGCTGAATTAATTATAGGAAAGCAGAGAAACGGGCCTACGGGTGATGTAAGGCTTGCCTTTGTTAAAGAATACGCGCGGTTTGAAAACCTTGCTCACGCAAGGCAAATAGAGGAATACTCTATTGTGCCGTCTAACGAAGACATTATCTGACAACAGGATTTTATAAAGAATTCGCTATGAAAACATACATAAAGATATTTACGCTGATAATTTTGTTTACCGGAACCATCCTTCCCCAGGTATTTTCAGACACTGATCTTACCGTCTGCAGAGAGAAATTTTCCTATGCTGTTTCTGCCGACCTTGCACAGGAGCCTATTACAGATATCGTTGCTGACATCGGGAAAACTTTCCTCGGAACCAGGTATGAATCGCATGGTATTGAGAAAAAAGGGGATGAGGAGCTGGTTATAAACCTAACGGGACTTGATTGTACTACTTTTGTTGAAAATGCTCTTGTCTTTGCAAGACTTATTAAACTTGGAAAAACTTCATTTAAAGATTATGAGAATGAACTTCAGAAAATAAGATACAGAAACGGGGTGATAGATAAGTATCCAAGCAGGCTTCATTACTTTACCGACTGGATAAACGATAACGAGAAGAAGGGGATAATTGATGATATAACAGAATTGGTAGGCGGAAAACCTGTACAGTTCCATGTTAATTTTATGTCATCTCATCCTGAAAGTTATCCTCAGCTTAAAAGACATCCTGAATTCCTAAAGGATATAAAGAAACAGGAAGCGGAAATTGACCGGAGGAGTTATTTTTACGTCCCAAAGGAAAGAGTTGGTTTCGTTGAAAACCTGATAAGCAACGGTGATATAATTGCTTTCACTACAAGTATACCAGGTTTGGATGTAAGTCACGTTGGGATAGCTGTAAGGATGGAAGATAACAGGATACATCTGCTGCATGCACCCCATCCAGGAACCTCTGTTCAGATAACCGAAGAACCGCTCTCTGCTTATATTAACAAAGTAAAAAAAGATACGGGTATAATAGTTTTAAAGCCTCTGGATCCTACTGAGAAAAACCTTTCTGAGTATTAGTTTTTCATTTTAATAAGACTTCTGAGTATACTCTCCTTTCGGGATTTTTTGTTAATTCAACAATCATGTTCATGATACAGGCAGTATGGTTTTCTAAAAATTAAGTATTACAGCACTGCCGCAAAGAACCCATTCCGCCATTATCACTTTTTTCCGTCCGAATACCCTAATAAGTGACTAAAAATAAGCCTTTTCTTTATGTATGTTTTAATTTGATTCTTTGTTTTTCAGTCATCTTTCTGATAAATTTATAAATTAACAACTTTAGATTTATGAAAAAAATATACCTGGTACTGATAACGAGTTTATTTCTCACCACAGCAATACTGGCTCAGGAATCGAAATACTTTGATGCACCCTTCGGAGGGGGAGGAGGATTTACACCGGGATTTATCTTTCCGAATACGGATCCCCTCAATAATGTTCTACCACCTGATTTTCCAACACTGTCTAATAAGGCAGTATTTACTACCGGCGGCGCAGGATTTTTTTATATCGGTCTTATTAAGTTTGTACGGATTGGCGGAGGAGGGTTTGGGGGCTCTACATCCGAAATGGTACAGTCACCTTCAGATAATTTCAGAAGGGAAGTTGATTATTCTATAGGCGGGGGGGGAATGACGATAGAATATACAATTCCGTTTATAAGAGATTTCGGGATTTCAGTGGGTGCAATGGTAGGCGGAGGAAGCATTACAGCAGAGATTTATAAGAATAAAGGAGGATTTTCCTGGAATAACCTTACTGGAGAATTTAATGCAAATCAGCAGACCGGCAACATAAGCCGGAGGATATCCGGAAGCTACTGGCTGGTGTCACCTATACTTAATATAGATATCCCGATATACAGATTTGTTTCTATCCGGGTTGGCGGCGGCTATCAAATGTCTTTTGGTGAAAGCTGGACGATCGAGAATGATCAGGATCTATCCGGCGTCCCTTCCGAATTTAATGGTAATAGTTTCTTCATTCAAACAGGAATTTTCCTGGGATTTTTTGCTTTCTAATTATGAAAAATATTTTAGTAACCGGCGGCGCAGGATTCATCGGGAGTAATTTTATCAACTACGTTCTTCAAGAGCATGAAGATTATAAAATCATCAATATTGATAAGCTTACTTACGCAGGGAATCTTGAGAACCTCGTTCAATGCGAGGATAATCCAAATTTTTATTTTATAAAAGGCGACATAACTAATTCTGAACTTGTGAGCTATCTTTTTGAACGGTTCGAAGTTAATTATGTAATAAATTTTGCGGCCGAATCTCACGTTGATCGCAGTATTCTGGGTTCAGAGATCTTTTTTAGAACCAACGTTTTGGGTACAAATGTTCTTCTTGAGACGTCACGAAGGTTCGGCGTGAAGAAGTTTGTGCAAATCTCTACGGATGAAGTATATGGCAGTTTAGGCAAAAGCGGTTTATTTACAGAAAAAACTCCCCTTTCACCTAATAGTCCTTATTCCTCCAGCAAAGCTGCGGCTGATATGATGGCTTTATCCTTTCATCATACATACGGATTGCCGGTGGTTGTAACCAGGTGCTCCAACAATTACGGTCCCTACCAGTTCCCCGAAAAGCTCATTCCGCTGATGATACTAAATTCTCTCAGCGGTAAAAAACTGCCTGTATACGGTGACGGAATGAACGTTCGCGACTGGATTTTTGTAGACGACCATAACCGGGCCATAGACCTTGTATTTCAGAAGGGGAAGCCTGGCGAGGTATATAACATAGGTGCATCCAACGAAATGCCCAACATCGAAATAATAAGACTGATCTTAAATTATCTGAACAAACCTGATAGTCTGATTGAATATGTGAAGGACCGTCCAGGTCATGACAGAAGGTATGCTATAGATTCAACAAAAATTCAGAACGAACTGGGATGGAAGCCGCTCTTTACATTTGAAGACGCAATAGAAAAAACTATCGACTGGTATCTTCAGAACGAAACCTGGTGGACGAGGATAATCTCCGGTGAATACCAGGACTATTACAAATTACAGTATCAACTCTGAAAAATATAATAAAAAATATAAGACTGCTTAAATGAAAAAACTTTTTGGTGCGCTGTTTCTTATCATTTTTGGAATAAACAGCTATGCACAAATGGATTCTAAATTTAACCTTAACAGCAATGATATGCTGCAAATGGGAGCTATAAGCGTTACTATCGGTGGGGAGTTCGTTATCACCGGTACATTTCCGGCCTTAATAACAGAACGGGTTGACGCGTTCGTTACAAGAATGTATAACCAGGTGAGAGAGGAAATGTCGAAAACTACAAACGACCCTCAGCTTCTCAAACAGCTTGAAAAAAAACTTGACAACTACGTACTGCGTGATATTACGCTCAGGAGAGCTTCGGGGGAGGTAATGCACCTGGATCTGCAGAAATTCAGGTTAGACGGGGATTTTTCCAATAATCCTTACCTCAAAAATGATGATGTGATAATTTTCCCTCAGCCTGATTTTGAGCATAGTTCATTTACAGTTTCCGGGGCGGTGAACAACCCGGGTAAGTTTTTCTTTGTTGAAGGTGATCATCTGCAGGATGCCCTTGAACTTGCACAGGGAATAAATGAGGCATACGAAAACATCGAGGGAGTTGAAATTCACCGGCTTAATTACGCAGGTAATGAAATCCAGGTTATTAAAACTGATGTGGACAGCAACCCGGCTCTTGAACGGGGAGATGGAATAATAGTAGTAGCGAGGGAATCTCAGAAAAAAGGATTCAGTATAATCATTGCGGGCGAAGTAAATAATCCCGGCAGGATACCCATTACCAAAAATAATACGACCATCAGGCAGGTAATTGAAAAAGCCGGTGGGTTTAAGCCGGATGCCTCTTTGAGGAGGTCAAAGCTGTTTACAGGAAACAGTCTTCCCATCCTTCTGGAAAATTATTACGGGGTGGAGTTAAAGAATATGCCGAATGT
Source organism: uncultured Ignavibacteria bacterium (assembly GCA_963800255.1). Classification (GTDB taxonomy): domain Bacteria; phylum Bacteroidota; class Ignavibacteria; order Ignavibacteriales; family Ignavibacteriaceae; genus DATFVA01. Next base: position 378 of record CAWDAK010000014.1, on the reverse strand, counting down.
TCTTGACGAAAAGCTCACAAATTTCTTATTAAAATTTCAGAACATGATGATGATAAGGATGTCAAACATCGATGAAATGGATTCATCATACTTTCTTATGGAGAATGATTTAAGGATTCTGCTCGAGAGCGGTCCGGTAGACTTTACCAAAATAGACGACACTTCGTCAAACATTTCGGATTATGTTGTAAGTGATGGCGACGTAATTATCGTTCCCCGGAAAGAAAAAACCGTCTATGTTTTCGGCCAGGTAGCCGAACCGGGCAAAGTAAACTATGTAGCTGGAAAAGATTTTGCGTACTACATAAACGAAGCAGGCGGAAAAGGGGAATATGCAAGAGATGACATAATGCTTATTAAGTCAGTTACAAAAGAATG
>CAWDAK010000013.1:7500-261214 GCA_963800255.1 uncultured Ignavibacteria bacterium | reverse complement strand
TTAATCCTAACGTAAGAGCCGCTATTAAGAACAATAATACCGGCGAAATTTATATGATGATAAACCAGGGATCGCTTTCAGGATATGATTACTATGGAGCAGGATCTGAAAAGATTATATATGGAAAGAAGAATATCACTGGAAATGGCACTTCAGTATGCTAACAATAAAGAATTATTCAGACAAATAATCGGAGCATCGAGCTATGAGTAAGATAGCATGTCTATATTTTGAAGGTAATGACAGCAAAGTTGCACTATTCGAGAAAGAGAATGGTCAGCTCAAAATGCTTAAAGCTGAGTCAATTGATACCTCACTTGCTTTTTCTGAACAGAAAGCAGGAGAAAAATCAAATGGCTCAGGAAAATCCAAAGATAAATATCAATATAATTTTGTTCTGGAAGAATCTACAGCTTTTAATAGAACTTTTCTGACCAAACTTAATGAATTTTTCCTTGGAGAGGATTTATCAAAATGTAAATTCATTCCAATTCTATCTGAGCCGGCTATTTATTTCCAGAAAGTGAATGATGAAAAAGATCTTGCTCCTTAAACATTAATGCTAAAGGTAAAATAGTAACCACTATCGACTTTGTTCAGCTTTATGATGATTCGAAACTAGCGGTATATCCATCTGGACAAAGCAGCTACCTGCAGGCAATTGATTCTCTCGCAAGAATGAACAACCGCAAGTTCTTTAAGATACCTACTGTAAAGAGTGCCGAGATTTCGCTTGCATCATATGTTGCAAGAAAGAAAATATTTGCAGATAAAGAAACGACTTTAGTACTGTACGTTGGAAAAGAATATTCAAAACTAATTTTCCTGAGAAGTAATAAGATTTTTCACATTGGATCTACTTTATCTGTCGGGAAAAACAGTTTTAACGCGCATAATGTTATCGTCAGCAAGATACTTCTTGAGATGGAGCATGGAGCCATTAACAGTATCGAGAATATTGTCATCTGCGGGGAGGATGAATCGGAAGATCTTTTAGTTGTAGTAAGTGAAGCATATCCTGAAGCAAAAGTTACGTTCCAGGAAATCGAATCGATGGAGACGGAGGGTGTTGATTCATTCAGCACCGAATCTGCTTTTATTGTGCCTGCAGCGGTAGCGGAAGAATATTTTGCCGAGCTCGATAAAAAACTTGAGGGTATAAACCTACTGCCAAGCTACATAAAGGAAGAGCAGAAAGTTTTCCAGCTTGGATGGCAGGGATACCTGATGCTTGGGCTTATAGTTCTTTCAGCAGCATTCTTCATTAATAAAACATTTTCAAATATCGTTTCATCCAAAGAAAAAGATACTGAGATAAGTAAGCTATTGTTAATGGAAGCTCAGAATAAAGCCGTAGTTGAAAAAATTAAATCTTATGAGAATAAGATCCAGAACGTTGACCAGACCAAGAACGTACTAAACCAACTCTCGAGCGGGACAGGGATTTTAAGTGTCCAGATGAAAAAATTGTCCGGTTTTGCCAATCAGAAAAGAAATATGTGGATGAACCAGTTGACCATGGATAAACAGAAAAACATTAAACTGGGCGGATTTACCTTTTCAAGAATTGTAGTGAAGGATTTATCCGATTCTTATAAGGGAGCCATCCTGCAGAATATCCTATATGAGCCATTGCGTGATACCAGGACCTTTAAGTTTTCTATTGATGCCGGAAACCTGATGGGAGGAGTTCAAAATGAAAAAAAGAAATAAATCATTAATAATTCTAATAGTTATATTCGTTCTGATTACAGCGGCAGGAAGCATTTATACGTTAGGAATTCAGCAGAAGGACCTTGATGTTAAAGACCAAAGGCTTGTTAAACTGAGAGCTAACTATTCTAGTATTGAAACTCTGCAGATCCAGCTTAGAAAAGCTGAGGAAAATGTAGCTGTTGTAGATTCATTACTCTTTTCAGGTAAATTCACTATACCTCAAAACCTGCCTCAATCCAATTTTTTTAATTTTGTTGATTCTTACAGCGGGGATTATTCTCTCTATACATTTACCAACACGCAGTATGTTAGTACAGGTGTAGAGAACGGTTTTAATTTTTACATATTTAAGGTGAGCGGAAACGGTTCATTTGAAAATGTATATGGATTAATCTATGCCATTGAACACAGCAAAGAGTTAAAGAAGATAGAATCAGCTAACGTATCCGGAACCACCAGTGTTGATGAAAAAGGCATACCTCATTACCTGGTGAAATTTGAATTAGAAGTTAAAGTATATTATTCCTCAAGCGACAGATACGCTGAAGTTAATTATAATGAAAATGATCTTAGAACAGGCGGACTGTACGATGCTTTCTTTCCGCTGGTTAGAAATGAAATACGTCCCAATGTAAATAATCTCCCTGATATTCAGGATGCAACTTTGATCTCACTGGTACCACAGGGTGCATTTATTTCTGATTCGAAGGGAAATACCTTACTGCTGAAGAAAGGCGATTCTGTATACCTGGGATACCTGATGGATATCGACTATGAAAATGAAACGGTAACCTTCGTATTAAATAAGGGGGGAATAATAGAGTACCAGACCCTCAAAATAGGGAAGAAAAATCAAAAAGAAGGACAACAGCAATGAAATTTCCTGTAATCTTAATTTTAATCCTGATATTCATCTACCCTGTACAGGCTCAGCAGGAGCTGGAAAAAAAGTTATCCGGGGAATATAATCCCTCTGGAGCTTGTTTCCATATCGCAGTATGCCAGCTTTGACCAGGCAGTTAAAATGCTAAGCGCGGTCAGCGAACTGGTATCCGGCAAAAGTATAGTCTCAACAGTTCAGATATCCTCCCCTATCGGGGTTGAAATCAAAAAGATGCCATATCTGGATGCTTTGAACCTTATAGTAAACGCTGAAAATCTGATGTATGAGGATAAAGAAGGTTCTATTGTTATAAAAAATAAGGGGAAAACCGAAGAAGAGAAAATAGATGAAGATACCTTTGCTGATCTTGATGCCAGGGAGGTTAAAATATCAGCGATATTTTTTGAAGCTGATATTCAGAATTCACTGGATAGAGGAATTGACTGGGATTGGTTACTTTCAAAAGATGGAGTTAATGTTGGAACCACCCTTCGAACTCAGGCGACAGTACCTGAACAGCAAACTCAAACGCAGGGTAAACCTCCGGAATTTAATATAAATTCACTTACCGATTTTAAGATGGGTGATTGGGTTGGGAGTGCTACAGCAATGTTCAGGTTTTTTGAATCACAGAACCTGGGGGAAATTATTGCAAGTCCCACTATTTCGGTAAGAGACAGGCAGAAAGGAAGGATACAGATTGGTTCTGATTTTTCCATTAAACAGAGAGATTTTTCAGGAAATGTTATCGATAAGTTCTATTCTGCCGGTTCGATAATAAATGTGGTACCGTACGTCTACTCTAAAAAAGGAATAGATTATATTCTTCTGAAGCTTGAAGCTGAAAGGAGTTCATTCTTTCCATCCGAGTTGACAACTGAAGTTAAGAAAACTTCGGCAAGTTCTGATGTTTTATTGCTTGACGGAGAAGAAACTGTAATAGGTGGACTTTATATAAATGAGGAAACTATTGCAAGAACCGGAATTCCTTTCTTAAAGGACCTCCCATGGTGGGTTCTTGGAATAAGATACCTGACAGGAAGCGATAAGACTGTTGTAACCAAGAAAGAGGTTATCATACTGCTTAGGGCCGAATTACTACCTACTCTTGAAGACCGATTCATATCAATCCAGAAGCAGAACCTTATTAAGCAGAAATTAGAAAAAGATAAAGAAGAGATTAAATATTATAATCAGGATTACCTGAAAGATGAAAAGTAAATCTGAATACCTTAACACTTTCATAACTAAAGAAATTGTCAAAATGAAAAATTTTATATACTTATCAGTCTTTATTTTACTCACCGGTTTATATTTTTCAGGCTGTGAGTTTGGTGTCCCCGATGAGAATATTATACCTGAAGTTCCTGATGCAACAATATCGGGACAGATAGTCGAATCGGTTTCGGGGGATCCTGTCTTTAACGCTGCAGTTAAAATTACAGACGGTATTACACAGGTAAACACGACAACCGGAAATGACGGAACTTTTTCCACCGATTTCCCGCTGACCGAAGATAAAGAATTAACTATTGTTTACTTTAAATCAGGATATGATACGGATACTACAAGTGTATACGTTACAGTAAGCTCAAACGTCGAAGTACCGGTATTAAGGCTGACCCAACAGCAGGGAAATGGAGGAGGAACCTCCTCAGGACAAGCTGCAACTATTTATCTTTATGCTCAATCAGCTGATAATGTTGGGGTAAAAGAAAGCGGTGCTAATGAAACAGTACAATTTATTTTTGAGATTCTTGACTCAACAGGTGCTCCGGTCACGTTAGATAATGCAGTTGAAGTCTCCTTCAGCATCGGTTCCGGGCCCGGAGGAGGAGAGTACCTCTACCCTGCTTCAGTAATCAGCAATGCTCTTGGAAGGGCTTCTGTTACATTGAATACCGGGACAAAAGCAGGTGTGGCACAGATAACCGCAGAGTTTTTAATAAATAATGTGGTTGTTAAATCGCAGCCAATTCTCATGGCTATTTATGGTGGATTCCCTGATCCCAGCCACTTTGCGGTTGCTTCAGATAAACTGAATTATCCCAACTATGGGATTATTGGGGTTGAAATACCTTTTACGGCATTTGCAGGTGACAAATATTCTAATCCTGTGAGACCCGGAACCAGTGTCTACTTCCAGACAACTTCCGGAATCATAGACGGATCAAATAGCACAGATAACCTTGGCAGAGCTACGGTAATCATGTTAACTCAGCCTTTTCCGGATCTGAACGAGCAGGGTTATGGCCCGGGGTTTTTCAGGGTTACGTCTTCAACTATTGATGAAAATAATACAACAATTCAAACATCAACAATAAGACTTTTGACTGGACTCCCACAAATTACGGTTGATCCATCGACTATTTGATATACAAAACGGCGGTGCCCAATCTTTCAATTTTACGGTAAGTGATGGAAACGGTAATCCGATGTCTTCCGGACAAACCATTTCTGTTAAGGTTAATAAAGGAGATATTGAAGTTTCAGGAGATGTGGATATAACGATGCTTGATACACAGAGCAAATCTTTTACCATGTTTAGCTTTACAGCTGTGGATTCAAAACCTGATACGACGAAGCTGCAGCAAGCTATTATAGATATTTCTACTTCAGGACCGAATGGAGATAAGAAAATTAGTATCTACGGAACTTCACGTTAGAATTTAAATGTAAAAAAGAGGCTGTCTCAAAGTCTGATATTGTCAACCTGAACCGATTTTAGATTCCGAAATAAATCCGGAATGACAATATGAAAGTTTAAACAAATTTCTTTTGAAGACCGATATAATCTCCATCCTGGTAGATGACCTGGTTTATTATTTCCCCTCTCTCATCATAATATGTCCAGATGCCATCCTGTTTCCCGTCTCTATACTTGCCTTCACTTTCTATATTCCCATTGGGGTAATAGGAAATCCATTTACCATCGGGTTTGTTACTCTCAAAGTCCCCTTTGCTTTCCATCTGTCCGTCAGGATAATAATATTTCCAGGTTCCCATATTTTCATTGTTAACAACATATCCTGTCTTTTCTATCTGGCCGTCCAGGTAATATGTTCTGAAATGTTCCGTTCTTTTTTCCATTCACGACCTGAAATTCTATTATAACATCTGCCGTATCACGGACAGTGCCTGTAAATAACTTGTCATTATGGGAATTATAGATTAAACCGTCCTCACCCCAGCGGTAAGCATATTTGGATTCATAGGATTCCACAGGATGTTAAGATAAATGAGGTAGTAATTATAAGCAGGGCAGCAGTTAATAGTTTTTTCATAACTCTCTTTAATTTTAATCATCTTAACCAATATCAGTGCCATAGGATTCTTATTATTATGCTTAATATTTCAACATCTTATTAATGGATTAAGCAAATTATTACACCGATATCTGTAAAATGAACTTACGGATCATACGGTTCAGGTTGTTTTATGACTGTCACAGGAATGCTGGTTTTTATGAACAGATCACAATATTTTAAACTCTAATTCCTGTTCATTAAATTTGCAGCTAATAATAAGCAATGTGAGGATATAAAAATGGCACAAAACCATACTTTTGATATAGTTTCTGAAATTGATCTGCAGGAAGCGGATAATGCTGTTAACCAGGCTTTGAAGGAAATTCACCAGAGATATGACCTGAAGGATTCGAATACTTCTATGGAAATCAACAAAAAGGATAAGCAGATTTCTATCAATACAAAAGATGACTATTCATTAAAGTCGAGCGTGGACATCCTCCAGACAAAGTTCATCCGCCGGGGAATTTCTATCAAGGCTCTTAAACTGAATGAACCTGAACCGGCTGCCAGCGGAAGGCTGAAGCAGATAATCGATCTTCAGAGCGGAATCTCTAAAGACAACGCCAAGAAGATTACTAAAATGATTAAGGAATCAAAACTTAAGGTTAGTGCGCAGATACAGGATGAACAGGTGAGGGTTCAGGCTCCTAAAATAGATGATCTTCAGGCGGTAATCCAGATGGTGAAGGATGCGGATCTGGATTTCCCGACGCAGTTTGTGAATATGAAGTAGAAAAGCGAATACAATTTTGAAAATTGAAATAGTAGTCCATTGTGAAGGATAAGAAAATAAAAGTTTTTAGCCTCACCCTTATTGCAATAGGGTTCATACTATGGGCAAGCAAATTTATTTATTCTTCCTCATTTGTTGCCATCGATCACAAGCGGTATTTCTGTTTATTCGATGATGCAATGATTTCAATGAGGTATGCCTGGAATTTATCGCACGGGACTGGATTAGTCTGGAATTCAGGTGTTTATGTGGAGGGTATCTCAAATCTTTTAATGACACTTATAATGTCATTGGTTACCCTCCTGACTGATAAAACCACCTCAATATTAAGTATTCAGATTCTGGCATAATCTTTATGCTTTCAATCGCTTTCTTCAGTTTAAAAATATCAGAATATTCTTTTAAGGATGATTTCAAATCACTGACAATTCCTGTGTGCATTCTTACCTTTGCCGGTGTCCTTTTTTATTATCCGCTTGCATATTGGTCACTGATGGGGATGGAGACAGGGCTATTAACTTTACTTCTTTCGGCGACACTCTACCTGTCATTTTTGTTTATGCTGAAAGGAAATCACAAAAGACTTTGGGTTATTTCAATTCTCACGGGCTTGATGTTCCTAACCAGAAACGAATCAATAATATTTGCCACTCTTATCTGGGTATTTATTTGCTGGAAAATATATAAGAAGATATTTTCCAAAGAGATCCTTCATTCACTGATTTTAAGTTTGGGAATCATCTTTCTATTCGTTGCAGGTCAACTGTCTTTTCAATACTTCTATTACGGAGAATTCCTTCCAAACACCTATAATCTAAAACTCACTGGATTACCTTTTAAGGCAAGAATTTCAGATGGAATGTCATTTATCAAGCCATTTATATTTAATAACTGGTTCCCTCTTCTTTTAATACTTGTTGATTTAGCATTGAACTTTAAAAAGATTAAACTATACCTTCTTTCGTTTTTCCTGGTATCCCTGATGTATCAGATTTACATAGGTGCTGATGCCAAAAAGCGGACCAAGTAAATTCAGCATGACCCGTTGGAGGATGCTGAAACAAGTTCAGCATGACACCATTGAGAGGATGCTGAAACAAATTCAGCATGATCCCGCTGAAGCGGGACTTCGCCTTCGGCTCAGCACCAGTCAGAAGCGCTAACCGGCGTAAGCCTGGCGGAGTTTTTCTTTGCCGAGGGAGCTGACGAGGCGGAAGTCTTCTTCTGTGACTTTTTCTTCGTCCCCGTAGTAATTGTGGTCAACGCTGTCTTTCTGTATGCTTTCTCTTATGGCTACGGATGAAAGTACTTTAAGGTCTTTTACTATAATGTTATTAGCATCTTCGCTGTCAATTACTCCTTCAATGAGGTAGGGACCCATCGACATTGTAAGCTCAGCACAGCGGTAGTACACATTTGGAAATATTACTGCTTCAAATGTCCCCGTCGTATCTTCAAGTGAAAGAAACTTCATTATATCCCCTTTCTTCGTTCTTATTCTCTTGGAGGTCATATACCAGCCTACCATCTTTACCTTCCTCCCCCGGTATTTTTCTTTATCCTTTGCCTTTATGATCGAGGGATGGTTCACCCATTCCCTGTAGAAGTAAAGGGGATGGCGGGTTACCATATAATTGAATATTTCATACTCGGTGCGGCACATTTCGGCTGCGCTGAAGTTGATGTTCGTTTTAACTTCCTCCTCAAGGGCATAGGTTTCATTCATAAAGAGATCATTTGCTGTATGATCCAGAAGCCTTTTACGATGAATATAGATGTCGAGGAGACGGAGCAGCTCGGGACGCGTCTGCCTGAAACACCCCATTGCGCCGCACTTAATTAAAGCGGCTGTTTCTTCATATCCAATTCGTGTTCTCACAAGGAAGTCGGCAAGCGAAACATACCTCCCGTTATTTTTTCTTTCTTCAACGATCCTTTCGATTGAGGAAGACGATAAATTCTTTACCGCCATCAACCCTATGCGTATGTTTTTTCCCCTGCCGATATATTCATAATTGCTGTGATTAATTGAAGGAAGCTCTACTGCAAGTCCCATCCTTTTTGCTTCCCATATATACACAGCCGATGAATAAAATCCCCCGCCGTTATTAAGTACATTAGCCATAAACTCCGCCGGGTAGTGGGCCTTGAGGTAAGCAACCTGGAAAGAGAGGAGCGCGAAGGAAGCACTGTGCGCTTTGCAGAAGGAATACCCTGCAAATGATTCTATCTGCCGCCATAATTCTTTTGCGGTTTCTTCACTGTGTCCTTTTGCGAGGCAGGAGACAAAGAATTTATCTGTTATTTCTTTCATTGCTTCGTGCGACCGCATCTTCCCGCTCATCGCCCTCCTGAGAAGGTCGGCTTCTTCCAGCGTTAAGCCCGCCACATGATGGGCAACCTTAATTACATCCTCCTGGTAAATCATCACACCATAGGTTTCGCCAAGGTGCACTTCCATTTCGGGCACGAGGTATTTGCGGCGCGACGGGTCTTTGTGCCGGGCAAGGAACTCCTGCATCATTCCGCTTTCGGCTACACCGGGACGAATAACTGAGCTTGCTGCCGTGAGCATCTCAAATGTCTCTACGTCCAGCCGCCGAAGAAGTGAACGCATTCCCGGCGATTCAATGTAGAAACACCCTATTGTTTGTCCCGCCCGCAGAAGCTCCTTTGTCTTCTCATCATTAAAAAGCATCTCAAAATCAAATATGTCGAAGCGGATATTCCGGGTGTTTCTTGGGTATCGGGGGTAAAAGCGAGTGGAGTCTTACCCCTTCCCGCCATTCAGGCGGAACCTGGTAAGTTAGAAAATCGGCCGTATTTGCATTTTTATCGGGCATAATATAGTGTACATTTGGACACTATATATAAATTACCGGGATTTAAAAAGCAAGTGGGAAAAATGATTGGGACCACATGAGATTCTGAAATAAATTCAGAATGACAGAAATAAATTCAGAATGACAATGGATTCTGAAATGAATTCAGAATGACACTAGATTCTGAAATGAATTCAGAATGACACTGGATTCTGAAATGAATTCAGAATGACACCTTGACTCTGAGAAAGGAAAGAACTACAATATAGTGAGCTTATTAACATTTTCATTACAGGTGAGTTATGAAAGAAGAACCAGAGTCGTACCAGACAGATGACGATTTTGAGTGGACGTGCCAGTACTGCGGGGTTAAGAACAGCGTCTGGGTGGATTTAACGGTGGAAGGCAAGCAGGACTTCGTAGAAGATTGCAGAATCTGCTGCAGACCGAACAGGATAATAATTACAAAGGATATTGAAAATAACACGTTCTCCGAGAGTCGTCCCCTCGACGAATAACCCGGACTTACAATTTCCTTTGTTACAACAGATTCCGCAAAATCAATCCATTATCATACGTAAGAATGAAGAGCTGTCCTCGTCATCATCATTCTCTTTTTCTTCTCTCTTTTTTGCTTTTTCTTTTGACCAGCTGTAGCGTGATGCGTCGAACTCAAATCCGCTTTTGGGAGTTTCTTCCTCTTCTCTTTCTTCAATGTTTGTTTTCGGACTCTTTACCCGGTATATAGTGGGAATTTCAAGGTCCTCTTTATCTATATCTTCATTTGATTCAAGAAAATTGAATCCTCCGCGAAAGGTTTCTTCTTCCTTCTTTTTGGGAGGAGCTATTGAAAATGATTTTTTAGCATGCACCTGGTGGGCTGAATCGAACCCTGTGGCGATGACGGTGTATGATACGTAATCGTTCATATCTTCTTTCTGTACACAGCCGAAGATCACGTTCGCTTCTTCACCGGCGGCTTCAAAGATAACGTTATTGCCGTCGTTTATTTCCTGCATTGTAAGGTTGCTTGAACCTGTAACATTCAGAAGAACACTCTTTGCGCCTTTGATGTTTACGCCTTCAAGGAGAGGACTGGAAATGGCCTTCTGAGCTGCTTCAATCGCACGGTTTTCACCGCTTGCAATTCCGCATCCCATCAGTGCATCACCACTCTGGTTCATTACAGATCTTACATCGGCAAAGTCGACGTTTATCAATCCTTCGACTGTGATGATGTCTGCAATTCCTCTTGTTGCCTCGTATAATACTTCATTCGGCTTATCAAAAGCAGCAAAGGCATTAACGCCTTTGTCAAGTATGTTCAGCAGTCTTTCATTGGGAATTACTATGAGACTATCTACATGATTTTTCAGATCCTGAATTCCCTGTTCGGCATTAAGCATTCGCTTCTTCCCTTCCCAGCGGAAAGGTTTTGTAATGATGCCGACAACAAGAGCGCCGATACTCTTGGCAATTGAGGCAACAACAGGGGCTCCGCCTGTTCCTGTTCCGCCGCCCATTCCTGCTGTAACAAATACCATATCGCTTCCGGCAAGAACTTCGGATAACTTTTCCCTGTCTTCTTCCAGTGATTTTCTTCCAACGTTAGGATCAGCTCCTGCACCCAGTCCCCTGGTAATACTGGAGCCGCACTGAATCTTATGAGTAGCACTGCTTCCGTTTAATACCTGGGCATCGGTATTAACAGCGACATATTCCACACCGCTGAGCCCGCGTGCGATCATGCTCTCGATAGCGTTGCAGCCGCCGCCGCCAACACCAACCACTTTCAGTATAGCGGACATGGGCCTACTTTTATCAATAGTTGCAAATCGCGACATAGTTACCTCCTATAAATAGAATTTATAATTCATCAAAAAATTGCTGAACTCTTTTTACTATCAGTGAAATCTTATTCTGGTTCTTCTGCTTCCTGGCTTTGATTAATCCCTGGTATTCACTTGACTTTCCTCCGGGAATGCCCCGGATTAAACCTGCCACAGTGGCGAATTCCGGACTCTCAATCTCATTCGAAAGTCCTGCTCCCAATTCCTGCGGAACTCCCATCCTTGTGGGAAGACCGAAAACTTCTTCCGCAAGTTCAGAACATCCCTTCAGGAGAGAACCTCCGCCGGTTAGTACGATCCCGGCTTTTATTTTATTCTTAAAACCTGCACTCCGTATTTCATTATCAACCAGGATAAATAATTCCCTCATCCTGAGACTGATAATCTGGGTAAGCAGACTTATCGGAATTTTTGTGTTGCCGCGTGCACCGACACCTTTAATAAGAATATCTTCATCTTTGATTATTGCATTATCAGTTGCATACCCAAAATCTTTTTTGAGTTTTTCTGCTTCTTCGGTTACCACCCCAAGTGATTCCCTTATATCGTTGGTAACCTGGTTGCCTGCCACACCAATTACTTTGGTGTGTTTAATTGCTTTATTATGGAAGATTGCAATATCGGTGGTCCCTCCGCCGATGTCGATGAGTGCAACACCCAAATCCTTTTCACTTTCTTCCAATACCGAAGTACTTGATGCAATGGGCTGCAGTATATAATCCTGAACATGCAATCCTGCACGCTCCACGGATTTTCTTATGTTCTGTATGGCAGGGATTGAAGCAAGTACGATGTGATTAGTTGCTTCTAATCGCGAGCCCGACATACCGATAGGATTCTCAATCCCCGGCTGATGATCTATTGAAAACTCCTCGGGAATGATGTGAAGTATCTGGCGATCAGAGGGAATGTGTATGGTACGCACATCATTTTCGAGCCTTTCGAGGTCAGTTTTATTGATCTCTCTGTCCTCGCCGCTAATAGTAACATAATTCCTGTGTCTCATACTGGTGATATGTTCGCCTGCTACACCGACATTAACGTGGGTGATTTCAAAACCTGCCCTGTTCGATGCAATTGAGACGGCACTTCTTATTGCCTCGGCTGTTTTACCGATATTTGCAACCAGACCTTTATGAAGTCCTTCTGAAGGGGCAACACCAAAACCAAGGATATCAAACTTGTTTTCTTCCAGCTTTTCTGCTATTACCGCACAGACTTTTGTGGTTCCTAAATCGAGTCCCGCTATTATTTCTTTTCTCATTCAGTTAAATCCGTTTTATCATAGTTACCGAGAAAAATTTCATTGTCAAATCTAAGGTCAACATAAGAACTGTTCATAACCATTGCTTTATCTGCGTTATCATTGTTCACCAGTTGATCAAAGGTATAAATCTTCTCTGCTGTGTTACCTTTACCTAAGATTACAGGCGGCTTCATACCTGAGAACAACAGGATTATATCCCCACCGTTCCTGAGATTTATCTCTGACAAAGTTTTTGAAAGTTCTCCGCCTGTCATTTCCGCAGCATCCATTATCTTAAATGCCGCTACAAGTCCGGGAGTTTTAAGTATTTCATTGTTCTTTAAAAGAATATCGCTGCTTAGATTAGTAACAACGGGCATATTCGAAATTTTCGTATTCTGAATAAAAGGCAATATTTCAAAATTATCAGCCGCAAGGAAAAGTTTATTATCGCTTACAAGTACAGCCTTTATTTTTTTCTCGCTCAGGTTAATGTGAACTTCATTATTACCGCTGAATTCAACATCAGCTCTGTTTATATATGGATGTTTTTCAAGTCGTGCTTTTATAATTGGAAGGGTAACATCTCCCGATAACCCGCTTCCCGTCAGTTTTGCATAAGCCAGGTAATCATTCTCATTGAGGAGGTTGTTGCCTGTAACGGTAATTGATTTTATCTGGTTTTCCAGTTCAGGTCTATCCACAGCGAAAGAAAGATAGAGAATCCAGACCGTTAAAATTACAAACAGCAGCAGTCCTAATATTTTATTCCTGGTTTCTGAACTCAACTTTTTATCATCCTTATAAATTCTTCACCGAATTTCCAGATATCGCCCGCACCCATTGTAATTATAATATCATTATCCTGTTTCAATTCATTTAATACTGAAGGAATGTTTTTTTTATCCGGGACGTAGATAACATTTTTATGTCCGAAATTTTTAGCAGCATCAGCAATAAGAGCTCCTGAAACGCCGGGAATTGGTTCTTCACGGGCGGGATAAACATCAGTACAAATGAAGATATCTGAATTAAGGAAGCTCCTTCCGAATTCCTGGTAAAAGTCTCTTGTCCTTGAAAAAAGATGGGGTTGAAATACGGCTACTAAACGCCTGTCCCACCCTGCTCTCACTCCTGCAAGCGATGCGCTTGTTTCTGTAGGATGATGAGCATAATCGTCAACGACAAGGATTTCCTCATTATACTTTATCTCAAATCTTCTGTACACACCGGAGAATGATTCCAGGGCTTTTTTAATTACCGGGAATCCAATTCCCAGTTCTTTCGCAATTATCACAGCAACAAGGGCGTTCTTAACATTATGAACACCGGGTATATTAAGTTTTATACGGCCAAGTTCTTTACCCCGGTACCTGACGGTAAATTCACTTGAAAACTTATTATGTACTATATCCAGTGCGCGGATATCAGCCTGAGGTGTTAATCCGTAGGTGATAATCTTCTTATTAATTGATGGGATGATATCCTGTAAACCTGGCTCATCAAGACACAGCACAACAAAACCATAAAACGGAACTTTATTTGCGAATTCAGTAAAAGCCGCCTGGATATCAACCAGATCCTTATACGTATCAAGGTGTTCGCTTTCTAATGTTGTCAGCGCAGCAATGGTGGGAGTAAGTTTTAAGAATGTTCTGTCGAATTCATCTGCTTCAACCACAATAAACTCACCGTGCCCCAGTCTTGCGTTCGTTCCGCCCAAACCGCTTAGTTTACCTCCGACGATAATTGTGGGATCTATATTGCCTTCGGTTAAAGTTAATCCAACCATAGATGTGGTAGTCGTCTTTCCATGAGTTCCCGCAATACCTATCCCGTATTTCATTCTCATCGATTCCGCCAGCATCTCCGCACGCTTGATAACCGGAATCTTTCTTTCGATGGCGGCCTTTACCTCAGGGTTGTCTACTGTTACAGCGGATGAGTATACCAGGACATCAGCGTCCTTCAGGTTTTCGGGTGTATGGCCTTCATAAATTGTAATTCCAAGTTTTGACAGGTGATCCGTAATCTCCGAAAGCGACCTGTCGGAACCGGAAACCTCAAAGCCCTGACTGAGAAGGATTTCAGCGAGTCCGCTCATACCTATACCGCCGATGCCTACAAAATGTACTTTATGAATATTCTTAAACATTAATTTTCTTCAATCCGTGCTTTTAATAGTTCAAATTTTCTTAATATTATATCTTCATTCTCATAATCATAAGGTCTTATAATTACTGACCGCCTTCTGTTCTTTAATTTTATCCTGACAAGCCGGAAGGCATGATTCTGCACTCTTTCCCTCTGCCGGGATATTTTTATTCTTTTAATCTGGTCCAATGCGATTCTCTTTTCACCAAAGCGGGTAACGAAAGCAACTCCTTCGCCGCTTATTTCCATATACTTATTTTTATAGATATTATAAAGGAGACTTACCAGTGAAATAATCACAATAGCACCCAGCAGATATATTATAGGATCCTTGGTGATCAGTGTGAAAGTTTCCTCAACAAACTCTCCGCGAATAACCAGGTAAAGAGCAAACACTACGAGATAAATAATTGTTGACTGATAATAAAAAGACATATTATACTTAAAGGTTTCTTTATTTAAATCAACTGTGTTCATAACGCATCTGCAAATTTTATTGCACTATCCGCAATTAATGAGGCGGCATCGGGCTTCGCCATGTTTAAAGAGTTCGTTTTCAAAATTTCTAATTTGCTGGAATCAAATATTGTTGAAATTATCTTCTCTGCCAATACACTTTGAACATTTTTATCTTCAATTAGTATAGCCGCATCTTTATCTTCAAGAGATTTGGCATTATAGTATTGATGATTCTCTGCCACGTTGGGTGAAGGGACCAGTACAGCCGGAATTCCCAGTACAAGCAACTCGGCTATTGTAGTAGCCCCGGCTCTTGCAACAACCATATCAGCAGCTGAATAGGCCAGGTTCATATCTTCAATAAATGGCAGGACAATAATTCCCTTACCGTTTAGGTTCTTGTATTTTTCGTAATAGATACTTCCCGTCTGCCATATCAACTGGAGGTCATTCTCCCTGAAAGCGTCAACAGAAGCAGCTACTGCTTCGTTAATTGAGGCTGCTCCAAGACTTCCGCCCAATACAAGTAAGGTTTTTGTGCCGGTAGACAGGTTAAAGTATTTACGTGCCTTTTCAGCGTTCATTTCACCAAGACTTTCACGTACGGGGTTCCCGGTTACCTTAATTTTATCTTTTGATTTCAAGTACTTTTCTGAGTCAGAATAACTTATATGAATTTCATCTGCGTATCTTTCGAGTAATCTTGTAGTTACTCCGGGATAACTGTTCTGCTCAAGGAGTATGATCTTCGCTCCCATTACCGAAGAACCCCAGATTGCGGGACCGGAAACATATCCGCCTGAACCGATTGCAACTTTGGGTTTGAAACTCATATTTATGATTAATGATTGAATCATAGAAACCACCAGCTTAACAGGAAAAAGCAAGTTCTCAATGTTAAACTGTCTCGAAAATCCTTTAATCCATATGGACCTGAATTTATAACCAAGTTTAGGGACAACTCTACCTTCAATTTTGTTTTTTGTACCAACGAACAGTATATCAGCTTCAGGAATTCTTGCTTTAATTCTTTCAGCAACGGCAACAGCGGGAAACAGGTGGCCGCCAGTTCCTCCGCCTGCAAATAAAAACCTGTATGTTGATTTAGGAGCTGCCATTTTTTAATCCTGAGCTGACTGTGCAGCGCTTTTTCTGTTTTCAATCATTGCGTTACTCATCCCAATATTCACAAGTATTCCCGTGGAGATACACATAAATATAAGGGAGGTACCTCCGTAGCTAATAAAAGGGAGCGGCAAACCAGTTGTCGGTACTAATCCTGTAGCCACAGCAACGTTAATGAACGCGTTAACGAGTACCGAAATTGAAATTCCGAATGCAAGGAGCTGTCCGAACACATCTTTGCATTTTTTTGCAATCAGAATTCCCGCTGTAAAGAGAACAAGGTAAGCAAATAGAACTATTACTGAACCAACGAATCCTAGTTCTTCACCGAGGATAGCAAAGATGAAGTCACCATAAGCCTCGGGGAGGAAGAGATTGCTCTGTCTGCTGTGACCCATTCCAACACCAAGAATGCCGCCGCTGCCCAAACCTAATAAAGCCTGTTTTACCTGAATGTTTATGTCACCACCGTTACTAAAACTTTGGATAAAAGTTAAAATCCTTGCGCGTGAATGTGCAAACAGCATAGTACCTATTCCGCCTATGAAAGCACACGCACCCATCGAGCCGACTATATGCTGTATCTTTGCACCACCCACAAATAATATCGTTATTGAGATAACCAGAACGAGAATAGCGTTGCTGAGATTCGGCTGAATGAATATCAGACCTGCAACAAGAACCACCCAAATAAATAAATAGACAAATCCCTTCTTAAAATCTTCAATTTCCTTACCCTTACTCTCCAGCAAAGCTGCAAGGTGAACGATAAGGGCCAGCCGGGCAAAGTCTGATGGCTGGAAAGTCATGAACCCGAGATTTATCCAGCGCCCTGCTCCCTTAATATCAGGAGCTATTATCATTGTTAGAATAAGTAGTCCAACCGCAGAAAGCAGAACAGGCTTGCTGAATTCTTTATATATTTCATAAGGTATCATTGCAAAACCTACCATCAGGAAAATTCCGACGACCACCTTAAAGAAATGAGAATTAAATAAATGAAACAGGCTGTCAAATTTAAAGGCACTATATGTACTGCTTGCACTCATTACGAGTACAAGTCCCAGCAGGGTTAATACAAATGCATCAAGAAATATTGTTAAAGCCAGCTTTTTCATTATAATTGGTTTACCGCTTCCTTAAAAACTTTTCCTCTGTGCTCATAATTGTCAAACATATCGAAACTAGCACAGGCAGGTGATAGAAGAACAATGTCACCGGGCCGTGCTTCCTGGTTTGCAGCATGGATAACATCTTCCAAAGTTTGTTTGACTTCAACTTTTATGTCCTTATGGAAGAAGTTAAAAACTTTATCAGCCGATGAACCTATTGCATAGATCTTAATAACTTTTTCAAGCACCAGGGGTCTTATCTGGTTATAATCGTTTCCTTTATCCTGTCCCCCAAGGATAAGAAATATCTGGCCTGTAAAACCTTTTAATGCATACCAGACAGAATCAACGTTAGTTGCTTTTGAATCGTTAATATATTTTACGCCTTCAATCTCCCTTACAAACTCAAGTCTGTGCTCCACACCCTCAAAGGTTCTCAGCGCCTTAATCATTTTATCATTATCCAGTCCAAACAATTTTCCCGCAGTTATTACTGCCATAGCGTTTGCAATGTTATGTTCCCCGATAAGATTGATGTCGGAGACCTTACAGCTGAATTCAAGACTGCTTTCCCTGTTAAAGAATATATCCTCACCTGATACATAGGTTCCGTTGTTAAGAGTCTCTTTCAGCGAGAAATAAAACGATTTACTTTTATGCTTCTGAACTGAAGTCATCAGCGCTTCATTATCCTTATTAAGAATAAGAAAATCATCTTCGCCCTGGTTTCTGTAAATATTCAGTTTGGATTTGATATAATTTTCAAGCTTGTTCTCGTAACGGTTCAGATGATCAGGAGTTATATTCAGAATCATCGCAATTTTCGGGTTGAACCGGTCTATAAGATCAAGCTGAAAACTGGAAACTTCGAGAGCAACAAATTCATCTTCCTGAACATCGTGAGCAATTTCAGAAAACGCGACTCCGATATTACCCGCAGTATAAGTTTTCCTACCGCAGACATTAAATAAATGACCGCAAAGACTTGTAGTGGTAGTTTTTCCATTGGTTCCCGTTATGGCGATGATATTTCCTTTACACACAGACGCTGCTAATTCAAGCTCGCCTATAATCTTAATTTTCTTTGCACGGGCAGTCTTTATTATTTCAGCGTCTGAAGGAACCCCGGGACTTACAACCATCAGCTCGCAATCGAATGCTCTTTCGGAGTGACTTCCTGTTTCAAACTCTATTTTATTTGAACGGAGTTTTTCCAGGTATTCATCCAATGCTTTACCTGAAGAAGCATCTGTTACAAAAGGCTGCCCTCCGAGCCGGGCAATTAATTTTGCCGCACCGATGCCGCTTCTTTTTGCACCAATAATAGTTACTTTTTTACCTGCAATATTCATTTCTTATCTTATCTTAAATGAAGCCAGACTAATAATAGCCAGGATTATAGCTATTATATAAAACCTGATAACTATTTTAGGCTCAGGCCAGCCCATCATTTCAAAATGATGATGGATAGGAGCCATTTTAAAGACTCTTCTACCTTCACCATATTTCTTTTTTGTTGCCTTAAAATACACTCTCTGAATAATCACCGATATTGTCTCAAGAAAAAATATTCCTCCCAGTATGGGTATCAACAATTCCTTTTTTATAAGAACAGCAAGGATTCCAAAAGCACCTCCCAGTGCAAGGGATCCCGTATCTCCCATAAAAACCTGAGCGGGGTATGAGTTGAACCATAAAAATCCTAGCGAAGCACCAACCAGGGCAGCTACAAAAACTGTGAGCTCACCTGCTCCGGGGAGATAAATTATGTTCAGGTAATTCGAGAATATCGAGTTCCCGCTAACATAACTGATTATAGCGAGGGTAAGCATTACGATAGTGATTACTCCAATTGCGAGTCCATCAAGGCCGTCTGTTAAATTCACTGCATTTGAAGTTGCGGTTATAATAAAAACAACTACCGGGATATAGAATATTGAGAAATCGAAATTAACGTTTTTAAGAAATGGTACAGTAGTTACCGAATGTATTCCTTCAAACTGAGGAGCAAAATATATTACTGAACCGATTACCAGGCCAATGATTATTTGTCCAAGGAGTTTATAGCGTGCTATTAGTCCATTCGGCAGTTTTTTTACAACCTTCAGGTAATCATCAAGAAAGCCGACTGCACTAAGCCAGATAGTGCCTGAAAGGATCAGAATTATATATATGCTCAGAATGTTAGACCAGAGAAGGACGGGGATAGCAACGCATAGAATTATTATGAGTCCGCCCATTGTAGGAGTGCCTGCCTTCGACCAGTGAAACTTAGGTCCATCAATCTTTTTTGCTTCACCAATCTGGTTCTGCTGAAGCTTGCGGATTATCTTTGGTCCCAGGTAAAATGATAGAAATAACGCAGTAATTGCAGACAGCGCCGATCTGAAAGTGATAAACCGGAAAACATCAAACCCGGGCGGGTTAAATACTTTATTTATATATTCTGATAAAAAGTAGAGCATTTTTATCCGGCTTTTTCTTCAATAGTTCTTACAAACTCTTCCATCTTCATTCCCCGTGAACCTTTTACAAGGATAACGGATTTGCTTAGATCCCGTTCCATAAGAAAATCATTTAGTCTTTTTCGTGTGCTGAAGAACCTGGCGTTGATAGATTTCTTCTGTAATTCTTCGTAAAGGTTTTTCATCAGGGGTCCAATGAGATATACCTCGCTGAATTTGTTAGCTTTAACCGAAGGAGCCAGTTTCCGGTGAAGTTCCGGGGCTTCATCTCCAAGTTCACGCATATCACCAAGCACGGCAATTTTCCGGTCATACAGTTTTATCTTCCCCGTGAGATTCATTGCTTCTTTCATTGAAACCGGACTGGCATTATAAGTATCATCAATAAGAAGAATATTTTTTCTGCGTTTAACGTTTAGTCTTTTCTCCACCTGTTTCAGTTTATTTAATCCCTGTGAAACTTCCTTTACCGATAATCCCATCGTAAATGCAACGGCTGCAGCGGCAAGGAAGTTTTTAGCATTAGCTTCGCCGTAAAGTGGTAAATCAACCTTCATTTTATTTTTTTTATAAGTAATTTCGATCTCAGGTCTCCCGTCATCAGTATATCCTGAAATGTTCCCTCTTACGGCAGAATTTGAATTAAATCCGTAGGTGACTTTCTTTTTATAATTCTTTACTTCCTGTTTTAATAATTTGTCATCCTCATTTATAAAGAGAGTACCATTCATTTCAGCAGTGGCTTTGAACAATGCAGTTTTTTCTTTAAGCACGCCTTTCCTATTCAAAAAGAACTCGAGATGAGAATCTCCGATATTTGTAATCATTGCATAGTCAGGCAGAGCAATATTAGCTGTGTACTCAATTTCACCAAAATGGTTTGTACCCAGCTCTGCAACCAGGACGTCGTGCTTCTCATTTGTGCTGAAGAGAGTAAGAGGAACACCGATGTGGTTGTTGTGGTTTGCAACGGTTTTGTTAACCTTGAATTTTGTACTTAACAGCATGGCTACCATCTCTTTTGTTGATGTTTTACCTGCACTACCGGTTATCCCGATAATTTTCGTACTAAGCTTTTTCCTCCAGGCTCCGGCAAGCTGGCCCATCGCCTTAACTGTATCCTCTACAGCAACTACCGGAACATCTAAATCTCCCAGCTTCTTCAACTTCCGTTTATTAACTAAAACAGCTTCAGCACCGTTTGAAACAGCTTTGTCTACAAAATCGTGACCATCAAACCTTTCACCTTTAACGGCAATGAACAGGCAGCTTCCCGGTATATTCCTGGAATCTATTGTTATGTTCCTTATTGTCCTGAAATTATCAGGATTATAAAGAACGGCAGTTTCCAGGTTGAACAAATCCTCTATTGTAATTCCGATCCTTCTCATAAATTCAAGTATTTCTCAGCCACTTCCCTATCGGAAAAATGTCTTCTAACTCCTTTTATCTCCTGGTAAGTTTCATGTCCTTTGCCTGCTATAAGAATTACTGCATCAGGTTCAGTCTGACTTATGGCTGTTTTAATTGCCTCTTCCCTATCCTCAATAATCTCATAGTTTGGTTTTATAATTCCCGATTCAATCTCTTTGATAATATCCATTGGATTTTCATTCCTGGGATTATCAGAAGTAATAAAGATTTTCTTACTCAGTTCCGAGGCAATTTTACCCATAACCGGTCTTTTTGTTTTATCCCTGTTTCCGCCGCAGCCGAATACAGTATATACCGGATGCTTTCCGGCAGAAATATTTCTGATAGCAGATAAGGTTTTCTCAAGACTATCGGCATTATGTGAGTAATCTATAATCACCTTCTTATCATCCCGGCCGGTTAACTCAAACCTGCCAGGCACCTGCGGGGTATTTTTTATTCCTTTAACCGCTGTTTCAGGATCTATTCCTAATAAGGTAGTTACAGCAAAAGCGAATGCGGCATTATAAGCATTAAATTCACCAACAAGGGATGTAGACACAGCATATTCCTGGTTGTCTTTTCCGATCGTGAAATAAGTACCTTCGAGGTTGTAGGAAATGTTTTTAATATTAAAGTCTGCACCCGGCATCTTACCTAGTGAATATAGAGGAGCCACTCTATTTTCGATGATTTTCGGGGAAGATTCATCATCAACGTTGTAAACACCGAATGCAGACAAACTTAAGTTATCAAATAATAGTTTTTTCGCTGAAAGATAATTTTCAAAATTCTGATGGAAATCGAGGTGATCTGAAGAGATGTTTGTGAATACTGCACCCGAAAAATTGAGACCAAAGACACGTTTCAGTGCAAGAGCGTGGGATGAGACTTCCATAACAACATAATTACAGCCGTTGTTATACATCTCAAGCAGAAGCTCGTTAAGGTCGTTTGATTCAGGCGTCGTAAGCGAAGACTCTATTTTTTTATCTCCTATATAATTTGATATCGTTCCTAATAATCCTGTTTTAATCCCTGCAGTTTCAAGTATACTTTTTATTATAAATGAAGTAGTTGTTTTTCCTTTGGTTCCGGTAATTCCAATAAGTTTAATTTTTTCTGATATATTTTTATAGAATCCTTTAGACAGCTCAGCAAGAGCCTGTCTTGAATCCTTTACCAGTATCTTTGCAGCTTCCGTATGAAGAAAAAGCTCATCCGGCACCGCCTCATTATCTTCAAGAACAACAGCAATAGCTCCTTTATTCAGAGCATCGGTTATAAACCTGTGCCCGTCAACATTAAAACCTTTAACAGCTACGAATACAGATCCCTTAACAACTTTACGCGAATCATAAAATATCCCTGTAACATCTTTCCTCTGAACATTTCCCACTACCTGGATAACATGAACACTATTTATTAATTCAGTCAGCTCCATCAATATACCGCAGTACCGTTGACCGCAATCTCCTTACATTCCAGCCTGCAAAGCTGTCCTTTTTTAATTTTTGCTCCGGGAGCAACACTCTGTGAAACAACCATCCCGCTTCCGTTCATAACATACCTTACGCCCAGTCTTGATAATATGGAGATTGCATCTTTTATATGATAGCTGCTGAAGTCAGGCATAATTTTCTTTTCAATACATACCGAAATCAAATCCGGATCGGGAGAATGGTAAGCTGCATTGGTATATACCACGTTATCGTCCCTGGTATTTCTTACTCCCGCAACTTTCAGATCTTCATTAATCTTATCGTTTTCCAGCGGTCTTATTAATTCAGGATCACGTTCTAATAATTCTCTGTGATACGTTTTTAAAAATGGGAGCCGCTGCAAGTCCCCCGTATCTTCCAACCTTAGGTGAATTCAAAAGTATCAGGCAAACTATTTTCGGATTCTCTGCAGGAAAAAATCCGATGAATGATGAATTATAATTAGCCTTGGAATAACTTCCATTTACTAAACGCTGCGAGGTTCCTGTCTTTCCACCGACAGATACGCCTTCTATCTTAGCATTCTTACCTGTACCGTTTTCAACAACACCGGTAAGCAGCTTCCTCATTCTAAGTGAAGTAGTCTCAGAAATAACTCTTCTCACTTCACGGGGAGAGTTTTTTTCAATCAAATTTCCGTCACGACTTACTTCCTTAAGAGTATCCTTGGTTCATAAAGAATTCCCCCGTTTACCAGGGCACAGTAACCTGTAATCAGCTGCAGGGGTGTAACTGCTATTTCATAACCAAATGACATAAAGGTTTTTGTAAGACTTCCCCATTCATCAGGTTTTTTCAATGTTCCTTTTACTTCGCCCGGAAGAGATATAGAAGTAAAATTTCCGAATCCGAAACCGCGGGTATATTTATAAAATGATTCGTCGTCCAGACGCTGAGCAAGTTTGGAGATACCTATGTTGCTCGACTGTTCGATGATACCTTTAACTGTTAAGGTAAGCATGTTCGTGTGTATCGCTTACGTAAACCGATTTAACTTTATACCGGCCGTTTTCTACGAAAACTGTTTCATCTTCCTTGCAAAGATTCTGATCCAGCAAAGATGCGAGGGTAAATGATTTGAAAGTCGAACCAGGTTCGTAAGTATCAGTGATAGCCCTGTTCCTTCTCTGGTCATCTGAATAATCCCAGTAATTATTTGGATCGAAGTCCTGGTTGTTTGCCAAAGCAAGGATCTCGCCGGTATTGGGATTCATTATTATACCCACGCCCGATGCAGCCTCAAACTCTTTTACCCCGGCGGCCAGTTCATCCTCAAGGATTGTCTGGTACGCTTTATCAATAGTTAGATAAATGTTCAAACCGGGAACGGCGGGTTTTGTCAGTTCTTCTTCTACGGTAATCATATCACCTATAGCATCTCTTTCTACAATCATCGTTCCGTCCTCACCAGAGAGAATGTCATCAAAAGTTTTGGCTACCCCGCTTACACCGTCGTAATTATTATTCACATAGCCAAGAACATGGGCAGCCATATCCTTATAGTAATAAACTCTTGTGGGATCTTCTACAGAAAAAACTGAAGGCATTTTTATACTCTTTAACAGAATTGCTTTTTCACCGGAGACTTTCTTTTCCAGGCAAACATTCCGCCCCTGCACCTTCATAAGGTTAAGATAATGTGTTTTAGATTTACCGAATACCGAGGCAAACTTATCAGCAATTTTTATTTTAGCTGATGCTGAAGTCATACGCATATCAGCGAAGAAAGTGATGTCATCCCTGTTATATACAAGAAGCGAATTGTTCCTGTCATAAATGAGTCCGCGTTCGGCTTTGATCTTGTCTACTGAAGTCTGCTGCCGCTCAGCATAGTACCTGAGTTCTTCGCTTTTTACTATCTGGATATCAACCAGTTTAATTATCAGTATCACAAAACTGATAAAAGCAAAAAGGACTATAAGCAGCAATCTTCGGTTAATCATACTTTTCTTTTAGCTGATTTTCAATTTGTTCAATTTGTTCTTTGTCTACCTTAACTCTTAGGACCGGGGCGCCTCCTCTAATCATTCCAAGTTCTTTCTCTGCGATCTCTGTGATCCGTTCTTCCGAGGACAGAAACTGGTTTTTTACTGTCAGGTTAACCTGCCAGTTACTTTTCAGGTCAAGTTGTTTTTCAGCGAGAATTTTCTCTTTAGTAAGTTCTTCACATTTTAGTTTTATACCGACATAAAAAAGAACCAGAACGATAAAGGAAGTGAAAAGCAGGAGACTAAAAAAGAGAAATGGCTTTGAACCTTTTTTCATACTCTCTCCGCCGCTCTTAGTTTTGCACTCCTCGCCCGGGGGTTAGCGGTGGTTTCTTCGAACGAGGCAGTAACCGGTTTCCTTGTTAGTATATTCAATCTTCTTTCCTTATCACACTGACAAACAGGATATTCTTTCGGGCAGATACATTCAAGCATTTCGTATTTAAAGGTTTCCTTTACTATGCGGTCCTCGAGTGAATGATAAGAGATAACTACGATTCTTCCGCCCTTATTAAGAAGACTAACTGATTTATCAAGGAAAGTCTTCAGTGCTCCCAGCTCGTCATTTACATAAATCCTCAGGGATTGGAAAATTCTGGATAATGTTTTATTCTGATTCTTGTACGGAATTACTCCTTTAATTATTTCCGTCAGCTGAGAAGTGGTTTCTATTCTGTATTCGTTTCTCCGCAGGTTTATTTCTCTAGCTATCCTCCTGGAAAGTCTCTCTTCACCGTAACGGAAAAAAATATCTGCAAGGTCTTCTTCAGAAAATGAATTTATTATATCGGCTGCGCTTACAACTTTGGATTTATCCATCCTCAGATCCAGTTTCGCTTCCTCTCTGTAAGTAAATCCCGAAGAGGGATTATCGAGCTGAAACGAGGAAACTCCAAGATCTGCAAAAATTCCGTCAAAGAACCTGAAAGATTCTATTTTTGCTATAACATCTATTTCAGAAAAATTAAAATTATAAAGTCTTACCCGGTCATCTTTAGAAAATTTTTCCTTTGAAAAGCTGAACGCATCTTTATCTACATCAGAAGCCGCAACAACCGCGTCTTTATTCAGAATATTTAAGAACGCTTCAGTATGCCCGCCGAATCCAAGCGTTGCATCAAAATACTTTCCTGATTTGTCTGTTATCAGGTAGTCAATACTTTCATTCAATAAAACAGGCGTATGATGAATCTTCATCTTTACGCCATTACTTTTGCAGCAATCTCTTCGTAAGTTTCAGAAGACTGTTCCAGGTATTCCTTATAAGTAACGGGATTCCATAGTTCAATCTTCTTCAAAGCACCTAATACCAGAACTTCTTTTTCTATTTTCGCGTAATCAAGTAAGTTCGGTGGAATCAATATTCTTGACTGTGAATCAAGTTTATCTTCTGTGGCATGCTGCAGAATCATCCTGATAAATTTTGCTTCCTGCGGATTAAAAGGATTAAGGTCTATCAGCTTCTGTTCAAAGTGCTGCCATTGGTCCATTGGATATACATCAATACAGTTGGCCGTTCCCTGTGTCATTACGAAGGTATCGTTAGCCTCGGGTGAGAGCTGACGCCTCAATTTAGCGGGTATACTTAGCCTTCCCTTAGAATCAACCGAATATGTATATTGTCCTCTGAACAAATCATTTAACCTTTATTGGATAAATCCTCCACAATTCCCCACAACTCCCCAAAATTAACATAATTTAATCTGGAAAGTCAAGAATTTTTTTTCATTTTCACCACAATGAGTAAAAGAATTTTACCTTAAGGGGTCAAAGTGTGACAAAAGAACTCTTCATCCAGTCAATCGGGTTCTAAAAGGGGAGAATCCGTGAATTGAAGCACCTATAATTATCTTGAGCATTTACACCGCCGATAATTATTGAAGTAGGTAAGAAATAATTTTAGTTTTGTTTGATAATAAATTTTAAGAACTACTACTTGAACAAATAAATGGCAGGAAAAAAAAATGTATATAAAATCATATTCTTTATTAATAGCTCTGCTGGGGATTTTCTTGGCAGGATGTAGTAATAATAAACAGGAAAATAACCAAATCCCTGAATCTCAAAAAGATACTGTAGTTACAAATTATTTTGGGACAAGGGTATCTGATCCCTTCCGCTGGCTTGAAAACAATGATGCTCCCGGGGTACAGCGATGGATAGCGGATCAGAATAAGTATGCTGATAAAGTTCTCTCCGGGTTTGCCGAGGGCAATAAAATAGAAGAAAGGATTAAAGAACTGGAGACGACCGGAGTTGAACAATACAGTCCTAAGCTGATGAACGGCCAGCTTTACTTTATGCAGTCTACACCGCCCCAGGCACAGGCAGTTGTTGCCTCCAAATCCTGGCCCGATGGAAACACCAGCGTTCTGGTAGATCCTAATACGATGGGGAGCGATGTGGCCGTAACAGGCTTCTGGCCATCACCAAGGGGCAGCTACATGGCTTATACAACAGCAGAGGGAGGTACCGAAGCTGCAACAATTCATATACGGGATATAAAGACAGGTAAAGATCTTAATGACTCTTTAGTCAGCGCCGGAGGCGGAGCAACTCCTGCAGGGATGGTTTGGGATGCAGATGAAAAGGGTTTAACTTATGTACGTCTTCCTATGCCCGGAACAGTACCTGATTCCCTTTCCCAGTTCAATGCAGCTTTGTATCATCATCTCCTAAACCAGCCACAGGAAAATGACAAACTTGTTTTCGGCAAAGATCTTTCCAAAGTAGCTGAGTATACTTTTATTCCTTCGGAGGATGGGAAACAGGCTGCTATGTTTGTTCATTTCGGCGACGGGAATCCCGATTACGTTTATACCAGACAGAGCACAGAGGAATGGAAGCAGGTACTCGATACCAGTGCCAACGTAAGAGTTTCTGAAGAGATAAACTCGGGGGCTGCCTGGGACGCTGATGGGAATCTTCTCCTGGTTGCTTATGGCGATGCTCCTCTCGGTAAATTATTATCTATTAAGAAGGACGGTTCTTCAAGTGTACTTGTGCCTCAGGGAGAGTGGGCATATAATTCTGTTGCAGCAATTCAGAATGGATTTCTCTTAACTAAGGTTAAGGGTCCTCAATGGAAGGTAGATCAATATGATCGTCAGGGTAAGCAGGTTAAGACAATAGAACTGCCGGGCGAAGGTATAGGAATAAATGCCGTTGCTTCATCACCCAAATCCCCCAGCGCCTTGATTACATATGCGGGCTGGACCTTCCCTGAAAAATGGGATATATATAATGCTGATTCCAGCAAATTTGAAACGATATTTGAAGTTAAACCTGCAGCTGACTATTCAACGATTAAGTACAGCGTTATCGAAGCTGTCTCAAAAGACGGCACAAAAATTCCTGTTACTGTCGTAAGAATGGACAGCGTTAAACCAGACGGCAAACGTCCTACTATTGTTTATGGATACGGAGGTTTTGGTGTGACGAGAAAACCTCATTTCATTGGACCTTATTTAGTCTGGCTGGAAAACGGAGGCGTATTTGCTTTTACTAATCTGCGCGGGGGCGGTGAATACGGTGAAGGCTGGCATGCCGCTGGTATGCTTGGGAAGAAACAGAATGTTTTTGATGATATGTATGCTGCCTCGCAGGCTATGGTAAAGAGCGGCTGGACAGACAAAGAGCATCTGGGTATTATGGGAGGTTCTAACGGAGGACTCTTGATGGGTGCTCTGCTTACACAGCATCCGGATGCATTTAAAGCTGTGGTAAGTTTTGTTGGTATTTATGATATGGTCAGGAATGAACTTTTCCCCAACGGTCAATATAATATTAGTGAATACGGCACCGCCACAAGCACTGAAGATTTTAACTGGCTCTATGCCTATTCACCGTATCATCATGTAAAACCTAACACCGCTTATCCGGCTGTCCTGCTGGAGACAGGTATGAATGATCCACGGGTAGCCTCCTGGCAGTCGAGGAAATTCGCAGCTGCACTTCAGGATGCAAACACCTCTGATAATCCTATCATCCTGTTAACCAGAATGAATGAAGGTCATGGTGTCACTGCTTCCTTCAGTCAGCGTTTGGGTAATTACGCGGCATCGATGACGTTCTTCGCCCATGAACTTGGATTAAAAATTAAGTAATACTTCTATTCATCCCTGCTTCAGTCATTCTATAAGAATCTGAAGCAGGGGCGAAATCCGAACTACCACTAGAATCCCTCCCTCCTATACAAGATTCACAAAAGATTGGTTTACATGGTATGTATCAGGTAGTTGCATGCCTGTTAGGAGCTTGTTGGAGGCCGACAGAAGGCCGACAGATAGCCGAAAGAAAGCCGACAGATGGATTCTTAAATAATAGATGAAAGGCAGGATGAGGTAAGAAGTCAGTATCTTAAATACCTGACAAAATTTTGAGCCAACTGCCGGAATCGAACCGGCGACCTACGCATTACGAATGCGTTGCTCTACCAGCTGAGCTAAGTTGGCTTTTAAAAATAAAAATGGCAAATGCAAAATAACCATTTACCATTTTATTATACAAGACGGAACTGAGTAATTATCTTAATTTCTTTTTATGACGATTCTTTCTCAGTCTTTTTTTCCTCTTGTGTGTAGCCATTTTATGGCGTTTACGTTTTCTTCCACAAGGCATTATCTGCTCCTATTTATTATGTGATTCTAATAATTCCTGAGCCTTCTTCCCTATTTCGGAATTAGGATCTATCTGAACAGCCTTTTTCAGCCATTCCTGAGATTTTTCAAAATTTCCAGCTGTTAAGTTAACAATTCCCAGGTTTAAATACCCAATTTGATGCTGAGGAGAATAAGAAATGGCTTTTTCCATCTGTTTTACGGCTTCATCGTAATTATGGAGGTTATAATAACAAACTCCCATATCAATTCTGGCATCCGGGTCAGCCGGATTCTTTTCCAGGTATTTCTGATAATCTACAATAGCCTGCTCATATAAACCCGAATCATTTTTCAGATGGGCCAGTTCCAGCAGACTCTCAGTATCCGCCGGGTTATTTTTAACCCGGGTTTCAAGCTCGTTAATTCTCTGAATATTATTCAGATCAACGCCTGAATTCTGTCCTGTTCCCTGGTTCTGTGTAACTTGTTCAGGTTCGTTTGTGGATAACGCTCCCGATGACCAGAGGATAATAATAATAACAAGGATTACTCCCCCCAAAATAAGCAGCAATTTTTTCTGATCAAGTTCTTTCGGTTTTGCGGGCGGTGATTTTTTAACCGCAGTAGTTTTTAACTTATCCTGGTTGGGTCTTTTTTCTTTTGGTTTATTCTCCCTGACTTTTTCCGGCACAGGCTTTTTCTCTGTTACAGTCTTCTCAACCTGTTCTCCTTTTAAAACAGCACCGCAGTACTTACATACTTTGCTGTCAGCAGAATTTTCTTCACCACAGTTCTCGCAAATTATCAATGCCTCAGTATGCGTTTCTGTGATTGGATCGTGACTCTCAATATCCGCAAGATTCCGTAAATTGAATCCGCATTCCGGGCAGAAATTATATTCCTGTTCAAGCCTGGTTCCGCAAGAGGGGCAAAATTTAACCATTAATAACTAACCTTCTTTTTCTTTCATTCCCTCATTAACCATCTCCTTAAAATCTTTGGAGAATTTGAAAGTAGGGACATAATGTTCAGGTACAAAAACCTGCTCTCCTGTTTTAGGATTGCGGGCCTGCCGTTCTTTTTTCTTTTTTACTTTATAACTTCCGAAACCCCTTATCTCAATATTTTTGCCCTGCTTAAGGGCATCAATAACCGTTCTGAAAAATCCCTCAATAATCGCCTCGGTTTCAAGCTTCGTCAAACCGGTTCCTGTAGCAACTTTGTCAACAATATCAGCCTTTGTCATAATTTCTCCCGCTTACTTACTTAAAGATTTTTATAACTCATTGTTATTTAATGACTTAAATTATCAAAGCGTTCTAAAAAAATCAATTTTTTGAGGAAACGGGTAATATACAACACATTATTGCTACTAAACTTAGGGCGTTTTGTTTCATCTCAAAATGATAATTTATTCCCATTATTTGATGAAACAGACAGCAAATATACGTTTATTTTTTATTTTAAGTATGGTATAAATATTGAATTAGTACTGAAATCTCATCTTTCGTGTGTCGATTATGGAACTTATACAAATAATAGAATCTTCGGTCTTTTTTTTCAGTCTGGGACTTTTGGTCCTTGTATTCATGTCATACTTTCTTTTCAAGATAAAGAACCGTTCTGCCAATTTTCCGCAGGAAAGCACGGCATTGAAGGAGGAGGCAGCGATTATTTATGAAAAAACCGAACAGCCGAAAGCAGAGGATGAACAAAAAGTCCGCTTAAAAAAAAGGTTCACGGTTATTAATGAAACAGCAAATGTCTCAACAAATACCTCAAAAGTATCACGAGGATTTGAGATGAATTCCCGCTTCTATATTTATAAACCGGGACGTGATAAAATTGTTACCAACCTTCAATTGTCGAAGATAAAGGATTAAACAGAAAACCTGCCTGTATTTTATTTTAACTTTTTAATTGGATACCATAAAATATTTGAGTCTTCTCTTCAGAGTTCAGATATACGAGCCTGCTATAGCCTGAAAATACTCAGCACAATAATACACGTATCCGGAAGACGGAATATATAAATCCGGCTGCCTCTATTTCCCTTTTGATTGGTCAAATGCTGTATTAGTCACCATCCTGTGAGAGTCATAAGGTGCTGCAGCGCCGCCGAGATACTTATGAAACCATTCAAGATGAGCATTGTAGTACAAGGGCATCGACT
Source organism: uncultured Ignavibacteria bacterium (assembly GCA_963800255.1). Lineage (GTDB taxonomy): Bacteria > Bacteroidota > Ignavibacteria > Ignavibacteriales > Ignavibacteriaceae > DATFVA01. The sequence continues at coordinate 229,661 of CAWDAK010000013.1, read as the reverse complement.
TAACGAAGTCAGGCCAGTGTCCGTCATTCTTAAATATAATCAGCCTTGAGTCGATATTAAGCGACTGCAATGTTGTGAAAAACTGGATGCTCTGGGTGTAAGGTACACGGTAATCTCTTTCTCCTGTTATAATTAGAGCAGGAGTTTTAAAGTTATCAACATAATTGGAAGGTGAATATTTTTTATAAAGGTCCGAATTCCAGGGCTGACCTTTCATATCCCAGTTCACGAACCAGAGTTCTTCGGTAGCACCCCACATTGATTCAAGATCGAATATCCCCATCATAGAAGCAAGACATTTGAACCTGTGAGTCTGTGCTTCAAACCAGTCCATCATATATCCGCCGAACGACCATCCCATAGCACCCACCCTGCTGGTATCAACATAAGAAAGAGTTTCCAGCGAATCGGTCACTTTCATAAGATCTTCGAATACCTTGCCTCCCCAATCTCCACTGATTTCTTCAGTATATTCAGCTCCGAAGCCTGTTGAACCATGAGGATTAGGAAATGCTACGATATAACCTGCACCGGGATAAACCTGCCAGTCGCCTCTGAATGAATCCATCCATTGTCCCTGCGGTCCGCCATGTACATTTAAAATTAACGGATACTTTTTATTCGGGTCAAAATTATGCGGCTTAACAATAAATACCTGCACTTTATGACCGCCCGCTCCCTGAACCCAAATCTGTTCAGCGGGTTTTACATCCACTTCATCAAGGAACTCCTTGTTCATTGAAGTCAGCTCCTTGAAAACTTTGGTATTTGTAGTGATGCTGTAAATTTCCGAAGGCTTGCCTACCGAGCTCGACAAATAATAAATAGACTTCTGATCAGGAGAAATGTCATATGCAAAGACCGAAACGTTTCCTGTTACTTGTTTAATGCTGTCACTTTTCATATCTAACCGGTAAACAGGGGCAGTACCCTGGTAAGCGGCATTAAAGTACAATGTTTCTGAATCATCACCCCACTTTACGGTACTAATTGTATTATCAAAATTTTCAGTAAGGTTAGAAACCTGTTTTGTCTCCCTGTCATAAACCGCCGCGCGGTATCTGTCAGCTTCATACTCAGGTGTAAGCTGCATTCTGAACGCAATATATTTTCCATCGTGCGAATAAACAGGAGAGCCATCCCAGGATTTATTTGATGAAGTTATATCAACTGATTTCCCGCCCTCAGCAGGAACGATAAATAAATCAGAATTTGTGGAAGCCTCAAGGTGAGATCCGGGATTATTTACATAGCATATCTCTTTACTGTCCGGCGAGAAAGCATACTTCACTCCTCCGCCCAGTTTATACATACCGGATAGAAGTTCGCTGTGTGCAATATCAGTATATTTTTTCGCAGCAAAATTATAAACAAAAAGATGGGTTTCTTTTTCACCACTGTATTCAGTCCAATGCCTGAATAAAAGACTGTCGGCTACGTATGCCTGCATGGGACCATCTTTGGAAGATTTAAGCAGCTTCCCGTTGCATTCATTGTCAGTTCCGCACTCAGGAAAAATGTCCGTGGTAAATGCAACAAGTTTTCCATCCGGAGAGAGGACAGGGTCTGAAATTCCGGCAGCAAAGTCCGTAAGTTTTTCTGAGCTGCCGCTATTTAAATCATATCCATAAAGCTGACTATCAACAATGTAGTATAACTTAGTGTCATCATTGGACCATAACGGCGAAGTTTCATTCTTGTCGGAAGATATTGTTTTTTTTAATTCCGATCCGTCAATATTCATAATATAAATATCCGAATTCGACGTTCCCTCCTGCATATTGTAATTACTTACCGTAAAAGCGATCTGCGCACCATCGTGAGAAAGAACAGGCTCGCCTACGTATTTAACTTTATACAAGTCTTCAATGGTGAATGCTTTTTTCTGGGAGTAAAGGGGGGCTGTAATCGTCATTAATACAATTATTAAGAAGATGAGGTGTTTCATAGGGTTCTTCCAAAAAATTCAAAAAATAAATTTATTAAATATTATAAGAGTAAATCAAATATGAAGGGTGATCATAAACATAATGGAAGCTTTTTTCGGTGAAGCAGGATTGGAGTAATTTTAAGGATACGGAAGGAAAATATAATTCTGACCTGCCTGACGATCAGGCAGGCAGGTCGAATGAAACGAGAAATATATTCGAAATAGGATACTGGTTCTATATCTTAGGGAGGCGTTCGAGGTATGAGCTATTACTCAGGATAGCAAAAGTATCTATTCTTCTAAGCTCTTCCAGGTTAAGGCAGTCCATATAGCTCATTGAACTTCTAAGACCATCGGATATGCCGTCTATTACGTTCTTAACCACTCCTTTGTAAGGCACCATCGTTTCCTCGCCTTCAATAAACTCATTCCTCATTTTAACACCAAACGAAGCGGAGCCGCGGTATTTTTTCCATAGCTGTCCGTTATATTTTATTACTTCACCAGGAGTTTCCTTCGTACCTGAAAGCATTCTGCCAAGCATAACTACATCGGCGCCTAGAGCAATTGCTTTTGCAGCGTCGCCGGAACTCTTAATCCCTCCATCGGCGATAACTTTAATTTTCAGTTTCTTATCGCGGCGCGCATAAAGTACATTAAGCAATGATGAAACCTGACCAATACCAATGCCTGTTTGTATAGAGGTGGTACATACACTTCCGCTGCCGATCCCGACGCGTACTGCGTCTGCACCCGCCGATTCAAGCTGTTCGAGTGAAGCTCCATGGGCAATGTTGCCCAGAATAATCCTTACCTTAAACCGCTTCTTAATTTCCTCCGTATTACAAAGGACAGCTTTATTGTTCGCATTGGCAGTATCAATACAGATTATATAATTCTTCTCTGCAAGTTTTTCAACTGTATCAAGCGGGGCGTTCAGAGCAACTGAAACAGCTTTCAGGTTTAAACCGTTTTTCTGATCGTGCATAACATCTTCCAGCGACGTATCGAACCTGTTCAGAATGCCTATACAACCGAGCTTGCCGAGCTCCCTGGCCATCTCAATTCCGGTAACTGTGTCCATAGGACTTGACAGCACAGGCAGATTAAGATTTTCTCCTAAAAATTCGCAGGCAGTATTTGCCTCGGTTCTTGATTTAATGCGTGAAACAGCAGTGGGAATAAGACTAATATCGTCATAAGTTAATGATTGGTGAAATTCGTTCAATTCTCTTTTTGTGTAAACTTTCATCTGACTCTGTATTTAGAATAATTGATAATTGTAAATTTTTAATTGTTAATTAGTTCTTCTGCTTCATCAAGCAGCATATTCATTTTCTTTGTAACTGCCAGGATAGGATCAGGTGAATTCATATCAACACCAGCACCTGCAAGAATATTTATAGAATAATCAGAACTGCCTGATTTCAGGAAGTTCAGGTATTTCTCAACTGCAGGCTGACCCTCCCTCAATACCTTTTGTGCAAGTACTTCAGAAGCTGCAAACCCTGTGGCATACTGGTATACATAAAAATTATAGTAGAAGTGAGGCACCCTTGCCCAGGTAAATTCTTCCTCCCTGTCTATTACCATTTCAGGTCCCCAGTACTTCCGGTAAATATCTTTATACAATGAACAGAGATCCCCGGAATTAAGCGCCATACCTTTTTCAGTTTTATCGTAAACCAGAGCTTCAAATTCCGCAAACATGGTCTGCCTGTAAAAGGTAGAGGTTACATTATTAAGATATTTTTCTATAAAATATAATTTCTCATCACGGGTTTCCGCCATCTTAATAAAATACTCAAGCAGAAGCGACTCGTTAAAAGTTGATGCAACTTCCGCAAGGAATATCGTATAATTTGAATAAATGAACGGCTGGGTTTTCCCGGTATAATACGAATGCATGTTATGACCCATCTCATGACTAAGTGTAAAAACATCATTCAGAAGGTCCGTCCAGTTCAACAGCACATACGGATGTACTCCGAAAGTAGTTCCTGAAGAATAAGCACCGCTCTTCTTCGCCTGTGTTTCATAAACATCTATCCACCTGTTCTCAAAGGCCGTCTTCAGGGAACTCAGGTAATTTTCACCAAGCGGTTTCAACGAATCAAGCACGATATTTTTTGCTTCCTCGTAAGGATATTTTCTATTGAATGCAGCCGGGAAAAGAGTTACGTATACATCATAAGGGTGCAGTTCCTTAAGTCCAAGTATCTTCTTCTTCATTGAAGCCCAGCGGTACATTGGTGAAAGATTTTCATTCACAGTTTTTACCAGGTTGTCGTAAACCGAAACGGGGATATTATTTCTGTCAAGTGCCGCTTCCCTGGCACTATTGTATTTCCTTGCTCTTGCCTCAAATATATTCGACTTCAGGCTTCCAGAGAATAGCACAGAAAGAGTATTTGAGTATTCAACAAATGGTTTGAAGTAAGCTTGAAATGACCGGGCTCTGTAATCCCTGTTCTCTGAATAAAGCGCAGCATAATATCTGCCATGCGATAGCTGTACTTCGTTTCCATCCTCATCCAATACAGCAGGAAACTTCATATCGGCATTTGTAAACATCGAGTACACGTTATAAGAAGTTGGGGTCAGCTCACCCGTAAGAGCAAGGATCTCTTCCTCTTTCTGAGATAGTGTGTGAGATTTCTTTCTTAATAAATCATCTACGGAATGTTTGTATACTTTAAGTTCATCGTTTGAATTTATCATCCCGGTAATTTTATCCTCCGGGATGCTAAGAAGCTCAGGCTTGAGGAAGGAGCTTACAGTTGAAACACGTGAGTAGAGCGACTTTACACGCTCGTCCATCGACTGAAACTTACCAACTCTCAGATCGCTGTCTTTTGCCAGCATCGTATAAAGATATAGTCTCTCCAGTTTAATTCCGACTTCATCATCAAACTTCAGGACTTCAAGCAGCTTCTCAGAACTTTCATCCATTCGTCCGGTAAAATTTTTATACCTGTCCAGGTTATCCTGTATCCATCTGAAGTCAGCTTCCCAGGCTTCAACGGATTCATAAATATCATTTAAGTTCCATTTAAACTTTTCCTCTATTTCTTCTCTTGAGGGCAGAGCTAAAGTTCCTGCTGTTTCCGGAAAAAATTGTTCCTTTTGTGATAGCTTAAGCATATTGATAAACCCCTGTCAGGATTTTATATAAAGAAATTATTGTTAATTAAAATTATTATTTCATATAAATCATTTTATGCGATCTAAACATTCCATCGAATTTCAGTTCATATATATACACACCGCTTGATAGGCCGGCTTTATCCGGATTGAAAGTAACTGCATACTCCCCGGCATTTTTTTCACCTTCAAAGAGCGTCATCACTTCATTACCGAGAATATCATATACCCTTAAGCGCTGCATTACCGCTTTCGGGAAGGATGAACCTGATTTTTGTCTCAGGGTTAAAAGGATTCGGATAATTCTGCTGCAGTTCAAATTCAGCGGGCGCATAAAGAGGTGTTTTAACTTCTGTTATCATCGGGATCAATTCAGTTTTCAGTCCCGGAACATTAACACTTCCGTAACCGATTGCTGTAAGATCAATAGTTTTAGCAGGCATTATTTCCTTAACAAGCCAGGTATTCTGAGCTATCCATTTATTGGTTTCCAGCCGGATGAATTCAAACGGAAATCCCAAAAAGATATAGCTGACAGTAGTGGACAGAAGGAATTTTTTACAAGCAAACGTCCCGGCTTCCGTCTGAATTGTTTCGTCAGTCAGCCTTTTTCCAAGGTATTTAAAACGCAGCATGATATCGGTACCGTTAAGGTTGATTGTAGTATCCTTAGAAAATATGGTATACTCATTGTTGACAGTCTGACCGAACCTGAAAACAGAATACCAGTTTTCCAGTGACTGTATAACGCCAAGGATAGTAGAATCAAGTCCTATTGAATCAAGCAGCGTTACCAGGCTGCCCAGGTTGGAAACTCTGAAGTACTGGGAACCGTCGGTATTTTCAAATGAGAAAAAAGAACTATCTGTATAGGGAATATAATTTACAAGGTTATGTGTGCCGTTTTTAGACAACACAATATCGGCACTCCGTCCCATAAAATTTGTGACAACCGCGAACGAATCTACCCTGAAATATGTCATCGAATCAATCCCATTATTAGCGGAATCCAGCGGGGTAACTTTATAGTCCCATCTGTAGCCCTGGTTTTGAGGGAAATAATCTGAAGCCTGTTGTGCGAATGAGAGAGAACCGGCTAAAGTAAATAGAACGAAGAGTATTATTCTTTTCATAAAAAATCCATTGCTTTAAGTAGTAATTTAACCGGAATTTAAGGGACAACCTTCGCAATTTACAGAAATACAATCTTAATTTCTAAATAAAACCCGCTGATTTTTTCAGGTAATTTTTTTTCTGAACATCATCACATACATTGACGCAATGCACAATAAAATGAGGAAAAATGAAGGTGAGATGAAAGCTGAATAGTCTCCCCCTGCAGTAAAAAAACCCTCCCAGCTGCTGTACTCCCTTGCAAAGAAAATATTAATAATAACCTCCGAACTACTGCCTGATAAGAGTACCATGCTCCACACCGAACTGAAAACAATAACTGAGAACCAGTAGATATTCTGAAGTCTTGTTACGAAAAAAGATGCTGTTAAGGCCAGCAGAACGAATGACGCTGCACCGGACAGGGAGAAATCATTGCGTAGGGGTATAAACTCAAATCCAAATAGCAGGATGAGCCCTGCCAGTACCTTTAGATAAGAGAGATTGCCGGAACCTGTGATTATTGACAGTGTCATGAAAAGCATAATCAGCTGGGGAAAATTCCACGCAAGATAGAGAGGATAATCAAAGATGGAAGATAAGCCGAACTCATAAAAATAATCAGGATCGCCTGGTTCAATTTGATTTGAAAGATAAAAGTAACCATAGACTGCTAAAAGAGATAATAATATCCAGAAAAAAGGAATGATTTTTCGGCTGTAAAGAGGTTTTCTTAAAGAACTCCAAAGCTCTGAAAGATTATCTTTTGTAAGCATTATTCCGAATGGGAGAATACAACTAATATGAAAACGGAAACCCAGGAATATGAAATAGGTATCCAAACCAAAATATCTCAGGGTGATGCCCGCAGCATTAACTAATATAACCGCAAATATAATCCTTGAATAATGCAAGTTGTTACCTTCTCTGGATCATTTAATTTCATCTTTTTTCAGTTCAGTACCCACTCCATGATCATAAACCAGCTTCCCGCCGTGGTATCCCGTCTGATAGATGAAATATAATCCGATTACTGTTAGCAAAATGAAGAGATATTTTACAATACCCCCGAATTTTTTCTTAACGAAAAGGTAAGTTCGCAGCACCAGCAATCCTGTAAAATACCACAAAGTAATTGTTGCATATTCCTCATGCTCAGAAATAAGTCCCGTTGGAATTTCAGCACCCTTCCCTTTCCACTTCGAGGCAATCTCCGCAGCCTGGTTACCCGTGATGACGGCAGCGACTGCAGACAGCACTCCCAGAAAGAGAAAGAGATACGCAGCCTTTTGAAAGAATTCTTTTTTCGAAATTATACCGGTGATTTCAAGCAGAGCATAGATCACCAAAAATGCAATCGGGAAATGGACTATTTGAGGGTGAAGCTGTGAAAGGAATTCCATCTAACTCCTTAATTTTCAATACAGACTTTAACTTAATACTTTACTTTGAAAAGAAATAATCCTTTTGCGGGCACTGCTTCGGCAGCCATTTCACGGTTCCGGGCACTTATTACATCTTCAATGTATCTTTTACCAAGATTGTTCTTTAATGCATTAAGCAGAGTTCCGGTGATGGTTCGTACCATTCCGTGCAAAAACCTGTCAGCCGAAATATAGAATATTACAAGTCCACCGGTTTCTCTCCAATGTACTTCAGTAATTTCACACACCTTATTCAGGGTATCTGAATTCTTTCGTGAGAATGAACTGAAATCCTGTTTTCCTAAAATTGACAGTGCAAGCTTATTCAGCTTTCTGCAATCGATATCAAAATGATAGAACCACGAATATCTAGCATAAAACGGCGATTTATGTTTTGAGAAAAGGTAAATGTAGGATCGATTCCTTGCGTCAAACCTAGCGTGAAATTTCTCACTCACTTTTTCCATTTTAATTATTGAAATATCCTTCGGCAGAACGGAATTTAATGAATAACGGAATCTGTGCTGATCTATTTCCTGCTCAGTCCTGAAATTAGCTGTCTGTCCAAGTGCGTGTACACCGGTATCGGTTCTCCCGGATCCAACCAGGTTTATCTTCTCGTTCAGGATAGTTTGAACTGATTCTGTGATTTTCTGCTGGACGGTCATCTGCCCCTTCTGAATCTGCCAGCCTGAATACGCAGTACCGTCGTACTGTATGATTAATTTATAATTATTCAATTGTGTGATGAGGAAAAATTATTTGCGTAAAAATAACCATATCAGCTAAAAACAGGAAATTTAGTTCCGTTTTGTTTATCTCAATCTTTGTCACAGTACCATCTTCGTGTGATAGTAATAATAGTGAAAGGAGGCAGTTACCAATATTTTGATCCCGTGTCAGAAATATAAATTATGAGGAGTAAATATGCTGTGGACAATTTTTGTAATTCTGCTGATTCTTTGGCTGCTGGGCGTGGTAACTGCATACACCCTGGGCGGCTTTATCCACATCTTGTTGGTCATTGCTGTTGTTGTACTTATTATCAGATTGATTCAGGGTCGTAAAGTGTTATAAATCAGAGACTTATTAATAAACAGGAAAGGGAACATTATGAATAGAAACATCTTTTTTTCACTCGTTTTAAGCGTGTTTATGGTATTCATATTCACCTCCTGCTCAGACAGGAATAACGAAAACCAAAATGGTACTGACGGAACCATGATGAATGAAAATACGAATCCGCACACCAATCCCAATATGAATGAAAATCAGCCTGCGGTTATTTTCGACTATAACAAAGATTATACTTACGATCAGAGAGCTGAACTGAAAGATGATCTTAATGATGCCATAGATAACCTTAATGATAAAATTGACAATATGCAGGATAAAGCTGATAATGCCAGTCAGCAAACACAAGACTGGTATAATAACCAGATTAAGGACCTTAAAGATAAAAGAGATAAGCTTAAAGATGAGGTAGACAGGATAGACGATACCACCCAGGACAACTGGGATCAATTCCAATCAAACGTAAGGCAGGACTGGAATGGAGTTCAACAGTCATGGAACAATATTCTTGATCATATGAAAGCAAATACGAATAACTATTAAAAGTTAATTTCTTATAGCCTCACACAAAAAAGAGCGGCTGTTTTAAAAAGTATGTGTCGTTTTAAATGGCATTCATGCTTTTTAACTCAGCCTCTTTTTATATCAACACAAAACCCAGGTAAACAAGCGATATAAACGAAAGTATTCCCAAACCTGTATAAGTATATTTGCCAATATTTTTTGAGCCCCAGATACCTGAAATAATGGCCTTAACGATATTATTAGAAATAGTTGCGATGATTACGGCAGTCATAGCTACCTCTGAAGAAACACTACCGGCAGCCAGTTTCGCAAGAGAGAGCACTATAGCGTCAACGCTTGTAAGACCTGCCAGACCGCTGGCAGCATAAAGGCCGCCTGATCCAAGATACACTTGTCCTGCTTTAGCAGCAAATATCACGATTCCGAATATTAAGCCGAATAATATCGCCGGTTTTAATCTGAAAGGGTTATTGAGTTCAATAGAATTGTGTTTTCCATTTGTAAATTTCTTTGACATTATTACACTTATAACCAATCCCGCAATAGTAAACATCAGTAGTGGGAGCCAGAGAGCTTCAATCAGTTTACTGTTCAGTATAAGCACAACAATAAAGACCCTTAAATACATGATCGTAGATGCCAGAAGGATCCCAACACCAAATTCAGGTGAGAGCGAACTATTCTCCTTACTTTTTTTAGAGAGGGCAAAAGTTACAGCGGTGCTTGACACCATTCCTCCCAGTAGTCCGGTTATGAATATTCCCTTCCCTTCACCGAATACTTTAATTAGCAGATACCCCACAAAACTTATCCCGCTTATAAGTATAACCATGTACCATATAAGTCTCGGATTTAACACATCGAATGGTCCATAAGTTTTATCAGGCAGCAGCGGAAGAACAATAACTGTAATTATAGCAAGCTTAAGAGTAGCATATAAATCCTCTTCGTTAACTTTACCTACAAACTTGTGAAGTTGTATCTTAAGCGTAAGGAACAGAGTAACAATAACAGCAATTATAGCCGCAAGGATTATAAAGTTGAAATAAACTACCGAGCCAAGAAGAAAAACAAGGAGGAGAGCCACTTCGGAAGTGCCTCCCGGTCGACCGGATTTTGCAGAAAACACGTGAGATGCTGTTACCAGCGCAGCGAATCCCGCAAATATTACTATGTATACCCAATAGGACGTAAACGATGCTACAAGGCCTGCAACGAAACCAAGCAGAGCAATTAAAGGAGTTGTTCTTACTCCGGCAAACATTTTTTCATCCTGCGGACGTGAATGCTCCCTTTCAAGTCCTATCAGCAATCCTATAAGAATAGCTACACCCAGCTTCTGTATCAGTATAAACAAGTCTGCCGAAGTCAGTGCCGTATCATTTTTTAATAAATATTCAGGTAGAAGTTTTAAAGTATCCTGCATAAATGATAAACCTCACTGTTAAGATATAATTTATTCTTTAAGTTTTCTACAAAAAGGAATGACAATGAATAAGATATATGTGATGCCGAAAGATAATAAATGGACTGTAAGAAGGAATGAGGAAGACAAACCAATTGATGAGAAAAACACGAAGCAGGAGGCCATAGAAGCTGCAAAGGAAATCGCGATCGGGCTTGATGCCTCGCTTGTAATTTTAAGAAAAGACGGCACAATTGAGAACCTCGGCCAGGATTCCGTTGATCCCTTCCCCGATGAAGATAAAGGTCCCGACTATAACAACTGGAACGACGAGGGAGTATAGGAGATCATTTAATATAGACGGTTTTGATGTTGACGAATTCATGGATGCCGAACCAGGATAATTCCCTGCCGTAACCAGATTCTTTTACTCCGCCAAATGGGAGTCTCGGGTCGGATTTCACAAAGGCATTTACAAAACAATTTCCTGCATTAAGCTCTTCACGTGCTATCCGCTCTCCACGGTTAACATCATTTGTGAAAACTGCGGCTCCAAGTCCGAATACCGAATCATTCGCTATCTTAACGGCTTCTATCTCATCCTTTGCCCTGATAAGTGAAGCGACAGGACCGAATAATTCATCATCATATGCCGGCATTCCCTGCCCCACATTCTCAAGTACGGTCGGTGGATAGTACGCTCCTTTTCTGTCAGGTATCTTTCCTCCAAGCAGCAGTTTTGCCCCGATCTCAACACTCTTTTTAACCTGATCATGCAAATCATCACGCAGATTATCTTTTGCCTGGGGACCGAGGTCATTTGATTCATCAAAAGGATCTCCCATCTTTTTTGCTTTCATCTTCTCAACGAACAGATCCCTGAACTTATCATAAACTTCCTCAACGATTACGAACCGTTTAGCAGCGATGCAGCTCTGTCCCCCGTTTATCAGCCTGGAAGTTACACAAATATCGGCGGCTGCATCAAGATCGGCATCTTCAAGAACCACATATGGGTCGCTTCCTCCAAGTTCAAGAACAGTTTTCTTTATAAGAGATCCGGCTTTGGAGGCAACTGCTTTTCCAGCCGGGACACTTCCCGTTAATGTTACAGCCCTTATTTTTTCAAGTTCAATCACCTTATCCATTTTTTTAGAAGATACTATCAGGGTTCTGAATAAGTTTTCCGGGAATCCTGCTTCTCTGAAAATTTCCTCGATTGCAAGAGCGCAGCCGGTAACATTTGAGGCATGCTTCAGAACTCCTGCATTACCGGCCATCAGGCCGGGCACAGCAAATCTGAAGACCTGCCAGTAAGGGAAATTCCAGGGCATTACTGCCAATACTACTCCCAGCGGCTGAAATGTTACAAAACTTTTGGAAGCATCACTCTCAACTATTTTATCTTTCAGAAATTCCTCACCGTTCTCAGCAAAGTAGTCGCATAACCAGGCACATTTCTCTACTTCAGAGCGTGACTGAACGATAGGCTTTCCCATTTCCTCGGTCATCAACCGTGAATATTTCTCTTTGTGTTTCCTTAAAATAGCACCGGCATTTTTCATCATTTGACATCGTGTGCTGAAAGAATGATCTTCGCCATTCGTTAAAATCGTTTTCTGCTGATGAGATAATTTTTGAGACCTCTTCCAGGCCCATTTCATCGTAGGATTTTATTTCTTCTTCTGTTGCGGGATTAATTGACTTGATCATTACTAAACCTTTCTCAAAATCTGATGTTAAATAATAATCAATTCGAAGGAAAATTTCTTTGAATATATGTCAGTAGTTCAGCAATTGTTATTCAGATCAATTATTCTTCTTTATTACAACCAGGGTCTTATCATCTGAATACTGACCGGTTTTCGAGAATTTAATTACCTCTTCGAGAATTATATAGGTTATTTCCCTGGGAGACTTATCTTTTACACTTATAAGGAGTTTCTTAAGGCGCTCTTCACCGTATAAATCAAAATTCTCATCGGCGGATTCAGTCACACCGTCCGAATAAATTAGCAGGATATCGTCTTTCCGGAAATTGATATTATCTACAATATATTTTCCATGAGGAGTTGGACCCAGCACCGGGCCTGTGGGAGCCAGCTCAAATATTTCATCGGTCTTGTAATTAAGAAAGAACGGCGGATTGTGGCCGGCATTTGCGTATAAAAATAATCCGCTTTTATCAGGCGAAAGCTCACCGTAAAAGAGAGAGGCAAATTTATCGTCGGCAAAGATTTTATTTACCAGCTCATTCATCCTCTTCATCATCGGGGAAATTTTAAGCTCAAAGTTGCTTGCCATCCTTAATGCGCCTGAAATATACATAGCTTCAGCCGATGCACTAACACCTTTGCTGGCAGCGTCACCCACCGTTACACCAAGACGGTCTTCCCCTACTTCGAGGTAATCAAAGAAGTCGCCACCGACTATTTCAGCAGGGTTTGTTACACCAAAAATCTCATAGTCGAAGAAATGATACTCATGCTCGGGCAATATGCTTTTCTGAAGTTCCCTCGCCTTATCAAGATCAGCTTTAAGATGATATACTGAAGAGGCTGCTCTTCGCTGTTTAATCCGGGAGGTTAAGGCCGTGGCGATAATGTTAAGGGTAATCCTGAAATCATCATCAATGTTCTCACTGTTCAGGGCAAGGAGGTATTCATAATAGGGTTTATCATTGAGTTTTACCTTATCCCCTACTCCTGATGCAGAGTATTTGAATATTCCTTTCTGCCTGAGAATTGCGTTGGTTTCGTTTCCTAATACCGTACGTTCCTTGGCAATGAAATCAAATATGGGATATTCACGTATCAAAATCCTGAAATCCTGGTGTATTATATCCACAGAACCTGTCTGGTATAACAGGGCGTAACTTCCTTCATCAACCTTTAATTTCCACAGCCTGCCTCCATTTACGTCAATCTGCTCGTTAGAAATTATCTGGTTCAAGACCTCTATAAGCATGCTTTCTTCAGAAGGGAATTTCTGGGATGCTATCGTCTCTACTGTTTTATATAGTTTTCTCTGATCCATAGTGTGAATTTGTGTATTTGGCGAATTACGGATTTAGCGAAATACGAATTCGGTGAATTTGCGAATTGCGCGAATCACAGGTTAATAAATTATCGAATTAATGAATTGATGAATTTACGAAATTATTCGATAAATCTGTTCAATTCACCAATTAATTTGCCCAATACGCAAAATCCGTCAATCCGCTCAATTCGTCAAGAAATTTATCATCCGTTGAATCGCCCGTTTGCAGACGGGACAAAAATTATTCACGGTCGCGGTTTTCATACTGCAGTCTTCCATAGGCCTGTAAACACCTTTTGCAACATAACCACCTCCCTCAAAAGCTCCAACTTTATCTGAGTATTCTGAAGTAGCAGGAGTAGGTACAGGCGTGCCCTCATCCACCATATCTTCCCATTTCGATTCAAAATCGATCAGGGTTGTAATGTTTGGTTCAAGGGGTTCAACACTCAGGGGATAAAAATCATTGTAAGCAACATCGGAGGTGTAGTATTCATCTGCAAGGAAGGCAAATCCATGTCCGAATTCATGAGAAAACACGTATTCGCTGAACATATTATTGTTGATGCATACCGAATAATAATTATAAATAGAACCCCCGCCATATTTATCAGAATTAACCAGTATGTATATCTGGTCGTATGGAGCATTGGCAGCCAGGTCTCGTACTGATTTATAATCAGAGGTCATTAAGTATCTTTCAAGATCGAAAGTATAAAACCGGGTATTCATCAGAGTTTTGTTCCATATTCCCCGGGCAGGAACGTCTGTGCCCTCTTCAGGAGAAGGTGCTTCAACTCCCCATATATTAAACTTATCCTTATTTTCAGAATATGGAGAAACCTTAAAAAGATATTCAGCAAATTTTTTGCAGTCGGCTTTAAAATCATCCATTTCATCCTTAGTGTATCCTTCGGGCAGCATCACTATATCTACTTTTACCGCAGGATCACCATTATGAACCACTTCGAACGAGGGATATTCAAGCTGTCTTTCAGGAGAAATAAAGTAATTATCAGGATCGACGCTGTATTCAAATTTCTTATGAAGAGCATTCATCTTATCCCGACTATAGAATTCAATTCTTATTTTCTCCTTTGGAAAGGGCATTGTAAAGGTTTCACTAAAAGTTTTTACGGTATGTCTAGCTTCATCGGTTGTCTGCCATTCATCAAATAATGTTGAATAGGTGTGAGAGAAGATTAGTTTATTTTCCTCCTGATCATATACTTTCACTTCATAGCGGCCGTAGTTGAAAGAATCGATGAGACTGGTCTTTGATCCTCCCCAGTAGGGCTCTTCTTTAAGCTCATCTATTGAATAAGAATCCTTAAGACTGTCGCCTGTGTGGAAATAATCTACCCTGAGAGTTTTGTCTTTAAAGTAGTTATCGAAATTTACCTGGGGGAACAGGGTAAATGACGAAAAGAGAAAAATGAGAATGGTTTTCATATGTTAATCCGGAAAAATAATTGAACATACTCAAAAATAGAAAAATCATACTATAACTTTTCTTGATCCAGGTTTAACAAGTGGAATATTTTCTTTGCAAAGCGGGCATTCATCAGGTGTATAGGATATTACTTCCATTTTCATCGTACTTTTTTGAGGGTATCCGAAACCAACTTTTCCGTTGCTGCGGTCTACGATGAATCCTACTCCTACTACCTCCCCACCCTGTGCTTTTACAATCTCTATTACCTCAAAAACAGATCCTCCTGTGGTGACAACATCCTCACACACTAACACCTTCTCCCCTTTCTCTATAGTGAAACCTCTTCTCAGGGTTAATTTTTTGTCTTCTCTTTCTGCGAAGATGGATCTTTTATTTAACTGGCGTGCAACTTCCTGCCCGACAATGATACCACCCATAGCAGGAGAAATTACAGTATCAATTTCATAGTCCTTAAAATATTCTGCAAGTATACGGCAGACCTGTTCGGTATATTCAGGATATTGAAGCACCTTCGCGCATTGGAAGTACATATTGCTGTGTCTTCCGGATGTTAGAAGAAAATGTCCCTGTAGTAAAGCTCCTGTTTTTTTAAAGATATCAAGAATATCAGAATCATTCGAGATCACTTAGGAAATCCTCCATTTCTTTAGCTGATTTTTTATCACCTGTTTTATTTGCTGCTTCTATTCCCCTGATGTAAAGTTTTTTTGCGTCGTCAATTTTATCCTGTTTTTCTCTCAGCTGAGCATACTGGAGGTATCCCGGGACATAATCCGGATGGTTTACCAGCAGCAGCTTAAAATATTCCTCAGCGTTAGCAAATTGTTTTTCTGACACATACTCAAGTGCGATTCCGTATAAAGTAAAAGGATCGTTCGGATCCTTTTTATAAAATTCCAGTAGTCCTTCCAACCGTTTATTCATTCTCAGATATTTTCTATTTTTTCTGCAAGCTTAAAGTCGTTATCAGTAACACCGCCGGCGCTATGTGTCGAAACAGTTATTCTAACCTTATTCCAGTCGTGCAGGAAAATATCAGGATGGTGATCCATTTCTTCTGCCCGTTCTCCTACTTTATTCACAAAGCTAAGAGCTTCCTTAAAATCTTTAAGCTCGTATTCTTTCCCTATTTGCTTGTTTTTATATTCCCACCCTTTAAGGCTGCTTATCTTTTCATTTATTCTAGATTCTTCCAGTACCTGCATCATCGCCTCCATTTATATGTTATTAAATTCTGATGTCGGAGATGCTGAAATAAATTCAGCATGACAGATTTTATGCTTCAAAAGCGATGCTGAAATAAATTCAGCATGACAGCTTTTATGCTTCAAAAGAGATGCTGAAATAACTTCAGCTTGACAGATTTTACTCTTCAAGGGAGATGCTGAAATAAATTCAGCTTGACGGATTTCAATCATATCTGATGAGGAAATTTAAATAAAAAAAAGGCGTATTAAAAGAAATACGCCTTCTCGTGTTTATGGTATGCAGCCACTCACACAAATATTATGTTCCGGATTCACCTTTACCAGGCTGTTCTTCCTCTTCATCTGTAAGGTTGATATCCATATTCTCCATTACGAATATAAGCTCTTCCATATTTTCAACATGTTTTGATACTATTTTAGAGCCTTCTTTAAATTTACCTCTCAGTATCTCTTCGGCTATCGGGTCTTCAACGTACTTTTGTATAGCACGTCTCAATGGTCTGGCGCCGAATTTCTGGTCAAATCCTTTTTCAACCAGGAATTCCTTCGCCGTCTGATCCAGAGCAAGCTCCATCTTATTATCGTGAATATTTTTCATCAGATCCTGCATTTCGATATCGATGATCTGAAGTATGTCTTCTCTTTCGAGGTTTCTGAAAACAATTGTTTCATCAACACGGTTCAGGAATTCGGGATTGAACAGCTTTCTCATCGCTTCTTCGACGGTGTTCTTCAGACTAGAATACCTGTCTGCTGCATCCTCGCCGCCGAAACCGAATGAACTGATGTTCTTAATATCCCTTGCACCGATATTCGATGTCATAATGATTATAGTATTCTTGAAATCAACTTTTCTGCCCAGACTGTCAGTCAGCATTCCGTCATCAAGCACCTGCAGCAAAATACTGAAGATATCAGGGTGAGCTTTCTCAATTTCATCAAAGAGAACAACTGAATAAGGTCTCCTGCGTACTTTCTCTGTAAGCTGACCGCCTTCTTCATAACCGACATATCCCGGAGGCGCTCCAACAAGTCTTGAGAGGGAGAATTTCTCCATGTACTCACTCATGTCAATTCTAATGAGTGCGTTCTCACTGTCGAACAGGTAGCGGGCAAGGGCTTTACATAACTCAGTTTTACCAACACCTGTAGGACCAAGAAAGATAAAACTTCCAATAGGTCTGTTCGGACTCTTTAGCCCGGCTCTTGTCCTGCGAATTGCTTTTGTAAGCTTACCTACTGCCTCATCCTGACCTACAATTTGTTTCTTAAGTGAGTCGGTCATATTAAGCAGCTTCTGGGATTCAGTTTGCGCAACACGGTTAACAGGAATACCTGTCATCATTGCAACAACTGTAGCTATATCCTCTTCACTAACGTCGTGGACGATATCCTTCGTCTTTGCTTCCCATTCCCTGCGTGCAATTTCAAGATCAGACTGAAGGTTTCTTTCCTTATCTCTTAAACGTGCAGCTTCTTCATAATCCTGTCTCTTAACAACTGCAGCTTTTTCAACTCTTACTTTTTCTATACTATCTTCAAGGTCAAGAACTTCCTGGGGAACTTCAAAGTTACCCATATGTACTCTTGAACCAGCTTCATCAATTACATCAATTGCTTTATCAGGAAGATGTCTGTCGGTTATATACCTGTTGCTCAGTCTTACAGCGGAATCAATGGCAGCAGTACTATAACGTACATGATGATGTTCCTCATATTTAAATTTAATGTTCTCCAATATCTGAAGCGTCTCTTCATAACTGGGCGGTTCAACCATGACCTTCTGAAACCTTCTGTCGAGGGCGCCATCGGTCTCTATATACTTACGGTATTCATCAAGGGTTGTTGCACCGATACACTGTATATCGCCCCGCGCAAGAGCAGGCTTAAACATATTAGATGCATCAAGTGATCCCGAAGCACCGCCGGCACCAACTATTGTATGAAGCTCATCAATGAACAGTATAACTTCTTTTGCTTTTTCCAGCTCATTCATCAAAGCTTTCATTCTTTCTTCAAACTGACCGCGGTACTTTGTTCCGGCAACCAGTCCTGCAAGATCAAGAGTTACTACTCTTTTTTCCTGAAGGATGCGGGGGACTTTCTTTTGCATGATCCTTAAGGCAAGTCCTTCAGCAATCGCAGTTTTTCCAACTCCCGGCTCACCAATCAGTACTGGATTGTTCTTTTTCCTCCTGCTTAAGATCTGTGCTACACGCTCGATCTCTCTCTCTCTGCCGACAACCGGATCAAGTTTATCTTCCATCGCGAATTTAGTAAGATCGCGTCCGAAGTTATCAAGCACAGGCGTTTTTGTTCTTTCAACTTTCTTATCTGCAGGCGGAACAGCTCCTGCCGGATCTTTCGGATTTTTGCTGCTGAGCATGGAATTGAGCTCAGCCCTGGCTGAATCGTAAGTCACATTAAACTGGTGAAGTATCTGTGTAGCGATATTATCTTCGTCCCTTAGAAGTGATAAAAGCAGATGCTCTGTACCAATAACATCAGCCTTATAAATTTTCGATTCAATCTGTGTAATTTTCAAAACCTTTTCAGCCTGTTTCGTCAGCGGTATATTCCCAATTGTAAGAGTGCCGCCTGAAGTTCTAACAGTATCTTCGATTGCTTTTTTAAGTTTCATGAGATCACAGTCGAGATTCCTGAGAATTCTTACAGCAACTCCCTGACCTTCCCTGATTATTCCTAATAATAAATGCTCAGTTCCGATATAGTCATGGCCCAGCCTAAGTGCTTCTTCACGGCTTAACCTGATTACATCCTGAAGTCTGTCTGAGAAATTTCCATCCATAATGATTCCTTACTTTCAAATGAGGTTTTTTACTCTTATGCTAAACTCTCTTGTTAATATATAAATAGATATTCCTGCAATCAAGCAAACAAAAGTTCAAAAAAATACCTCATTTATGATTTATTTATAATTATTAAAAATCTGTATTCGTTAATTAAACCAAGTTACTACCGATCTTTTATTTTCTCTATCTTAATTAAACAATTATTATACCATTAAAAGTGAGGTATGTTGCATGCGTAGTTCAAATCAAATCTGGTACAAAACCCCCCTCTGGTTCAAAATAAATAATTTCAAATAGAGAAGATAACTGTCTAAAATAGTGAGCGTTTATTGCTAATAAAGTAAATATATAGTAAAATTAAAATCCAATTATAAATTCTTCGGAGTGCCCTCAATGGAAGCTTTAACCGGACTGTCAATCGTTATCATAATCGCAATAATCCTTTTTTTAATGGTTTTCCTCTATTTTGTACCAATAGGTTTGTTTATTACAGCCTTTTTTTCAGGGGTAAAACTAAAAATTTTCAAAGATCTTATAGGAATGAGACTAAGAAAAGTTCCACCGGTAGTAATTGTACGAAGTATGATTACAGCAACTAAAGCCGGAATAAAGGTGGAACAGAACAAACTTGAGGCTCATTACCTGGCGGGTGGGAACGTTGTAAAGGTAATTAATGCCCTCGTTTCAGCTGACAAAGCAAACCTGGGTCTGACATTTGAGCGTGCAACTGCGATAGATTTGGCAGGCCGTGATGTCTTAGAAGCTGTCAAAATGTCAGTCATACCAAAAGTAATCGAGACGCCAGTAGTCGCCGCAGTGGCAAAAGACGGTATCCAGCTCAAAGCGATTGCAAGAATTACTGTAAGAGCCAATATTGAAAGGCTTGTAGGAGGTGCCGGTGAAGCTACAATTCTTGCAAGGGTTGGAGAAGGAATAGTATCTACAATCGGTTCCAGTGATTCTCATAAACATGTTCTTGAAAACCCGGACAGGATCTCAAAAAGTGTACTTGCTAAAGGACTTGATTCAGGTACAGCATTTGAGATACTTTCGATAGATATTGCAGATGTTGATGTTGGTGAAAATATCGGAGCGAAACTTCAAACTGACCAGGCTGAGGCTGATTTAAAGATCGCCCGTGCAAAAGCCGAGGAAAGACGTGCGTCAGCAGTGGCAACAGAACAGGAAAATATAGCCGAGGTAGCAAAGCAGCGTGCAAGGGTGGTAGAGGCTGAAGCTGAAATTCCTAAAGCAATGGCTGAAGCATTCCGGTCAGGAAACCTTGGAATTATGGATTATTACGGGATGAAAAATATACAATCAGATACGGATATGAGAAACGCCATTTCCAAACCAGAGAGAAAAAAGGATAAAGACAGCTGATGGGCGACTATATTCAGATACTCATTTACCTGTTTATAATTTTTGCTTTCCTCAACTCCTTATTTAAGAAAAAGGATAAAGATAAGCAGCCGCCGCGTCCTTCAAATTCTCCAGGCGGTGGAACAAATAACAACTATTCTTCCCCCGGCTATGAAAAGCAGGGAAGACAGGGTGAATATGATATCCTTAAGGAGATTGAAGGTTTATTTAAAGGAGAAGGTGATTATACAAGTCAGCGTAAAATGGAACCGGAAGCCGAAAAAGCTGAAGTAAGGAGAGTGCCTGATGCAGATGCAGAGCATACGGAAGATAAAGAATGGCATACGGAGGACAGCGAGTGGCATACCGAAGACGCAGAATGGCATGAACAATCAGTAAAAGAAAACCGGCTTGAAAAGAGCTGGCATACTATTACTAATTATAAGAAATCAACTTTTGTTGATGCGGCTGTTGCAAAGGAAGCTGAGAGATTTGAACGAATGCTGGCTGACCGGAATAAAGAAGTACCGTACCCTTTTGAAGAGTTGCAGAAAAAATTGTATTCTACTCAAGCACTGCAGGACTATATTGTTGTTTCAGAAATTCTTGGAAAGCCAAAATATTTGCGTAGATGATCCAGAAGAAATATAAGTTAAAACGAATACACGAAACGGGACAATCCGGTTTTATTAAACGTGAAATGGATGAGTCCCGTTTTACAATTAATTACCAGGATGAACTTAATCCTGCTCAGTATGAGGCTGCATCCGCTGTTGAAGGAGCATACCTTATCATTGCCGGTGCAGGAACAGGAAAAACAAGAACGCTGGTGTTCAGAGTAGCAAGGTTGGTTGAGCTGGGTTATGACCCACAGTCAATTGTGCTGCTTACTTTCACACGTAAGGCAGCCAACGAGATGATGAACCGGGCCTCTATACTTCTGGACAACCGGTGCTCAAAGATCAGGGGAGGAACGTTTCATTCATTCGCTAACCTTACTTTGCGTAAGTATGCAAAAGCCCTCGGAATAAATCCGTCATTCACAATTCTGGATCAGGGGGACAGCGAGGATGTTATTAACCTGATTAGGAACCAGTCGGGATTAGTAGGTAAAGAAAAAAGATTCCCAAACAAACAGACTCTTAATAAAGTATTCAGTCTGAGCGTAAATACCGGCAGAAAGATTGAAACAATCATTGAAGAAGATTACCCTCATTTTATAGAACAGCTCGAAAAGATGCTTGCAATAAATAAGGTATTTCAGGAGTATAAGAGAAAAAATAATTTATTTGATTACGACGACCTGCTCGTATACCTTGACAAATTTCTGAAAGAACTTTCGCCGGGTGCAAAGTCGCTCTTATCCACAATTAATTTCGTGATGGTTGATGAATACCAGGATACTAATAAACTACAGGCTGATATAGTTCAGGGACTCTCACAGAACAATAATAATGTAATGGTTGTAGGTGACGATTCCCAGTCAATCTACTCTTTCCGAGGAGCTAATTTCAAGAACATTATGGAATTCCCGAATCTATTTAAGGATGTCAAGATCATCAAACTGGAAGAAAACTTCAGGAGTATACAGCCGGTACTAGATTTTACTAATCACATTATTGAAAATGCAGCAGAGAAATACGAGAAACATCTTTATACAAGGAAACCCGGCGGAGCTTTACCCAATATAATTGCTGCATCAACGGAGAACCTTCAGTCGAAATTTATTGTTGAGAAAGTCCTTGAACTGAGAGAAGAAGGCATTCCCTTAAGCGATATAGCTGTCCTTTTCAGATCTTCTTTTTTTTCTTTTGACCTCGAAATAGAACTTGGCAAGGCAAATATTCCCTTCCAGAAATTCGGAGGAATGAAGTTTATTGAAACAGCGCATATAAAAGATGTACTTGCTTTTTTAAGAATTGCCGCCAACCCGAAAGACATTGTCAGCTGGTACAGAGTACTGCTACTGCACGAAGGAGTGGGACCAAAAACGGCCCAAAAAATTCTTGACGAACTTGCACTGGCCAGGCTGTCGATTAAATCTAGTCCCGATCAGCAGCCATCCTTCAAATACAATGACAGGATGGTAAATCTCTTCCAGCTTCTTTATAAGCTTCATACAGAAAAATCGCTGCCATCAGAAAAACTTCAGCTTGTTCTCGATTACTACCATCCCATTTTCAAGCAGAAGTACGATGATTTTAATAAGCGGAACAAGGACCTTGAAATCTTTCAGAATATTGCGGAGAATTATAAAACGCTGGATACCCTGCTTGCAGATATGGCAATTGAACCTATTATAGACAGCGTTATTGATATTGGTCCTGCAGACAAGGAAGAAGAATATCTTACACTTTCCACGATACATTCAGCAAAAGGATTAGAATGGCATTCAGTTTTTATTATTCATGCTGTTGAAGGATTTTTCCCATCCTACAGGTCTGCCGAAAACATCGATGCATTAGAAGAAGAGAGAAGGCTGATGTACGTGGCTTCAACCCGGGCAAAACAGAATTTATTTATCACCTATCCAATGAATATGTTCGACCGTGAAGCAGGTATGACACTTTCAAAACCTTCCAGGTTCATAACAGGGATTAAGCAGGAACTGGCGGAAGGCTGGCTCCTCGAAGAAGACTGGGAATAAGCGGCGACAGACATCTGCTAATGAACAGTGAAGTAACTACCTGAGTAATATCATCTTTTTTACGTCTGTAAATGCACCTTCCTCTAACCGGTAAAAATATACACCGCTGGAAAGGTTACTCCCGTCAAATTCAACTGAATAGCTGCCGGCAGGTTTATATTCATTAATCAGCGAAGCTATCTCTTTACCGAGAATATTATACACTTTTAAAGTAACCATCCCGGCGGATCCTACCTGGTAGCTTATACTTGTTGTAGGATTAAAAGGATTAGGATAATTTTGTCCGAGATGAAATGAACCGATTTCTCCTGCATCAGCGATTACTTCATTAGGTTTTTGATACGTATATTTTAAGATAGTACCATTTATGCCTACTGCATAGCCGTGAGAAGAATCCGGAAAATTAATATTAGTGACATAGGCAGAATCGGGAGTTGGTATGAGAGACCAGTTCACACCGGCATTGGAAGAATATAAAAAACCAAGTTTTGGTCCCATAGGCGCCCAACCTTCTGAAGCAGTCCTGAATCCGACTTCAAGCGGATACCATAAAATTCGTAGTGTATCATACTGCCAAAAATTACCGGCATCTGAAGTCCTCATAGTACTTGCACCGTATTCGGGATCACCCCCCATCGCAATAACATTAAGAGAGTCAAAAATCTGAAGCGCAAAAAGGGGCTCAGGGGGAGCCGATGATGTATCAACTACAGTATCCCAGCTTAATCCTCCATCGGTTGTACGCCAGATTACTCCAGTAACGTCACGAACACCTCCGCACGCATAACCATAAGTCTCATTCAAAAATTTAATTTTGTATGGAGGATATCCTGCATATATTGAAGAATCGCGGGTTACGGGTCTCCACGATTCGCCTCCGTCAGATGTTCTCATAAAAAAACCCGGATATCCTACGGCAAAACCTTTAAGTGAATCGAGAAAACAAACATAGTTCACGAATAACTCACCTATCCTCATATAATCACCGCTCCAACTCTCACCTCCATTGGTGGTTTTCAGAAGAAATGAACCGAATGGTTCATACATGCTGCTGGAAGCCGACGCAAAACCATACTGAGCATCAAGAAAACAAAGGTTTACAATACTTAACGAATCATTATGATATTGAGTTTCCCAACTTTTACCGCCGTCGGCGGTGTGAATAACGATTCCGGAATCCCCGGCAGCCCATCCGTTAAGACTGTCAGAAAAGACCACAGATGTTAATCTATGTGAAGTAGGACTATCAATTTTCTCCCAGGAATTCTGGGCATTTACTGAGATTGTAAGCATACCCAGCAAATAAAATAGAAATGCTTTTTTCATACTCCGGGTTTTCAGCTCTTTAATATTGAATGCAAAAATATAAAAATAATTTGCTTAAACCTGTACTCCCTGAAACCCCTATCCTAAAATTTTCTAACCGGTAATTGCCGTCAAATTGGGATAAAAAAAGAGGCTGTCTCAAAAGTCTGAAATTGTCAACCTGAAATGGTTTCTGATTCTAATTCAATTCGAAATCGAATAATTAGATTCCGAAATAAATTCGGAATGACACTTATGAGATAGCCTCTTCGTTAAGCTTTAGATCAGGATGAACTTTACTTCATCAAGATCATTTTCTTGATTGAGATCTGTATACCGGCTTCAAGTTTGTAGAAATAAACACCGCTTGCAAGGTTTGAAGCATTGAAATTAACTTCGTGCGGACCTGCTTTCTGGAACCGGTTAATCAGAGTCATTACATTCTCTCCAAGCAGATTGTATACGTTCAGTTTTACCTGCTGATCCTGAGGGATGGAATATTTAATAATAGTAGCCGGATTGAAAGGGTTCGGATAATTCTGTTCCAGTGCGAATATCCTGGGTGCATTAACTTCAACTTCTACCGTGTTTGAATAAGAGGCTGAACCATTCAGATCGATCTGTCTCAATCTGTATGTGTACTCTCCTCCTTCGACCATGTTATCTGTGAATTTATAGCTCTTAGGTTCAGTTGTTGTACCGAAACCTGCTACGTATCCCACTTTCTGGAAATCACCGTTTGTTGATTTGCGTTCGATCTCAAAGCCTTTGTTATTGGTCTCTGTAGCTGTTGACCAGTTGAGGTTTACTGTTCCTATACCGGCAGCAGCAGTAAATGAGGAAAGTTCAACCGGCGTGATGTAGTTATAATCAACAACTATATAAGGAGGCTGGGCGGTATTCCAGCCGTCGAAGTTGACAAAATAGCTGGTTGAGAAATCACGATCGACAAAACCCATCGCGAACCAGCCTTGCGAGCCGCTAACAGCAGCTTGAAGATCCGGGACGACCCCGTTTTCCAAGGTATAGTCATGCCATCCAGGCGAAAAACTTGATGATTCGTCAGAGTATAAATAGGCAGTCCCCTGGTCATATCCGGCAAGAGCATCATTATATATAGTAGCAGCACCGCTGGTTACAGGATTATCCGGCATTGGTGTAATACTCCAGTAAGGCCAGTTTGTAGCATTTACATATCCGGAAAATGATATGCCTGTTATTGTAGCTTCAACTGGGATGGAGCTAATATCAAAAGCCATCCATCCGAGCTCAGGATAGAGAGTTCTTACTTCACCATCAGATTTTGTGATCCCATCTGTTGAGCCGGTCCAGTAAGCAGCACTCTGAGGATAGAGAGTATCTGAGACTATCTGGAAATTCGGGTCCTGTATAGTCTTAAAGTTGAAAGTAAAACTTGAAGTACATGTATCACCAATCTCACTTACTTTCCAATAGTAGGTGGTAAAGAATTGAAGCGGTCCACCTGTAATATTCCAGCTTGTAGCAAGGCTTCCGCTCTGAACAAGCGTAAGGTTACCGGGGTCAGTACCCCAGTATAATTCGTTGGAAACCGCATCCACACCGTTTGTCCAGCTCAACTGTGAAAGGTTAATATCCACATCTGTTGCTCCGTTTTCCGGGTTAGGATCTGAAGCAACTCCAACGGGACACGGAGGAGCGAAGGTAACTTTTGACATCCAGCCTTGAGAGTTGCCGGTCCTGCTATCCATCCAGAATGGATAAGCCACATCATTGACCGCCGCAACTCCTATATAGTCACCACCGTAACTATCTCCAAATCCTGAGATTGGACCGAACGCGAAGGACTGATCACTTACAACGAAATTATTAAATGAATTTCCTCCATCATAAGATGAAGCCAAATAAACTTCAGCCATATTATTGGTTACATTACGGCTGTCGTAAAAAACAACCAGGAGCTGACCTGTAGACTGATCTATGGTACACCATGGAAATATCTGATCCTTACCATTATTAAGAGGATCATCATTCACTCTGAAAGGGGCAGACCAGGTTGTTCCACCATCAATTGACTTTATCATTACAACATCGGGATCATTACCTGCCGGAGCAACGCTTCTTTGAGGCCAGCAAATATAAATAGTTCCATCGTTAGGACCACCTGATCTATCTACAGCCATATTCGGGAAAGAATTCACTCTCATACCGCCTTTGCTTGACAAATAACCACGGATACCGAAATTAACATGATCGTAAGCTCTTGTGGTTACCCATGTAGCTCCACCGTCTGTTGATTTGGAAAATCCGATGGCATCTTCTCCATCCGTCCAATTTGCATCATATACGCAGTATGTAACATATACCTCTCCGTTAGGTCCGGTTTGAACATTAGCACCCTGAGCGAAAGAAGCTCCAGTTGGAGTAATACTTCCAGAAAGATTTACCATCGGCGCCCAGATAGATCCAAAGTCAGTTGAGGACCTGAGTACCACCTCGCTAGCTCCCGCAAAATTTGTCCATGTTACATAAAGGTTGTTTTCATAAGGACTGCCGGCAGTTTTATCTACCATCATATGTTCTTTGTCATCGCCTGCAGTGGAATTGACTATGCGATTTGTCCAGCTGCTTCCATTATTAGTAGATACCGCCATCCCAATCGCATACGATCCGCCAGTCAGGTACGCTTCATACATATAACCATTGGGTCCAATGACAGATGCAGGATCGCCGCCGTTGACTCCAAAGGGCGGGATATCATTTCCGTTCCAGGTTGAACTTCCGTCGAAGCTCCAATAAACTCCGGTACCATATATGGTTGAAACCGGCCAGTTTGAGGAGTTTGCCGAACTGAATACCATGTTTTCATCAGTAGGGTGAACATCAACGCTTAATTCAGACTGAGAAGTATTTGTTGTAGGATGGGGTCTGAAGTTAGGGCTGACATCGGCAACGTGATCTCTGAAGATATACTGTCTATGAAACTGTGGGGCAGGCTGCCAGGTACTATTCTGAATTACGGAATTCGTAAAATCTATTGTTGGTCTGGACCATCTAGGATCCTGCGATGAACTCTGAGCAAACAAATTCGTTGTCCAGCTGCACATTACTACAAGCAGAACAACCATCGGTAAATGACTCCTCATAAGATCTCCTTAGTTGATGAGTTTGATTTTAAGTTAATTGGTGATTTTTTCACTATTGGGGTTAAGGTCCATTATTTTCAAAATTAATAATATCGTAAGGAAAGTGATTGTAATGATGAGCTGCTGAAATCAGCGAGGAGTTTTAATATTGAATCTTGGCCTGTATAAGTATATCTATCAACGGTTGAACCAAATCTGACAATTTACTTTTGGTTAAACTCAATTTTTATTAAGTCGAATAAACATAGTGAATTTTATAATCAAAAAACAAGAAGCTTTTTAAACAGAAAAAGGCTGCCCATAATGAGCAGCCTTAGAATAAATTTAAATCCAGGTTAAATGTTAAAACCCTTTAACCCTGAAGTAATATATTACTTCATTAAGATCATCTTTTTAATGGATGATTGTGTTCCGGCTTCAAGCTTGTAGAAATAAATTCCGCTTGCAAGTCCGGAAGCGTTGAAGTTGACCTCATGCTGACCGGATTTTTGTATACCGTCAACAAGAGTCATAACTTTTTGGCCGAGAAGGTTATACACATTCAGCTTCACACGCTGATCAGCAGGAATTGAATATTGAATAAGCGTTGTCGGGTTAAAAGGATTCGGATAATTCTGCTCAAGGGAGAATACCTTCGGAGTGGTTACTTCAACTTCTACAAGGTTTGAGTAAGAAGATGAACCATTCAAATCAAGCTGTCTTAATCTGTAGGTATACTCTCCTCCTTCAACCTTATTATCTGCGAAGTTATAACTCTTTGGTTCAGTTGTAGTACCGAAACCTGCAACGTATCCAACTTTCTGGAATTCACCGTTTGCTGATTTACGTTCTATCTCAAAGCCCTTGTTATTAGTCTCTGTAGCAGTTGACCAGTTCAGATTTACTGTTCCGTTATCTGTAGAAGCAGTAAAGGAGGAAAGTTCAACCGGTGTGATATAAAAATAATCAACTACGATATAGGGAGGATTTGTTTCATTCCAGCCGTCGAAGTTGATATAGTAAGTTGTTGAGAAATCACGATCAACAATTCCGGTTGCGAACCAACCTTGAGACCCTGTGACAGCAGCCTGAAGATCGGGGACAGCTCCGTTTGCCAACGCCCATGTATGCCAGCCTGTTGAAAAACCTTGAGCTTCGTTAGAATATAAATAAGCCACTCCCTGATCGTATCCTGCCATTGCATCATTGTATACAGTAGATGCACTGCTGGTTACAGGATTATCGGGCATTGGAGTAGCACTCCAGTATGGCCAGTTTGTTGCATTGACATATCCATTAAGTGAAATGCCTGTTACTGTTGCTTCGCTTGGAATAGAACTGATATCAAAAGCCATCCAGCCAACTTCAGGATCGATAGTTCTTACTTCACTGATATCTGTTTTTGTGGTTCCATCAGTTGTACCGGTCCAATAATCAGCACTCTGAGGATAGAGCGTATCTGAGACCATATGGAAATTTGGATCCTGCATGGTTTTGAAATGGAATGTGATGCTTGAAGAACAAGTATCACCAATTTCCACTACTTTCCAGTAGTAAGTTGTATAATAATCTAAAGGTAGATAGCTGGGATCTATATTCCACGATGTTGAAAGTGATCCTGATTGTACAAGATCAAGTGTTGCAGGGTTCGTTCCGAAATAGAGTTCGTTTTCATTATCACCTGCTCCATTATCCCAGGTAAGCTGTGAGAGGTTAATATCTACATTCGTAGCACCGCTCACTGGATTTGGATTAGAAGCTGCATCAATGGTGCATGGAGGTTCAAAAGTTACCTGGGTTGTCCATGCCTGGTAAATACCGGTGATGTCATCACACCAATAAGGATAAACAACTCCGTTCGCTTCTACTATACCTATATAATCTCCCTGGTATCCGCCAGCAAGACCTGCAATAGGTTTTGGTCTGAAGCTATGATCACTTACCTGGAAGTCTTCAAAAGTAACACCTCCATCGGTTGATCTTGATACATAAACCTGAGCAGAGTCCGGAAGCCCGCCAACAGGTTCAGAATTCCTGGTATCGTAATAAACCACGTTAACTGCACCATCTTCGCCAACACAAACCGCAGGCATATACTGATATTGACCGTTATTCGGCGCATCCTGATTAACCCTTATACCAGCTGACCATGTAGTTCCGCCATCAGTTGAAACGTGCATAACAACGTCAGCATCAGAACCGGCAGGAGCAAGATTTTTCTCAGCAGTTACGATATACATCCAACCATTTCTCGGACCGCTTGAAACATCGATTGCCATCCAGGGGAAATCATTAGTTCTGATCTGACTGCCTCCTGGAAAACTGAGAGTTCCTCTAATACCATTACAATCGTAGACGTTATTGTTGTATGTCCAGGTAGCACCGCCATCGGTTGACTTTCCTAAGCCAACAAAATCACCTGTGAAAGGACTTGCTGAAACTGGATTCTGCCATGCGACATAAATAGTTCCATCAGGACCTACTGCACCATTAACTCCCTGTGAATAGTGTCCCGCTGCAACTGTATTAATATGTTGAAATGCAGACCAGTTTACTCCTCCATTTGTAGAATATGCAACTGTTGCCGATGGAGCAGACTGACTGAAGTCTGACCAGGTTACATAAGCATTTCCAAGGTAAGGACTTCCAGGAACGTTATCTACAGCTGTATGATTTTTATCCATTGAACCAGACTGCAGAACCGCACCGGCTGACCAGGTAGCGCCATAATCGGAAGAATAGGCAGCTTTAATTGAATTGTATGAAC
The DNA here is from genome assembly GCA_963800255.1 of uncultured Ignavibacteria bacterium. Taxonomy (GTDB): domain Bacteria; phylum Bacteroidota; class Ignavibacteria; order Ignavibacteriales; family Ignavibacteriaceae; genus DATFVA01. The sequence continues at coordinate 199,345 of CAWDAK010000013.1, read as the reverse complement.
CAGGCAGGTATGACATATAGAGTGTTCCATCGGGACCTACACCAGGACCAGGATCCCCGCCATGGTCAGAGATAGGAGATGCGGAGCAGGTATCACTTCCGAACCAGTTGTTTCCGCCATCGATTGAAACGTAAACACCTTCACTGAAAAAGAAAGAACTTGAAATAAAAACGTTTGATGAAGCAAACAGAATATTCGGGTCCATTCCTCTTGTAATAGGCACTTCGCTTTGTGAAGCGTTGCTTGGATGAACACGGAAATTCGGCAGTACTTCTACGATCTGATCACGAAAATTGTACACCAAAGACTTTGTGTTTGGATTTTTGTACTCAAGGTTTCCAGGGGGAACATCATAGAACTGTCCCTCTTTCGGAAAATGAATACTCCACATCCTTGGATCTGAATTTTGAGCAAATGAGTTCATTGTCCATACTGATATGATACCAAGTATGACAATAATCGGTAAATGCCTCCTCATAAGGTCTCCTTATTTGATGAGTTTATATGTGAGTTATTTATATAGATCATTAATGAAATGATTTTTTTCTATTGAGTGCCCAAGAATCAGTTGCTAAGACTGATTAAAAACCCGAGAGAAATAAATACGAAGAACCGTTAAAGCAGACAGAAGTGTGCCCTGATTTTTAATTATTCCTGTTTTTATCGGGAAAAAATTATTGGAAAAGGTAAATCGTATCAATTATAAAATATTAATTCTCAAAGTGTTTATTCATTTACAAAGGTAAGATTAAGATAATAATTTTTATTTATAAAAAACAAAATTTTTTTATAACTAAAATATTTTTTCGCCTGCCGTCAATATTATCGCTTTTTTTGCGAAAGATGCGAAATGATATGATTTGGAGTAATATCAACTACAATTGTATCTTTAGGTGATTTCAAATAAAATGAAGTAAACAGTTATACTGTGATGATTTTTATCTCCATATTCTACCTGCTGGCTCAGCTGATACTTGTATCAGGCCTGGTTAAACTGCTTCGGAAAATTCCGTTGATCAGCGGCGATGTTGAGATATCGGTTGTGACAGCGGCAAAGAATGAGTCACACAACATAGAAAGGTTCATTGGATCCATAAAAAATATAAATTACCCCGCCGGAAAATTTGAAACAATTATTATAGATGATAGCTCAACCGATGGGACATACGAGATTGCCCTTAAAGCTGCGGATACTATGAACAATTTAAGCGTCATAAGAGCTGAGGAAAAACTATTGCCGTCTAAAAGAGGGGTTTTGCTTAAGGGAATAGAGAAATCCGGAAATTCAAATATTCTGGTGACTGATGCTGACTGCATCGTTTCACCCCAGTGGTTGACTGTTTGTGCTTCTATTTTTCAGCAGGGATATGATTTTATATTTGGCCCCGCCCCCCTGATAAGGAAGCAGAATAATTTTATAAGCAGCGTTGCCTGTATGGAAAATCTTAAAAATCACTTCCTGTCTTTTAGTCTTGCCTCGCTGGGATTACCTTATACGGCTGCAGCCAGGAACCTGGGATTTTCTAAAAAAGCTTTCTTCAAAATTGGAGGGTATAGTAATACATTGGAGACTCTCAGCGGAGATGATGATTTGCTTCTGCGTGAGGCTGTAAAAAATAAATTGAAAATTAAAGTGTTTTATGATAAAAACGCTTTTGTCTATTCCTATACGGCAGATAATTTGAAAGATTATCTCCGCCAGAAATCCCGGCATGTTCAATCGTCATTTCATTACAGCTTGAAAAATAAAATAATAATCAGCGGCTGGCATTTACTGAATCTGTTTATGCTATTTTCACCAATCCTGATGTTTCTGGATATAAACATTGCCTGGCTGGCTGTTGTTAAAATTACAACAGATATTATGATCTTATACTTTATGCAGGAACGTTTTAGCTATAAATTCAACCCCATCCAGCTGCTTTACCTTAATATTACTTATGAAATCTTTCTGATAATCAATTTTTTCAACTCATTATTCGTAAAGCCGGAATGGAAATAGCAGTTTATCATTAAATTGCAGTCATCTGATACAATACAAGGTTCAGGAAAATGAAACCGATGGTCCCTAATATGAAATATAAGATATTTAATGCTTTTTTCTTTCTATGAACAGCGGGACAGCCGAGTGGTCTGGGTGTATATTTTTTATTTTTTGATTTAATTTTAGGCATTTATCTCTCAAAATAAAGTTGTAATTACCGGTTTATTATCGTAATTCCCTGAGATTAGTTTATAGGCATTCTGAATTTTTTTCATTTTTTATTAGAATAATGGATGAACTTATCTGAACCGGTCTGGCTCAATCCTGACCATCCCAACTACGAAACGTGGATGCAGGGCAGGCAAAATGCCAGAAAACGTGCACAAATTGTATTGAGCCTGGTTTCAGCCGACGTTATCTGCAAAAGTCTGCAGGTACTTGATCTCGGCTCAGGTGAAGGAGGAACTGCCGCATTATTCTCAGAAGAGAATAATGTTTACAGTTTCGATATTAGTCTGCTGCGACTGAAAAGGCAGAACGAATCTGAAGCAAAATACCCGCTTATAAATGGTTCAGGGGAATCCCTCCCATTTAAAAATTCTTCTTTTGATTTAATAATCCTGCAGGATGTAATTGAGCATAGCGGAAAAACAGATCTGATCGTAACAGAATTAGCGAGAGTCCTTAAAGATTACGGAATCATCTACCTGAGTACACCTAATAAATTTTCAGTCTTTAACATCATTTCTGACCCTCATTGGGGAATTCCATTTTTATCCTTGTGCAAAAGAGATACTATTAAAAAATATTTCCTAAAATTTTTCAGGAAAGAAGATGAGCAAAGATTTGATATTGCGGAACTGCTTTCGCTAAAAGATATAAAGAAATTGTTTTCAGCTTTTAATGATCAACTGAAAACGAAGGAAATAGTTGAGATATTATCTGTTAATCCATCAGGCATATTATGGAGTGACTTTCATAACTCACTTTATTCCTTCATTAAAAAATCAGGATTAATTTCTTTGCTTAAGTTTATTGCATCCGATAGAGCCAGCCTGGTAAATAAATTTTTTACTCCTACTTTCTATTTCGTATTCAAAAAGAAACAGACGGCCGCGAGGCTCCGGAAATCCGGCAAACAACTGTGAACGGCATAATTCCTATTATCCATTAATACCAAAAAGTATGTTTGAATTATCTATTTAATGCTCTATTTTTGTCAACAAAATTCTTATTGAAATGGATTACAAAGAACTCGCACAAAAAGCAGTAGAAGCCAAAACGAAAGCAATTCCAACCTATTCAAAATTCAGGGTAGGTGCGGCTCTTTTAACTGAAGATGAAAAAGTTTTTACCGGAGGAAATATTGAATCAAGCTCTTACAGTCTTACTATTTGTGCTGAAAGGGTTGCGCTCTTCAAAGCACTCTCCGAGGGATATAGAAAATTTAAAGCCATTGCGATAGCAAGTGACGATCCGGGTTTTTGTTCCCCATGCGGATCATGCCGCCAGGTTTTGAATGACTTCTGCAGCGGTATTGATGTGGTTCTTATAAATCATTATATAGAATTAAAAATTTATAAAACTGGTGAACTTTTACCCTTCCCTTTCGGGGACGATAATTTAAAGTAAGAAAATCTATGATGGAATATACCCCCCATTCTCTCCCAAGGAATACAGGCTGGATTGAAGTTATTGCCGGATGTATGTTCAGCGGGAAAACAGAGGAATTGATAAGAAGGCTCCGCCGTGCTGAAATAGCACGACAAAGTGTGCTTGTTTTCAAACCCCGCATCGATACAAGGTTTTCTGCAAAGGCAATTGTATCTCATAGCGACCAGTCGCTGCCCTCTTTATTAATTGATAATCCCGATGACATTCTTCAGCTTGCCGCTGATATACAGGTTGTAGGTATTGATGAAGCCCAGTTTTTTTCAAACGCTATTGTTGATGTTTGTAATACCCTGGCCAACCAGGGAAAACGTGTAATAGCCGCGGGACTGGATCAGGACTATAAAGGCGTGCCGTTTGAGCCTATGCCCCAGCTGCTTTCAATCGCAGAGTATATAACTAAAACGCTTGCTATCTGCGTAGTATGCGGAAATCCTGCTGACAAAACTCAGAGGAAAACCCATGCACCTGAACGTGTTGTTGTTGGAGCTTCAGATATCTATGAAGCAAGGTGCAGGAAGTGTCATTACATCCCTAAAGAAGAAGGTCTCTGATGGATATTACTGGTTTATTCCGGGGGATACTCGGTCTTATTTTACTGTTGGGAATAGCTTTCCTTTTTTCGAACAATAAAAAGAATATTAACTGGCGGCTGGTTATAAGCGGGATCGTTCTCCAGGTTATATTTGCTATTCTTATTCTTAAGGGTGATTTCCTTGGAACAATTTTTTCGCCTCTCAGCTGGCCAAAAGATTTTTTTTACTGGGTGAGCGGATTTTTTGTTCTGCTGTTAAATTTTACTACCGAAGGTGCAAAGTTTGTTTTCGGGAGCCTTGCTGTATCCCCCGGGCAGGATGGGAGTCTCGGAATGTTTTTCGCATTCCAGGTTCTGCCCACAATTATTTTCTTCGCCAGTCTCATGTCAATAATGTATTACCTCGGAATAATGCAGAGGATCGTTCAGGGAATGGCATGGGTGATGGCTAAGTTTATGGGAACCAGCGGTGCCGAGTCACTTTCATGTACGGCTAATATTTTCGTGGGACAAACAGAAGCACCACTTATGATTAAACCCTTCATAAAGGGGATGACACGAAGCGAGATCCTTACTATTATGATTGGGGGAATGGCTACAATTGCAGGGGGGGTTATGGCTGCTTATATTCAGATACTGGGTAATTCGTATGCACAATCCCTGGGAATTCCGCTTGACCAGGCGAGGCAGCTCTTTGCAACACAGCTTCTCGGGGCCAGCGTGATGGCTGCTCCGGCGGCACTGGTTATTTCTAAAATTCTCTTTCCGGAAACCACCGAGCCTGAAACTAAAGGGACAGTTAAAGTTAAAATTGAAAAAAATGCATCCAACGTGGTGGAAGCTGCGGCGAATGGTGCTTCCGATGGTCTGATGCTTTCCCTTAATGTGGGTGCTATGCTCATTGCTTTCATTGCTCTTATTGCCTTAATCAATTACCTGCTTCAGGGATTAGGCGATGTAACAGGTTGGAATCAGAGCTTGAAAGAGGTTTATGGTAAACCCTTAAACTTCCAGCTGCTTCTGGGCTGGGTGCTTCAGTTCATTGCTTTCGGAATTGGTGTTCCCTGGCATGATGCATTGAATTTTGGAAGCCTGCTCGGGACAAAGATAGTCTTAAATGAATTTGTTGCATATCTCGACCTGGGAAGTTTGATAGAAGCGAAGCAGATGCTGGATCCAAAGACTATTCTTATGGCAACGTACGCTCTCTGCGGTTTCGCTAATTTCAGCTCGATTGCTATACAGATTGGAGGATTAAGTCCCCTTGCTCCCACACGAAAACCTGATATAGCCTCACTCGGTTTAAAAGCTGTTTTAGGCGGCTCGCTAGCTACACTAATGACTGCAACCCTGGCTGGTATATTATTTTGAATTATGCTTGATATAGATTATAAATACAAAGAGCTTATTTCTCACCTGAAGAATATTAAGCCTTTTGATCCTGAAATTTCTTTAGTACTCGGCAGCGGGTTGGGTGATTTTGCAGAAAGTGTAGATGTTGAATTAACTGTTTCAACCTCGGATTTGTCTTCCTACCCTCCTTCAACAATAACAGGCCACCAGGGAAAAATTCATTTTGCAAATTACGGCGGGAAGAAACTGCTTCTTTTCCAGGGAAGAATTCATTTTTACGAGGGCTACCATTTATCGGAATGCATACTGCCGGGTTACATATCCAGTCGGCTTGGCGTAAAATATCTTATCACCACTAATGCTGCAGGCGGTGTGAATAAAGAGTTCGTACCCGGAGATCTTATGATGACCACCTCTTTCTTAGGAATAAATCTTAAAAAAGAAATGACAGCCCTTCTGGGAATTTGCGGGATTAATGAGAAAACTTTTTTTCTAGAATTTCCAAATGAGGAACTGAACTCAATTATCCTCAGGGCTGCGAAAACCGAAAATATTCCGGTTAAAAAAGGAGTTTACTGGTACAATAAAGGTCCCGCTTATGAAACTCCTGCTGAAATTCGGATGATAAGAAATTTTGGTGCAGATGCCGTAGGCATGTCGACAATACCTGAGACTTATTATGCGGCTGGACGTGGAATAAAAACTGCATCTATCTCCTGTATAACAAATTACGCAGCAGGAATTTCTAACAAGAAACTATCGCATATGGAAGTCACTGAAACTGCAGGCAAGGTAAAAGAAAAATTTGAGAGGTTGATTAAAGCAGTCCTCTCACTTGATTTCAGCTGAATTACGTGCCCTGTGCATTAAGACCCATAACTTGAAGAAAATACTCTGAGGGCTTTTCTCAAGCCTGAACTTAAAGAGATATTATTATGCACCAGTCCCAATATTTATTGACTTTCTTACCCTTATAAGGTAATTTTAACTCTTAATTATTTTTTTCAACTCATTCAGAAACATAGTTAGATATGAAAGAATTCAGATTCAAAATAATCATAATTCTGGGCGTAATTGCACTCTGTCTTTACCTTCTTTATCCCACTTACGTTGATTATCAGAATACAAAAGTGGTGAATAAAGCCCTCGATACGAGGAAACAGGAATTGAAACAAAACAATCCCGGAATGACTTCAAGCCAGATCGATCTCAGGCTTGCAGCAATGGAAGACAGCATTAAAAATGCTAATCCGTCTTTTGTTGAGGCCCGCCAGAAGAGAATAAAACTGGGACTTGATCTCCAGGGAGGTATGCGTGTGGTTCTGGAGGTAAATACTGCAAAACTGCTTGAGAAACTGGCAAAGAATCCCGATGACGCCTTTAACTCTGTAATGAAAGAAGCTGAAAAAGAAGCAGCAACTACAGATGAATCGGTTGTGGACATTATGGGTAGAAATCTCCAACAGAAAGGGATCAGGCTTAGCCGGTATTTTGGAAATATCAGGCAGGATGATGCAACTATTCTGAGTGATTTGAAAAAAGATGCTGAAGATGCAGTTACAAGGGCGATTGAAATCATCAGAAACAGAGTTGACCAGTACGGTGTATCTGAACCTTCGATCCAGAGACAAGGATCAAGGAGAATAATTGTTGAACTTCCGGGTGTTGCCCGCGAAGAAGAAGCCAAACAGCTTCTCCAGGGAACAGCACTGCTGGAATTCAGGCTGCTGAAAGATCCTGATTTTACATTCTCAATTATGCAGAAGATTGATAAAGTATTGGCAGGAAAATCGATTGTGGATTCAACCCTTACGGATTCTACGGGTACTGAAACAACTGCTTCGAATGATTCCTCCACAGCGGATACAGGTATTGCAGCCAATGATACTTCAAAAAAACAACTATCACAGGAAGAATTTGCAAAAGAACATCCTTTCTTTTCAGTTGCGATGATAGACCCCCAGGGCAGAACTGCAGATGCATATGTTAAAGCAGATGAAAGAAACAGGCTTGAATTGATACTTAACAGACCTGATGTTCAGAGGGTTATACCCGATAACGTTGAATTTATTTTTTCCGCTAAACCAATTACTTACCAGGACGGCAAGGCAATTTACGAGCTTTATTGTGTTAACAAAAAACCTGAACTAACAGGCGGAGTAATAACAGATGCAACGGCGAATATTGATCCTAATACTTCTCAGCCGGTTGTAAATATGGAGATGAATTCTGAAGGCGCCGCTGAATGGGCAAGGATTACCGGGGCGAACGTTAATCATCGTATCGCAATTATACTCGATGGACTGGTATACTCAGCACCTAATGTAAGGACAAAAATTACTGGAGGAAGATCTCAAATTGAAGGTGTTGGTAATCTCGACGAAGCCAAGCTCCTCGAAATCGTACTTAAAGCAGGTGCCCTTCCTGCTCCCGTGGATATAATAGAGGAAAGATCAGTCGGACCGTCACTTGGCCAGGATTCAATCAGCAAGGGATTTAACTCGGCCCTGATAGGCTACATAATCGTTGGTTTATTCATGATAATCTATTATCAACGGGCCGGTACAGTTGCTGCAGCTTCCCTTGTTTTTACAATTTTATTTATCCTTGGTATACTTGCCGGATTTAATGCAACGCTGACACTACCCGGTATAGCCGGTATAATTCTTACAATTGGAATGGCGGTGGATGCTAACGTGCTGATTTATGAGAGAATCAGGGAGGAACTCGCAACAGGCAAAACAATTAAGGCCTCGGTTGACAGCGGTTTCTCAAAAGCTTATTCCGCTATTATCGACTCAAATATCACAACTTTTATAACAGGTATTATACTCTATCAGTTTGGTACCGGCCCTGTACAGGGATTCGCTCTGACACTTATGATAGGTATTGCAGCAAGTATGTTCAGTGCACTTGTTATAGCAAGGCTGATATTTGACTTTATGGTTGCCAAAGGGCAGAAAATTACAATCGGTTAATTCAATTTTACTCTATTAAGGAGCTAATTTATAAATGCGAATATTTGAAAATCTTCAAGTTGATTATTTAAGCAAGAGAAGGCTGTTTTATATAATTTCCACTTCTCTTTTTGTGCTCGGACTGATAAATGTAATATTTCGTGGGCTGGTATTCGGAATAGATTTCAAGGGAGGAACTGAAATCGTTCTTCAATTTGACAATCCGATTGAGATTTCGCAGGTGAGGCAATATATTGACAATATCGGTCTTGGTACTGTTGAACTTAAAACTTTCGGCAGCGAGACCGGGGTACTTATCAGAACAGAGCTGCAGGACATCCCTTCGAATATATTTCCCCGCGTTGTTAACAATATAAATAATGAAATTCACAGTATATATGAGGGTCTTCCGCTTAACATAGTTGATTCGACTGCGAATTCCGTAACATATGAATTCGCAAATGCTGATACAGCAAATATTCTAACAGATAAACTATTCAGTGCAGGTTTTCAGACAAGTAAGGTTTCTGAAGAACCTGACAATAAGAGAATGATAGTGAGCGTTGGAATAGCAGACTGGATCAAGGAAACCCTAAAGACAAAAGTTGAGAATAACGGTTTCAAGGTTATCAAGGAAGATCACGTTGGACCTAAAGTAGGTAAAGAATTAAAACAGGATGCCGTTATTGCTGTTGCTTTATCTCTTCTCGCTATACTTATTTACCTGGCATTCAGGTTTAAGTTTATCTTCGCTTTCGGTGCCGTGCTTGCGCTTTTTCACGATGTACTTATAACCTTGGGTTTTTATTCAATATTATACAATGTAATCCCCGGGTTGAATCTTGAAATTGACCTGACGGTTGTGGCAGCCTTCCTTACCCTTGTCGGATACTCAATCAACGATACAGTTATCGTGTTTGACAGGGTGAGAGAAAATCTGAAGATTCATAAGACGATGCCGCTTAAGGAAGTTATAAATATGAGCGTTAACAGGACAATGAGCAGAACAATACTTACAGGAGGTACAACTCTTCTAACCATTCTTGTACTGCTTATTTTTGGCGGTGAAGTTCTGAGATCTTTTGCCTTTACCCTTTTCTTCGGTATAATAATAGGAACATATTCATCTATCTTCGTGGCTAGTGCACTGGTACTTGAATATGCAAACAGGAGTAAGAGAAAAGTTCAATTCTGATTTCAAAATATGACTTTTAGACGGCTGTCTTAAAATTACAACATTTTTTTGTGTAAAATTTAGACAGCCTTTTTTTTCAGCGCGGTTTAATCATCCAATAGTCTTTTAATTTTATTGATCGTAAGCGGAGCACTCCCCTCGAAATGATTGTTTACGTTCACGTACACATCAATCTCCTTTTCAAAAAAATAATTGATAATAGAAGGAAGTGTAGAAAGTTTCTCATCCTTGGGTAAAATAATCTTCGACCAATCTTTTCCGGTGATTTCTTCGATTTTTTTTCTGTCAGGACCATGCAGCCTGACGATTACGGGGGAGCCGATATCTTCATGATATTTATTAAATATTTCCATAATCGGGGGCATAAAATACCCTTCAAGAAGAACGTGAGCAGATCTATTCCGTTTTATAAAATCAAAATAATTTTTATTAAGGTAGCTAGGATTTCTAATTTCGATAGTACAGGGATAAGTTCTATCAATTATTTCTAAGAATGCCTCCAGCCTGTCAATAAATTCAGCTTGTGAATTCATCTTCTGCTTGTTAAGATATTCGAATTGGAACATAAATGCACCGATTCTGGAAGCCATCGGCTGCAGGGTTTTCAGGAATTGGTGAAATAAGTCAGGATTGAGAAAATTAGGATTTCCCTTTAACCCTTTGATTTTTTTTGAAGGATAATAATGGGTTAATGTAATAGAATTGGGGACCTTAATGGTAAACTTAAAATCATCAGGAACTGAATTGTTATAGTCCCTGACGGTCGATTCCTCCGGAAGCTTTACAATATCATCGAAAAGGCTCCAGAACCACTGATCAATTTCAACGGTATTGTACCTGGTACTGTATTCTTCAAGGTAGTTAATCTCCGGTTTGGAAGAATAAACGATCCCTCTCCAGGAATCATACTTCCAGGAACAGGTTCCTATCCTGAGAGCTGTCATATAATATGATTATTTTTTTATCAAAAAAAAAGAAAAAATCAGAGAAAGGCAAATCACATACAATTCAGGCTAGTGACAGAGATACGATTTCAGATAGGCAATTATATTTTCAAGAACCTGAAATTTTTAGCAATCGCGGTTTTCAAAGTATCAGACAGCATTTTAAGCAGCTGTGTTCGTTCGAATGGTTTTGAAAGGTAATCATCGAAGCCAACTGACAATAATTTCTCCCTGTCCCCTGTCATTGCAAGAGCCGTAACAGCTATAACAGGAATCTTTTTATAATAATTATCCAGTTTCCTTATTTTTACCATAGCTTCTATCCCGTTCATCCCTTTAAGATTTATATCCATTAGAATTAAATCATATTTTTGTTCTTTACAAATAGCAACAGCTTTTTCTCCATCAATTACATGTGAAGCTGAACAGTATGGCTTAAGGTATGAAAGAATAATGTCCGCATTCAATTCATCATCTTCAACCAGTAGTATAGAGAAATCTTCCCGGAATTCTTTTGAAAGGGCAGCGGGAATTACTTTTTCTTTCCTCTGAAATTTATTTTCTGATGCAGAAACCGGAATATTTACTGTGAACCTGGATCCCTTTCCCGGTGAGCTTTCCAGGAATATATTTCCATTCAGCATTTTGACTAATTTATTGGTTATGCTTAAACCTAATCCTGATCCTTCAAATTTTCTTGTATACCCTTCACTCACCTGCCGGAACGGTTCAAAAATAATTTCATGATATTCAGTAGAAATCCCGATTCCTGTATCTGTAAAGCTCACGATCATGTTTTTAGTGCTGCCGATATTACTCAGGGTGAGCTCGACAGTAATGCCGCCTGTCTGTGTATACTTAACGGCGTTATTTATGAGATTATTGAAAATTTTATTAAGTATCTCCCAGTCGGAGTTTATATACAGGCTCTGATCAGGTAGTATAGCTTTCAGGTACAATCCTTTTGCAACAGCACCGGGGATAAACAGTGAAATAGATTCTTTAAGAAGTTTTATCACATCCATTGATTCATATTTCAATTCCATTTTTTTGGCTTCGATGCTCGATAGATCTAGTATTGAATTCAAAGTCTCTATCAGCCTCTTGCCGCTGGAAAGTACCATCTTTGCCAGTTCCGTGTGTTCGGGATTTGATAATTCGGCTATCAGAATGTCGGTATAACCCAGGATGCCAACCATAGGTGTACGCAGTTCATGACTCATGTTTGCAAGAAAACTTGATTTAAGCCTGTTGGCTTCCTCTGCTTTATTCTTTGCCTCAACCAGGTCCTCAATCATATTTTTCTTTTCAGTTATATCTTCCTCGACCGCAACGAAGTTCAGAATATTTCCATTTGCATCAACAATCGGTGAGATTATGGAATTTACCCAGTACAGTTCACCGTTTCTTTTCTTATTGTGAAGTTCTCCTGACCAGGTATTTCCCGAAAGTATTGTTTCCCACATGTCTTTGTAGAATTCTTTATCCTGAGTACCTGATTTTAAAATTTTAGGGTTTTTATTAATAACCCCATTCAATGTATATCCGGTAACTTCAGTAAACTTATTGTTTACATACTGTATATTCCCGTTAAGATCAGTTATAACAACGCAAACAGGACTCTGTTCGACAGCTTTTGTTAAGGTCTGAATATGCTTACCGGCGACCACACGCTCTGTGATATCCTGAAGCATTCCAATTGAGCGGACAATATTTCCCTCAGAATTTCGAAAATGCCTGCACTCCTGATACACGAATCGTATACGTCCGTTATCCTTTCTCTCTATACGGTGCTCTAGTTCGAACCCATCCATTCCCTCTCGCATGGAATCCTCATAAGCCGAGAGAAGAGTGTCCAGATCATCTTTATGAACAAACTTATAAAATGCTTCCTTTGTATTCCCCAGTGATCCTTTTTCAAGTCCAAGGATCCCATAAATTTCATCCGACCAGAATACCCTTTGCTTTGCGTAATCATATTCCCAGCTTCCCAGCCGGGCTAGGTGCTGCGTTTCATTCAATAAATGTGTCTGTACCTTTAATTTTTCATCAGAAGCTTTCTTTTCACTTATATCAGTAAGAATGCCTCTGATCCCAATAAATTTTTCCCCATTGAAAATACCCGTACTTGATGCACTATAGCTCCTGTACTCTCCAGATTTTGTGAGCAGGCTGTATTCACTGAGAGCAGATTTTTTAACCGAAAGATCCTTAAAGTTGTTTAAAGCAAGTGAAATATCCCCAGGATGTATAAAATCTGTAAATCGTCTTCCAATGAGATCCCCGGTTTTGTATTCCGTCGATTTTTCGACTGCAGAACTTATGAATGTTATTATGCCCTCATGGTTAACCGAAAAAACAATATCATTAATATTCTCGACAAGATCCCTATATTGTGATTCACTTTCCTTTAATTTGTTCTCTGCAAGTTTGCGACTGGTTATATCCCGAACATATCCCTCAAAATGTTTTGTTTTTTCCTGTTCATCTTTAACAGCAAATGCATTCAGCTGTATCCAGATAGGAGTTCCGTCTTTTTTCTTCCATTCTACCTCTCTATCAGAAACCGAACCTGTCGGTTCAAACTGCTTAATTAAGGATTGTCTTTCATTTCTATCGCAGTAAATATTATAAATGTCTACTCTGCATAGCTCATCTTCAGTTTCATACCCGAGAAGTTTTGCAAGAGCTTTATTTGCTTTAATAAATTTACCTTGAGTAGTTGACTGGTAAATGCCTACCGGTGCAGAATCAAATATCGATCTATACATTTTTTCCGAATCATAGAGAGCATCTTCCATTAGTTTACGCTCGGTGATGTCATGCAGAAATGCTGCAACAAGTTTCTCACCATCAACTTCAATTTCTGCAAGGCTGATATCCGTATAGATAAGATTACCATTGGTTAGGTGAATCCATTCAAATTTCTGGGGTTCACCTGCCAATGTTCTACGTATAAGAATTAATGCAAGTTCATCCGACTTTTTATGACCGGGCTGATATTCCGGAGAGAAATCACCCGGCGTTTTCCCGATGATTTTCTTTCTGGGAAGCCCATATAATTTTTCTGCACCCGGGTTGCAGTCGATAATCCGTTCCTGATTGAGTATTACAATTGCTTCGGTAGCATTATTAAAGATATTTTTAAATTTTTTTTCTGTATCTGAAATTTTCCTGAGATTTTTATAATTAGACCTGGTATAATAATACAGCAGGGTTATTCCACCCAGGGAAATAAGAAGACCCATTATGATTAAGTTATTAAAAGTATTAGTAGTTACCGGTTCATATATTTCTGAAAGATCCATCTTAGTAACCAGATACCAGGGAGTATTCTCAAACCTGTGCACATCAGCAAGCACCTCAGCTCCCCTATAATCCACTCCTGTTACAACACCCCTGGCTCCTTTGATTACTTTTGCAGCCGGCAGGTTGAAATCTTTAACCGGTTTTTTCAGAATCTCTGCTGTATTGTGATAGAACCTGAGCGGGGTTATGTAATTTATACTATCAGAGGATGTGGTCACGAGAAATGATTCCCCTGAAGCAGCGTTCATGTACCAGGTGGAAACCGTAGGAAATAATACCTTGTAGGGATCAATCTTAAGTACAACCGTAATCTTCCGCTCATTTTTGAGAATGAACGGGATATACAGATCCAGGCAGGGCTTATTAAGGTTTTTGTCGATGTAAAAATCAGAAATAACGATCCTATTATCGTTTAATGAAATATCGAGGGAATCCTTCATAATTTCGTTAGAGCCTGAAGGGTTAAAGTTCATAATCTCACCCGTAGAAGGATTGGTTATGAACAGGTTGGAATAGTCATGATTCCGGTATATAGAATATATCAGACGTACGATTGCTGAAGAATCACCGCGAAAGGTGGAAGAGGAATTAAGTATCTGGTAAAGATTTTCGTTTGAGAATATATACCGCGCGTCGGCATACCTTTCTGAATACCATTGCAATACGGCAGAGTATTTTAACCTGGCAATAGATCCCAGTTCACGCGATCTTTCATCAGATGCCCTGGCTTTATCACCCTGGTAAAAGTGCAAACCCAGGTAGACAAAAAGGAGGATTATACCGAGATAAACGGAAAATAATACCCGTATTGAACGAAAAAACTGAAAAATCATCAAATTCCTTATGATAATTCCTTTTGCCCGTATAATGGACACATTTAGTGCCAAAATCTTATGAAAAATTATCTTTTAATAGAGGTTGGATTCATTCTTATTTTGAGAAACTGAGGGATTTACTAAAGTCAGGATTTTACTTTCACAAGCACCATTGTCATATCATCATTCACTTCTGCTGAGCCTCTGTAACGTTTCACGCTGTTCCAGATATCCTGTAAAATTTCAGAACTGTTATATCCTGATTTATTAACAAGCAGACTCACCAGATTCTCTTCACCGAAGAGATCCATTTGTTCATTCATTGCTTCTGTAACGCCGTCAGAGAAAAAAGCAAATATCTGATCGGTATTCAGCTGAACTTCTTCTTCGCACAGTGTTTTTTCAAAAATAATTCCTTTTTCAAGCCCTATTCCCAAACCTATGGTTCTATATTTATTTATTGTGCCGTTTTTCGCGGCGAATACAGGCATATGACCTGCCCTGCAGAATTTCACCTTATTCTGCTGCATATCAAAAAGTGCTAGCGTCATTGTAACAAACCAATTTCGTTCCATAGATTCATAAATTCTTTTATTAACTTCTATGAGGATATCTTTGGGTTCTCTTCCCGGTCTGCAAGCCGACTCAATCATTGTCTGCAGTTTTGTCATATAAAGAGAAGCTGATAACCCTTTACCCGATACATCCCCGACCACAACATATAACTTATCGCTGTCTACAGGAATAAGATCAAAATAGTCGCCTCCCACCTGCTGAGCGGGAATCATTTCACCCGAAATATCCAGTCCTTTTATTTCGGGAATTTTTTTTGGAAGCAGACTTTGCTGGATTTTCCTCGCAAGGTCAAGATCTCTTTCAATCTTAATTTTTTCTGCTTCAGATTTATAGAGTCTGGCGTTCTCGACTGCAATAGCAGACTGGTTGGCAACCGCATAGAGTAATTCAAGATCTCTGCCTGCAAACTTTGCTCCCGAATGTTTTAGTCCAATCAGCATTAATCCTATAAGCTTTTGTTTTATGATCATGGGTAAAATAGTATAAATACCTGTTTCGATGAGCATTTTATATCCGACAGGAAAAGCTCTCTCAAGGTCCTCTTCCTCTATAACCGGCGATTTTGTGGTTGAGTTTTTTTCAGTAATCACTTTTTTAATATTTATTGCCGGTATCTTCAATTTTTTCGTCTCAATCCCGACACTACGAGTCAGCGTAAATTCGCCCTCTTTACTATCATACAGCATGATACCAAAAATATTAATTCTTAACGACTCCACGAAAGTTGAGGTCATAGTATCAAGTATATTTCCTAATCCAACCACCGTGGTAATATCATTGCTGAAGCTCACCAGTATTTTCTGATAAGCAAATTGTTCAGGATAAAACTTTTCCGTAAGAAAATCCTGGAACTTATCCCTGGTGGATTGAAAGATAAGGGCAAAGATTATAAATATTATTCCTGCAATTACCCCTTTATATTCTGTGCCGATTGCCGTGCTTATTACCTGACCGATAAGGTATATGACAAGAAAATAAACTGCGGCAATACTGATAGTGGCGGCACCATAAGTAATCGTATTTTTTATTACCACACTGACATCCATCAGCTGGTACTTGAAAATAGAATAACCGAAAGAGACAGGAAGAATAAAAAGAATGATAATCGGCATATAAAATTCAGGCGAATTATATATTGTGTCGGAAATTGCGGGAGCAACGAATCGGGTATATACAATCACCAGAATTGCCAGGAAATATGCAATCAGGATAATTGAAAGAGGTTTTCTTTCTATTGCGGTTTTAAGGCGGAAGTAGTTAACAAGGAGGGATATAAAACCTGTAAGGAACGCCGCACCGAGAACGATATTAGTAATGATAAAATAACTTTCATAATGCATATTCATGCCGGGTTTATCATATACATTAATAAAGCGGTAAATGATAACCCCGATTACGATAACTGCCGGCAGAAGATAAAGAGTATAATTAACAATCTTCTTCCTCACAAAATTGAATTCGTGCGGAAATATCCAGAAAAAATGCAGGATAAGAAATGGACCGTATATCATACCGCCTGTATTCAGAAAATCAATCAGTATAACGAGAGGGAGTATTCCCACTACAAAAGGGAGCATAAGATAATTGAAGAGCATCATAAGGATTAATGTAGCCCCGAGAGCATAAAAAACCCTCTGCACTCTTCCGTCGGGTTTCGCCATCAGCACAATAAAGGCAATAATCTGCCAGAAAAAACCAAGCAGACCAATACCAAGGAGAGAAAAATTTATAAGCTTTTTTATATAAACATTGGTATTAAAAAGATCCCCGTCTTTCTTTTTAACAGTGTAGGTTGCATAATTCCCAGCCTGAACTTTATTTAGGATGTTCTGGGCCTGAAGTGGTTGATTAATTCGTTTTCCGTTTATTGCAATGAGATAATCACCGTTTCGTATGCCTGCCTTCCAGGCAACACCGTCGACCTTAACATTTTCAAACTTTATGGCCAGTGAATCGCCGTTCTTAACAGGATACCAGAGACATTCATCATTAGAGATTGGACTAACAGTGGAAGTAATAAAAATATTTCCCAGGGCAAGGAGGATAAGGAAGATACTCATGAAAATGATTATCTTAGATCTGAACCTGATCAAATATTTTTTTACCGGATCCACAGATTTATTGTATCTCTTTTGTTAAAAACAGGGGGAAATATTTTTCAAAAAATAACGAATTATTTAACTTTAATCACCATCAGTGTTATATCATCTGACTGAACAGCTCCGGAAGTAAAACTTAGTACTTCCTGCCTGATTTCCTGAAGTATTTCCGGGGATGATAGATGTGAAGTTTGCCTGGCAATTTCCTCAAGTCTTTTATCAGAAAATTCTTCTCCCTTTTTATTCATAGCCTCAGAAACACCGTCCGTAAACATAATTATCACATCATCTTTTTCAAGTTCAACTTTTTCGTGCTCATAAGGCGTAACTGATTTCATAACACCGAGGATTATTCCGCCCAAGGTGAGTTTGATTATCTTGCCTTTTCTTACCAGAAGGGGTGGATTATGCCCCGCATTTACGTAAGTAAATTTTTTAGCTGCATCATCAATTACACCCCAGAAGAATGTAATGAATTTGCCGTCAGAAGTATTTTCACTTACCAGGTCATTTATTAGTGCAGTAGCCTCATCAAGTTCCATCCCATGTCTGACGATTGTCTTTAAGAATGCCTGCAGGTTGGCCATAAGCAGCGCCGCAGGAACTCCTTTTCCTGAAACGTCAGCAATTGCGATGCAGACATTATTCTCGTCAAGCCTTATCATGTCATAGTAATCTCCGCCGACCTGCCGTGAGGAAACGTTGATAGCCGATACTTCAAAATTTTTGAATTCAGGTATCGAATGAGGAAGAAGATTTTTTTGAATATCCCGGGCTATATCCAGCTCATCTTCGAGTTTCTTTTTTTCAAGGGCTTCAATGAACAGTCTTTTATTCTCAAGGGAAATTATTGCAAGACTGCCTACAGAATAAACATATTCGATATCAGCTTCTGAATAATTCTGATGATTGATCCTCTTTCCGAGAAAGATTAAACCCTTTGTCTCACCCTGAATTTGCATAGGTACCACAAGTTCAACTGTTAGATCTCTGAGTTCAGAATATTTCTTTGAAATCCCTTCTCCGGTTATAGCAGATTCCAGCTGCTGAAGTCTATTGCTGGATACTACTTCGAGAAGTCTATCGTTATCCATTTTTGATTCCAGGATTTCAGCACCGGCATCTCCGAAAATTATTACAGCAAACTTAGAGACAAACAACTGACCGATTACTGAGTATATAAGCAGTCTTGCAACACGTGATGACTCTGAAAATAAGGCAAATTCTTTGCTTAATTCGAAAAGTGAGTTTAACCTGTGGAGCCTGGAGTCGAGAACCCGGTTAACTTTTTTAAGCTCATTAATAACAGTTGAATTCTGGATAGCGGTAGAGGATATATTTAAGATTGTTCTGAGGAATTCGCGGTCATCTGCCGAATAAACCGTCTTATTCAATTTTTCGCCAAGACAAATAATACCAAGTGTTTTATCTGATGAAATCACTTTTTCAGTAACACATAGTTCCCCAAATCCCGGATATGACCTGTAAGTTTCATCCTCAAAAAACTGATCAGCTTTTCCGGGATTAGAAAATTTCTCAAGAGTCTCAACTGAGATTCCCTTGGAAGAATGGATTTTAAGCCTGCCATTAACATTCAGGGCGAATATACCTTTTGTTGCAAGGAATTTACCCATGCAGGTAAGGAGAATGTTGTTGATGATAAAATCAAGGTCTGTACTGGAATTAAGAATGCGGCTGAATTCGACAAGGGCTGTAAGATTTCTTTTTAATTTGATATTTTCTGTATCATCCATGGTGACCGGTATTATTTAAATACTTTGTGAGACAGACTTCGTTATATTTCCCAGGGATTGAGTTATAGCTCACCTCATCCATAAGGGTCTTCATCAAGTACATTCCAAGACCTCCAACTCTGTGCTGCCTGTAGTATTTCTGCAAGTCAGGATCAGGAACATCCTCGGGATGAAATGATTTCCCATAGTCAATGATGATTATGGTAAGAGTGTGTTCGGAATAATTCAGCTTTACAAGGATTTCACCGTCCGGATGAGATTTATAAGCATGTTTAATAATATTGGTGCAAGCTTCATCCACGGCAAGCATTACATCCTCAGTTACGCCTGGTTTCATTCCAACCTGTTCTGAGGCAGATTGTATAAACTGGCGTATAACTGAAAGATTTTCCGTTCTGCTGAAAATCTTCAGTTCTTTATTTATTTTATTTTTTGTCTTCAACGTTTCCGGTCTCTTTGAATTTGTTTATTGCTTCATCTTCCGATTTGAAGATTTCGTAAAGTAAAGGGAACCCCAGAAGATCGAATATATTAAATACCTTGTCGCTCATAGCAGATAATTTTATATCGCCCTCATTTTCCCGTATTTTTTCGATATAAGCCATGAAAACACCCAAACCCGCACTGCTTATATAATTCAGATCCTCAAAGTTCACAACAATATTATACTTACTTTTGTCGATCAGCTCCGAAAAATTATTTTCAAGCTGGGGAGCTGTGTGTGCATCCAGATATCCGTTTAAGTAGATTACGCTTACATTTCCTTTATCTTTAATGGAAGTGCTGAATTCCGCCATTCTGTTTCTCCGTCTGATTTAATTTTCGAATTCCATTTAAAAATCACCAGAGTTATATCATCATATTGTGAATGACTCTGTGAAAATACCGTAACTTCCCTGATGACTTTATTAGCTATCTCATCGGGAGTTGATTTTGAATTTTCTATTAATATTTCTTCGAATTTGTTTAATCCGAAATCCTCAAGTTCTGTATTCTTTGCTTCTGTGATACCATCCGTATAAAGCACAAGCAAGTCCCCGTCATCTAAACTGATCTTTGTCTCCTCCAGGGTATTATCAAAATGCTCGGTAAAATTTAAACCGAGACCAATACCTGAAGGACGAACAGTTTCAGCGATGCCGTTACGAACCAGTATCATAGGACAATGTCCGGCCCGTGAAATGGTCAACGTTTCCTTTTCCCTGTCGATTATGCCATAAGCTGCGCTTACAAAACTGCTTCTGTCAAGCGTACGTTTCAGGATCATATTTGCGCTTATTAAAATATCCTTTGGTTTTGTGATCGTTTTTGAAAGAGATTCAAATATTCCTTTAACCTCAGCCATAATAAAAGCCGCGGATATACCTTTGCCCGACACGTCGGCGATAACAAATCCAAGCTTGTTTTCACTGATCTCAAAGAAGTCGTAGTAATCTCCCCCTACCTCGAACGCGGGGATGAAAACACTGGAAATTTCCAGTCCCTTATACACCGGGTGCCTGGATGGTAGAATTTTACGCTGTACTTCACGGGCAACATCCAGTTCTTTTTCAAGTCTTTCTTTTTCAATCGATTCCTCAACGAGTCTTGAGTTATCTATAGCAACTGTAGCATAGTCTGAAAATGTATTAATTGCATTAATATCCTCGTCATTAAAAATAGAGGTGTTTTTCCTTGTTACTACGAGATATCCCTTTACTTCATTATGGATCCTCAGCGGTGAGACTACGGCACTAAGATATTTGTCTCCTGTTTGTGAAATTCTTTCTATCTTGCCAAGTTGAAGGATTTCAGCCCCGTCAAGCTGCTTATTTTTTATTTTTTTATAAATATAGTTTGACAGCTCCCTTGCATCAAGGTAGCCGATATTCTTATGAGCAATGGTTGTGAAATCTTTTTCTTCATGCCACAATATCCATGCGGCATCAGCATTACAAACTTTGGTGGCAATATCAGTAACAGTTCCGGCAAGATCATCAAAATCCAGAACTTCTGTGATAAGTTTACTAAAATACTGGAGAGATGAAACTTCCTGTGCCTTCCTGTCATATGCCTCAGCTGTCGGGATATGAAATAAAGTGGTAAAAAATAACACACTGAAATAAATAGCTCCATATATCATCAGGATATTAAGAAATTGAGCCAGCGAAGGAGAGAAAGTAGCCAACATATGAAAGTGGATATTCTCACCGCTGCTGTTTACAAGGTTTACGATGAAAAGAACTGCTATAACCACAGAAATGATAAGCAGGTAAACTTTTTCTTTTTTCTGAAGAAAGGCTATCCATGAAATCCTGACAGAATTAATTGCTATAAGCAGGATGGAAATAATAAAGAAAGTGTTTTTTATGAATGAAAGGTCAGGCAGTTTATCAAAAGCTGAAGAAAGAGATGCCAGTATAAAAAAAACAACCATCGTGTTGAAATACGTATTCAGGTTCCTGTTCTGCTTCAGAAAAAACAACTCCCTGAAAGTGAGGAAAATATATGCAAGAAAGCTGAGAATAAGGAATACATAAAAGAAGCTGATTATCCTGAACATCAGGCTTGATTGTTCCTGGAGGTTATCGAAAAAAAGGTTAAGTATTGAACCTGAAAAACTGATCATAAAAAATATGATAGCATTCAAAATGCCGACATTCATAACCATAGAAATCGGGTTGATTTTTTTGAACCCCATAAGTTCGATAAGATACACGATAAGAGAGATAACAGTTAAGGCTATAAGGATCTCATTAATGATGGTGTAACCGGCAGAATCAGCAACCGGAACAAAAAGTTTAAAAAGAATAATACCACAGCAAACCCCATAAATAGCCGGAATTTCAGGTTATGTGTGAGGAAAAATGTGTTCATGTTCTTTTTTAAGTTATTTTTTCAGAGTAAAATACTAACATAATTTGTGCATTCAAAGACGCTTTTCAGCCTTATTCTATGCAAAAATTAAGGGAATTAGTTCATTTTGTAAAGAAAAGAATTATGAACGGGTGATATATATGATGGAGAAGGGTATTACAAGATAGAGTTACCCTCAAAAATCAGCAATGCTGCACTGGATATTATATTTCTACACCAGGGTCAGTTTCTGTATTGCGGGAAGTATCCTGGTGTATTTCAATTCTTAGCCTTTTCATTTCCTCTCTCATTCTTTCCATTTCTTTTTTAAGTTGTTTCATATCTTCTTTAAATTCGCTTTTATTCAAATACATCAATGAATCGTCAAATATTTTAAAAATAGATGCCATAGAGTCGGGCAGGAAGTTGTGTGTTTTTCCATTAAAAATAAGAGAATCTCCCTGGAAAATTCCGATACTTTTTAAGATAGAGTCAACATTGGGGATATGAACCCTCATCGGGTTTGCAGAACTATCACCAAATTCGTATTTAATTGAATAACTCTTAACATTCTTTTCCCCCGGAAAATCAATTATTATCGGGGGAATATTTTTCATGGCTTCTTCAACCTGGGTGGAAATTCTGTCAAAATCCGGCAGCTGGATATCCGGTATATCGAGGTTCGATATATGGATCCGGCAAATATTTGAGTCGACGTATACTTTTATGTTCTTCCCCATGGAGGGATCACTCTTTAAATGGGCAAGACTGCTGTCAAGTTTCAGGTTTATCTTCATATTCCGCAGCGATCTATTAGCCTCCTCAATTCCCTGCTTCATTTCTTCTTTAGCCTTTGCCATTTCATCCTTGAATTTTTTCGAGTCAAATTCATAACGCTCTGTAAAGATAGTATCCGGAGTAAAGAATATATACTTGTTATCCCGTGAATCCTTCACCTTATTCACAATTGTCCTAAGATCAGGATTATCGTATCTAAAATAACCCGCCGGTATTATCTTATTAAATTCCTCCCGGTTGGCATCCCTGGCAAATGACATAATATCTGCAACAATGGCCTTATTATAATTCCAGAGATTGGGATTGATGGCTACAGTATTTTTATCATTTACGAGCACCTGTGACTGAAGTTCTTCAGCATAAGATTCAAGTATGGAATCAACCTGTTGGCGCTGCCTGCTACTTAACTTTAATTTAGCAGCAAACCTATCGAGATTATTTGCATTACTGCTGTCTTCAGATGTCTTTATTTCAAAAAATTCCTTGCCTGAAGGATCGTATCCGAGTTTAAGATACTGACCATTGGATTTATTCAATGGCAGCTGCTTTGAGAAAGCGAAGTTGAAAACATCTTCGTTCGAAAGGTCAGATGCATAAAAGAGAGGCTTAAGATTTTCCTGGTAGAAACCTGCAAGGTTGGTCTTCTGCTGTTCCAGCAGCCGGTCAATTACGCCTGGATTGAATTTCAGGAAGATCATTAGCACCACTGTCAGTGCTGTGAAACTTAATGCTGGAATCCATTTACGAAATTTTTCCCAAATTATTCCTTTATAATTAAGATTAGCTGCAAGCCTAGTTTCAAAATAAGGAGCTTCAGGGAGCCTTTTAACAGAGGAAGTCGTCAGCTTTTTTATCTGCTTTAATTCTTCCAGTTTTTCCCGGAGCTCATTCGAAAACTTAATTTTTTCTTCTAAACCTTTGGCCTCACTTGCGGATAATTCCCCGTCAATGTAGGCTGAGAGTATTTCATATTTTGTATTTAAGCTCTTCATGACATCAGCTCTTCTTCATAGGGTTTAAGGAGATTCTTTAATCCTTCCCTTGCTCTGAAGATCCTTGATTTTACTGTTCCAATTTCACACTGTACTGTTTCTGCTATTTCCTGATAACTCATGCCTTCGATATCCTTCAAAAGAAGAGGAACACGCAATTTTTCAGGAAGTTGCCGGATGGCTTTTTGAACAATACCTGCAATATCATTGCTTTCGGGAGCGGTTGTATCTCCGGTTTTCTCTTCAGCCTCTTTCAAAGGAGTAAAAATATTTCTGATTTTTATCTTTCTCATATAATCTCTGCACTTATTTACCGTAATCCGGTAAAGCCAGGTAGTGAATTGTGATTCAAATCTGAAATTGTTAAGATTCCTGTAAACTGTTAAAAAAACATCCTGTGCAATGTCATCAACCGAATTAGAACTGCTCATTGTGAGATAAACTATATTTCTCACCTTTTCCTTGTGCCTCTGAACGAGCACGGCAAATGCAGATTCATCACCGTCAATAAACCTTTTTACAAGGGAAAAATCATCATCCAGGTTTAATATTTGAGCTTTCTGCAAATCTTCCTTCGTATTTTTCGTATCCATCTTTTTAGACGTAAAATTTAGTGACAGGTTCCGTAAAATATTTAATTAAAATCAAACAATTAAACCAAAAAATAATCTTTGCCTTATTCTACTAAACTTGCTTTGTTACTGCCATTAACTTAAATTTAATGCAAAAATTTTAGGAGTTGTTAATGAAAACAAAAGTAAACGAAAGGTACGAAGCTGTCGTCATTGATTTAAAGGGAAATGTGATGGGCGGTGAAGATACTAAAGAGTTTAACGATTTACTCCATAAACTGATCGATGAAGGTAAGAAAAATATTGTAGTGGACCTTTCTGATGTAAAATTCATGAACAGCTCCGGTCTTGGTATGATGATAGGAGGATTAACTACGATGAAAAAAGCTGGCGGAAACCTCAAATTAGCAAGGGTAACCGAGAAAATCGAAAGTCTGCTTATTATTACAAAACTTATTACTATTTTCGAATTCTACGAGAACGTAGATGACGCTATAAAAAGTTTTTCTAATTAGAATTCCTCATAAATCGGTTTTTATGTAGTTTTAGACTCCGGATTATATTCGGAGTTTTTATTTTGGCAAATTCATAAAATAAGAGTATCAAATGCGTGTAACTGTTCTGGTTGGAAGCCAGTGGGGTGATGAAGGCAAAGGTAAAATTGTTGATATCCTGAGCGAAAATTATGACATAGTAACCCGCTATCAGGGCGGGGCTAATGCGGGTCATACTGTTACAATAGGTGATAAACAGTATATTCTTCATCTTATTCCCTCAGGGATCCTCAGGAAAAATGTAATCTGCGTTATAGGAAACGGTGTTGTGATTGACCCGAACGCCCTGCTCGAAGAGATTGAGCTTCTCAGGAAAAACGGAATCAGCGTTGAAGGAAGGCTGTTTATAAGTCACAATGCCCATTTGATTATGCCTTATCACAAACTGTTGGATAGTATTAGCGAAAATAATGAGAACAAAATAGGAACTACCGGACGCGGGATAGGACCTTGTTATATCGACAAATATGCCAGAAAAGGGATAAAGATTGTTGATCTTTTGAATAAAAAGGTTCTTGAAGATAAAATCAGAGAGAATTTAAAAGAGAAGAATAACCTTCTTAAGAAAATTTACAACCATGCCGAGTTAGACGTTGAAGAAATAATCAAAGAATATATGGAATTTGATAAGGCAATTGACAAATATGTTAAAGACGTTCCGTCTTATCTGAATAACGCAATAGCAGAAGGAAAGTCAATACTTCTCGAGGGCGCCCAGGGAGCCCTTCTTGATGTTGACCATGGTACTTATCCCTACGTTACATCCTCAAGTCCTACATCAGGAGGTGCATGTACCGGAACGGGCATCCCTCCGACAAAGATCAACCTGGTTTTCGGAATAGTTAAGGCATATACAACAAGGGTTGGGTTCGGACCATTTCCCACAGAATTGATTGACGACACAGGTGAAAAATTAAGAAAAATCGGAGCTGAATATGGAGCAACAACCGGAAGACCCAGAAGATGCGGCTGGTTTGATGCATTCCTTGTAAAATATTCAGCAACTATAAATGGAATTGAAGAAGCAGCCATCACAAAGCTGGATGTTTTAAGCTCCTTTAAGGAAATAAAAATATGTACAGGGTACGAGCTTAATGGAAAAACTTTGAAATCTTATCCAACAGATGTACATAGATTGTCAGAAGTGAAGCCAGTATATAAGTGCTTTAAAGGCTGGAATTCAGACATTTCCGGCTGCAGATCATATTCAGACCTTCCGTCTGAAGCCAGGGAATATCTTGAATTTATTGCCAATCATACCGGCATTAAGATTACCATCGTATCTGTAGGCCCAAAGAGAGAGCAGACTTTTTTTATAGCTTAACCGGGAGCTTGGATAAGAGATTCCATGTTCCTGACTGAAAATATGACTGGATTTTTTGTTCACAAAAGTGCGATACTTGGCTTTGTTTTTTAATAATTCCGGGTAGAACCATTCCATGAAAATGTCCGGCGGACCCGCTTCCTTAAATATCAAAATCAGCCTTATAGTAGTTGCTTTCCTAATAGCTGTGGGAACACTGTATTATACCCAGAACCTGGTTAAAGTGCTTCAGAACCGTGAAAGAACTATAGTTGAACTTTATGCCAAGGGGATAGAATATGTTGCCAATACGTCCGAACCAAACGCGGATATTACCTTTCTTTTTGATAACATTCTTAAACCAATAGACTTCCCACTTATATCCACCGGTCCTGACGATCATGTTAAAGTTGAGAGCAAATATGACATTAAGGATGTAAGGAATATAAAATACGACTCCACCCTTTCAAGAGAGGAGCTTGAGAAGTTTTTTAACCAGCAGGTACGTGAAATGGATGATACGCATAAACCTATACTCGTTACCTATGAAGACACCCTTGTTCTTCAGAAAATTCACTACGGAGATTCCGACCTGATAAACAGATTGAGGTTATATCCATACTTTCAGATAATTATTGCTGTTCTTTTCATAATTATTGGGTATGTGGGTTTCAGCAGTATTAAGAGAAGCGAGCAAAGCAATATATGGGTAGGAATGGCTAAGGAAACTGCTCACCAGTTCGGTACGCCGATATCAAGCCTTATGGGTTGGCTTGAAATGCTTAAGATAAATTACCGGGATCCGGACAAGGTGATAGATATTGCTGATGAAATAGGAAGCGATGTAGAAAAGTTAAGTAAAATTACCTACAGGTTTTCGAAGATAGGTTCCACCCCGGAGATAAAACCCAGGAATGTGTACAGTGAAGTCAAAAAAATTACGGATTATTTCCAGAGAAGACTGCCGAATGGAAAAAGTGTGGAATTAACTATTTATGGAGATAAAGAACTTTGTGCGGAAATGAATTCTGAACTTTTCGGATGGGTAATAGAGAACCTTATTAAAAATTCGCTGGATGCAATAGATCATAAATCCGGAAAGATTACTATTTCAATAACCGATTCAAAGAATAATGTTGAGATTTGCGCCTTCGATAATGGTAAAGGAATAGAATATAAAAGAAGAAAAGATGTCTTCAGACCAGGGTACAGCACGAAAAGGAGAGGATGGGGTTTGGGTTTAAGTCTATCCAAAAGAATAATTGAAGGCTACCATGGAGGGAAGATTTATGTGAAGAATTCTTCCCCCGGGGAAGGAACTACTATAGCTATTATCCTGAATAAATGCTAGCTCATTTCGAGCATTTTTTCAATAGGACTCAGAGCTCTCTTCATCAGCTCAGGATCAAGCATAATTTCAGGTTCTTTGTTCTTCATACACAGATAAAGTTTTTCCATCGTATTCAGCTTCATATAAGGGCACTCATTGCAGCTGCAGTTCGCCTCAGGAGGAGCCGGAATAAGGGATTTTTCGGGAACCAGTTTTTTCATTTGATGAAGGATGCCGGACTCGGTAGCAACAATAAATTCTTTAGCAGAATCCTCCTGTACAAATTTCAAAAGTTTGCTGGTTGATCCCACAAAGTCAGCTCTGTTGAGTACTATTTCTTCGCATTCAGGATGTGCAATTACCTTAGCTTCGGGATGTTCAAGCTTAAGCTCAATAATTTTTCTTTCACTGAAAGTTTCATGTACGATGCATGAACCATCCCATAACAGCATTTCTCTACCCATTTTTTTGATCAGGTATTTCCCGAGGTTTCTGTCAGGAGCAAAAAGTATAGGTTTTTGCTTAGGGATTTGAGAAATAATTTTTTCGGCATTGCTGGAAGTACAAATTATGTCACTTAGGGCTTTTACCTCTGCTGTACAATTAATGTAAGTTATCGAAAGATGATCAGGGTGTTTTTCACGGAATGCTTTAAATAACGAAGCTGGACAGCTTTCAGCGAGAGAACAGCCTGCTTCGAGATCAGGCAGCAGAACAAGTTTGTCAGGATTCAATATTTTTGCTGTCTCTGCCATAAAATGAACACCTGCAAAAACGATTACTTCGGCTTTGGTAGATTTGGCTTTTCTTGAAAGATCAAGACTATCGCCTACAAAATCAGCTATGTCCTGTATTTCTGATTCCTGGTAGTAATGGGC
Organism: uncultured Ignavibacteria bacterium; assembly: GCA_963800255.1. Lineage (GTDB taxonomy): Bacteria > Bacteroidota > Ignavibacteria > Ignavibacteriales > Ignavibacteriaceae > DATFVA01. Next base: position 170,891 of record CAWDAK010000013.1, on the reverse strand, counting down.
AAGGATAACTGCATTAAGTTCTTTCTTCAACCTTGTTATTTCTTCTTCAAGATCTAATTCAACAAGATTTTCATTTTCCTGCATATCGGCATCTCCGTTTAAAGTATCAAAATAATAAGGCTCAAATGATATTATCTTATAATGAGATTATGACATTAAAAATTATGCAAAAAACGTACTTTATAAAATGGCATAGTACTTGACCTTACTGATACGAAGTAGTTCATAGTTTAAGCATAACACCCTTCCAATTCAGACTGCCGGATTTGCGACAATTTCCGGCAGTTCCTTTTTTAAAGTACTTGTTAAAAACTTCATGTAAAAAAGTAATCACGGAAAGTAAATCTTACCTTAAAAAATAAGTCATACACATTTTCAGCTGATTTTGACATCTTTTTCAATGGCATATTAGTTGAACCTTCTAACCCGAAAATAGAAAATAGTTTTTTGCATAGTACCCCCTCCATAAATGACACACGAACTGTCGGATTTTCACCCTCAAAGATCCGACAGTTTCTCCTTTAAACCGAACCTGAACTTTTATCAAAAAAATTACGGGCTCTCTCATAAGCATACAATATATCTCTCTTCCCTGCTTCCACATCAAGAAGTATCTTACCCAGATCTGATAAAAGTACAAAATTTATCTTTCCATTCCGGTTCTTCTTATCCGCAAGCATTATTTCATAAAGCTCTTCGAAATCGAAATCACCAAGTATGTTTTTCAGTCTGAACTTTCCCGGAAGTTCAAGGTACTTTACCAGTTTTTTACGGGATAGAACACCGATCTTGTTAGAAAGGAATAATTCTATTACGATTCCATAAATAACGCAGAGTCCATGTCTCAATCTGAAGCCGGAAGCTGATTCAATTGCATGCCCATAAGTATGACCGAAATTAAGGATTTTTCTAAGTCCATTTTCTCTTTCATCATTAGAAACAACACCAGCTTTAATAGCAGCACACTTAAGGATTATTTCGTCAGTTATTTTTTCCTCTTTATGAAGGATATTTTCAAAGTTTTCATTAACGAGGTTGTATAATTCCGGGGAAGAGATATAGGCATACTTGATGACCTCCCCCATACCTGAGATATATTCTCTGGCCGGAAGAGTTTTGAGAAATGCTGAATCAATCAGAACCATATCAGGATGGTAAAAGGCGCCGATAACATTTTTATATCCATTAAAATTTATTGCCGTTTTACCGCCAATTGAGCTATCAACGGCAGAAAGAAGCGTAGTTGGTATGTTTATCAACTGCAGTCCACGCATATACGTTGCTGCAGAGTAGCCTGCAAGGTCACCTGTTACTCCCCCGCCGATTGAAATCAGTATCGTATCCCTGCCGAAATTATTTTTAATCAGTGAATCATAAATTCTTCTTAACTGTTCCTGCGACTTGGAATTTTCACCCGGTTTCAATTCATAATAAAATATTTTTTTACGTCTGCCGATCGCTTTCCTTATATCTTTAAGATGGTGTTTAGCAACGTTCCTGTCTACTACGACAAAATAATTATTAAAACGGGTATACTTCTTCAGTTGAGGTTTGAGATGGGCTAATATTCCTCTTCCTGCAAATACCGGGTAGGAGGAATCAGATACCTCCACATTTATTTTTTTCAAAGAATTATTCCTGATTATTTATTTTGATGAAATTAACCTTGCAATCCGATCCACGGTCTTACCGACGGGAATATTATCCGTCAAAATAATGTGATCCGCTAAAAGATAGAATTTTTCTCTTTCATTCAAAAGCTTATTTATTAATTCCATCAGCTGATCCCTCGTCTCTGGAAAATCTCCATTAATATGGATAGCTGGACGATCACGTTTATATTTAAGCCTTTTATAGATTGCTTCCTGTGAGGCTTTAAGATAAAATACTGTTCCTGTTCTTTTCAGGAAAATAAGATTGTCTTCATTACTCATAGTTCCGCCTCCCAGGGAAATAATCACTTTATATTCAGATGATATTTTTTCAAGCTGTTCACGCTCTATCTTCCTGAAATAAACTTCGCCTCTGGTTTCAAATATTTCTCTGACCTTCATGTTTTCAGAATTTTCAATCACTCTATCAAGGTCGTAAAAATTCCATCCAAGTGTATTTGCGAGAATAGGACCAATAGTACTTTTACCTGCGCCCATAAAACCAGCCAGGTAAACAATGTCATCTTTCATTGGTTACAAACTTAATAAAAAAAATAAGAAGCAGGACAAAAAATAATGAGGGTGTAAGAAGACAAGAACATTATATTCGTAACTTGAAATTATTACGGATTGCTAAAAGAGGAATGAAAATCCCAGTATGAATGCGATCCCGTCAACATCTATTTTTGAGTCGAAGGTTTTCTGTGCAAGGATTATTTTCTGATCGTTATAATTCACTTCAAGTTTATCGTACGCACTTTTCACTTTAAACTGAGGATCTCTGAATTTCATTTCTGAATGCACAGTTATTTCATCGCTTATCATATAATCCATCGAGACAGAAACCTGAATACCGTAAGCAAAGTCCCGGCTTACATTTGAAACAGAAGCATCGCCAAACTCCCTGATATGTTCACCATAATAATAACCTGCTCCCCCGCCCATAAGGAATTTAAATTTTTCGGTTGAGAAAGGAAGTATGTAATAACCCGACATTTCCAGCGGTATGAGAAGAAAACCGTCACTGACGCCAATGGTTACAGTGGAATTTCCGGAAAAAGCAGTAAGGTTTGATCCTGCCGTGGTTGTTTTCATGTACTCTGTTCCTAATCCTATTATTATATTATCAGTTATTCTATAGCGAAAATCTATTGCAGGATTAAAAATGTCGGCTATTTCGAAAGCATTGTTGCGTAGTACCTGGTCGGATGAATTAGGATTTAGATACACTCTGGCACTGGTGGTATAAACTCCGTTTATTCCTATACTAAAGTGTTTATTGCCGAACTGAGCCTCCGCATAAGAGGACAGCAGCAGTAACAATATGATGGGGTATTTGGAATACATTTTATCTCTTTTTTCGGTTTAAAAACAAAACCCCTGTTTATAGACTAAGCTTCTAAACAGGGGTACAGAAAAATTTATCTATTTCCTATTGACCGAAAAATTGACTCCTGTTATCAACAATATCAGCTTTCTTTTTAAGTTCTTCAATCCATTGATTAAGAACTGTGCTCTGTTTCTGTCTGATTATCTTATCCCTGATGGTATTTCTTTGTATTTCATACTTCGAAGAATCAAAAGCAGTCCTGTTGGTAACTTTAATCAGATAATACCCCCTGTAACCATGGACAGGATCAGTTACCTTATTTAGAGGTGCTTTGAGGGCTGTTTCTATAAATGCCCAGTCCTTACCTAATCCGGGGATAGTTCCGGCAGGAGTAAAATCATTCGCCTGGTTATAAGTTACTTTAGCATTGACTGTCTGAGCCTTACTTAAGTCACCGTCAACTTTTTGTTTGATCTCTTCAACAAGTTGTTTAGCCTTAGCATACTGTTTTTCCCGTATTACCTCGGGTTTTATTTTATCTTTAACCTCTTCAAATGGTTTCACGCCTTCGTTGGTTATATCAGAAACCATAATAACAGCGTAACCGGAACTAAGCCTGTAGGGCTCACTTACAACATTAAGATCATTATTGAAAGCAAATTCGGTTATATTTTTATTCTGTCCCAATCCCGGAATTGTAGCAGCGTCCTCCTGGAAAGCACCGGATTCCTGAACTTTATAATCCACTAGTTTTGCTTCACTTTCGAATCCATTCTTTTTTGCTATAAAAGCAAAATCCTGTGCTTTCGACTGAAGTAAATCCTTGGTAGTGGCCGAGACATCAAGAGGATTAACCATTTTCTGCACAACATATTTTTTATCGGATTTATCGGTTACTTTTATTATATGATATCCGAACTGGGTTTGTATTGGTTCCTGCACAACACCTACCTTAGCATTCAAAGCTACTTTTTCAAATTCAGGTACCATCATTCCTTTACTAAACCATCCAAGATCGCCGCCATTCTGGGCACTGCCTGGATCCCGGGAAAATTCATTTGCAAGTTTAGCAAAATCAGCACCGTTCTTAAGCTGATTGTAGAGTTTCATTGCCTCTTCTTTATTGCGCTCCGCATTCCCGTACTGGTTTATTAAGATGTGAGAAGCTCTTACTTCAGGTTTATCCGAAGTAATTGTACCAGTGATATGAAATAGTTCATAACCCTGGGGGGTGGAAACAGGGCCGATTAATTTCCCCTTCTGAGCCTTTTCAACCTGGCTGGTTATTTCTTTAGGAAACTGTGACATCGATAAAGTATCAACTGTAACAGGCGATGAGCCATAATTCTCAGCTACAGATTTAAACTCTGAAGTGTCCTGCTGATATTTTTCTGCTATTATCTCAAGATTTCTTTTAGCAAAAGCTGAATCTTCAGCAGATGCCTTGAACGGGAACAAAACGTATTTAACTTTTCGCTGGGCTACAACGCTGAATTTATCAAGATTATTATTATAGTAATCTTTAATATCTTCATCAGTTATTTTAAATGACGAGTCAGGGAATAGAAAGAGGGGGGCAAGAACATAATCAGCGCTTATTTTTGTATTCTGATCAATAAAATCTCTTCTGATTTCATCCTCACTGACAGTAACAGAAGCGAAGACGAGGCTTTGGAGTTTTTCATTCAATCTGGTCTGCCGTACACCTTCTTCCGCCTGAATTAGAACATCTTTATTCCGGGGATCAAATAAAGCTGATTCATAAAGTTGCCTGTTGAACTGCCCTGTGGAATCTATAAAGTTCTGTTTGAGAAAATCAGGAGGATTATCGCCAAGAATAATATCTTTCACTTCCTGATCAGATACACTGATGCCGTATTTATTAATTTCTCTTTTAAGTAGGATCTGTGTAACCATGGCGTCCCATACCTGGTTACGCATCTGAATTGTTTGTTCTTCAGTAAGATCTTCTCCATTTTGCTTAGTTATCTGTTCTCTCTGACGTTCAAGAACATTATTAAAATCCTGGTAGGATATTTCTTCACCATCAACTTTGCCAATGTAATTAGCTCGTCCACCTAATGCTTCAAGAACATTAGAGTCGGACATAACCATAAAGAGGACAAAGAGAGCACCTACGGAAATAATAAAAGCAGGGGCTAAACTCCGCATTTTCGCCATCATTGGCATAATTTATTTGTCTCCAGTCAAAATATTTATAAATAAGTCGTCTAAAATAGAGACATAGGCTAAAAAAAGCAATGAAAATTGAAGTAAATATTCTGTAAAGAATTTGGTCAAAAGAGACGCAGATAACATCCGGAGCAGGTCTTTTTACTTATTTTACAACGGTTTACGAAAATTGACTTTAATCAAGCCCAAATTTATATTTCAATATTATTAAACTTTCCTGAAAAGAGGCCAAAATATGCAAGATAAAATCGATTTCTTAAAGTACGTACCTATTTTTTCCGAACTCGAAGAAAGTACGCTTGAACAGATTTCGAAGTTAGGAATAAGGAAATCTTTTACCAAAGACTCGGTAATTCTCTTTGAACATGAAACCGGTTCAGCATTATTTGTTATCATAAAAGGAAAAGTTAAAGTGTCCAGGGTCAGCGATGATGGAAAAGAAGTAATATTAACGATCTTAAATGAATCAGATTTTTTCGGAGAAATGGCTATACTTGACGGAATGAGCAGATCAGCCAACGTAACCGCAATGGAGGATGCCGAATTGTTCATCGTCCAGAGAAGTGAGTTTCTTGAGATGCTCCACAGTCACCCGGAGATTTCGATAGCACTTCTTCAGGAATTAACAAACAGGCTGCGCTCTGCTGATATGAAAATTAAATCGCTCTCGCTGAAAGATGCTGAAGGAAAGGTAGCGACTGTAATTCTTCAGATAGCTGATGATGTGGGAAAGATAAAACAGGGTACCGTAGAAATAGAAAAACTTCCTTATCAGCATGATCTTGCTAATATGGCGGGGACTTCCAGAGAAACAATATCAAGAACTCTCCATTCTTTCGCAAAAAAAGGAATGGTTGAGCTAGATGGCTCAAAACTTCGTATATTAGATTATGAAAAATTTAAAGAAATGTTCAGCTGAAATGATTAATGCGTGCTAAAATTGATTTACATTCACATACAAATTATTCGGACGGTTTTAATTCTCCAAAGGAATTAATTGATAAAGCTAAGGGGAAAGGGATAGAAGTATTAAGCATTACCGACCATGATAACCTGGCTGCAATTGCTGAAGCTTCTGAGTACGGCGGGAAGGTAGGGGTGGAAATCATCCCCGGCGTAGAAATCAGTTCAGATATAATGGACAGGGAAATTCATATTCTCGGCTATTTTGTTGAACCCGGTAATCCAGAACTCGAAAGGTACCTTGAATTTTTCAGGGCAGAACGACTGAAAAGAGCTGACAGGATAGTAAAAAAGCTGAATACCCTGGGTATATCACTTCAGCTGGATGATGTACTTAAATTTGCACGCAATTCCGCCGTCGGACGGCCTCACATAGCCCAGGCAATGCTGGAAGGCGGTTTCATAAACTCATATTATGAAGCCTTTAATAAATATATAGGGAATGGTTGCGTAGCATACGAAAAGAAAGTGCATGTTTCTCCCAGAAGTGCTTTTAAAATAATTTCTGATTCAGGAGGACTTTCTTTCATAGCTCACCCGGGTATAATGCCTGAACATATTCTGAAAGAATTAATCGAAGCCGGCGTTGACGGCATAGAAGTTATCCATCCTTCCCACTCTCAACAGCTAGTGAAATTTTACAGAGGAATTGTAAATGAATACTTCCTTCTTGAATCCGGCGGTTCCGACTTCCATGGCGGAAAAAGGGAAGATGAGAAAAATTTCGGTAAATTTTATGTCACACCCTCTGTTGTCGAAGCAATGAGACAGAGACTCCTCAGAAACACAGCCTGATAAATTAATATGAATATTATCGAAGGTAATTCTTCAGTCAAAAATTTTAAGTTTGCAATTATAGTGAGCAGATTTAATGAATTTATAACAGATCGTCTCCTTAATGGTGCAAAGCAGTGCTTTATTGAGAAAGGATATGACGAGGATGAGATTGATGTTGTAAAAGTTCCCGGTGCGTTTGAAATACCTACCGCTGCTTCACACCTGGCATCACTTAAAAAATATTCTGCTGTCATTTGCCTGGGAGCTGTAATCAGGGGGGCAACTCCGCATTTTGATTATGTCTCGATGGGGGTAACTAACGGAGTCCAGCGGGTATCTCTTGATTTCGGGATCCCTGTAATTTTCGGAGTACTTACGACAAACACAATTGAGCAGGCTATGGAACGAAGCGGTGGTAAAGCCGGAAACAAAGGCAGGGATGCGGTATTAACCGCCATAGAGATGGCTGACTTGCTCAACAACAAGCTGAAATAAATCATCTTCTAACTCGTTTTGTATTAAGTAGATAAGAATTTTAACCTTTCTGCCAATTTGAAATATATTATTTTTAGTGTCTGTAAATTCAAGCTAAGTCATACATTATTCCCAAATCTGCGGGGACAAAAATGAAGTATCATTTTTTATTACTTTTTTTCTTCAGCATTCGTATTCTGTACAGCCAGGAGACTTCAAACTGGAAGAATTATACAGATATGAAAAATGTCAGATCAGTACAGGCTTTTCAAAATGAGGTTTGGGCTGCAAGCAGCGGAGGCGGATTCCTTTATAATGCAAATTCAGACGATTTCCTTACACTTCATAAAAATGATGGTCTTATTGGTTCATCTTTGAATGCTGTTGCTGTTAACATGGACGGTAAAGTCTGGTTCGGCGGTGAAGAAGGTGCCATAGATGTTTATGATCCTTCAACAGGACAATTTAAGACAATTCTCGATATCTATAATAATACGGAACAGTCGAACAGGAGTATAAATAACCTGCAATCGATCGGAGATACGATATACGCTTGCACTGATTTTGGTCTCTCGCTTATAGATTCAAAAAACTATCTGTTTTACGATACCTTTTTTAAATATGGAAATTTTCAGCCATACATAAGGGTAAATAGTTTATTTAAGGATAACCTTTTATACCTGGCAACGACCGCGGGTGTAGCTATTCAAAAAATGGGTGCTGAAAACTTGTCTGCACCTGAATCCTGGAACACTTATACAACCCTGGACGGACTTCCTTCGAATAATATATCCCGACTGGTAAAAATTAACGGTTCTCTTATTGCTGCTACGGACAAGGGCCTGTCAATAAAAAATGATTCCAGTTGGAGTCCTTATCTTACACAATTTAATAATACTCCGGTTAATGATCTTTTACTGAGGGGCGACTCTTTATTTATCGCTTCAGGAAAAGTAATTTATCTTTACCTGAATAATAATTTATCAGCATTTGACTCCTCATCTGCGCAGATTGTTAAATTAGATTATTCACAATCTCTGGGATTATTGGCAGCTTCGACTTCAGGAGTTTATGAGGTTAGCACTAAAAAATATATTTATCCTAATGGTCCCCAATCAAACCAATTCCCTGAACTTACGGTTGATAATAGCGGAAATCTGTGGTCAGCAAGCGGAAAAAACAATACAGGTGTCGGTTTTTATAAATACGATGGGACTAAATGGACAAATTATAACCGTGGATCTAATCCTCAGTTATTAACGAATGATTTTAATTTTATTAACTCTCCTGTTGATGATGAAATTTATATCGGAAGCTGGGGAAAAGGATTTACAAGTTTTAAGAATGGGACATTGAAAAATTACACCCCGGCTAACACACCGTTGGTTGGTATTCCTTCTAGTCCGAATTTTCTTGTTATCTCAGGCATGGGGAAAGATTCGCATGGAAATCTCTGGGTACTGAACTATTATCCTGGAGATGGACGATCACTGGGGGTGCTTCATACCGACAGTACCTGGGAAACCTACGCTAACCCTTCTGAATTCGGGCAATCTCTGGAGCAGCATTACTCGTTAGCAATCGATGCTTATGATACAAAGTGGTATTCAATCCGGGCTACCAACAGGCTGGGATTATTCTATTTCAATGAGAATAACCCGGCAGATTCTACCGACAGCCGGTATGGGTTCCTTAATACTGATGACGGACTTAACAGTAATTTTATATATTCGGTAGTTGTTGATAAACGAGGTGATATCTGGGTAGGAACAAGTCTCGGTGTAAATATAATAACCAATAATGGTACTGCCCTAAATAACACCCCTAATTTCCGTATTTCCTCAGTATTTGCTCTAAGGCAGCAGACAGTAAATGTCATTGCCGTTGATCCGCTCAATAACAAATGGGTCGGAACAAACCAGGGACTTTTGCTGGTGAATCCGGACGGGTCAAGTCTTCTGGCAACCTATGATTCTAAGAATAGTCCACTGCTCTCAGACCAGATTCGCAGCTTAGCTGTTGACCCTAATTCAGGCAGAGTGTATGTGGGAACCGATGAGGGGCTTACATCATTCGATACCCCGGCTGTTAAACCTGAAGAATCTTTTTCTAATTTATTTGTTTACCCTAATCCGTTTATTGTGAATGACGGAAATAATAAGCTTATAATTGATGGCCTTATTAAGGATACTGATATTAAGATACTTAGCATCGAAGGAAAACTTATAAACGAGTTCTCATCTCCGGGAGGTCGTATTGCTTCATGGGACGGAAAAGATGCAACTGGTAACTTAGTTGGAAGTGGTATTTACCTTGTTGTAGCCTTCGATAAAGAGGGAAATAACGTAATTACCGGTAAAGTCGCAGTATTGCATAAATAAAATTTCTGATATCGCTTAGATGATAAACCTCACCAACATTTCGCTCCAGTTCGGCGGCAAATACTTATTCAAAAATGTAAACCTGAGAATTAATTCAGGTGATAAAATTTCATTAGTCGGTGCAAACGGCACCGGGAAATCATCCCTTCTTAAAATCATTTACGGAAACCTCCAGCCTGAGTCAGGAAGAATACAGCGTCAAAAAAGGACAAGCATGGGTTACCTTCCGCAGGAAAATGTTACTCATAGCGGTGCTACCCTCCTTGAGGAGGCAAAATCAGCTCTATCTGATATTGTTGAGATGCAGGATAAAGAAACTGAGCTGACGGATAAATTATCAGAAATAAATTTATCGCCTGAGGAGAGAGAGGATCTAGTACATCAACTAGGTGAGGTACATATCCGCCTGGAAGAGCTTGACTCATACAGCGCCGAATCAAAAGTTGAAAAGATTTTAACGGGGCTTGGGTTCGAGGAAAAGGATTTCCAGAGACTCACAGACGAATTTTCCGGCGGCTGGCAGATGCGAATCGCCCTGGCAAAAATACTTATACAGCAGAATGATCTTCTTCTAATGGATGAACCTACAAATCACCTGGATCTCGACTCGCTAGAGTGGCTTATCAGTTTTCTCAAATCGTATAAAGGGGCGCTTCTCATTGTTTCCCATGATAAACATTTTATAAACCAGGTTACTGACAGGACGCTGGAAATTTATATGGGCAGGTTCAACACTTACAACGGAAGTTATGATGATTACATCAGGTTCAAGGAAGAACGGGACAAACTCGCCGAGAACCATTTTACTATGCAGCAGAAAAAGATCAGGGAAACAGAAAAATTTATTGAAAGATTCCGCTACAAAGCTACAAAGGCAAAACAGGTACAGAGCAGGATAAAGCAGCTTGAGAAAATGGAGCTGGTTGAACTCCCTGAAAACAGCGATGATATTTATATAAAATTCCCTGAACCTCCATCAAGCGGGAAGGTTAACCTGGAATTGAAATATATTACCAAGGCATATGGAAACAATGTTGTGCTTAAAAATCTGGACTTTACGGTAAACAGGGGTGAAAAGACTGCCTTCGTTGGACCGAATGGAGCGGGGAAAACTACACTATCTAAAATTATTGCCGGGGTATTAGATATTAATGGCGGCGAACGGATTATTGGTCATAACACAATTATTTCATATTATGCACAGGATGTTGCCGACAACCTGAATCCTGAGCTTGATATTATAGAGACTCTTGAAGGGATAGCTGAAGAAAAAACAGTAGGTCAGCTGAGATCTCTTCTTGGCTCTTTTCTGTTTACCGGGGATGATGTCTTTAAGAAAGTGGGTGTGCTTTCAGGCGGGGAGAAAAGCCGTGTAGCACTTGCTAAAATCCTGTTGACGAAATCTAATTTCATAATACTTGATGAACCTACGAACCACCTGGATATCTCTTCTAAAAAAGTCCTTCAGAGAGCTCTTATTGATTTTAATGGATCGTTAATACTTGTATCCCATGATATTGATTTCCTCGAACCCATAGTAAATAAGGTGGTAGAGATAAGAAAAGGTGAGGTGAAAAACTTCGAAGGGGGAATTGAATATTATTTAAGGAAAAGGGATCTGCTTGCAGAAGAAAGCCGGTCTGTTAAAGAAACAACGGATAATGAGCTGGGATCCCGAAAGGATCAGAAGAGGCTTAAGGCAGAGCTGAGACAGAAAAAATACAATGCAACCAAAGATCTCTTAAAGAAAATTGAAATCCTGGAAAAAAGGATCTCAGAACTGGAACAAAGGGAAAAAGATCTTGAGAAGGAGCTAACCCTTCCCGAGACTTATTCCAATCCTGAAAAAGCTAAAATCAAAAACCAGGAGTTCCAGGAATCAAAAAAAGAACTTGAGAAAGTACTTTCAGAATGGGAAGAAACCTCAAACGAACTTACCAGGATAGAAAGCCAGTTTAATTAGATTTTAACTTTCAGGAATTCTTCAGCCAGGGGTATACCGCCGTACAAAGCTGCATCGTCTCCTAATTTAGCAGGCAGAAGTTTTAAATTTTTTGAAGATGATGGCAGAACATTCTCCTGAAAAGATTCCTTTATTATTGGAATCATAAATTTTTCAAGGGCCTCAATAACACCTCCGCCCAGAATTATCAGATCAAGGTTAAGCAGGTTAGTAATATCAGCAAGGACTATTCCTATAGTTCTGCAAGCTTTCGTCAGATGCTTAATTGCCAGTTTGTCCCCTTTTTTTACAGCATTAGCCAGGGCTTTACTTTTTATCTGTTTATCTGAGCCGGCAAATTCCTGCAGAACACTTTTTTCACCTTTTTTAAGCCCCTTCTTAATATCTCTGTCTACAGCGGTTCGACTTGCAACGGCTTCAAAACAGCCATGGTTACCGCATCCGCATAAAGGACCGTTTTTTTCAACTTTAATATGACCGATTTCCCCGGCAGCATAATCAGCACCGCGAAAGAGCTTCCCGTCGAAAATAAATCCTGCTCCGATACCAGTTCCAATAAAAACAACAAGCATATCTTTTGCATCCTTACCAAGACCATAAAACTTTACCCCAAGGGCTCCAAGGTTCACATCATTTTCGATTAACACCTTGTAAGGCAGGAGCTCTTCCAGTTTTTCTTTTATATTATAATCTCTTAATCCAAGGTTAGGTGCAATTGAAATTACCCCTGATAAGGGATTTACACTACCCGGAACTCCCAGGCAAACTGCTGCCACCTGTGACTTCTCTAATCCTGATTCCTTCACCAGGTCTTTAACTGCTTCAGCAAGTACGTTCACATATTCATTTGCTCCTTTTCCTAAACCGGTTGGGCGTTTTAATCTTTTAACTATTCCCTCCTCAGAATTCAGAACAGCAGCAAGGATCTTGGTTCCCCCCATGTCAACGCTGATAATATACTTTTTACTCAGTGTGTGCTCCTTTTTGATTTATCGTTTATGGAAAGCTAGGAATAATTAGAAATATTAACAAAACATTCCTCATATGTGTTATCTGAAACATTCCACATAAAACAATTGTATCTGGTTCAATCTTCCATTAATTTTATTTAATGGAAAAAGTTAAGCCGTTAAAAAGATTTGGGCAGAATTATCTTACAGATAATAATATTCTAAATAAAATTGTCACGGAGATAAATCCTTCTGAGAACGACCTGGTGATAGAAGTTGGTCCTGGTTTGGGAGCATTGACTTCCCGGTTAGTTCAAACGGGCGCTGAAATTGCTGCCATAGAGATCGATAAAAGAGTTAAAGAAAGTTTGTCTGAAGAATACCCTTCGGTTAAATTCTATAATGAAGATTTTCTAAAGACAAATTTATCAGAAATTTTTCCCCCCGGTAACCGTAAACTGAGAATTGCAGGTAATATACCATATAACCTGACCTCTCCGATTATATTCAGACTTATAGAGAATAACCTCATTATCAGCGATGCTGTATTGATGGTTCAATACGAAGTAGCAAAGAGGATAACTTCTCCTCCCGGGTCTAAAGAGTACGGAATCCTTTCAGTACTACTGGGTTATTTTGCCGAGGTGAAATTATGTTTTAAGGTGTCTCCTAATGTTTTTTATCCTAAACCCAAAGTGTATTCGGCAGTTATTCATATTTTTATGAAAGATCTGAATATTGGCGATGAACTTAAAAAAAGATTTATTGAGATAGTGAAAGCTTCATTTGGAAAAAGAAGAAAAACTTTAAAAAATTCCCTCGGAGACAGTATATTTAGAGATATAAATTTTTCAGGTTCAGACATAAACCTTACCCTTCGTGCTGAACAGCTAAACATAAAGGATTTTGAAAGTCTTGCTTTATATACACTTAATCAGCCCCTTTATAATTCCGGTCGATGAAAAGAGTTAAATCATTTATAAAAAATCTGAAAGCCTACGACCTTGTAGTAGTAGTTTTCTATATCTTTCTCATTTTCATGAACATAATCTTTCATGATAAAATTGAAAATACTTCTACATGGATGGTGATGAATATCAGTGTAATAGCTTTTGCTTTTCTTATATCCTTCCTTGAGAATAAACAGAACATAAAACTCTGGCGAGTCATCCATTACTGGTATATAGCACCGTTGATCTTTATTACGTTTAAAGAGCTGTACTTCATGATAAAGCCTATCAGAGGCCAGGATTACGATTGGCTCTTTATTAAAATAGATTACTGGATATTCGGTGCTAATCCTACACAGGTTCTACAGAAGATTGCATTTCCCCTGCTTACAGAAATATTACAAATTATTTACAGCATATTTTATCTTCTGCCCATTATCCTTGCTCTGGTTCTACTCAGGAAGCGAAAATATCTTGCGGTTGATTTTGCAATATTCTCTATAGTCTATGGATTTTTTCTTTCTTATCTTGGCTACTTCGCACTGCCGGGTATTGGACCCCGTTTCACACTTCATAATTTTGCTGAACTTAACGCACAGCTGCCGGGGCTGCTGGTTACAAAATATCTAAGGGAATTTGTTAACCTTGGGGAATCTATTACAGCCTCTACGGTTAACCCGGCTGAACTGGTTCAGAGAGATGTGTTCCCAAGCGGACACACTATGATAACCCTTATTGTAATGTACCTGTCTGTGCGACTGAAAAGCCGGTCCCGGTATTTTTTCATCCCGGTGGGTTCCCTTCTTATCTTCGCAACCGTTTATCTTCAATATCATTACGTGATTGATCTCGTTGGAGGCCTTCTCTTTATGATGTTCTCCTTATGGACAGGGAAATACCTTTTTAACTGGTGGAGGAATAAGACGGGACTGGAAGAATTTCAATACAATAAAATAAAATATGACTGAAAAGAAAAAAGAGGTTAAAAAGATATTTGATTCTATAGCCTGGAGGTATGATTTTCTTAATCATCTTCTAAGCTTCGGGATGGATATTTACTGGAGAAAAAAAGCTCTAAAACTTACGGGTTTTAATGCAAACAGTATTCTGCTGGATGTTGCATGCGGAACAGGTGATGTAGCTATAGAGGCAAGGAAGCAGGGAGCCAGGAGAATCTTCGGAGCTGATTATTCCTTTAATATGCTGAAGCTGTTTGAAAAAAAGAGCGAATGGATTAAGTCAAAAACAGTTCAGATGGTTGCGGAAAATCTTCCCCTTAAAGATGAGTCTGTAACAAATATAACAGTGGCGTTCGGGGTTAGGAATTTTTACGATATCCAGGAAGGATTCAATTCTTTTTACAGGGTATTAAGGAAAGGCGGGAAAGCAACAATAATTGAATTCAGACTTCCATCCAATATCTTATTCAAGGCTTTGTATAAGTTTTACTTCAAGAAGATACTTCCTTTAGTTGGCGGGATAATTTCAGGCGATATGGCAGCATACAAATACCTGCCACGTTCTGTTGAAGAATTTGATGAAAAAATAAATATGCCCGAACTTTTGAGAAAGGCCGGTTTCAAAAATATCGGGGTCTATCCTCTAACTATGGGAATTGTTCAAACCATTATTGCTACAAAATAAATCGATCCTCTGCTGTCATTAAAATATTAGTACGCTAGAGCTGCAGATCAGATGAGCATTATGAACCACAATGAATAATGTCCATAGGTACCGGATACGGATCAGTTTAAGGCTGGCTTGCCCTCAGTTCTGAAATAAGATTCCCATAAGTGGTTCAAGAAGTCCAGTTCGATAAAAAGTGTGAGACGGGTTTACGCCCCGTCTCAACGAATGGTGCTGGAAATAACTGGTTACTGCTTTATATCATACGAAACAAGGCTCTGCGTTATCACCGAAGTTGTATCTGAAAGATCAATACCTCCTCCGGTAAAAGCGTCAAGGATTGCTCCATTCCCCTGCCATTTAACTATCCCTATTCCATCAACCAGCCAGGCAGAAGCATTATAGTTAGTTGATTCCCCGCCTGGTACAGTTAAGCTAAGAGTATACTTTATTTTAACTGCATCTTTATTTACATCCCCTGAATTAAGATGCAGAGTAATGTTTTCCGTCCCATCGTAAGCTCCATCAACCGTTAAAACAGGAATATTGAAAATGTAAACTATGGAGAGTGTAAATACCTTCCAGGAACTATTCTGATCTACAGGGAATGAAAGCATCTTCATTTCATTATCAATAGATATATTGTTTTTCAGGCTGTCAGGTATGGCAGCAGATAATCCCGTTGTATCGAGAAAATAATACAGGTAGTCATTGGTTTTGCGGAAATATGAAAGTGAAACGGATGATGCTCCTGCTATATTTATTGAGTCGGTCTGCACCTGGTATGTTGTGGCGTTTTTTACTCCAACCCCGGTATACTCAGTTCTGCGGGTTCCGGTATTCTGAGTTCCGTTTGAGTCAGTTTTTGAGATAGAGTATGTATAGCTGGAACCATCCCCGTCAGGAAAATACCCGGTATTGTTCTGAACAGGAGGATTTGTACTACTATCCTTATTGCACGCATTTATTAAAAGTCCAAGTATTAAAATCAACATCGTTCTGGAAAGAATCTTTATCATATTATCCTCCGATTAACTTCTCTTTCAGTTTATTAAAAGCTTTAGCCCGGTGACTGATCCTGTTTTTTTCTTCAAAAGATAACTCAGCCAGTGTGGATGAATAACCCTCCGGTATAAATAAAGGATCATAACCAAATCCATTGTGACCTTTAGGATTTAGTATTATTTCTCCGGAGAGTTCACCGGAGGCGGTAATATAGTTATTACCTTCAAAATAAACAGCGACGGAAATAAACCTTGCCGGATGGGGTGACGGCAGACGCTTCAATTGTGATACCAGTTTCTCATTATTCTCCCTATCCGAGGCATTTTCGCCAGCATATCTGGCTGAATACACCCCTGGCTGGCCATTAAGCTGATCAACCGCCAGGCCAGAATCATCAGCAATTACCGGAATATTAAACACATTATAGATCTCTACCGCTTTTTTCTCTGCATTTCCAACAAAAGTATCCTTGTCTTCCACAACCTCAGGCACATTTTCAAGCTCATCAAGGCTTAAGAGAACAAAGGGAAGATCTTTTAATATTTTTTTAATTTCTTTAAGCTTTCCCTGGTTGGTGGTGGCAATTATAATCTTCTTCAAGCCCTTGCTCCTTTTGCTGATGAGAATTTGTAGAAGAGATTAATAACCGCACCTATTGTAGTCATAGAATTAAGAATTGTAAAAACCGCATCATGAAGAAATATGGCATAGATAGTAAGCGAAACACTTCCGATAAAATTAAGAATAAGAAAATAAAGATTTATATTACATCTTCGATGCTTAACAGTTTCAACAGTCTGAGGAATCCATCCAGCAGCAAGAGCAAGCAGACCGACTATTCCGATATATTCCATTATGGTAAATTTCCTTTATTATTTTGTTCAGATTCCGCCAGGATGTCTTCCATTACTTCGAAGCCATACCTTAAATGAGGGATAACAATTGAGCCGCCTACTATAAGAGCAATGTTAAATGATTCATATAGTTCCTCCCTGCTCGCTCCTTCCTGTATTGATCTGTCTATATGATAGAAGATACAATCATTGCACCGCATAACCATAGAAGCAACAAGTCCCATCAATTCTTTCATCTTTGCAGGAAGAGTACCATCGATATAAGCTTTGTTATCGAGGGCAAAAAATTTGTTGAAATCACGAAAGCCCGAGTTAAGGATTTTATCATTCATATCCATGCGGTATTTCCTGGTTTCAGAAGTTGTTTTTTTCATTCTTGAATTCCTCTTGAGATTTTCATTCCAACAATATCAATAAATTCCATGCAAGTTAAAAAAGTCTGATGAATTATCATTCGCGGGATGACTCATCATGACTGTCCTTGTCGTATGAAATTTCAAGTTTATCGGGGGGTACGTTACTTTCTTCTGCTTCCCAGTCGTACTTATAGTGCTTATCTTTTTTCCTAAAGATGAATGCACAAACTATCCCTGTGATTCCACCGAAAAAATGAGATTCCCATGAAATTCCCGGTTGACCCGGCAGAATTCCCCATACCATTCCGCCATAAAGGAAAGTCACAAGAAGAGATAGGCCAATTGAGCGATTATCGCGCTTAAAAATACCACTGAAGAAGAGAAAAGCAGCAAAACCATAAATTAATCCCGATGCGCCGATATGAAAAACAGAACGGGCAAAGAGCCAGACCAGCATTCCCGTGAACACATAAATTATTCCTATGACCTTAAAGGCAGTTTCGGGATAAAAATAAATTATTCCGGCTGAGAGAAGAAAAACAGGAAGTGTATTAGACAAGAGGTGCGGGTAACCGGCATGAATTAACGGAGATGTTATTATTCCTATCAGCCCTGAAAAAGTCCTGGGATATAATCCAAAATAGTAAGGAAAGTTCAGTCTTAAAGTCTGCTGAAAAATGAGAATTATCCACAGAAGTACAACAAATCCTCCGGGAATAATCAGACTTTTTATTGTATGTGAGTAATCTTTTTGTTCTTCGGGCATTTATAAACCTTCAATAAACAAATTTAACATTAAATATGTATTATTAAATCAAATATAAAATGAGAACAGGTTTATTGTGAGGTTTATCCGGCAGGCAACTGTTTTTCAGATAAGTCAACTGAGGCTGTCTCAAAGTTTGATTTTGTCAACCTAAACCTGTTTCAGGTTCCTAATCCCGAATCGAAATCGAATAATTAGATTCCAAAATAAACCCCTAGCGGGGGCAGGTCCGGCATAACACTTTCGAGACAGCCTCAGCAATTAGTGATCATCAGATAACTTATATATTCTTCCCGAGGTTTTTCAGTATTCCTTTTATCCTGCCTTTTTGATTTTCAGGAGCCATATCATAGGCTTTTGAGTAATACTTAACCGCCATTTCCTTATTACCGTTTATTCCATAAGCTTCCCCAAGACTATCCCAGACATTCCAGGAATCGGGGTGATCTTCGGTATTTTTGGAAAATACCTCAATTGCTTCCGCAGTTTTACCTCTCTGAAGCAGCTGGTAGCCGTAGGTGTTCATTTCAGCTTCAGTAGCATCTGCCATTACGGCTTTCTTCATTTCCGATGCTTCTGCAGACTTACCTGACGCTTCCAGCAATCCTGCTTTTGTTAACTGGTTGGTGAAATTCTTATTAATATTTATTGACTTATCAGTCCATTCAATAGCATCGGTAAGGTGAACGTTATTAATCAGGGCATAGGCTGCGATTTGGTTCCAGCCCTGCCAGGAAAATCCCTGGAGGTTGTCAAGTTCCTTCATCATATGCTGAAGTACAAGTTCGTGAACATCAAGGGTAATATGTATAGGTACTTTTAGTTTTTCCCACCGTAAGACTGCAGAAACAGAATTCTCTTCAGGGCTATCAAAAGAATAACTCAGCCATTCCTGGAAATCCGCTTTTTCCGGTATTACCTTTACTCTCAACTGATCATCCTTTTCTCTGTAATTAAAACTCCCCCATGACCAATAGTTTTTATTGAATATGACTGTCCATTCTTTTTCTGTAGGAATAAAATGCAATCCGTAAGTTCCTGCAGGAATATCTTCACCCTCGATTTTTACGGGATCTGAAAAAGTTATAGTTGTATTTTCATTTGCTCCGCCGCGCCAAACTTCATTGTAGGGTACAAGTTTACCCCATACATCCCTGTTGTTAACTTTTGGACTATGATAGTTAATGGTTATGTCAGTAAGACCGATCGTTTGGGAAACACTGGCTTTCTGACTAACCTGGGGAGCTGTGAGCTGAGGCTGCGCCGAAACCACAGCTGCCAGCATCAAAATGAACATAACGATGTAGAAAATGTAGATATTGAAGCTAATCCCTCTCCGCATAGTTGACCTCCATTAGTTAAAGTTGAATACCGGAAAATATGTATTCATTTAAATGACTGCCAACTATTTGGGATGAACGGCTATTATAAGAGATGATACCTGATATCCATCCCACGGTAAACACAGACCATCGAGGAACGCCGAAGCAACCATTTTTCACCTAACTAACCGGAAGATCTTCCTTATTTGAGTAGGATCATTTTCCTTGTTTCAGTAAAATTACCTGCCTGGATCCTGTAATAATATACACCGCTGCTCAGATTTTGTGCATTAAAGTTTATGGTATATGTTCCTGGTGATTTTTCTTCATTTATCAGGCTGGCCGCTTCCTCTCCCAGCGCATCATAAACCTTGAGGGTAACAAAGGACAAATGCTGAACCGAAAATGAGATATTTGTGGATGGATTGAACGGATTCGGAAAGTTCTGTGATAAATTAAAACCTTTTACTTCAGCAGACCGATCTTTAACATCTACGAACTGACCCAGATCAATTTTATACATTGATCTTCCATGCGTACCGATTGCCAGGTAGTTTTCTACAGGATGGATTTTCATGTCATAAACAGAAACAACAGGTAATCCGTCAGCTATCGGCTGCCAGCTTAATCCTCCATTGAAGCTCATAAATGCTCCGACGTCACTACCGAGATACAGCCTATCCGGGTCATTGTTATCAACCGCAAATGCATTTACAGGAGCGTCAGGCAGGTTGCTGCTTATATCCGTCCATTCTACTCCCATATTGGTGCTTTTGAAAACATGGGATTGTGGATCGTGCCATCTAAGGCCTGAAAAAGTTACATATACATTGTTTTCATTATTTGGATCGACTTTCACACGCGTAACCCACCGATAAGGCAGAGTACCAGAAATATCTGTCCAGTTAGTACCGTTATCCGTGGTAACCCATACGTGGCTGTCATCTGTACCTGCATAAATAACATCAGAGTTAGTTGGGGCTACATCTATTGTTGTAACAGTACCAAGCCTTGTGCCCGGAATATCGTCTGTAAGGTCCGGACTAATTGATGTCCAGTTGTTCGCACCATTGGTAGTGCGGTATACTCTATCTGTACCATAATATAAAATATCGGGATCATTAGGATCCATTACTACCGGGGTGGACCAGTTCGTGGGTTCATCGGGATTTATACCGTTTCTGGCATAATTAAAATCACTTCCTCCGTTGGTTGACTTCTCAAGGTTACCGTTCTGGGATTCAGCATATATTATATTGGGATTAGTAAAATCAACAATCACATAAAATCCATCTCCGCCGATAAGCGCATGCCAGTCATTCAGGTTTCCTGTCTGCGTCCTTATTGTATTATTATCCTGAGTGCCTCCATAAAGCTTCTGAGGATTGTTATAATCAAGCCCGATTTCGTAAAACTGTGTATTTGGCATTTCCTTCGGTCCCGACCACGTTGATCCGCCATTTGAGGAAATGTAGATTCCTCCATCGTCACCATTGATGAGATAATTCGGGTTTGCAGGGTCAAACGCCAGGGCGTGATGGTCCACATGAGTTTGATAAGATAAATCCCAGTTAGCTCCTCCGTCTGAGGATCTCATAAAGCCAACATCCATCACGTAGATTTTAGCGGGATCAGAAGGATTTATTCTTACCTGGCCGAAATACCAGCTGAAATTACTTACACCGTCTAAGATCTCCATATCAGGATCAGCGTTTGCCCAGGAGGTGCCGGAATTAGTAGTCTTGTATAAACCAACGTAAACATAACCATCATTATACAGTGCATAAGAAATTTCAGGGTTTGATTTTGAGATTGCCAGTCCAATCCTTCCAACGTTTGTTAATGAGGCATCAGGAAGGCCCGAAGAGGGGCCTAGAAGCTCCCAGGAGTCTCCGTTGTCTGTTGATCTGTATATACCGCTGGAAGGTCCGTAAAGCCGGGAGGAATTGGGTCTCCTTACTCTTTCCCACATTGCGGCAAGAAGAAAATCAGGGTTATCAGGGTTCATTACTATATCTATGCCTCCGGTAGAATCGGAAACAAAAAGAGATTGGTTCCAGGTTTCACCGCCGTCTGTACTCTTGAATATGCCCCGTTGGTGAGTGGGGGTAAAGTATGACCCTACTGCAGCAACAAAGATTTCATTTGGATCGGCGGGATTGATAATTATCCTCCCGATCGTCTCAGCGCTGTCCAGCCCGATAGGCATCCAGGAATTGCCAGCATCAGTCGATTTAAACATTCCGCCGCCGGGCAGGTTGTTATGTCCTCCGTTGGCCTCACCTGTACCAACATATATTATATCAGGATTCACTGGGTCAACGGCTAAATCGCCTATTGATAAAAACGCCTGCTGGTCAAATATAGGAAGCCAGGTTTGTCCATGGTCTGTTGACTTAAATACGCCCCCTGTAGCAGCAGAGCAGTAAACTATATCAGGATTAAGAGGATTGAATTCAATATCGGTGATTCTTCCACCTATGTTAACCGGTCCTGCAAACGTCCAGCTTAATTCATCGGTTTTCTTCAGGGAGTTTTTCATTGCATTTACCTGCCGGAGGGCCCGGGAATATACATCCGGATCAGCCTGCATGTTTGGAAAAAGTCTCTGCATCATCATCCATTCGGAAGGTTCCATCGTATTATTCTCATAATTGTCAGACGAAGCTGTCCGGTTGAAATATAAAACAGCTGCAGAAATGGAGAGAAGTAAAAGTGCCGATAGTATTGAATTCTGTATTTTCATTATCCTTTTTCCCTGGTTAAATGGTCTCATAAAATGAATAAAAAAGCTTTTGTATTCAATGCTAATTTAAATATTTCCGACAAGATTTATAGTCCGGGGGCTGGAGGTACAAGCCGTGCAGCCAAGGATTAAGGTAGGGACATGAGGCATGAGACCGGGAGAATGAAGTTATTATAAGTCCGGGTAGTTAAAATATTATCCCGGGGAAATGAGGATATGGGAGGGGAAACCGAAGCTTTTACACGTCTGAATAGCTAAATTATCAGCCCGGGGACGGACGTATGGGCCTGTTGTGCAGTAGTTATGAGCCTGTTAGAGGCCGAGCAAAGGCCGAAAGAAGGACGAGGAGAAGAAAGAAATAGTAGGGATGGTTAAAGAATTTAACCGGCAGATCATATATAAGCCCCGGTATTTGCTGTTTTTTATTTCTGATCACTAAAGATAAAAGTTTCAAGGAAGTTTGCAAGCATTTTATGAGGAAGAGAATAAAGCTATTCCATATAAGACTCATCACGCAACAAATGCTGGAATTATAATAAATCGGGCAAGGAACGTAGTTATTCCGGCAATGACCTCAGTTTTTGTATTGGTTTTGTTCGCAGATAAAGAAAAATATCTTTCCAGCATTCAATCCTTCATTATTTCACGTCCATTATACGTTTCAAATCTTTATCATCAACTGTAAGCAAACCGGGCTCTACCAGACGAGGCGTAAGATCTCTCCAGTTTTCATCCATGTTAAAAACTTCTCTGAAAATCGGCATCGATTCATCCACTTTTCCGTTGTTTGCCAGGGCTACTGCATGCCAGTATTTCATTTCAGCATTTTCCGGAAACATTTCCTCTGCAGCTGAATACTCTTCAAGAGCTTTCTGCATATCGTTCTTTTCAACTGCAAGGTCGCCGGCATTCATATGATCATATGCGCGGTGAACCTTCAGGAGCCGCTTTAATTCCTTTATCGGTTCGGCACTATCATCAACGCGGAGATCAATCAGTCTATCCTCCCAAACTTTACCGGTTGACTTCCCCCGCACTACTATCATAGCTGCCGATTGTTTCCCCCGGATATCTCCCCCGGCCTGCTGTCCGGCCTCAAGTGCAGTCATCATTCTTTCAGCAAGAGGTCCATTTGACTTTTTAAAGGCTTCAGCCATAGCTGGCCATACCTTATCGTTTATCATCAGGTTAGCCTGACAGGAAAAATTATCCCCAAGGATATTACCGGCCGGCTGAACACATTTCTTCCCTGTAAAAGATGCAGCGTTTCCTTTTGAATCGATTATAGCAAGTTGTCTGAATTCTCTTCCTTCATCCGAGGCAAGAAGCGAATCAACCGCCTGCTGAGATGTCATCCCCTTCTTAAGCATTTCAAGTCCTCTTGGTCCGAAGGAAGCATTAACAAAAGACTGTGTTGCAATAGCGCCTACTCCGGCCTCAGCCCAGGTTACAATTGTTCCGACAGAAAACCAGTGTGACTGCACAGCAACGCCCATCTCGCCGGTCTGCTGATCCCTGGCCACAATAGAAAATGTGTGAGCAAAGGGGTCCTGTTTATAAGTCAGCTGCGGGAATGAAACCGACGACATAACTAAACCAATGATTAAAAAATTTAAGATAGTCCTTTTCATGTTACTCTCCTGTGAAAAATGACAGATAATTATTTTAATTTAAGCTTCATTTTCTCTTTAAGAATTTAACGTGTATAGAAGACGGATATTGATTTGAATGATAGAGTCTTACATCTGCCTTCCTGAAATCGTTCTGTTCAGCTTTATAAATATTGTCTACAAAAGTCTGAGGATTCCTGTCAAAGAAAGGAAACCAGCTGCTCTGAACCTGGAACATAATCTTGTGTCCCTTTAAGAAGGTATGGTTGATATCCTGGAGACTAAATTCAACTTTCGAAACTTCTCCTGGTTTAAAAGGTTCCGGGTTTTCAAAACTCTTTCTGAACCTTCCTCGCATTATCTCGCCTCTTACAAGTTCCTGGTAATCACCCATCTCAACATTATTCGGGTTAGGGTCAGGTGAGGGAGCATCCGGCGGAAATTCATCAATAACCTTTACAACCCAGTCGCCGTCTGTACCTGAGGTGGAGACATACAATTCAGCAAGTAAAGGTCCGGATAAGGTAACATCATGCTCAAGGGATTCAGATTCATAAACCAGTACATCAGGTCTTTCAGAAGCAAATCTCTGATCTTCAATCATATAATTTTTATTATAAAACCTTCGTGAGTCCAGCTTCTTTTCGGTGTAAGGTACAGGTTTCATTGGGTCTGCAGGATATTCGTCAAAGCCATCACTGCCCGGAGCGTCAAATGACAGCGAATGATTACCACTGAAATAAATTTTACCATCATCAACACTAGGGGGCGGCCAGGATGAATAAGATTTCCATTCGTTATCTCCCGTCTCAAAAACATACGCGTCGGGCTGCTTGAACTGTCCCTTCCCTTTCAGGAAAAATTCAAAAAATGGAACGAACATCTCCTTCTGAAAGAAACTGCTTGTAGGTGTTCCAAAAGAAATATCTCCCAGAGAGTCTCCCTCACTTCTCATCCATCCCCCGTGAAACCATGGGCCCATAACAAGATAGTTTTCCGCACCGGGATTTTTTTCTTCAATTGAATGGTAAATATGAAGCGGACCGTACAAGTCCTCAGCATCATACCATCCACCGACTATCAGCACTGCAGGGGTAATATTATTAAAATGAGGAAGATTATTTTTAGCCTTCCAGTAGTTATCATAAGCAGGATGGTTTACTGTTGAATCCCAGAAAGCGATGCTGTTGTGGAAGAGGTTCTTATTCACATTGAGAAGAGGGCCCAGGCTTAGAAAGAAATTATATGCATCAGGTGAAGCATACGGAATTTCCTCAGGCCACTTTGTGGTAAGTGAATCTCTCGGCCGTCCAAAGTTAGAAAAAAAATCAAAATCCATCAGCAGAGAGAAAGCGCCATTATGGTGCATATCATCCCCCATAAACCAGTTAGCAATTGGTGCTTCCGGAGAAACAGCAGCTAGCGCGGGATGGGCATCAATTGCTCCCATTGCTGCATAAAAACCAGGGTAAGATATTCCCCACAGACCTACTTTCCCGTTATTATGGGATATATGCTTTATCAGCCAGTCGATTGTATCGTAAGTATCACTGCTTTCATCAACATCATTTTTATTTTTCTTGTCCGGTATATAAGGACGCATATTAATAAATTGACCTTCCGACATAAAACATCCGCGGACATCCTGAAAAACAAAAATATATCCATCCGTAACCATTTCTTCAGGGACTTCAAAACCATCGGGGTAATTTTTCTCACCGTAAGGAGCAACCGTATACGGCGTTCTAATCATCAGAACCGGATAATTTATTGATGTATCTCTTGGACTATAAACCGCCGTAAATAATTTTGCACCGTCCCGCATCTCAATACGGTATTCATGCTTATTGTAATGATTCAGTATATATTCTTTTCCCTGCGGATATACGAATGCGCTAGAAAGAATTATAAGCAGAAGTGACGCCTTCAAAAATGTTTTATGGTTCATCTTGTCAAATCTTTATAAGGAATTATTTTATATTAAATTAACAGGTTAAAATAAGAATTTTCTTTTTAATTAGATAAGTAAGCATAATGAGTATAAGCTATCGTGTGCTCGGGAAACCAGGCTGGGATAATGGTCTTATGGTGTGGATAAACAGCGGGACAGCTGTTTACAGGATTCTTTTCGACTGCGGAGAAAACATTTTGAGGGACCTTGATCAAAGAACCGTAAAATCAATTGATTATCTTTTCTTTTCTCATCTTCACATTGACCATATAGCCGGCTTTGATTACTTTTTCAGGAGGAACTATGACAGAGATAAGAAACCGGTTCATATTTACGGCCCTGAAGATACTGCCGAACTAATCCAAAACAGGCTTCGAGGTTTCAAATGGAACCTGGTAAAGGGAGTACCCGGCCTATGGTACGTTACGGATATAAGGGAGAGAAATAGTTCTACATATTTATTTAAGACTGCAGAAGGATTTTCAGTAAAACATCGTAAGGGTGAGAAACCATACACCGGTACACTAATAGATAATAATGATTTTTCCGTAGAGACGGTTCTACTTGATCATATAATTCCTTCAGCAGCGTATTTCATAAAAGAAAAGAGCTCTCTCAATATAAATAAAGAACAGCTTGAAAAAACCGGGTTAACTCCAGGTTCATGGCTTGAAAAGGTACGTGATCACCAAGCTAGTCCTGAGGAGGAGTTCACAGTAGATGGGAAATATTTTAAATTAAAGACGCTGCGGAGTAAACTCCTTGAAAAGAAGGAGGGGGAAAGCATCGGTTACTTAACCGACTTTAAATACAGCAAGGAGACACAGGCAAAAATTAAAAAAGTATTTGTAGAATGTGATACGATGGTATGTGAAAGTCAATATCTTTCTGATGAGGAAGACTTTGCGGAAAAGAACCATCATCTTACCGCCCGGCATGCAGCCCAGCTCGCGAAAGCTGCCGGGGTTAAAAATCTTATTCTATTTCACATTTCCGATAGATACCGTTTAAAAGACTACCCGCTCTTAATTGAAGAAGCGCGTAAGATATTTACTGATACTAGCTTTCCTCCTGAATGGAAGGTAAGAACATAAATCACCTTACGAGAGGAGAACTATAACATATAACTATTTTTGCATTTGCTGCCTCCAGTTCATCCGGAGATAAGTATATGAGGTCCGGTTCACCCGATTTAACAGGAGTAACCTGGATATAAGGCGCCTGCCTGTTAAGTGCATCCTGCAGATTTCCTTTATAAAAAATCCTGACATTGTTATCCCAGCGCCATTCCGGATAATCTTGTATGAGGTCTTTATAAACTTTAATGACTTTTTCAGCCGGATCGCTGCTTATTAGCGTTACAGTCGGAAGTTCAGGATTTTTACTGTCGTCTATACTTTGAGTAAACCGGGAAGTACGAATAATTTTTGCTTCCGGATAAGGTGGAAGATCAATCCAGCTTCTATCCGGAGTATTCTGTTTCATATTCTCGTAGCTGTTTACCGTACCTTCCGGAATATTTCCTGTAAGTTGAGCCCACTCAGCGTATGGGGTCTGTGCATATCCAACAATGAACCTGCATGTATAAAACATAAAATCAGCAATCAATTTTAACTTACTCATATCCAACCTCTATTTAATATTTTATTAATCAGAAGAAAAATGAAACAGCCTATTTTTACCTGTGCTGCAATGAAATAAAATAATTTTTTTAAGATAAGTAGTTAGTGTTGTATATTTCACATCAAAAAATCAGGATTTATAGTTGTCTGACATCACCTCGGTTATTCTGCTTTTCGTAATCGCATTCGCTTCAGGATTTATTAATGTCGGGGCGGGCGGAGGCTCATCACTCACACTTCCGATGCTCATTTTTCTGGGTCTTGACTCAGCCGTAGCAAACGGTACCAACAGAGTTGGTATTATAATGCAAAATATCGCAGCTGTATATTCATTCAAAAGATCGAAGTTCAGCCAGTTCAAATTAAGTTTAAAGCTTTCCCTCTTAACACTCCCCGGGGCAATTGCAGGTGCGATCCTCGCTGTTAAGCTTAATGACGAGTTATTCCAGAAGATCCTCGGAATTGTAATGATTCTTATTATAGTATCAATGTTTCTGCCTAAAGCAAAGAATACAAAGGAAGGTGAAAGCAGTCAAAAAATTACCTGGCCGGTCTATCTCTCTATGTTTGGTATAGGTTTCTACGGAGGGTTTCCTCCAGGTTGGTGTGGGCTTTATGATTATGGCCTCGCTTCAGCATCTTATGAAGCTGAACCTTATTTATGTTAATATGCATAAAGTATTCATCGTGCTGGTCTTTACATTACCCGCCCTACTTATTTTTGCTTTCACCGGAAACGTAAACTGGTTCTGGGGGATTATGCTGGGACTTGGAAATGCTGCCGGCGGATGGTGGTCAGCCAGGCTTTCAGTAAAGAAAGGTGAGAAGTTAATTAAAATAGTACTCGTTGCCGCCATTTTAATTATGGCGTTAAAGCTTCTCAATGTGTTTTAATTATTTGCTTTGACGCAAATAATTTCATTTATTAAGCATTCCTTATTTATTTAAATCGAAAAAGATGAATAATCATAGTTCAGCTGTTGAGAAATGGACGTTGATCGCTGCCATCCTCGCTTCAAGTATGGTATTTATTGATTTATCTACGCTGAACGTGGCTCTTCCGGCTATACAAAAAGATCTGGATATTAACGGCAAGAACCTTTTGTGGATAATAAATGCGTATGCGCTATTCCTCTCATCACTTATGCTTCTGGGAGGATCACTGGGAGATATTTACGGCAGAAAAAAAATATTCGTTATCGGAATTATCGTTTTCAGCCTATCTTCATTCTTATGCGGAGTATCGAAAGGAATAGAGATGCTGATTATTTTTCGGGGAGTCCAGGGCATTGGCGGGGCCTTGATGGTGCCAGGGAGCCTTGCTATAATTTCTTCCATTATTCCATCCGAAAGGCGGGGGAAAGCCTACGGCACCTGGTCAACTTTTAGTGCGCTTACAACATCGGCAGGTCCGGTTCTTGGAGGCTGGCTGGCAGGAATAGGCTTATGGAGAGTTATCTTCTATATAAATCTTCCACTGGCATTATTCACTATAATCGCCTTGCTCGCTAAGGTACCCGAAAGCAAAGATGAATCCGCAAAAAAGCTGGATACACCCGGAGCTTTTTTTGCAACTATCGGACTTGCCGGATTAACTTACGGGTTCCTGGAAGCTTCGGATACAAGTTTCACCTCTCTAAGGGTTATAATCTCCCTATCTACAGGAGTTGTTTCACTGATCATTTTTATGTTCATAGAAGTTAAAAGCAGTCATCCTTTAATGCCTCTTAATCTATTCAAATCGAAAACCTTTTCCGGTGTGAACTTATTAACCCTTTTAATGTATACAGCTTTGAATGTCGGTCTCTTTTTTCTTCCTATTAACCTTGTGCAGATCCAGGGTTATCGGGAGGTTAACGCTGGTCTTGCTATTCTCCCCTTTGCTATCCTTATTTCAGCAATGTCCCGGTTTTCGGGCATATTTGCAGATAAATTCGGAGCCCGTAAACCTTTAATAGCAGGACCATTAATTGCCGGAGCCGGACTCTTTCTTCTAACTTTTCCGGGCCTGACAAACGGACCAGCTGAATACTGGGAAACATTTTTCCCCGGAATACTCCTTTTGGGCATAGGAATGGGTATCGTCGTTGCACCCCTCACAGCAGCGGTTATGTCGTCCGTTCCCTCCGGTCATACCGGTATTGCCTCCGGAATAAATAACACTATGGCAAGGATAGCAGGGCTTGTTGCAATAGCTGTGCTTGGTTCATTTATTATAATCTCCTTCAGGAATAATCTCAAGTCGCTTACCTCAGATTTAAACCTTACTCAACAACAGAAGATCGAACTGATTAAAAATTCAAATGATCTGGCAGAGACCAAACCTCCTAAAGGACTTCCCGAAAAAACCAGCATTGAGATACATAATGACATAAAACATTCGTTCATATATGCCTTTGATCTCATTTTATATATTTCAGTTACCCTTGCTCTTTTCAGTGCTCTCACAGCATTTTTAACAGTGGAGAAGGGTATCTTAAAGGAGTAACCAGGTACACATATAGAGAGAATACATTAGTATGCTGATCTACGATCTTATCATCGAAAAGAAGGATATTGAGAAATTAACCGCTTTAAATGAGAATTACCGGCTCGCAATGGATCCTCATAAAATAATAATAGAATTTTTGATTTTTTACCCCTTTTTTAACCAGTACTGATTGTAAAGGATATTTATTCTTTCTATAATTCTAATCTAAAATATTTATCAATTATGTATGGACTGCTAAAATGAAGAAAAATTTAACATTGACCTTCGTTTCTGTTCTTGTTCTTTCTCTCTTCGTTTATTACGGCTGTAAGGATAATAGCACAAACCCTCCTACTGAAAATGGCGGAGAAACCGTCACAACTTCCATCTCAGGTACCGTACTGGATGATTCAAACGCTCCTATTTCGGGAGCCCAGATTGAATCAGCCGGACAAACAACCACTACCAATAGCGATGGAACATTTATGTTCTCCGGCATACAGGTTCCTAAAAACAGGTTCGTTGTTAATGTTACCAAATCAGGTTATTTCCGGGGATCTAATTCCGGTACTCCTGCGGCAAATGGAACAAGCACAATTAAAATTTATTTAATGCAGGCAGGTGTCACACAAACAATAGATGCCTCTTCAGGAGGTGAAGCCGCACTTCAAAACGGAAGTAAAGTTGTTCTTAATTCAAATTCAATTGCTGCTTCCGATGGATCGGTTTATAGCGGTAACGTTAATTTAAGCCTGGGCTATCTTGACCCTACTTCAGAAAATTTCTCTAATATGGTACCGGGTGGAGATATGCAGGCACAAAGAACAGATAACTCACAGGCTACCCTGTATTCTTATGGAATTATTAGAGTCCAGATGAAAGGTGACGGCGGCCAGGATTTGAATCTGAAAACCGGCAGCCAATCTGAAATCACTGTAGATATTCCTGCATCGATGGCTTCAAGTGCACCAGCTACCATTCCGCTTTGGCATTATGATCAAACAACGGGACTTTGGAAGGAGGAAGGCACAGCAACAAAGCAGGGAGATAAATATGTCGGAACAGTCGGGCATTTTTCTGACTGGAACTGTGATGTCCCTGAAGGAACAGCAACTGTAAGCGGACTAGTAGTTGATTGCAATAATCAGCCGGTACAGGGTATAAGTGTACGTGTGGGACAAGTTAACGTACATACCGGTTCTGATGGAAGATTTGAAAGACGGGTACCGGCTAATACTGCTTTCCAGGTTCAGGTTCTGGGAAGTGCAAATTTCGGACTTGGAAGTGAGACCGCTTCTGTTCCAGCTTTATCTGAAGGTAATACACATGATGTAGGAACTCTCCACGTTGATTGTCCTGCTTATGTAAAGGGATTCATTAAGTGCGGCACGGATGTTAAATACGGACAAGTTGCCATCAGCTGGGAGGGTGGTTATAATGTACAGTATACAGGATCAGATGGAAGCTTCAATATCGCAACAGACATTGGAAAAGCTGCACAACTCTCAGTTTATACCTTTGACGGAAGTTTTACGAATATGGATATAACTACACCTTCAACCCGTGGAAACTCGCTTGATCTTGGGACAATACAGGTGTGCGAGCAGGTTCAGACCGGCGATAATAAATTCACAATTAATGGAAGCGGTTATAATAATACGACCATTGTTTTCGCTTCCGATACGAACCAGGTATTCGGTTACTTTGACCCTGCTGACAGTATGTCATTCGTATATATGTATAAGGTAACCGGTACAGATACAACTTTACTCTGGTTCACATTCTACGGGAATCGTAACCGGAACACCTACAAACATTAGTATGTACTTCTATCATAATAGTGAAGTTTTCTATGCCTTTGAAGGAGTTCCGGGATCCACAGTTTCCCTGAACGTAACAACTTATGGAGGTATAGGCGGGCTGATTGAAGGGACATTCAGCGGAACCTTAACTACCTATATGGGAAGCGGAGGAGTAACAATTTCAAATGGACAGTTCTCTGTTGTCAGGTTAATTCTTACAAAGCAGATAGCTAATGTTAAAAGTAAGCTCCCAGCAAAAGTTAGGGAATTGATGAAATAGTTCAGATAGCTTAAAATCCAGAGGCTGTCTCATAAGTGCCACTCTGAATATATTTCGGGATCTAATTATCTGATTTAGGATTGGAATTAGAACCTGAAACCAGTTCAGGTTGACAATATCAAACTTTTGAGACAACCTCTTTTTTTTATTTTAAAAGAATCATTTTGCGTACTTTATTAAAATTTCCTGCAGTAAGTTTATAGTAATAAACCCCTGCCGACAAACCATCACCATTAAAATTCAAATTATAACTACCAGCAGTTTTCTGTTCATTCATTAAAACACGAACTTCTTTGCCCAGTGCATCATAAACTCTCAGTGATACAAAGGAAGTTTTACCTAATGTGAAAGATATATAAGATGATGGATTAAATGGGTTTGGGTAATTCTGATTCAGGCTGAACTGTTCAGGAGAATTATAATTAACTTCAACAACAGGAGAAAGCTCAAAAGAACCCTCATAATCAACCTGCTTAAGCCGGTACAAATAGACACCATCGGAAACGTTGACATCCTTGTATGAATATCCTTCAGGTTCAGTGGTTGTTCCTTTTCCCTGAATAAAAGTAACCGAGTTCCATTTTCCCTCTTTTTCTTTTCTCTGAACTTCAAACCCCTTGTTATTTGTTTCTGTGGAGGTAGACCAGCTAAGTTTTATAAAACCCTTTCCTGCGGATGCTGTAAAAGAAGTAAGTTCTACAGGTATTTCAGAAACGTCCCTTTGCCATAAACCGTTACTTGTAGCTGCAAGCAGTTTTCCGTTATACTCTATAAGTCTGTCAATAGAATTAAGGAAAGGCAGGCCCTCACTGAAATTTTCCCAGTTCAAACCGTCATCGAACGACCTGAAAACTCCGGAACCCCCGAACTTTAAAGCAGTCATTAAAACCCCGTTCACCCGAATAAGGCTTGAGCTATAGGGATCTGCGGTTAAACCGTTGCTTCTATCCTCCCAGGTTATTCCATTATCTGTTGAAAGCCAGGTCCCTGCTATTGTCCCTGCCCATAAATTTGGAGGTTCTGAAAAGAACGTTATTATACTAAAAAATGAGAGTCCCGTAATGGGTTCCCAGTTAATTCCCCCATCCGTTGATCTATAGCCGATAGGAGAATTATTAACCTCGCGGGCCGCAAAGAGAATGTTATTATGTTCAGTGATATTTTCAGCAAGCACAGCCTCACCACTTACATTAGTTAAGCTCCAATTCTCTCCGGCATCCGCTGAATAGTAGATGCCATTCCAGGCACCCGTAAGCAGAATATCATTATACTCAAAGATCGATTGAGTAAATTCGTAGATTGCCCCCGGTCCGATGGTAATACCACTGCTCTTCTTTACCCAATTTCCACCACTATCCGTAGATTTATATATTCCATCGGTCGTTGCCGCAAACATCATACTATTATATTCAAGTACCTGGTAAACCACTAAAGCCTGCGGTGAGTTTAAACCGTTATTTTTAGGGGTCCAGATTTCTCCGCCGTCATCACTTTCATAAATTCCGCTTCCTGCGGTTGAAAGTATTAATCTGCCGTCAATATTCATAATATCCTGCTGATAGACTTCCGGGGCAGATGTAACCATTGACCACTGAGAAAAGAGATTAACAGATGATAAAAAGCATATCAAAACGGCTATGGTAAGTCTTTTCATTCGGGTACCTCTCATTCTTCCAATTCTTATTTTATGAGCATCATTTTGCGGATTTTTACCAGGCTTCCGGCTGTAAGCCTGTAAAAATAAACACCGCTCGATAATCCACTGGTTTTTCCTATATCAAAAATCTCCATATGCTCACCGCTATTTTGATTCTGATTCACCAAGACTGCCACCTCTTTCCCCAGAGAATTATAAACCTTTAATGTTACAAACGCTGAAGCAGGAAGGTTATACATTATCATCGTGGAAGGATTAAAAGGATTAGGAAAGTTCTGAGCAAGACTGAATTTGAAAGGCAGCCTCTCAGGTTCATTTATTCCTGTGGGAGTTGAAGCTGTGATGCTTCCGAACATAACTGCCTGGTGAGGGATGCAATGATAATTATGAAGACCCGGGGTTCTGATTACCACGCTGTATACAGGCACACTGATGCTGATAGGAGAATCCCATACATCCACCCCGGTGGTACTGTCTGAAGTTGTAGTATGTGATCCTTCAACCCATTGCCACTCAACAGTATCACCCACCATTACATTTATATCCTTCGGTGTAAATGTGTAGTTGCTTACCTGAACTATGTGTTTTGTTTGTGCATTTAAGATATTTGCAATAACAAACATTAAAACAATGCTTAACCAGCTTCTTTTCATTATGACCTCTATTATTTATCTAAAAAAAACAGTTAGTAGTATCACCCGCAAAACGGATGATTTTATTATCTTTAGGGAATTATTACCTATATAGTTTTCTCAGGAGGAAAAAGATGACAATTGATAGTAAAATTAAATTAAACAATAATATTGAGATTCCAAGGCTGGGTTTCGGTGTTTACCTGTCAAAACCCGGAAAAGAAACGTTCAACGCTGTGACGTGGGCCCTTGAAGCCGGTTACCGTCATATCGATACAGCCCGGGCATATAAAAACGAAGGAGATGTTGGTAAAGCCATTAAAGAAAGCAACATTAAACGGGAAGATGTATTTATAACCACCAAATTATGGAACGAAGACCAGGGTTATGAAAATGCATTAAAAGCCTTTGATGCAAGTATGGACGATCTCGGATTTGATTATGTTGATATGTACCTGATACACTGGCCTCTTGAGGGAAAAAGACGCGAATCCTGGCGTGCCCTGGAAAAAATTTATCACGAAGGCAGAGCAAAAGGTATTGGTGTGAGTAATTATACTATAAAACACCTTAAGGAAATGGATAATTATGCTGAAATAAAACCTGCAATGAATCAGGTAGAGTTTCATCCGTTCCTTTTCCAGGAGGATCTGCTTGAATACTGCAAAATAAAGAATGTTCAGTTAGAAGCTTATTCCCCTCTTGCAAGAGCTGAAAGACTGGATGATCCAAAAATAAAAGAAATCGCGCAGCATTATTCAAAATCACCTGCACAGGTTATGATTAAATGGTCGCTTCAGCATGACCTAGTTGTTATTCCAAAGTCGGTTCACCGTGAACGTATAAAAGAGAATGCAGATGTATTTGACTTTGAAATATCAGAAGCTGATATGGAAAAGTTAAACTCAATAAATGAAGAATTCAGGATTGCCTGGGACCCTACGAATGTAGATTAAAGTTATTAAGATAATTGCGGAAAAATCAGGAAGAATGAAGCTCTTTCTTGAGGTATACCCCTGTAACACTTTTTTTATTCCTGATTATCTGTTCCGGGGTGCCTTTGGCAATAATTTTTCCGCCGAACTCACCACCTCCAGGCCCAAGATCTATTATCCAGTCAGCCGTTTTAATTACATCAAGGTTATGTTCAACTACAACAACTGTGTTTCCTTTATCAACCAGCTTATTTAAAACTTTAAGCAGGATATTTACATCCTCGAAATGAAGTCCGGTTGTGGGTTCATCCAGTATATAAAGTGTTTTGCCTGTTGAGACTTTGCTAAGCTCAGTGGCAAGCTTTACCCTTTGGGCCTCACCTCCCGAAAGCGTGGTGGCCTGCTGTCCCAGTGTTATATATCCAAGACCAACATCGTGGATAGCTTTCAGTTTTCTTTTTATTCTTGGAAGATCAATAAAAAACTCAAGAGCTTCATCAACGGTCATTTCAAGAACATCCGCAATAGATTTTGTTTTGTAGAGAATTTCTAGTGTCTCGCGGTTATATCTTCTGCCATGACATACGTCGCATTCAACATAAACATCAGGCAGAAAGTTCATCTCAATTTTCTTCAGCCCGTCCCCGTTACACTCTTCGCATCTCCCGCCGGGAACGTTAAAACTGAACCTGCCAGTGGCATATCCCCGCATTTTTGATTCCGGAAGTTGTGAATAAAGGTCCCTTATAAATGTAAACAGACCGGTATAAGTTGCCGGGTTGGATCGTGGAGTACGCCCTATAGGCGATTGATCAATTTCGATGATCTTGTCTATATTCTCAAGTCCCTCCACTGAAGTATAAGGAAGCGGAACTGACTTTGATTTATAAATCCTGTTCATCAGGATCTTCACCAGGGTTTCATTGATCAGGGAGGATTTACCGGAACCGCTCACCCCGGTTATCAGGGTCAGTGTACCAAGGGGAATTTCAAGGTTAATTTTTTTCAGATTGAACCCTGAGGCACCTTTTAGCTCAATAAATTTTCCGTTACCTTCTCTTCTCTTTAGCGGAATAGGAATTTCTTTTCTATTTTTTAAATAAGATAGAGTAAGTGAGTCATAACCATTGGTTGAATTCATCAATGTCTTTGTGTTACCCGCCAGGCACAGCTTTCCTCCATGCTCACCTGCGCCGGGACCGAGATCTATCATGTAATCGGAACTCTCAATCGTTTCCCGATCGTGCTCTACCACAATAACGGTGTTCCCCAGGTCTCTCAGGTTCTTCAGCGATTTAATCAGTTTAATGTTGTCGCTCTGATGCAGACCTATGCTGGGTTCATCAAGCACATAAAGCACTCCTGCAAGCTGTGAACCTATTTGTGTGGCAAGTCTAATCCTCTGCGATTCTCCCCCTGATAAAGTCCTTGCTGATCTATCGAGTGTAAGATAATCCAGACCGACGTTCAGAAGAAAATTAAGCCTGGCCGTTATTTCTTTAAGTATAGGTTTAGCAATTATTGCTTCTCTGCCTTTCAATTTCACTTTCTTAAAGAATTCCTCGGAACGGCCTATAGAAAGGGAAGTAATCTCGCTTATGTTTTTTTCCAAAAACTTAACTGCAAGGGATTCACGTTTCAGGCGTCCTCCCCCGCAGGTCGGACACTTAATTGTGTTCATATACGATTCAACCCATTCCCGGATATTATTGGAACTTGTCGTATTATAGTAATTTTTAAGGTAATTAATTAAACCTGAAAACTTGTGGTGATATGTTACCGGCTTCCCGCCGCCATATGAATATGAGAAGGCTATTTTTTCCTTGCTGCCGTTAAGCAGAACATCCTTCTGTTCTTCCGACAGATCTTTCAACTTTGTATCGAAATCAAATTTAAATTTATCAGCAACTGCGGTCAGTTGGTTGAAGAACCATATTGATCTTGGTTTACCGAGCGCCGCAATACCTTCTTCATTTATGGATTTATTCCAATCGGGTATGATCAGGTTTATGTCAAGTTCCTTTTTTTCTCCCAGTCCTTCACAGTCAGGGCAGGATCCATAAGGAGAATTAAACGAAAACGAATTAGGAGCAAGTTCCCTGTAGCTTATACCGCAGGTGAGACAGGCGAGGTGCCTGCTGAATATAAAATCTTCTTTGCCGTCATTAACTATAAGTATACCATTTCCATAGTTAAGAGCCACTCCTACAGACTCACTTATCCTTGCTCTTGCACTTTCAGATACCGTTAACTTGTCGACCACAATCTCAATATTATGGAGCTTATAACGGTCAACCTGGAATCCTTTGGATATTTCGGTAAACTCATTATCGACCCTCACCTTAAGGAAACCGTCTGATAATATTTCCTCGAAAAGCTCACGGTAGTGTCCTTTCCTGCCTCTAACAACCGGTGCAAGAACGGATATTTTTTTATCCGCAAGCGTCGTAATGATTGAATCAATAATCTGGGCGGATGACTGTCTGGTTACCGGCTTCCCGCAATTATAGCAGTAGGGGGTTCCAAGCCGGGCATAAAGCAGACGGAGATAATCATATATTTCAGTTACCGTGCCGACAGTTGATCTGGGATTTCCGGATGTAGACTTTTGTTCTATTGAGATAGCAGGGCTCAGGCCTTCGATTAGATCCACTTCAGGTTTTTCAAGCATATCAAGGAATTGGCGGGCATAAGCTGAAAGGGATTCTATATACCGCCTCTGGCCCTCTGCGTATATTGTATCAAATGCCAGAGAAGATTTGCCGGAGCCTGATAGTCCTGTGATTACTGTAAAGGATTCGCGCGGAATCTCAACATCAATGTCCTTGAGATTATGTTCCCTTGCACCTTTTATAATTATCGTTTCTTTTTCCAAAATCCCGAAATCCTTAATTAATAAGCTTTAAATATTATTCATTAGAGTCTATAAAATCAATTTAATTAGGAGTGCATCACAGTACTTTGCTGTCACAGTTCTATGTTTTCATAAATAAAGCTTATTTTTGCAAAAAAGTAATGAAATACTGCAAATGCCTTCTCCGGAAATAATTAAAACGCTCAAAAAGACTTCAGAAAAGACTTATAAAGAAAAGGGATCTGAATTTATTGCAAGGGCTTTCCCTGTAAAATCTGAGAAAGATGT
The DNA here is from genome assembly GCA_963800255.1 of uncultured Ignavibacteria bacterium. Lineage (GTDB taxonomy): Bacteria > Bacteroidota > Ignavibacteria > Ignavibacteriales > Ignavibacteriaceae > DATFVA01. The sequence goes on along the minus strand of CAWDAK010000013.1, from coordinate 132,482 downwards.
ACTGACTTTCCTAGACGAGACCAAAAAACTTAATTATGATGCCTCCCATCACTGTTATGCATTCAGGTTAAAGGATGATTTGTTCAGATATTCTGATGCCGGGGAACCATCAGGCACCGCTGGAATACGGATTCTTAACGCAATCGATCACTTCAGGGTAAAAGATATTCTTATAATAGTAACCAGGTATTTCGGCGGAACAAAGCTAGGGGTAGGACCGCTGGGTAAGGCATATTATACGAGTTCAGAGCTTCTGCTTAATGAAAGTATCTTCCAGGAGGAGCGACCCTTCAGACGTCTAAGCATAACCTGCGATTTCAGTTTTATCAGCCTGGTTCATCGCGAACTTTCCGTTCACTCAGCAATTATAGCAAATATTGATTATGGGCAGCGAGTTGTTTTTAGTGTCCTGGTACCTCCTGAAGAATCAGAGACGCTGAAATCAGTACTTGCTGACAGCAGCAAGGGGAATATTGATATTATAGAAGATAAAGAAATAATATATCATATTATTTAAAAATGTATTGATTTAATATTCAATAAACCCGATATTTGATATTAACAAATAATTTACAGGATCAAGGATGGCCATAAATAAGGGTAAGACTGAAAATGCGTCCCGTTTAGCGGACCTCACATTTAAACTATTAGCTAACTGCCAGGAAAAAGAAGCAAGGTTAGCAGAGAATCATGGACTTACACAATCTGAGTTCCGCTGCCTGCGGTTGTTTAATATGGATGATGTATTGAACAATAAACAGGTTGCTGAAAGGATGAACCTCAGCCCCAGCAGATTAACAAGGATTATTGACGGACTTGTTGCCAAGGGATACATTATCCGGCAGATAGAACCTTCAGACAGAAGGAATATGAAAGTCACGTTATCTAAACGGGGTAAGGTCATCGTACAGAAGCTGAATGATGCTTATGTAAAAATCCATAAGGAAATTTTAGAAGACATAGACAAAAATCAGCATAAACCTCTGATTAATGCTATGGAGAACCTGCTGGTAGCTCTTCAGAAGTGGATTGCGAAATAATAACGTTAATTAGGGTTTGATCTCTTAACCTGGTTAAAGTATTTTTTAGTCCATTCAAGGTCGCTGGTAAGTTCGGTAAGATTAAATAAGCTATCCTGTGTAAGCTGCAGGTAGGTTTCTTTGAAATGTTTCCTATCTGTTTGATCTGCCGTAGATATTAGTTGTTCAATCTTCTCTTTAACTTTCTCCAGGTTAACTGTAATATCGGCTCGGATCTGCCCAAGGTTCTGTACTTCAGAAGTCTCTGAAGCCTTTCTGAGAACTCTGAATAATCCCTGTACATATTTTGATGTAAAGCTGAGTTCTTCCACCATTTCTTTCATATCATTTGAATAACCAAAGAAAAGGAGTTTTGTTAAATCCTCTTTTCTTTTTAATTCGTTCCCTGAAAATTCTTCAATCTCTTCGATCAGCTTTAGAATATTTTCCATTATACTTTAACACCCAGCCCGATTCCATCACCCACAGGGATTATGGTAGTTTTAAGCATTTTATGTGAAATAAAAATCTCATTGAATCGCTTTATGTGTTTTGCAGACTCACGGTAATTTTCAGGAATTTCCTGTGCAGCAGCATATCCATGCCACAGAAGGTTGTCAATAAAGATTACCCCATTCTCTTTTCAACATCCTTAGGGAGTGGTTAAACAATTCCATATAATCTTCTTTGTCGGCATCCAGGAAAATGAAATCATATTCTTCTTTAAGGCCGGGCATAATTTTTAATGCATCTCCTTCAAGTATTTCTATTTTCTTACCGAAACCGGCTCTCTTTATGTTATTCTTTGCAAGTTCTATATTATCTTTACTCTTTTCGATTGTCTGAAGTACCGCGTTCTCATTAAGATTCTTTGCAATCCTGATGGATGAATAGGCTATTGCGGTACCAATTTCCAGCACCCTTTCAGGATTCATCATCTTTATTAATATTTCGAGAAAGTCTGCCGACTGCCATGACAGGATTGGAACATTGTTCTTCCCTGCAAATTCTTCCATTTCAAGGATTAAGGGATCATTTTCCTTTTTAAATTGGTTCAGATATTTTTCCTGGGGGTCGTTCAGAATTCTGCTCATTATTTTCCTCTTAAATTCTAAAAAATAAATTTAAGCATAATCTCTGAAAAAGTTTAGATTTATGATTGGTAAAGGATCGCTGAGATTGAGGAATCCGAGGCAGTGTGATGCTTCTTACTTTAAGAATAACATTTTCTTTGAGTATACTTTACCATTCAGGTTTAAGCTATAAAAATAAATTCCGCTCGCTGCCTGCAATCCCCGGCTTGTTCTTCCATCCCACGAAAGCCGGTTAGTACCGGTAAAAGCAGTCCCGTTAAATAACGTTTTAACCTTTCTTCCGAGAGCATCATATATAACTAATTCGGCAGGGAAAGTTCCTTCAGAAATAAAACTAATGGTTGTAGAGGAATTAAAAGGATTAGGATAATTATTACTTAATACATAATCCGCAGGAGCGGAAAGTGCAATGTTTAAGGAAATTTTCAAATCCCCGTACCGCATACTGTAGTTTCTTCCTTGAGGGTCACGATGCATGTTCCCGTTCTCATCTGTAAAAGTAAAATAAAAATTGACTTCCTGGTTAAGTGAGAAAGAGGGCATCTGCGTTTTAAAAGCAAAAGCATTCTCTGAATTCATATCAGCTTCACTGAAATTCGAATTATCTGTTGAGTAATGGAGCCGGACATCTCCGGCATTCAAGCTGTCAATAAAAGCTTTATGCAGGATATAGTTCCCGTTCAGGTTCTGGAGGTTGGGAAATGAAATAGCTTTGGCGGCGGACAATAGGCCGTACCCTCTGTCATTATCAGGGGTTTCAGCATTACCGGATGTTTCATGAAAAATATCTCTTACCTGGACATTTGAAAGATGAGGAAAAGCTGAAAGAAGCAGTCCAGCGATACCTCCGACTATTGGAGTAGCTGATGAAGTTCCGTTGCCGTAAGTATAACGAGTTATCCCGTTTGTAGAAACGCCGAAAACATCAACACCCAATGCAACAACATCAGGTTTAATTCTGCCGTCGTACGTTGGCCCCCTGCTGCTGAACGGAGCCACCAGGTTATTAGCATTAACGGCCCCTACTGCAATAGTATTAAATCCGTCCGCAGGAGCTATAATATAATGCCACTTATTGTTTCCTTCATTACCAGCTGCTGAAATGGTCACTACTCCCCTCTGAAAAGCAAGCTCCGCAGCACGTGTAACTATTGCTGTATGCCCGTTCATATCAGCATACGTATATGAATCACCGGAGGTAAATTCGTTATAGCCCAGAGAACTGCTTGTAACATCAACGCCCAGGTTTTCCATCCATTCCAAAGCAGCGGCGTAATTATCCTCTTCAATATGCGTCTCACTTCTAATATCTTCGGTCTTAGCAAGAATAAATGATGAACCGTAGGAAGCGCCTATCATGGTGCTATCCTTGTATGCGCTGATTATAGAAAAAACAAAAGTACCATGAGAATCCTGTCCGGGTACATCCTCCCCCTGGTTAGCCGTTACACTATCGTGGAAAACGAAATCGTATTCATCGAGAACATCAGCGTTCTTCAGAGCCTCATGGTATTTCCAGTCGAAACCTGTGTCGAGGACCCCGATAATAATACCCTCTCCCTTTATGCCTTTAGAATGCACCGCCGGAACATCCGATAAGGCAAGCTGTTCGTAAGAAATTCCATAACCCAGCTCTGCTGTACTCACGCTCTTCACAAGTCTGTTGTTAACTGGCTGGCTATTTTTGAAGGATAGGACCTTTACCGGTATGATTTTCTTAACAAAAGGTAGATTTTCAGCTGGTTTTTTTTGGGTATCGTCAAGGTATGCTGATACTGCGTTAAACCAGTCAAGCTCATTTACAATCTTAATTCCCATTAACTTTAACCGGGAAATGTATTCTTCATTGACAGGAATATCTTCAAACGTGATAAGTGAATCGCGAGTTCATCACCTTTTTTCGTCTTGCAAGCGCCCGGGAAGATATTTTGTTCAATGCAAGTTGGTATCCGGTGGAAGATTTAAGGAGAGAATTATTCTCTCCTTTATCTTTGAAATAAATAAAATACTTTTCCTGTGGAAGGAGTATTACGAATGGAATAAGAATAATAAAGAATACAATTTTTTTCATCTGATTGATTTAAATAACCTGTCGAACCTTATTGGTTCTACAATATTATAGAACTTTCGGTTTGGTACATATGGGTCCCATGACCAATAAATCATAAAGGCCTGACCGATAATCATATCACGGGAGACAAATCCCCAATACCTGCTGTCCATGCTATTTTCACGGTTATCACCCAAAACAAAATAATAATCTTTTGTAAGAGTATAACCATGAACTGGTTTCCCTTCAATAGTAATAACAGTACCTTCCGCGCTCAGGGTATTCTTACCCAGTTCTCTGTCGATGATTGGTTTCCAGAAACGTGCATTTTTAGGATTAAGATCTATCAGGTCGCCTTTTTTAGGTACCACAATAGGTCCATAATTATCCTTATTCCAGGCACTATCGTCGGGAAAAATTCCAGGCTCGGGCATGCCTGCTTCCATTCTGTTATTACGATCAATTTTTACAGCAAAAGGAAACGGCTGAAGTTTGCCATCTACAAACACATCCTGCTTTTTTATTAGTACAGTATCGCCGGGAAGTCCCACAACCCTTTTTACAAGATTCATACTATTTCCATCAGGAAGTTCTGCTCCAAAGGGAAATTTGAAAACTATTACATCGCCCTTTTCCGGATCTGATAATGAGAATAAGTCTGCCGACGGGATGGATATACCTGTAAAAGGAATATAACGGGGCGTGTGGAAGTCATATGTCAATTTTACTGACAAGGATATTATCACCTACAAGCAGAGTATTTTCCATTGAGCCGGTAGGTATTCTGAAAGCATCAATAAAGAATGATTTAATTATGACCGCGAGAACTAGGATAATGAAAAATATCCTGATAAACGTACCAAATCTGGATCTTTTTTTCCGGGGAGCATATTCCTGGGAAGGAGCTTCGGTATAAACTGTATTTTGAGTAGGATCAAACAATATAAGTTTTCTTTCTGCTACTCGTCAATTTGCAGTACTGCAAGGAAAGCCTCCTGTGGAATTTCTACATTACCAACTTGTTTCATCCGTCTTTTGCCCTCTTTTTGTTTTTCGAGTAATTTTCTTTTCCTGGTAATATCACCTCCGTAGCATTTAGCAAGTACATTTTTCCGGAGTGCTTTTACAACAGATTTGGATATCACTTTAGTTCCAATAGCGGCCTGGATTGATATTTCAAACATCTGCCTGGGAATAAGATCTTTTAATTTACTGCAGACTTTCCTGCCCCAGTCGTATGACTTATCACGATGAACAATCATCGAAAGTGCATCAACCGGCTCGCCATTAAGCATTATGTCAAGTTTGACAAGATCCGAATCACGGTAGCCTATATATTCATAATCGAACGATGCATATCCCCGGGTTGATGATTTAAGCTTATCATAAAAATCAAAGATGATTTCAGACAGCGGGAATTCAAATTGAAGATCTGCTCTCGTTGGATCTATATAAGTAGTGTTTTTATAAATCCCTCTTTTATCCATAGCAAGCTTCATTATGTTCCCGACATATTCACTTGGACATACGATCTGTGCTTTTATGTATGGTTCTTCAATTTTTTCAACATCACCTATAGGAGGCATTTCTGCCGGATTATCTACTATAATTTCTTCATTTTTTTTATTATATACAAAATATTCAACGTTCGGCAGGGTGGTTATTATTGACTGATTATATTCTCGAAGCAGACGTTCCTGCACAATTTCCATATGCAGCATACCCAGAAAACCGCACCGGAACCCAAAGCCAAGCGCCGCTGAGGTTTCAGGCTGGTAAACCAGCGCAGAGTCGTTTAGTTTGAATTTTTCAAGTGCATCCCGAAGGTCTTCAAAGTCATCAGAAAGGGTGGGATAAAGTCCGCTGTACACCATCGGTTTTACATCTTTATAGCCCGGAAGAGGCCTGGCAGCCCCGCCTTTTTGATGTGTAACGGTATCTCCAACTTTAGTATCATGCACATCCTTAATGCCGGCTATAAGGTATCCCACATTGCCTGCTTCAAGTTCGTCCGCTTTTACTTTTCTTAAGCCCAGCACACCGATCTCTTCTGCTTCGAATTCATTTTTCGTAGCAAAAAATTTAATCTTATCATTTGTTTTCAGCCGTCCATTAAAAATTCTGACGTAAGCGATTGCTCCTCTATAAGGGTCAAATATAGAATCGAAAATAAGCGCCTGCAGTGGAGCATCAGCATCCCCTTTAGGTGGCGGTATTTTTGTTGCAATTCTCTCAAGGAGCTCGTTTATACCTGTCTTGGTTTTTGCACTTACCAGCAGAATTTCATCATCCTCGCATCCTAACAGATCTATTATCTGGTTTTTAACCTTATCAATTTCAGCACTTGGGAGATCGATTTTGTTGATGACGGGGATTATTTCAAGTCCCGCCTCAACGGCAAGGTAAAGATTGCTGATTGTCTGAGCCTCCACCCCCTGCGCAGCATCCACAACCAGAACAACACCTTCGCAGGCTGCAAGGGATCTGGAAACCTCGTAGGAAAAATCCACATGACCCGGGGTATCGATCAGGTTAAAAACATAATCCTTTTTATCCTTAGCCTTAAAGTGCATCTGGATAGCGTGTGATTTTATGGTGATGCCCCGCTCCCTTTCAAGTTCAAGGTCGTCAAGTACCTGGGCTTTAGCTTCACGTTCGGTTACTGCTCCGGTTTTCTCCAGGATGCAGTCGGCTATGGTTGACTTACCGTGATCTATATGCGCAACTATGCAAAAGTTTCTGATGTTTAACATTCATTTCCTGTAATAGAATACAAATATATAAAGGGCTGTGATATATAAAAAGTTACTTAATAATAGGGAAAAGCAGGATGATGGGAAGTCAACTTCCGAAGCTTATAGGGATATGGCAGCCAGTCGAAAAAATTTATGTTATATCCAGCTTATAATCACCATCAATAAATTCGTTATCACGTGTTATCTTTCCCTCAAAGGGATAAATTTTGATAATACGTCTAACCTGGTAAGCGTCAAGTATTTTTTTGTAGTCAGCTTTACTTATCTGAACCTTGAACCGGCTTTGAAGCGGCTGGATTTCAGCAAAATATTTTTCCCCGTCTATTAAAATTCTCCTGACACAGAAAGGACTGCCATCGGACAAATCTGAAAGATCGAGGATATGCACTGCTTCCTCCAGGTTATGACGTTAATGAATATTTCAAAAGGATATAATTCTGCCTGAACCCTTAAAGAAGCACTACTCAATGGAAAGTTATGAATTCATACTTTAATACACAACAAAAAAATAAAAATACGGAATGTTTGATGAATGCCGCCGTTGCTTAAAGCTTTCCGGCAGATGGGAAAAAATAGACGCATAATTTAAACACATCTTCTACCGCTATATCATCTATCAGGTCGGATTTACGGATATAAACCTTGTTTTCACCGATAGGCGCCCAGTTCAGGGGGTTTGTAGGACCAAAAATTGAGATTTGAGGTGTTTTTGTTGTTCCTGCAACGTGCATAATACCTGTATCATTCGATATAAACAGATCTGACATCGAAATCAAGGCTGCGACTTCAGGAATTTTTTTATTGATAAAAACAGGAAGTTTGAACGGTACTTTTTCGGTAACAAACTTTATCTCCTCCCTGTCTCCGGAGCTTCCGGTCAGGTAAAAATCGGCTTTATAATTTTCGTTAAGCCTTTTAATAAGAGCTGAATATTTGTAAAGCGACCAGCGATTTTGAGGTTTGCCTGCTCCTACGTGAAGTCCTATCAGCAGGTCATTACTTTTATTGCGGAATGTTTCAATAAACCTCTTTGCAGCTTTTGTATCTTCCTGATCAAAAGTTATTTCTGATCTGTAATTATTAGTGGTTATCCCGAAGGGTCTTATTATATCTAGGCTTCTCTCAGATACGTTGGAATCAGGGTGCCTCCTCCAATCTATAACCACTCTCCTGTCGAAGAAAAAAGCGCTTTCGTTTCTTTTACCATCAAGACTTAGGGGACCGATCCTTGTTCCGGCTTTTGAAAACCTGGCAATAAGATTGCTTGTAAAAGAGATGGAAACAGTGACTGGGACGAGGGTTACATCATATCCTTCTTTTAAAAGCCTGATAAATGCCGACAAATAGTTAGGGTTATAAACCTTTTTCTTATCGAAGATGAAAATTCTGTCGAGGAATTTATTTTTTATCATCCCGGGGTAATTAAATGGGGATACAATCAACGTAATATGGCTTTGAGGATATTTTTCTTTAATCGCCCTGAATACAGAGACTCCGGCAAGAAGATCCCCCAACTGGTTGTGCTGCCTGACGATGAGAAACTTTTCAGGACTGCCAAGATCGGTGCTTTTGTTTTCCGGGACAGAAAGAAGCTTTTGGAATAATTTATATAGAGCAGATGAAATGAGGTTTTGTTTTGCCATTTAATTAATTTTTGTCGTTCTCATCCTGCTTTTTTATTTCCTTAAACTCAGCTTCTTCAACGTTGTCATATTTACTTTCAGGTTTTTTCTCCTTCCGGAAATTACCCTTACTCTTAGCTCCAAGCCTGAAGTTGATGAAGAACAACTTCAGTACGTAGTAAATAACATAAAATAATACAAAAAATAAAATTAATCGTATCAAACTCATTCTATCCTTTTAGATTCCGGCTTAAAGTATTCCTTTACGCCTCTGTCTTTTCTGAATATCTGTTTAAATAATTCATTGAAATCCTGATCATTATTTACAAAATCAATTTCGGTCGAATTGACAATAAGAAGAGGAGTATTGGAATACCTGAAGAAAAAATGAGTATAAGCATCGCTCAGTTCCTCAATGTAACTTCTTGTAAGATTCCTTTCTATTTTCCTCATTCTCTTTTTTATGTTAAACATAAGTCTGTCAACACTCGATTGAAGAAATACAACAAGATCAGGTTTTCTTAAACTGCCGGAGAGGAGTGGAAAAATACTCTCGTATAATTTCAATTCTTCTCCACTTAGGTTTAAGTAAGCAAAAATTCTGTCTTTATCAAACACATAATCGCTCACTATATATTCGGTGAAAAGGTTCTCCTGATTTAGTTCTTCCTGCTGTTTGAACCTGTTAATTAAGAAAAACATCTGCGTCTGGAATGCATATCGTTTACGGTCAGAGTAAAACTTTTCAAGGAAGGGGTTTACCTCGAATTGTTCAAGAATAAGCTCTGCATTAAGCTTATCACTTATCTTCTTAGCCAGAGATGTTTTTCCGGCGCCTATTACCCCTTCAATGGCAATATATTTTATATCAGGATTTTCAATCAATTCTTTTACCATTATAATTTGTAATCAGTTTTAGTGATTATATTTTTATCGATTTTTTCAAGGTCGATCTCGGAAACTTTGATTCCTTTTTCAGGAATAATAAGATCAGGTGCAATTTCACTTAATGGTACAATCACAAAATCACGGTTCATTATTCCTTCATGAGGTATCTTTAGTTCATGATCGGAATAAATTGTTTGGTTATAAAATAATAAATCCAGATCAATTTCCCTTGGTCCCCACTTCTCTCTCTTCTTCCTTCCCAGTTTTTCCTCAACCAGTTTAAGCAGGCGGAAAAGTTCCTTAAGCCAGTAATCGGTCTTTACCTCAATTACGGCGTTCAAGAAATTATCCTGATTGGTGTTACCGTAAGGTTTGGTTTCATAAATAGAGGATTTAGCTGTTATAGAACAGCTCAGGTCGGATTCCAAAAGATCTACTGCCTTACTTAGATTCTCCTTCCGGCTTCCTGTGTTGGTTCCCAGTGCTATGTATGCGGTTACTGAAATAGTTTTCCCGATTTTATAATTCTTTTCTGTCTTTGATTACTTCGACTTCAACGCAGTCGACAACCCCGCCAAGCGGAGGATTGTTTTTTCTTACACGGACACATACCTTTTCCAGCCTCTTAAAGTTCAGCAGCAGCTCATTAGCTATTTTGGTTGCAAGTGACTCTATAAGATAGTGTTTTTCATCGAGTGCAAGTTTATAAATAAATTTATAAACTTTATGATAATCTATTGTTTCAGAAAGGTCATCATCGATTGCTGCCTTAGAAAAATCAGTATATAAGTCTACATCAGCTTCAAAATTTCCGCCTACAACCTGCTCTTCTGACAGGACTCCATGATATCCGTAAAATGTAGCCTTTTTAATCCTTATGATATTCTGCATAAATACTCCATATTAAGCTGGTTCTATTCTATCATCGCAATTACACCAAGAGCCCGTCCTGAAAATTTACCGTCACGCCTGTAAGAATGGAGCAATTCGCTATACTCAAAACTGCACAGAGAGGATTTCTGAACCTGACAGGAAGGAACACCCGCATTCAGAATCATATCATAATTTGCGCCGGCTACATCCAGGAAAAGTTTGTTTTCTTTCTTAATAACATATTTTGCATCAAACATACCAGCAGTCTCTTTCCCAACTTCATAGTTTACCTGGCTGACTGAGGGCCCAAGATACACAAATAAATTATGAGCATTACATCCGAATTCTGACTTCAGACGCTTTATGGTTTTGGCGGTGATTTCCTTTTGCGTGCCTCTCCACCCGGAATGTATCCCCGCTATAATTTTTTCCTCAGGATCATATATAAAGACTGAAGTACAATCGGCAGTGCTAATGCATAAGCCTGTATTCTTCTTATCAGTGATCATTGCATCGGATTCACCGATATTCCCGGGCACCGGAACATAGGTGATGGCATCTTGGTGTACCTGCTTCTGAAAAGCTGCCCTTTCTGGTTTTAATCCAAGGGACTCGAAGAAAATTTGCCGGTTACTTATAACTTTTTCTTTTTCATCATCTACGGATAGAGAAAGGTTAAAGTAATAAGGCGGATTATACCGGGGACCGAATTTGGTGCTGAAACCGAATATTATCTCCGGAAATTGATTAAAAATATGTGGTGAAAGTACTAGCATAATAGAAATGCAAATTTAAGAAATATTTACCCGTTTATTAAAAGTATAAATAAAAATATTATAAGTGGACGGTACCGTCTCATTCAATTGAGAATACATGGGGCAAATGTTATATTGGCATACTTATTTGAATCTTGATAAGGAAAAACATTGAAAATACTGGTAACTAACGATGATGGAATTGAAGCTCCGGGTATTGCTGCTCTTGCTGATTCGCTGAAGGAAATAGCCGAAGTGACTATTGTAGCTCCACTTAAAGAGCAGAGCGCAGTGGGACACGCTATAACGATGCAGCTTCCTTTGCGTGTAACCGACTATAATAAGAATGGGGTCTTCTTTGGATATGCGGTCAGCGGTACGCCTGCCGATTGCGTTAAAATCGGCATCAGGAACATCATGAAAACCGCCCCTGACCTGGTTGTGTCGGGTATAAATCACGGATCCAATACAGCAATAAATATAATATACTCGGGCACCGTTTCCGCCGCGCGTGAGGCTGCAATTATGGATATTCCCTCGATGGCAATTTCAGTAACAAATCATGCAGCCTCAGATTTCAGGTTTGCTGGTAAGATAACAAGGCTGCTGGCCCAAGAACTGGCTGGCAAAGATCTTCCCCTTGGTACATTGTTAAATGTTAATGTGCCTGACATTCCAGAGGAGCAGATATCCGGAGTAAAACTTACCCGCCAGGGAAAATCAAAATGGGATGATATTTATGAGCAGAGGATCGATCCTTACGGAAAAAATTATTACTGGCTGACGGGTAATCTTATGGAAGTTGATACAGAAATGGAGACAGACCAGGCTGCAATCAGGAAAAATTATGTATCTGTTAGTCCTATCCATTTCGACCTCACCGACTATGAAACTTTTGAACGAATGAAAAACTGGAAAATAGAGAATCTGCTTAATGGCAAAAAAACATAATATATTTCAGATAGATGCATTCACAGAGAATTCTTTCGAGGGTAATTCTGCGGGAGTAATGTTCGCAGAAGGTTTTTCCTCAGAACTGATGCAGAAAATTGCCCGTGAAATGAACGTCGCCGAAACTGCTTTCCTATCCCCTTCCGAAAATGCCGACTATCACCTTCGCTGGTTTACACCAACAGTTGAAGTAGAACTATGCGGCCATGCCACTATTGCATCGCTGCATTTTTTAAATGAGAATGGCAGACTGAAAGATAATACTTCTGTAAAGTTTGAGACTAAAAGTGGAATATTAAACTGCGGTATAAGGAACGGCTTCTATTATATGCAGATACCCATTTACGAAACTGAAGAATTTACCGGTTGTAAAGAGGAAATAATGGAGGCGGTTGGAGTTGAAAGAACAGCGGTTCCTGATGAAACACCATTTATAATTCTGAATAACGGGAATCTTTATTTCAGGGTGGATGGATTGAAAACACTGCAAAGTCTTAAACCGGATTTTAAGAAACTAAAAAAACTAACTGAAGATAAACATGAATTTGAAGGTGTGGTGGTTTATTCACTGGAGACTATCGAGGATTCAAGTTTTGCCCACAGCAGGTATTTCGTCCCTTTTTACGGTATAGATGAAGATCCAGTGACAGGCTCAACGAATGGCCCAATGCTTATGGTATTCAGAAAACTAGGGTTCGTTGATGCTGAAAAGGAACAGATATCCCTGATATTTGAACAGGGAGACACGTTAGGAAGAAAAGGAAGGGTCAAGGTAACCTACCAGAAGTCAACCGGAGAACTCTATATATCAGGGAAAGCATTTACGGTTCTTAAGGGAGATCTTACTTTTTAATGTTTAACTTTGAAAAAATCAATCTCTCCTTTTCATTTAATGGAGTCTTTTTCTTTTTAGGACTGGTTATCCTGGCGGGATATGCTATATCTATGTACCGCTATACCCTTCCCCCGGTTAGTTCTGTTAAGAAAACCATATTGGTACTTTTAAGGACTTTTGCACTTATTCTACTTCTATTCATAATTTTTGAACCTGTTGTTACCCTGGTTAAAAAAATTATTCTCCAACCTGTTAATCTGGTTTTTGTAGATGATTCACACTCCATACAAATTAAAGACGGAACCCGGCGGATCGGGAATATAAATCGTTTTATCAACGGCTTAAACAATAATAATTTATCAAGCAATTCTGAATTCTTCACGTTCGGTTCAAAGATTACTCCGTTTACATACGACAGTCTTTCACAATTAAGCTTCTCCGAAGGTAGCACAAGTTTTTCTGAAATTTTTTCTTTCATCAAAAATAAGAAAGAAAATATTGCATCAATATCTATTGTAAGCGACGGGGTGATAACTGAAGGTGCTAATCCACTTTTCAGTGCTGAGAAATTAAATATCCCTGTTTTTACTATTGGAGTAGGTGATACAACCCGGAGAAATGATATACTTATAAAAAATATCCTCCATAATGAATTTATCTACGCTGAAACTCCAACAACGATTTCGGCTGCTGTGGTTAACAGGGGTTTCGGGAATAAACCCGCAGTTATTACTCTTTATGAAGGCGGCAGCCAGCTGGAACAAAGAACGGTTAATTTATCAGCAGACGGTATACAGAATGAAACCTTCACCTACACTCCCAAATCCGGAGGTGAAAAAAAACTGGCACTGGAGATCAATACTCATGAGGGGGAATTTACCTTTGAGAATAATAAAAGGGTGTTTTATATAAATGTTTTAAGCAATAAGGTTAAGGTGCTAATTATAGCAGGGAGTCCATCTCCTGATTTATCTTTTATAAAAAATAGTCTTGAAGGGGATAAAAACCTGTCAGTAAAATCATTGACCCAGGTGGCTCCCGGAAGATATATTGAGAAAATTAATCCTGCTGGAGAGATTGACAGCGCTCAGGTCCTGATTCTTTTAGGATTTCCATCAAAAGAAACCAGTGCTGAACTTCTCAACCGTGTAAAGAAATCAGTAACATCGGAAGGAAAGTCTTTTCTCCTGGTTCTTGAAGATAATACTGACTTAAACAGGCTGAAGGCTCTTCAACCGGAACTACCGTTTACAATTCAGAATACAGATAACGGGTTCTCAGAAGTTCAGCCAGTAGTTCAGAATAATGAGAATGAGAATCCTCTTATCAGGACTGAATCTGAGAATCCTGCCGGCGTGTGGAACAATCTTCCGCCGGTTTTTATAACAAATTCTGATATTAGTGCAAAACCGGAAAGCGAAGTAATTGTTAAGGCCAGGCTGAATAATACTGCTTTAAGTACGCCAATGATAGTTTCCAGGAGAATAGGGACCAAAAGATCGGTTGCGGTGCTGGCAAATGGGATTTGGAGATGGAAACTTCAGATGGCTACCAAAAAACTGACCCTCTTTGACAGTTTCATTCAGAACAGCATCAGATGGCTTAGAAGCACAGAAGAACAGAAACAGGTAACTATAAAAACATCCAGGAAGCTGTATGCCCTGGGCGAACCTGTAGAATTTTCAGCTGAAGTTTATGATGCTTCATATAATCCGGCTGCGGATGCTGAAGTTAAAGTCACTATTGTGCATAATGGCAAGAAGGATGAGGTGTTATTAAATTCGCTTGGAAGCGGATTGTATGAGGGCATATATCAAACCACTGAGACAGGAGATTTTACATTTAACGGTCAGGCTTCACGAAATAATAAGGTACTCGGTAAAGACGGCGGAAGCTTTAATATCGGGGAAGTTGATATTGAGCAGCTAAATCCTGTAACAGATTATGAATTCCTAGCCTCCCTCGCAGAAAATACAGGTGGAAGATACTTCTACTATACAGATATGAATAATGTTTATCCTCTCCTGAAAAATATCCGGCAAAATACATCGAAAGAAAAAACTGAGGTTAATGAAATCAGGTTATGGTCTGATGAATGGCTCCTTATCTTTGTGATTGTATTGTTTGGAACAGAATGGTTTATCAGGAAACAATCAGGTATGCTGTAGGCAATAAATGGGTGAAACGGGGAAATTAATTCTTGATTTTATTCTGCCGCGGTTCTGTCCCTGCTGCCATCGAAAGCTTCAGTCATCCGAACCTCCCATATGCAAAGAATGCCTAGGAAATATTAATGAAGCCGACCACGGAAGGATTTCATCAGAATTTAACCGGAAGTTTGAGAGCAATGGGCTAATAACTTCATTTACATCTTGCTTCATCTTTGAAAAAGACAAAGAACTTCAGCAGGTCATTCATTCTCTGAAATACGGGAGAAAATTTCTGCTGGGGATTTTTCTAGGCGAATTGCTGGGACAAAAAGTAAAAAGAGATTTCTCCGGCTATAAAATCGATATGATTGTCCCTGTCCCCCTGCATCATCTCAGACAAGCAGAGCGGCAGTTTAACCAGTCATATTACCTTGCAAAAGGAGTGGGTAAAGAAGCTGGGCTTATTGTAAGGCGGGGATTGATCAAAAGGAAAAAATATACAGAGACACAAACTACAATGAAGCTAACGGAGAGGGAGCGAAATGTGAAAAACGCTTTCAAATCAAAAAAGAATCTGAACGGCGAATATATTCTGCTTGTAGATGATGTAATAACCACCGGGGCAACTATAAGTGAATGCGGAAAAGCCCTGTTGGAAGCGGGGGCGGGTAAGGTATACGCTGCCTCTGCGGCAATTGCCGATTAATCTAATTACATTCTTTCCGGGGCACTTACACCCAGGATATGGAGACCATTCTTAAGTACCGTCCTCGAAGCAATAGCAAGTGCGACACGGGCCTCAGCAAGTTTTCTTTCTGAACCTAGTATCCTGCAGAAGGTATAGAACTTATGAAATGCTGCAGCCAGTTCCTCCAGATACGTACAGATTCTGTTGGGCTCAAAATTTTCTGCACTCCCCAGTACTTCATCCCTGAACTTATTTAGTTTTTTGAGAAGCTGGACCTCTTCATCTGCTGTGAGGAGATTGAGGTTTTCAACGGATGGTGTTAATTCTTCCTTCTCTATCATCTTCAGGATAGAGCAAATTCTTGCGTGTGCATACTGAAGGTAAAATACAGGGTTCTCATCTGACTGTTTCTTTGCCAGGGTAAGATCAAAATTCATATGGGTAGTAATATTACGCATATTGAAGAAATATCTTACCACATCACTACCGACTTCATCCATAAGCTGGTCAAGTGTAATATAATTTGCTTTACGGGTAGACATTTTTACTACCTCCCCGTTCTCCGTAATGGTTACGAACTGATGTATAAGCACCTTTACCTTCTCTATATTATAGCCTAGTGCTTTCAATCCTGCCAGAACATCAGGATACGTCGCGTTATGATCAGAGCCAAAAAGGTCAACAATAAGATCATATCCCCGGGTGAACTTGGTTTCGTGATAAGCAATGTCAGGCAGACGATATGTAGGCTCGCCGGTTGATTTTATTATTACTTTATCCTGTTCATTTCCCATTTCAGAAAGCTTAAGCCAGGTTGCGTTCTCACTTTCGTATGAAAGTCCTTTTTCTTTAAATTCCTTCAATAAGTTTTTTATCTTACCTTCCTGATACAGCGAGTTTTCATTATAGAATACTTTGTGGTGAATGCCCAGTCGGTTAAGGGTTCTCTCTATATCCTTAAAAATCTCAATTTCTGCTCTTTCCTTAAATTTGCCTTCTGCGGGCTCATCCTTTAATGACTCCTTAAATTCATCAAATAATGAAATTGCAATTTCTCTGATATATTCACCCTGGTAATAATCCCCGGGGAATTCAGTTTTAAGACCAAGTAATTCCAGGTAACGGAGTCTCACCGAATCACCCAGAACCCTCATCTGTCTTCCGGCGTTGTTAAAATAATACTCACGGTCAACTTCATAACCTATCCACTCCAGCATATTGGCTACCGTATCACCAACTACAGCATTCCTTCCATGT
Organism: uncultured Ignavibacteria bacterium; assembly: GCA_963800255.1. Classification (GTDB taxonomy): domain Bacteria; phylum Bacteroidota; class Ignavibacteria; order Ignavibacteriales; family Ignavibacteriaceae; genus DATFVA01. The sequence continues at coordinate 115,544 of CAWDAK010000013.1, read as the reverse complement.
ACCCACTGTGAGGGGTCCCGTAGGATTCGCTGATACAAATTCAACATTAGCCTTTTTCCCTTTGTACTTTTCAGACTTTCCGAAATCATCTTTTTCCTCGAGGATATTCTTAACAATCCCGGCTATAAATTCGTTAGTAAAAAAGAAATTAATGAATCCTGGTCCTGCTATCTCGGTTTTATATATAACTTTATCATCTATGGCGAGATTATCTATTATTTGTCGGGCAATTTCACGCGGGTTTTTCTTCAGTTTTTTAGTTAAGAGCATGGCCGCGTTAATTGAAAAATCACCGAATGAGTCCTGCCGGGGAATCTCAAATACAAAGGGAATCTCTTTCAGGTATGGAAGTCTTTCAGCAGCAGTAACAAAAAGGCTGTTTAAATATTCTTTCAATTCAATTCCGGGTTAGTTTATGACGAGAGGACATTATTTTTTCTGTACTGACCTGACTTTTTTGGTACTCGTCTCTGCTTCCTGGGGATCCTTAATATTTTTCACAGGGGCATCACCCCAGAGTTTTTCGAGATTATAAAATTCCCGGGCATCCTTTTTAAATATATGAACAACTACGTCCACATAATCAATAAGCACCCAGTTCAGCCCTTTATAACCTTCTTTGTGCCAGTATTTTATTCCCTCATCACGAAGTTCTTTATCGATTTCATCAGCGACAGCTTTAACCTGTGTATTCGAATCAGCCGAACAGATGACGAAATAATCAGCGAAAGCAGTTAACTTAGTTAAGTCAAGTATTTTAACGTCATATCCTTTTTTGTTGAATATGAGGCTTGTGATTTTATTGGCTAGAGTTTTTGAATTCAAATATTTTCCTTCTATTGATTTAATTTTTTATAATCTTTGCCTATTACTACGGAAACATCCAGAAAAGAATCATCGTTTTTCTGCAGAATTATATTTTTATCTTCAATCCCGAGCGCTGAAGCTACTTTTTCAGCATTTGCCCGGTTGCCGGTTCTGTCTATTACCATTGATTTATCAATATCGAATGAAACATAGTTTCCCATTTGTACTACATCAAATTTTTCTTTTCTAAGAAAGCCAGTGAAAATGTCTGCTACACCTGAAGCACCGCAGCCGTTCAATACTTCCACCTGGATTACAGCAGAAGCTGTTCTTTTAATATTGGTATTGCTTTGTCCGGAGGAATGTGCGCTTAACCGGTTAACGAGGGAGAACGTAAGAAAGATTATTAAAATCCCCAGCAGAACTATTATAGAATTAAGGACAAAATTTGAACCTGAAAAGCTGTTTTTGAAAACTTTATTCTTAGGTTGGGATTTTTCCTTCACTTATACTTCGCTATATAGTCAATATTCAATAATATTACCATCCCCAGGCGCTGTCGAAGAAATTATCCCTGTATCCGCTGAACGGGGAATAATAAGTTACCGGCAGATTCCTATACTGCACAGATATAAAGACATCTTTCCATGGTTGATAGTTGATTGCAGCTTTGCTTAAATATATTCCGTTAATATTATTTTCAAAAGTTTTTCCCAGCGAACTGTAAGGTGAATAAACAACACTCGCATCAACCTGCACATTAAGTTTTTTACTGAACTGGTAAGACATGCTGTTCGTGTAAGTTGTTAGAGCGAGACTATTGCTTCCTGAAGAAGCATAGGATACATCATATGTATGATGCATCTGAAAGTTGGCTGAATTGAGGAATCCAAGAAGAGACGTTCCCTGGCTCTGATTTATAATGCCGTCGCTGATATGCTCTGTAGATAACCCTGTGGGTCTATATTGGGAAAATCCTGTCCCTATCATAACCGCAAAAACTAAAACAATTATTTTCTTCATAATTTATCCCGGATTTTAAAACATATTAAAGAAAAGAGTGTAAAAAATCAATGGAGCTTTTTTTAATCGTACTCCCAAAATCACAGCACTTTGCTAATTTTGTTATTCTTATCCACAAGGATGATTTTAGGTTTATGTTTTTTAGCATCCTCATCGTTCATCATAGTATATGTGATGATAATTACCTCATCACCAACAGTTCCTAACCTGGCTGCGGGACCGTTGAGACAGATCATACCGCTCCCGGCTGGTCCCTCCAGTGTGTAGGTTTCAAGCCTGCTGCCGGTATTCAGGTTGACTACCTGTACCTTTTCAAAGGGAAGAATATCAGCAGCTTCCAGCAGTTCTTTATCGACAGTTATACTTCCTTCGTAATACAGCTCGGCCATTGTAACAGTAGCCTTGTGTATTTTCGAGCGGAACATTGTACGGTTCATATCAACTTTTATTTATTTTATCGTATTAATATACCTACTTATGAAATACAGTATCAAGGTAAGGGAAAATACAAAATGGTAAAATTCGCAATAATTAGAGCTATTTTTTGATTTTTACTATCATTTCTATCTCAACAGGAGCATTTTTGGGAAGTTCATTCACTCCTACCGCGCTCCTCGCATGACTTCCGTTATTTCCGAATATCTTTTCCATCATTTCAGAAGCTCCGTTTGCCACAGCCGGCTGATTAGTAAAACCTTCTGCACTATTTACAAATACGGTCAGTTTTATTACCTGCTCAATCCTATTTAGTTCCCCGATCACACCTTTTACCGCACTCAGACAGTTCAAGGCACATAATTCGGCAGCCTTTTTTCCATCATCTTCAGATACCTCTTTGCCCAACTTGCCGTAATATTTCATTTCACCACCGGATATTGGCAGCTGGCCGGCTGTAAAAACAAAATCACCAGCCAGCAAGGCAGGGACATAAGCAGCCAGCGGTTTAGGAGGATCTGGTAAGGTGAATCCTAATTCCTTAATCTTATCTTCAATCATTTATTCTCCTTTTATCGGGTTATTAGTTTTTCTATTTTGTCAGTTCACAATTCCAATATTTATCAGAACGGAAAAATTTCAATGGTTGAAACGAAATTTACAGAATTATATGAGATAGTAAAAAGATTGCGACTGGAATGTCCATGGGACAAAGAGCAAACAAACGATTCCATTAAAGCAAATACTATTGAGGAAGCTTATGAAGTGGTGGAGGCAATTGATGATAAAAATTACGATGAGTTAAAAAAAGAACTTGGAGATCTTCTTCTGCATGTTATCTTCCATTCAGTAATCGCAGCAGAAGAAAATCATTTTAAACTGGATGAGGTTATTGATTCGATAAGTGAAAAACTTATAAGAAGACATCCGCATGTGTTCGGAAATGTGAAAGTAACCGGATCAGAACAGGTAAAAAAGAACTGGGAAAGCATCAAGCTTACTGAAGGAAGAGCGTCGGTTCTCGAAGGGGTACCCAGGATGCTCCCTGCTTTACAGCGGGCGCACAGGCTGCAGGAGAAGGCGGCGAAAGTAGGGTTTGACTGGGAGAAGAAGGAAGATGTCTGGAAAAAAGTTATTGAAGAAATTGAGGAAATGCATGATTCTGAAAAGCAGGAAAATGCCGACGAACTTGAAAACGAAATAGGGGATGTATTCTTTGCCTTTGTGAACTACGCAAGGTTCCTGGGGGTAAATCCGGAGAATGCCCTGAGAAGAACTAATGAGAAATTTATTAAAAGATTTAACTATGTTGAGAGACAGGTAAATAAGGATGGAAGGAAAATAGATGAATCTAACCTGAAGGAAATGGATAAATACTGGGAGGAAAGTAAAAAGTATGATTAACTCTTAATACAGGTTATGCTATTTCGCGCTGTCGCCGTTCTTATCGACATTAAACCTTTCATAAGCTTCGATAATATCTTTTACCAGCTTATGCCTCACAACATCAGTTTTATCAAGGTATATAAAACCTACCCCTTCGATATTGCTTAATATTTCCTGTGCCTGCACCAATCCGCTTGCTGTTTTAGGCGGAAGGTCAATCTGAGTAATATCGCCGGTAATAATTGATTTGGAATTAGCACCAAGACGAGTAAGGAACATCTTCATTTGTCCCGCAGTTGCGTTTTGTGCCTCGTCAAGGATAACGAATGCATTATTCAATGTACGTCCCCGCATATAAGCAAGCGGAACAATTTCAACAACCCTTTTTTCAAGGTAGCTCCTCAGCTTATCCGAAGGCATCATATCATCAAGGGCGTCATATAGAGGCCGGAGGTAAGGGTCTATTTTTTCTCTAAAGTCACCGGGAAGAAAGCCGAGACTTTCGCCTGCCTCAACTGCTGGTCTTGCCAGGACGATCTTATTCACTATACCCTTCTTAAGAGCTGAAACAGCTATAGCCACAGCCAGGTAAGTCTTCCCTGTGCCTGCAGGACCTATTGAAAAGCATATGTCATTCTTCTGAGCCGTCTGGATATATGCAGATTGCCCGGGTGTTTTTGCTTTTATTGCATCGTTCTTGGTATAAAGGATTATAGCATCGAATTCTTTTTCGCTTATAATTTCTCTGCCTTCAATGGTAAGGTCAAGAATTGTTTCCACATCCTGTTCTAAAAGCACCCCATTAGTATTGAGAACGTACGACATTTCCTTAAGGATCTTCTCAATCAGTTCTATTTCCTCAAGTACTCCTTTAATGAAAACGTTTTCCCCTCTTACGGAAATTGAAGCATTAAACCTGTCTTCAACTAATTTAAGATTTGCGTCATTCATGCCCAGAAGTGCAAGCATATCAACATTTTCCAATACAATACGTTTCTCTGCAGCAGTCATCATTCTCCTATGTCTTTAAATAGAAAAAGCCCTTACCATCAAATGATAAGAGCTTTTCCAACTAAAATAAAGTAAAACAACAAAATCAAAGAACAAATTTATTGAACCGGAGCTGGTTTATAATTTGATCTCATTTTGTCATATTTAGATTTTTCTTCATCAGTTAATTTCGGAACTGTGAACTCCTGTTTTGGATAGATCAAATCAGGATTTTTAATCTTGTCGCGGTTGGCTTTGTAGATTTTAGGCCATGCGAAACCGTTTCCGTAAAAGTTATCTTTCTTAGCAATATTCCAGAGGCAGTCACCTCTAACAACAGTATATGTCCATTCCTGTGGTTCTTCCTGCCAGGAATCAAGATTATTCTGCATCTGGTTGTGAACTTTATCATAAAACTCAGGAAGAGCACTGATTTTATTTGATTTCAATGCGTCAAGATCTTTCTGCCTGTCAGCTTTAGGACCTTCTTTTCTTCCGATTTTTCCGTTCAGTTCATTTACTGCATTTCTGAAATTATCAACGTCAGCTTTGGTAGCACCCACCAGCGAATAAAGTTCGTTCTGGCAGTCTTCGTAAGCCTGCATTCCCTGAAGCTGATCTTTTAATTTGCTGATATCATTCTGTAGATCATTAATCTGCTGTGTTAGAGCATCTTTTTGTGATCTGAGACGTGCCATCTCGGCTTCCCACTCATCTGAGGTCATCTCTTCTTCCTGAGCAACAATGCTTACAGAAAAGAGAAGCAGAAGAGAAAGTACAGTTAACAAATACTTACTTATTTTCATAAAACTTTTCCTCCAATTAGGTAATAAAATACTTTTTAAAACTTACATGCCCATTTTGCTCAAATTGGCTTTTGTTTCTTCTTTAGCTTTCTGGCATTGTTGTAACTTTGAGTTTCTGTCAGCTATTTCTTTCTCCAAGCTAGAGCGTTGATCTTTCAATTGATCTGCCTGAGATTGTAATGAATTAACCTCAGAACGTAAATCCTGAAGCTGCTGCATTTCTGCATCACTAACACCACCGCAGCCGCTCATCACGGCAACAGTAAGTGCAAAGACTGCAACTACAGCTGTGTTTCTAGCTAATTTGATTATCTTCATCTTTAGAACCTCCAATTATGTTTTTTATAGTAGGTTGTTAAATATTAAACCAACTTTTTTTAAGTTCAGTTTTTTACATTCCTAAATCTAAACCAAATAGGAACTTAGCGCAAATAGGTCACTCAATAATGCCCTGCTATATACGTAAATCGTGCTAGAAATTCAAGTTAACTTATTATAAATAAAAGCCTTGTTGCTGTATTTCACAATTACATTAATCTTTTCTCAACGAAGCTTGTAAAGCCGTTACCGGCTATTATGATATGATCAAATACCGGAATATCCATAATTTTGCCGGATTCAACCACTTTTTTTGTAATAGAGATATCTTCATTGCTGGGCTCAGGATTCCCACTAGGGTGATTATGGATCAAAATGATACTGGCAGAGTTATTATCTATCGCTGCCTTGAAAATCTCCCTGGGATGAACAACGCTCGAATTAAGGTTGCCTATTGAAATAACTTCATACCTTATAATCTTGTTTGCCGAGTTTAGGCAGACAACACAGAAGTTTTCTCTTAATTCATCTCTGAGGAGGGGGATGAATATATCCGCTACATCCTGCGGTGAAGTTATTTTCTTATCTGAGAACCATTTCGATTGAACCTGAATTCTCCTGGATAATTCGAATGCTGCCAGAAGAGTTGCAGCTTTATCGTTTCCAATTCCTTTTGTTTTCGTTAATGTTGAGGCAGTTCTAGAAGAAAGTACGGCTAGATTTCCGTAATCATTAATTAATTCCTGTGCTACCTGCACTACTGATTTTCCTTTATTCCCTGTTCTTAAAAGAATTGCTATCAGTTCAGCATCAGTTAAGTTCTGCGCACCCCTGAGAAGTAGTTTTTCCCTGGGGCGATCATCAAGGGGTAAGTCTTTAACTCCCGGAATAATATACCTCCTTTTTATTCACCCGATTTAAAGCGTTCAACAAGTTCAAACTTACCGTCGCTGTACCTGACAATATTAAGGAACCTGTTTATATGTTCTTTTCCGAACGCGATGTTATTATGATAACCTTTAACTTCGATCCCTGATTCCATAGATGAGATCAATGATGTCCTTGTATCCGCACCGGCATCAATAATCGTCAGAAGATATTGAGCTGTATCATAACCATAAAGAACGTTCCTGTTCACATCTGTCCCCGTTTCTTTTACAAAATCCTGGCTGAAAGAGTTGAATGACGTATCGCTATAATCGATGTAAAAGTCGGATGTGAAAGAAAGCTTGTCACTAAGAATGGATGAAGTTTCAAAACCCTTTGCATAAAACCAGTCCTGATTTCCGAAAATTGATGTATTTATATTATACTGAACCAACTGTGAGAGAAGAGGGGCAGCATCAATTTTCGTTGAAAGCGGAACATATATCCCCTCCATCGCAAGCGAATCTGAGGCAATGCGGGAGACAGGATCATTTAGATCAAAAGATCCACTGCTGTATGTCCGGTTATTAACGATTTCCCCCCCCAGTTTCTTAAATTCCTCTGAAAAAATGGATGCCAGTAGGGGTGAATATCCTTGTATAGAATTTAGTATAGAAATCTTTCTTTTACCGGCAACAAAGTAGATGTACTGCGACATTACTTTTGCTCTCATATAAAAAGAAGGATTTGCCTGGAAGAAATTTTCACTTAGATTAACCAGGTCATTATCTGTGGCAGTCGGAGAAATAACAGGTATGCCGGAATTGCGGAAATCCATCAGGGTAGCTCTTACTTCGTCACTGAAAATAGGACCAATAACCACTTTTATTGCGGGAATCAAACTTAGTTCTTCAGCAATACCACTTATAATTACCGAATCATTTTCGGTGTTTCTGATGATAAGTCCGATCTTATTATCGTGATTTTTATTGTATTCTGCAGCAGCATACTTAATACCCGAAAGGATCTCATTAGCGGCAGAGTTCTGTCCTCCCGTTCCAGAATCTGTAAGCGGCAGAAGAACGCCGACTAAATTCTGCGATCTGTATTCATTCTTAAGTGAATCAAGCTTACTTAACAATTTCTCGGCATCATCTGCCTCATCTGAACCGGGATATTTATCCAGTAATTCATTACAGGATTTTGAGGCCTGCAGGTAATTTCCCTCACTCTTCTGTTTTTCGGCAAGCAGCAGGAGGAGGTAAGGCTTAGCTGCAGAGTCAGTTGCGATATCATTATATGTTTTTATTTCGTGGGTCTCAAGGTAATTTACTGCCAAGGTCTGCCCGATAACTTCAGCATAAGTTTTGTATCCCGGGAGCCGGGCTTTGGAAATAATATGCAAAACTTCCTCAAATGCATCCTTATAATTCTCCTGCTTGTAGAATACCTTTACAAGTGCAAGGTGAGCTTCATCATTATAACGGCTTTGTGGAAATTTTTCAAGGAAGTCCTGAAGGTTTTTGCCAGCCGATTCAAATTCATTCATCTGCAGATAAGTCTTGCCAGTAAAGAGATATGCAATAGTAGTCTTAGAGTTATAAGGCTGCTGAAGGGCAATCTTCTGAAAGATAGGCAGTGCATCACTGTATTCACCGGATTGGTAAAGATCAACAGCTAGTTTAAACCGGGTATCGATGTTCTGCTGACCAAAGGAAAAATCATTCAAGATGAATATGAATGCGGCTGTCAGAACTATTGTTATAATCTTCTCAATCTTAATCATTCGGCGCCGTTCTTTTAATTACAGTATCTGCGTTCTTTTTTCCCTCTTCGGCAAATTTATTATCAGGATCCAGTTTAAGTGCAATTTCAAAATAAGCAAGTGCATCAGCGGGTTTTTTAGATTTCAGGCAGGCTTCAGCAAGCTCTGCATAAATATCTGCCCCGGCACTTTCTCCTGCGTCTATATAATCAAGAAACTGCTTTTCTGCTTTCTGGTAATCGCCGGTTTTAAGATATATTTTTCCAGCCCATTTATTAATAGACTTTTCCTGAGGATTTAGCTTGAGAGATTTTCCCACTGGTACGATAGCGTGAGTATACATTCCGAGGTTATAATAAACCACTGAGATCAAAAGGTTCCACTCCCAAAAATTAGAGTAAACAACCTCAGTTTTCTTTAGGTAATCTAATGCACTTTTAAAATCTTTTAAGTTTATATCTATTTTAGCAAGGTAAAGTTTCGCTTCCTGCAGCATTTCCTCCGGTTCGCCATGCTTCAGAAAATTAAGAAAATTGATCTTGGCTACCTCATAATCCTTCTGCATGAAATGAGAATAGCCAAGGAAAAATGATATTACCGGTTCTTCTTCAGGAAGAATATAACTGAGTACTTCGTCTGCTTCATCCCATCTTTTATTTCTCATCAGAAATTCGCTCAAGAAAATCCTGACTTCCTTATTCTCGGGGTTTGATGTAAGAAAATTTCTTATAAGTTTCACGGCCGGATTTATATTCCCTATTCTCTCATAAACCTCGCCAAGTGCAAAATAAGCATCCGTAAAATCGGGATTGTCAATTATAATCGAGTTGTAAATCTGGACAGCATGAAGCAGTTTCCCTTCCATTTCATAATCCGATGCAATCTTCATTTTGTGAGTAATCTGATTTTCATCGAGCATTTCTTCTTATTCCCATTCTATAGTAGAAGGAGGTTTAGAACTGATGTCATACACCACCCTATTAATTCCTCTTACCCTATTAATAATTTTATTTGAAACATGAGCAAGGAAATCATTGTCGAACCTGAACCAGTCGGCTGTCATCCCGTCCGACGAAGTTACTGCTCTCAAAGCAAGAACATTTTCATATGTCCTTGAATCGCCCATCACACCTACTGTTTGGATAGATAGAAGTATAGCGAAAGCCTGCCAGATATCATCATAAATCCCTGTACTTTTAATCTCACTTATAAAAATATCGTCAGCTTCGCGTAAAATGTCAAGCTTCGGTTTTGTGATATCACCAATTATCCTTACTGCTAATCCCGGCCCCGGGAAAGGATGACGGTTTATAAAGTCTTCGGGGATACCGAGTTCACGACCTACCTTCCTGACTTCATCCTTAAATAACTCTCTAAAGGGCTCTATCAGTGAAAGATTCATCTTTTCCGGAAGACCGCCTACATTGTGGTGTGTTTTAATGGTAGTAGACGCTCCCTTAACCGAAACCGATTCTATAACATCGGGATAGAGAGTCCCCTGCACCAGGAACTTTGCTTTTTCAATTTTCTTTGCTTCTTCTTCAAAAACTTCAATAAATGTATTCCCTATAATCTTCCTTTTCGTCTCCGGGTCAGAAATGTTAGCGAGTCTTTCAAGAAATTTTTCTGTAGCGTCGATATAAATTACATGGAGCTTAAATTTCTCCTCAAACATACGGAGAATGTTTTCACTCTCATTTTTTCTCATCATTCCCGTGTTTATATGAACACAGGTAAGGTCATCTCCAATCGCTCTGTCTACCAGCACAGCCGCAACAGTTGAATCAACCCCGCCGCTGAGGGCGCATATCACTTTCGAACCTTCTGCAGTCTTCCTAATCTCCTTTATCTTTCCTTCGATGAAGTTACCGGTAGTCCATTCACCCCTGCATCCACTAATATTATAAAGGAAATTGTGAATTATCTTTTTTCCCTCCTCGGTGTGCATAACCTCAGGGTGGAATTGGAGTCCGTATATCTTTTTAGCCTCATCCGACATAGCACAGATTGGTGAATGATCTGATATTCCGATCACGTTAAACCCTTCAGGAGAAGATTCAAGGTAATCGCCGTGACTCATCCAAACTACTGATTCGTCCTTAACATTCTCAAAGATAGGTGATTTACTTTTTATTTTAAGCTTTGCTTTACCATATTCGCGATTGCCGGCAGGTTCAACCTTTCCTCCAAGTGTAAGGGATATGAACTGAAGCCCGTAACAAATACCCAGGATAGGTATTCCAAGTTTTAGTATACCTGGATCAATACGCGGAGCTCCTTCATCGTAAACGCTCATCGGCCCCCCGGAAAGGATTATTCCTGAGGGCTTCATTTCTTTTACTTTACTAAGGGTTATTGTATGCGGATGTATTTCAGAGTAAACATTTTCTTCTCTAACGCGGCGAGTAATTAACTGTGTGTACTGTGAACCAAAATCTATTATTAAAATATTTTCTTTGTGAATCATTCTGATTATAAATTATACGAAATGCAATTATCCTATTTCAAAGGCTGCCCCGGTTTAAATAAACACCGTGCGTCCCTAAAATAAAAGAAACTGTTTCAAAACAAAGCAGTAAGGTTTACCTGTCAGGATCTCACCATCCGATTTAGTCCGGAATCTTTTGTTTTAACAAAAATCGGAAATAGTCCCGCTTTTACTGACCAATCAGGCTCTTATAGGCTGCACTGTCAAGCAGTTCATCCAGTTCAGATAAATCGCTTATATCAATCTTAATCATCCAGCCTTTACCATAGGGGTCATTATTTATGAATTCAGGATTGTCCGTGAGCTCTTTGTTAAGTTCAAGAACCTTTCCACTGCAGGGAGCGAACATATCGCTTACTGTCTTTACCGCTTCAATCGTTCCGAATGATTCGCCTTTTTTTATTTCACCCAGGTTAGGGTCAACGTCAACAAAAACAACATCACCAAGTTCGCCCTGTGCATATTCAGTAATACCGATAGTACCCGTATTACCTTCAACCTTAATCCATTCATGATCGTTTGTATACTTTAGATTATTCGGGAAGTCCATTTTAACCTCAGTTTATATTTCTATAGAAGTGAAAAAATATTTAAGTTGTTTTGAATTCAAACTTTTCAAGAAACCCTGTATCAAAATTACCGCTTACAAACCTAGGATCCTCAAGTACCTTAAGGTGGAAAGGAATGGTTGTTTTTATACCTTCAATAATAAACTCATCGAGGGCTCTTTTGCCCCTGGCAATTGCATGATTCCTATCCTTTCCCCAGACAATAAGCTTTGCAATGAGTGAGTCATAAAAAGGAGGTATAGAATAGCCGTGATAGATATGTGAATCAACCCTCACACCGAACCCGCCCGGAAAATGGAGTGATTCAATTCTGCCCGGAGAAGGTCTGAACCCGTTAGCAGGATCTTCTGCATTTATTCTGAACTCGATTGCATGTCCCAGCGGTTTACGGGGAAGAGTTTCAATCTTTTCTCCCGCAGCAACCAGTATCTGCTGCCTGATCAGGTCGACATCATAAACCAGTTCAGTTACAGGGTGTTCAACCTGAATCCTTGTATTCATCTCCATGAAGTAGAATTTTTTATGTTTGTCCACAAGGAATTCTATTGTACCCGCTCCTTCATAATTGACCGATTTGGCGCCGAGTACAGCCGTCTCACCCATCAGGTTCCTCATCTCTGCATCAATAATAGGCGAAGGTGATTCTTCAATCAGCTTCTGATGTCTTCGTTGTACGGAGCAGTCTCTTTCACCGTAATGATAAACATTGCCGAACATATCACCCAGCACCTGGATCTCAACGTGACGGGGATTTTCAAGAAACTTTTCGATATAAACATCACCATTACCGAAAGACGATTCAGCCTCGGTACGGGCAGTCTGGTAAGCCTTTTCAAATTCAGAATCCTCCCAAACTATCCTCATACCCTTTCCGCCGCCGCCAGCCGAAGCTTTAATAATTACCGGGTAACCTACCTCTGAAGCAACAAGTTTACCTTCAGCAACATCAGAGATGATGCCGTCGCTTCCCGGAATCACAGGTACGCCGTTTTTCCTCATAGTATCCTTTGCGAAAGATTTATCACCCATTGAATTTATCATCTTGGGGGAAGGACCGATAAACTTGATTCCCGAATCCTCGCATATTTCTGAGAAGCTGGCATTCTCTGCCAGGAAACCATAACCAGGATGGATAGCATCGGAGCCTGTAATCTGTGCTGCCGAAATAATGAGGGGAATTTTAAGGTAACTTTCTTTACTGGGGGCAGGACCTATACATACAGCCTCGTCAGCAAAAGTAACATGCAGAGAATCTTTATCAGCTTCAGAATAAATCGCTACAGTTTTTATCCCCAGTTCTTTACATGTCCTTATAACGCGAAGCGCTATTTCGCCTCTGTTGGCAATAAGAATTTTGTTAAACAAATCTTCCTCAAACTTCCTGAGAATTAACTTGTCTGAACCAGGAACAAAGGCTGATTATATTCAACCGGTTTTCCGTTTTCAACAAGAATTTTTACGATCTTTCCACTCACATCTGATTCTATTTCATTCATAAGTTTCATAGCTTCAACAATACATAGCACAGATCCCTGCGAAATGGAATCACCAACCTGCACATACGGATCGGCATCAGGTGCCGGAGCCCTGTAGAAAGTTCCCACAATAGGTGAATGAACTTCGTGCAGCTTTTCTTTACTTTCTTTAGCTGCTGCGCTCTCCTCAGCCTTCTGGTCGGAAGGAGTCTGGGGGACTGTTTGTGAAGGTGATAGAAACTGAGGCTGAGTTACAGCTTTAACGCCCCTAATTTTCTTTGCTATTTTAACTCTTAACCCATTTTCTTCAATCTCAAGATCTGTAACTTCACTTGAATCAACAAGCTTAACAAGTTTCCTGATTAGGTTTAAATCCATTGGAATCCTTGGTTTTAAGATTTTATTCGTTCGACGTACTCGCCTGTCCGCGTATCAACTTTCAGCAAGTCGTCAACATCAATAAATAAAGGAACATTTACACTTGCACCGGTTTCCAGCTCTGCAGGTTTCAGCGCGCCAGTGGCTGTATTTCCTCTGAAACCGGGTTCAGTGTGTACTACTTTAAGTGTAACAAATATCGGAATTTCAACATTTATAATTTCAGATCCGTTAAAGAGTATATCAACCTCTTCACCCTCTTTCAGGTACTTCTCGCTGTTGCCGAAGAGGTCTTTGGGAATATTGATCTGTTCGTAGGTATCATTATCCATACATACCAGGAAGTCTCCCTCACGGAAGAGGAACTGGTACTTTCTCCTCTCCACCCTGACGATATCGATACCCTCGCCTGCCCGGAAGGTATTATCGAGAACCTTTCCTGTCCTGAGATTTTTTAAGGTAGTCCTAACGAAGGCCCCTCCCTTGCCGGGTTTCACATGCTGGAATTCTGTGATAGTATAAAGATCATTTTTATATTTTATTATAAGTCCATTACGAAAATCAGAAGTATCTGCCATAAATCCTTAGGTATAAAGTTTTTTAATAGGATAAAAAAAATAGACATATACAGCCTGAAAGTCAAGAATCAAGAGATGTTAAAAATCGACGATTGCAGGTAAAAAGTTGCCGTTTTTTGATAAAAATACGGCTGAAAATGAAAAAAGCCGCCCGAAAGCGGCTTTAATGAAAATGCTTAATATCAAGCTTCAACAAGAGCAAGGTAGCGGTCAGCTTCTCTGCTTGCGCTAGAGGTTTTATAATCCTTTTTGATTGTAGTTAGAAGGTCCTTTGCCTGCTCTTTCTTACCGGCATTAATATAATTTATTGCGCTCTTAAGCAGGTAGTCAGGATTGTCTACATTATACTGACTAACATGGGCAGCCTCCCTGTAAAGGTCAGCAGCTTTCTCAAAATCGTTTTTATAAGCATAATACCCAGCCTGGCCTCCCAGTGAGGCAGATTTTAACATCGGTATATCGCCGGAATAATCTTTGTAATAATTAAAAGCCTCATCGAACTTACCCAGCCGGTTATAACTGTTAGCGAGGTAAATCTTTGCACTTTCACCATTCTCGGTACCGTCATATTCCTCAACAATTTTCTTAAGGCCTATAACTTCAGTGCCTGCTTTACCCTCTATAGCTTCAAGGTAAGCACCACGGTCATATGAATCGATAACCCTTGATAGTGCGACACCGGCCTCCTGATTCACTTCCTTCTTATGGTTCACATAGTAAATCACAGCAAGAGCAATAACTACGAGGATACCACCATAGGTTAATAGCCGCGACTTATTTTCCAGCACAAAACTCTGTGCCTGGTAATAAGATGTAACAAGCTTATCCTCTTTAATTTCCTTCCGTGAAAGTTTTTTCTTTTTGGTGAGCATTTACGTTCTGTCCTACAGATTATTCTTAAAAATCAAAGCATTAAATCTAACACTTAATGAATTAAGGTTCCAATAAAAAATTCAGTATCAGTGCGCCCGGCAGGATTCGAACCTGCAACCTTTGGAACCGGAATCCAACATTCTATCCAATTGAACTACGGGCGCAAAAATAGAGTTGAAATATTTTCAGCTTTAAAAGTTACAAAAAAAATCACGATAATATAGAGGAAATTTTCCAGCACCAGAGGAAAATAATTTTAATCCGGGATTTTCTTTAAGTCACTCCAAGCTTGCCGGATTTCGAATATATCTCAAACGTCCGGGTCATATTTCATAGTTTGACAGCTCTTAAAGCAGGTATATATAATTTCAACACACTGACATAATTGACATACTTTTTCCATTTTTATGAGCCTTTTATGGGCCTTTTATGCGCCTGTGATGCGCCTGTTGCTCTCAAATTGAGACAATGCTAAAAACGCCCAAATTCAAAGATTCTAGCTGATGAGATTTTCAACGCGTGACATTTTGTCATACATTAAATTTTTTTAGATTAGGCTCTTAGTATACTAAAGGAGTCGGATAGGGTTGGAGTAGATCCAGGCGTTGCCATTATGGAAAATTTCCACTCTGTATACTCCCACGCGATTTTACTTTCATTTCACAGCTTGAGGATTCTGTTTTGTTGTAAAGCTTTCCGTTTCTGATAATCCTTATTTCCGCTTTATCAACCGGCAGATTTACAATAATTTTTATGTCGCTTGAGTAGTCAGGAGATTCCCCCATAAAATATTTCGTATTTCCTGCCTCTGCATAGAATTCGAAACCCTTAGAGTCGGCATGGTAATCATTCGCTATAAAACATCTACCCTCTTCAAGGGACCGGTATATTATTTTTTTTGCAGCTTCAATTCCAGCAGGTGAGTTGTCTTTCTTTATTTTTTTATCAGTCAGTACGTGAGTTCGTATTGATTTAAAAAGAACCTTATACGGGAATACTTCAACTTCAAGGAATCCCAGGATGTTGTACTTATGTGCGTGTGCATCAACTCCGCCAATGCCTACAACCTTTCTTTCCTGATTAAGATCATCCCACACCTTCAGCGTTTCAGCCGGGGGTGCCTCAATGGTCTTCAAGGGATGAAGGAATGCTTTGTACTTGTTTTCTTCTGTAAGGTTTTCCATCCACTCCGACATATGGTTCCAGATCTCTATTCCCGTGAAATCTTTCGTGTCCCATTCTGTCCAGGGATACGGGGGATGCTCAGCCATATGTGTTCTTTTTTCGTGAGGATGTGCAAGGTAACCTATCCCCCCGGCTTCTTTAATTTTTCTAACATATTCTTTGGCTGAAATTCTTGTTGAATATGTTTCTTTGATATTGAATGCAAGGTAGTGGTTCCTGTTTTCTTTATCATTTATTTCGCAGCCTACCAGCAGAAGTGTTCTGCCGTACCATTTTTCGTATCCTTCTTTAAGTGCTCGCAGCGTGTTATGATCTGTGAGAATTATATAGTCCAGCCCTACATCATCAGCAAAACCGGCAATATCTTCAACTTTACCGGAACCATCCGAATAAATCGAGTGCATATGGAGCGCTCCTACATACTCATACATAGCGACTCCGGAGAATTTTTACACAATGTAAAGATTTCATATAGGTAAGTTATAAAATATTCGTAAAGAAAAAACGTTAAGAGGAGAGCCCAATGACCAGAGAGAATGGCAGCATAACCGTTGAAGGCAGGTTCGTACTGATAGATTATTTTTATCCCGGGGAATCAATAATGGATTTATTAAAAATCCACACCCCGGATCAAATCAATTAAATACAAATCGTCAGGCTCAGACTTTGACAATCTAAAAATAGCCCCGAGATTAAAATAATTCAGAACGATAAGTTGGAATCAGCGTGATTTTCAGAAACGGGTGGTGAGATTGAGGAGAATCCTGCCGGAGGTGCTGGTTTTCTCGAATATTCCCTCGTAACTTACTGAAAAGTATACGGGGTTAAGCAGAAATGTTGAAAGGTCAACAGAAACAGAATTCTGATCTAAATTTCCGATTGAACTGTAGAACTTATACTGAGTATTGCGGAAATAAACTGATAGATCAAAATAGTTTCCAAAGCTCCGGCTAAGTCTAAGGCCGGCAACTCCGCCTTCAATATAACTGGTTATCAGTTTGGTATAGGAGAGGGTTGGAGTTATTTCAATTTCAGGGATCCGTGAATACGTAAGGTAGCCGCCGAAATTTCTTGCGGGTTTAATATCAGATTTCTGAAACCTGTATCCGCCTGTCAGTCCCAGACTCAGTCTGTTAAAAGGTCTGATGTTGATTCGTGCGTTAAATCCCTGCCTGGTTTCGTTTTCAAAAAGACTATCGATAAAGTTCTTAAATGTTTCATAATAAATTACGTTCTTCCTGGCATCATAATTAAGTGAGAATGAAACTACCCTGGAAGGCGAATATCTTACCGATGCAAAAAGACTTGTAAGCTGGAATTCGTTTTTCTTCACCCCGCTGATCTGTTTAAACATATCAACTTCGGTTGACAGAAAAACGTTTGTATTCGGCAGAAGTGAATTGGAGTGCTGGAAATAGAGAAATCTCCTGTCTGTTTTAAATTCATTGGTCTGTTCAAAGAAGGCTATCGTATTATTCATATAACCCGAGCTCAATGAATCTTCGCGGCCAATATAGAGACCGTACTCAAACAGCTTCAGATTAAAACCAAGATCGCTATAGTTTGGCCTTGAACCAGCTACAACACCAGCATAATTTTCTTTTATCCCGGTTTCGAACTGCAAGCCGTCAATTGAACTTATATTTGAAATCTTCCGGTTTAGATGTCTTCCAAGCCACAATGTTGTTTTAGGATTGAAATCATAGCTTAAAGCAAAATCATATACCCTGAGGCTCCTGCCGAAGTTATCCTTTATACGCGACCACTGGTCAGCCTTGTAAGCGAAAGTCATATAATCTGAAAATGACAGTCTACTCCCACTTATATTTTTAGCCTTCAGTGCGAATGAATACCGCCACCTCTGGTTATCGGTAAAATACGGTGAATTTGAGATGTTAGAGTACGACTGCACCGAAAACTTTCCTGAAACAGCAGGTTCTTTCTTTTTCCCCGGCTTGAAATTATCACTGATACTTGCATCGGCTGTACCTCTTGAGACAGGAATTGGATTTGGAACTGTTGCTTCCTCCGTTACGGCATCGGGTATCTCCCTTTCTATAACTGCATACAGCATATCATCAACTTTTAGTTCTACATTACCTATCGCTTCACCTGCTACAGATTTTTTTGATATAAACTGAACGATTACAGCAGGGATTAACAGATTATTTGCTTTCTGGTAAAGCGTATCTCCCTGCACTATACCTTCCGTGTTCTCAAATTTCACGTAAACATTCTGGGATGATTTATATGTTACTGTTCCGGTCTTCTCTGCTTTTTCAAATGAAGAGGCAAAAGTTCCGCTGCCCGTGAGGCTGATAATGAACAGAAGGATTATATGTGTACTTATTTTATTAATCATCCTAATCTCTTTTTGTAGGGCTCAACATCGGACCGTCACCCCAATGTGAGGTTGAATGACAGTTCCAGCAATTGGTTGGATCGCCGGGATCATGTTCTTCAAGGAAATCATTATAGTGACAGCTCAGGCACTGCGGTTGGTAGTTCGCTTCTGAGTGACAGTTATTGCAGTCCATAGTATTATGAGGACTATGCAGATTATAAAAACTATGGTTAAAGTTTGCCGGCTGCCATGCATTTTGGGTATGGCAAGTGAGACAATCGTGATCGAAATTCAGCTGAGTATGCGGAGGATTGGTTGTTGCATTAAAATTAGCTGAATGACATCCGTAACAGGTATTGGGTGTATTAGTGTAGTTGCCGTTATGGCATGCACCGCAGTCATTAGCGATTGCAATATGCGCACCCACGAAGGGGAAGTAATTTCCATGATCAGGGAACTGTGCCGGCGCCCATCCGGGGTTGGTAGTATGGCAGCTCTGGCATTCAGTGGAGAGCTGCAGCGCAGTATGACTGGGGTTGGTTGTATTATTGTAATTGGTCTGGTGACAGGCTACGCATTCTGTAGGGGTTCCTGTAAATCCTGAAGCATGACAATCAGAGCATTGAACTTGTAAATGCGCTCCGGTCAGCGGGAAGTTAGTATTATTGTGATCGAATGATGCGGGAGTCCATCCGTTAAAGCTGTGGCAAAGGTCGCAGTTCGATGGATAACCCTGAGCAACATGGTTCGGGGCTGAGTTGTAATCCGCTTGATGACAGGGCAGACAGTTAGGACTTAAACCTGTTACCGTTCCCTGGTGACAGTCGGAACATTGGATCTGGGCGTGTACGCCCTGCAGCTGGAAGCCTGTGGTTGTATGATTAAAGGTAGAAGGAATCCAGGCAGCAGTTGCGTGACAATCCTGACAGGTTACCGGTATGCCGGCGGCTGCATGGTTCGGGTTAGCCGCTGAATTATAGTCAGCCTGATGACAGGATACGCAATCAGGATTCAAACCTGTGACGGTTCCCTGGTGACAAGTAGAGCACTGTAATGATGAATGAGCCCCATCCAGGGTAAATCCTGTAGTTGTATGATTAAAGGTTGAAGGCGACCAACCGGTAGTATTGTGGCAATCCTGGCAGGTTACCGGTATGCCGGCGGCTGCATGGTTCGGGTTAGCTGCTGAATTATAGTCAGCCTGATGACAGGATACGCAGTCAGGATTCAAACCTGTGACGATTCCCTGGTGACATGTAGAACACTGCAATGATGTATGAGCCCCATCCAGGGTAAATCCTGTAGTTGTATGATTAAAAGTTGAAGGCGACCATCCACTGGAGTTATGGCAGTCTTCGCAGGTTACAGGAATACCGGCTGCAGTATGGTTCGGGTTAGCCGCGTTATTATAATCATTCTGATGGCACTGTAAACAGTCTGGTGAAGTAAGGTTGTAATTTCCGTTATGGCAGGCATCGCAGTCCGTTATAGCTGCATGCTGCCCTGTTAATTCAAAATATTGACTATGCTGAGGAAATTGAGCTGGCTGCCAACCGGGATTTGTTGTATGACAGGTTTCACAGTCTGTGGAAATCCCCAGTGATTGATGGTTTGGATTAGTAGTTCCATTAAAGTTACTTTGATGACAGTCAGAACATACAATCGATGGAGGCTGAGAATATCCATTCACATGGCACTGTTCACAGGCCACGGTAGTATGTGCCCCCGTAAGCGGGAAACTTGAAAGATCATGATTAAATGAACCATCAGCGTCACCGGTGGGATGGCATGCATAACAGGCATTGCTTTCATAAATATATCCCTGCACACCCTGGTGTCCGTCATCCGTATCCTGCTGGTTATGCTCATGGCAGGTTACACAGGAGAAAACAGTGTAATCGTTGGGCTGTGTATGACAATCAGAACAAGTGTTCCATTCACCGTTGTGCTTCCCTGAGTATATCGGGAAATACTGGGCATCATGGTCAAATGAAGCGGGCTGCCATGCATTCTGGGTATGACAGCTCTGACAGTCAGTTCCGAATCCTACTGATTGATGGTTAGGATTCGTTGTATTATTATAATTATCTGCGTGACACCCGTAGCATTCATTAGGAGTTGTATTATAGTTTCCATTATGACAGTCGCTGCAGTCTGAAATATTTGCGTGTGCTCCAAGAAGCTCATAGAAAGTATTATGGATCGGGAATGATGCAGGCTGCCATCCGGGGTTTGTTGTATGGCAGGTCTGACAGTCAGTAGTTATTCCAATTGTCTGGTGATTCGGATTTGTTGTGTTATTAAAATCAGTTTGATGGCAGTTCTGGCACTGCGTGGGAGTTCCGGTAAATCCGCTCTGATGGCAGCTTGAACAATCAACAGTCTGATGCGCTCCGGTTAGCGGAAATGCAGTGGCTGAATGATTAAAGTCAGCATCATCCCATGTACTGGTATTATGACACATCTCGCATTCGTGAGGATAGTTCTGAGAAAGGTGATTCTCAGCCCTGTTATAATCATTCTGGTGGCAGGAGAAGCATGCAGGGTCAGCATTTGATGTAGTACCCTGGTGACAGGATGAACAATCAACGGTAGTATGCCGCCCGGTCAGCTCAAATCCCGTAGTTGTGTGATCAAAAGTTGAAGGAATAAAAGCGGTAGTATTATGACACTGCTGGCAATCGGTTGATATTCCTGCGGAAGCATGATTGGGATTTGTGGAGCTATTATATGAGCTCTGATGACAAGAATAGCAGTCCATGGGTGTACCCGCGAAACCCTGCGAGTGACAGGATGAACAGTCGATAGTTTTGTGAGCACCTGTAAGTTCAAACTGCGTCTTATTATGATCGAAATCAGCGGGAGACCAACCGTTTATTGTATGGCATTCGGTACAATCGTGATTGAATTGTCCAAGCACATGGTTAGGATCAGTGGCCGCATTAAAATTGCTTTCGTGGCAGGAATAGCAGTCGGTTGAAAGTCCCCCGAAGTTTCCGCCATCGCCGTGGCAGGAAGCGCATTCAACATTATGCCCGCCCTTTAGCGGGAAGAAATCATGATTAAAGTTCGCAGCTGACCATACCATGCTTGTTACATCGTGACATTCCTCGCAGCTGGTTGAAAAACCGGCATTCAAATGGTTAGGGCTGGTAGTTGATGTATAATCCGTCTGGTGACAAGCGTAGCAGTCAATCGAAATTACCTGAAAATTCAGATCCTGGTAATCCGTATGGCATTGCTCGCAGTCTGCCAGTCTGTGAGCACCCACTAATGGAAAACGGCTTTCCTGGTGAACCACATTTATATCCTTCACTATCCAGGTTTCAGGAGTGTGACACCTCTGGCAATCGTATCCTACAGAACCACGGTGTACATCTTTATGACACGAGAAACAATCTTCAATTGCTTTCGCTTTTGAAAATATAAGAGACTCGTGGCAGGACCGGCAGTTCACATCCCTATGTTGACCTATTAAATCAAAACCTGTAGTGCTGTGGTCGAATGATACTTTTTCAGGATTAACTTTCCAGGATGAAGCTTCGTGACAAAATGAACAATCAAGATTGAAATCGTCTCCGTGAGGCGACTGTGCAAAAGATGCACCGGATATCATCAGCAAAAATATTATGAATGACAGGATGCGCATCTAAAATCTTCTAGCTTATATTTGATGTATTGAATTTTATTTTGCGTTACAACCGGGTGACAGCGGGAGCATTCGAGTTTCTGATGCGCTCCCTCCAGTGAAAATCTTGTCTTATTATGATCAAACTTTTCAGGTTTCCAGTCATTAAAAGCATGGCATCTTGTACAATTTGAATTACCGTTCTCTGCAAATTGTCCCAAATGTATATCCTTATGGCAGCTTTCACATTTCGAATCAAGTGTAGCAAACCGGAAAACTTTATTTCCTGAATTCTCCTCTTTATAGTGACATTTCCCGCATTCCAAATCCTTATGCTTACCTTCGAGGGAGAAGGTTGTAAGTGCATGATCAAATTTAATAGTATTCCAGTCATGTGTAAAGTGACAGGATGAACAATTATCATCCTGCATAAATTTATTTGTTATCTCAGAGCCATGAACGTTTTTATGACAGTCAACGCATTTCTTCCCTATATTCCTGAAATGCCATCTATCTGTTTTAGAATGGCAAGATTTGCAGGGAACTGCCAGGTGCGCACCTGTTAATTTAAATTCCAGTGTATCGTGTTCCTTTATGGTGAAGGCAGAGGGACTAAAGCCATTCAGGTTATGGCAGAGTGAACAGTCTCGTATTTTGGCTCCTTCAGTAAATTCACCATTATGGTAGTCCGTATGACAATCGACACAATTTTGGTGCCGAGGTTTTGAGCTGAGGTCATTACCATGACATTTAGAACAATTTACAAGCTGGTGTCTGCCTAACAGAGGATAATTTGTCTTATTATGATCAAAAGCTTTCTGGTTAATATTTTTAAATCCTGTCGTAGAATGACAGGTTTGACAGTCATTTCCGAACTTCCCAAGATGAACATCTTTATGACAATTCTGACAGGAGGCAAATGGAATTCCCTTAAGCTTCAGCATCTGTTTACCCTCAACAATCTGTGCCGGATGGCATTTATTGCAGGTAACATTGGTATGAGCACCGGTAAGTTTGAAAGCTGCTTTTGAATGATCAAAATCCTCAACCTTCTTAAAGGAGGTAGTATTATGACAGTCTGCGCAACCCGCACCCAGCGAACCTTTGTGAACATCCTCGTGGCAGGCTTTACATGCCTGGTTAAGTCCAAGAAGCGTATTTTTCCTATTAATAACTTCGTGGAGCTGGATAAATTCCTGCTTATGGCAGTCAGTGCATTTTATTTCGGAATGTTTTCCGGTAAGACTGAAGCCGGCTTTTGAGTGGTCGAAACCGTCACGGTTAAAGTTCACTATTCTGAAGTTTCGCCCATGGTGTTCGCTGTGGCAATCCCAGCAATCTTTTTTCTTAACTTCAGCGGTAGAATGATAACCCCTGTTATCATCTATTAGTTTTTTTATTTCAGTATGACAGTCCAGGCACTTTGACACCTGCACCTGTTCTCCCAGAACGTGACACTTTGTACAATTGCTTATTCCCTCAAATTTGGCGTGAGCATTTGTGAGGTCGCCGGGAGAGATCTGACCGTAAAGAGGGGCTATAAATAAAATAAATACTGCTAATATTTTGCAGACCAGGTATGATAATTTTCGTATTGAATAATTCAACAGGCAGATTTCCACTATTGTTGCTGATTATTAATTGCTGCCGATACTTAAGAATATCAGTTTTCGTGCTTCAAGATCGCTTCACCGAATTTTTTAGTAATTCTTATCCCGATCTTTTCCAGGAATTTTGACGGGAGTTCCCCCCCCGCAAAGATGTACACAAGGTCGTTCTGCAAACTCACAAAGTTCTCTTTACCTTCTACAGCCATAATAACAGAATCATCCTTTATTTCTTTAATATTCGAATTAAAGACTGTTCTGATTTCTCTTTTTTGAATTGCTCTCTCCACTCTCTCGAGGTTTTTTGGTTTCAATCTTGAAAATGATTCATTACGGTAGCTTAAAGTAACTTCGTTGCCTTCATCAGCAAGAAGAAGTGCGTTTTCCACGGCAGAATCCCCTCCTCCTACCACAAGTACTTTTTTATTATGTATCAGCTCAGGCTCAAGCAGACGGTATGCAACTTTTTCTTTTTCCTCTCCGGGTACACCCAGTTTCCTCGGCGAACCCCTTCTTCCTATCGACAGAAGAATTGTTTTTGCCGAATATTCTGCTTTGGAGGTTTTTATCCTGAAGATTTCTCCTTCTTTCTCAACACCCAGAACTTTTTCCTGTTCATTTATCTTAATATTGTTTCGGGTAATCGCATCCATCCAGAGCTTCAGCAGTTCTGTTTTTGAGGTTTCTGATAATTTAACCTTACCGTATAAAGGAAGCTCCATTGCTGAGGTCATTACTATTTTAGCACGGGGAAAATTAAAAACTGTTCCGCCCAGACTGTCCTGTTCAAGTGTCAGGTAGCGAAGACCTGTTTTTGCCGCTGAAAGTGTAGCAGAAATTCCAGCAGGGCCGGCTCCCACTATCGCAACGTCATATTGAGCCTTATGGCTGCTTTTCAATTTTTTGGAGATATACTCAATTGCCTGTTTCCCCTGTTCAACAGCGTTTTTTATTAACCCCATTCCTCCAAGCTCGCCAGCTATAAACACTCCCGGAATATTAGTTTCAAATTCAGGACTAAGGTGGGGGAGATCAACTCCCCTTTTTTCAGTACCTATACATAATGAGATAGCCTGCATAGGACAGGCATGGAAACAAGCACCGTGACCAACACACCTGGAAGCATTTATTGTATGTGCCTGACCGCTTACTATCCCAAGTATATCTTTTTCAGGACACGCAGCCACACAGGCTCCGCTTCCGATACAAGTTTCAAGGTCCACAACAGGGTGGAGAGAAACAGGTTCATGAAAACCTAGTTCTTTAGCTCTCTCGATCTTTTGGGTGGTTATCTTCGTTCTTTTTTTATAACTGCTCAGATAAAAGAATAGAACTATAAAGATTACGACAAGGATGATCGAATAAGCTGCGATATTTTCAATGATAACTTCCATTGCACTCAACTACGTGATAAAATAATAGTGTCACAACAAGCTTGTTAGTGTCAAAAGGAACTGGTTGATGTCACACTAAGTCATTTGGTGTTACGCTGAGATTGATATTTCCGCTTACGCTCGCTCTTTTCACACTTCAAGGATACTTCGAATTCATCTATGCGTAACTACAGTTTTTCCAGAGAAGATTTTGCAAGCTCAGCAGCTTCATCTCCGGGATATGAAGAAATCAGGTTTGTCCAGATTTCCCTGGCTCTCGCTTTATCACCCTTACTTGCGGCTATGGCACCGAGGTTGTACAAAGCCTGGGTATTATTTTTATTGTTGTGTAAAATGCGGTTTGTAAATTCTTCAGCTTTAGTATAATCCTGCCGGGTAAAGTAAATCATTGACAGGCTGAACAGTACATCATCCCTTTCAGGATCAACCTTCAGGATCATTTCATAATAAGGAATAGCCTGTTCAGGTTTATGGGCGGCAGCTATAAAATCCGCATATTGTTTAATTTTAGCAGTATCCTTTGGATTAGCATCAACCTCTTTCTTCAGCATATCCATTTTGTCATAAAATTCTTTTGATACATTGCTTTTTGAAGGATTGCTTCCCCCGGGATTCGTGAGGCCTTTATGGATTTGATCATTAGGCAGCTGCTGATTTTCAATATTCCCGGAAGCAGGTTCATTACTATTATTTCCGCCTGAAAGGAAGATCAGTGTTAACACTACTCCAATTGCTAATATAACGTACAAATATGCTATTCTGAACTTCAACTTTCCTCCTAAAAAATCCATTTATAACCAAAAATAATAGTAACTGCGATATGAATAAACATTATTACGAACATTGTAATAGCAAATGGCAGATGCACAATATGCCAGTACCTGAACAATTTCTGCGTGGTACGCAGCATCCCGATCTTCCGGGAGAGCGTGAGTTTTGACCTTGAAATCCTTAGAACTTCCTTTTCTCTCTCACTTTTAAGGTTCAAATTCCTTAATTCACGTTTAATCTGATGCAGGACTGAACGGGTGCCGAAATAGTCCTGTATCATCATAACAAAACTCGTTCCAAATCCCACCTGCTTATATTTATCAGTATGAGAGTGTTTTTCAAGTTTTGATAAAATATTACCGTTTATCGAGTATTCTATCCTCAGTCTACGGGTAAGATCCTCGTTGATGTCATTCAATTCCTTAACACTTAGCTCCTTACCCTGGATGGTTCTTGGAATCTGCACATAAATAAACCTCCCGACAACACCGCTTGCTACAACAGCCACCATACTCCAGAAACTTACCGCCACTATTCCGCCGAATTTAAAAGCTGTATGGTAAAGAACCAGGATTGGACCAACAGTGCACAAAAAGATGTGAAATTCCAACCAATGTTTTAAGAATCCCAGGTTAAAGAATGTTCTTACCCTTTTCCGTATCATATAAATGGCTACCCCGAAAATCATCATCAGGCTTCCGATAATACCAAAGCCATGACCCAGCATCCCGCTTGGCTTCAGCAAGTCATAATGCGGCTGGAAAAATCTTTCTTCAATGGGAGTTGTATAATACTTGTAACCATAAACGCCGAGCAGAAGTGTTGCTCCGACACCTACGATTATAAAAAGAACTACATAAATACGGTGCAGGGATTTGTTCATGTACACGCCGTAATAATTAGATATAATTATTTATAACACTTAAAATAATAATTTTTTTGTATCATTTGGTAAAAGGTAAATATCAATGGATACCCCTTTAGAGGAATGAGCGGCTCTGGCAGCCGCATTTAGCCTACTGTGAGTTGTTTTCAAGCATTCCGTAGAGTGTTGTATATTTTGTAGTTCCCTCAACGGTCATGTCGTTCAGTTTATTTATCAGGATGTTTATTCTCTCACTCTGATCATCATCAAAGGCTTCGTATGCTTCAACAGAATTAAAAGTATATTGTTCCTGGTAGTGATGATTCTTACCTTTTGTCTCATATACTGAATAATTTTCAAGACCTTCCGGATTAAGGAGACTCTTCAGTTCCTTGATAACTGCGATATAATCATCTTTTTTTTCAGCCGGGATTTCATACTCAATTGTGAAAATAACTTTTGGCATTTACGCTCCAAACATTTATAAATATTTATTTAGCAAAAACTCCCCGGTAAAAGTAGTTTTAACCGGACCTATCAAAGATAATTCTTTTATTGTTTTATCTTCAAATTTAAAATCAACAATTATTTCATCTCCTCCGAACGTATGCAATGCAATAGGAGGTTTAAGATCATTTCTAAAGAAGCTAATTAGTGCGGAGGCCGCCGCTCCGGTACCGCAGGCGAGGGTTTCATTTTCTACCCCGCGTTCATATGTTCTTATATACAATTTTCCGTTTACAGGGTTAATAAAATTCACATTGGTTCCTTCCGGGGAGAATTCAGGAAGATAACGAATTTCCCTCCCCAGGGAATCAACAGGAACTTCACTTAACTTAGAGTAACGTGCAGCAGGTTTTACAGCATCCTTCACAATTGCCTCAAGGTATATGACCACATGAGGCGAACCCGTGTTTATATAATCAGCTGAAATCAGCTGTCCGCCTGCCTTAACCTTAAAGTCCCGTTTAAGATTTGTCGGTTCATTAAAATAAAACCGTACGGAATTTTCGAGGATCTCTCCACGGTATTCAGTACCATTCGACAGGAAGCGGACTTCATTGTTCAGTCTGAAAACCCTCGATGCATAAGTCAACGCACAACGGGCTCCGTTTCCACAGAGACTTCCAGTAGACCCGTCAGCATTAAAATATTCCATTACAAAATCGTAGTCATTTGATCCCGAAACAGTAATAATCCCGTCTGCACCAATACCGTTATGCCGGCTGCAGAGGTTTTGAACCAATTTATTAGAAAGAACTAAATCAGGGTAGGAATCCTTATAAATAAGGATGAAATCATTACCCGCACCACTCATTTTCGCAAAAGAAATTTTCTGCATTGCCTATGCAATTTAGTCTAATAACTTTTGCTGATCAATAAAAATATGGCTAACAGGATTATATTTTAGCTAAGAAATGAAGAATATTGCATAGATCACAGGAAGTTAAAAAAAAAGGATGATCCGTTTGTACCGGCTCATCCTTAGGATATTCTAGTGTGGGAATTGTGAAATTATAGCCTAATCCTGATCTTCATCCTCTTCTTCTTCATTTTCCTTGCTTTCCTTCTTATGATGAATAGGATTTCCATTCTGATCGAACATTACATCTTTTGATTCACTTCCTTTACTTATTTCTGCCTCATATTTAGTATTTCCCTTATCATCAACAATCTTTGCAGCACCTGAAAGAGTATAACCGCTGTAATTATCGTTGATATATTTTATTACACCCTGCGGTAAATCCGAAGTTTTTAACTCAGTTTCTGTTTCAAGGATTTTGCCTAAATCGGTGATAACTACAGAATAATTACTGCCATTCACCTTATAATTGGCTTCATAATTAATCCCTTCCTTATCCCAGCTGATGTCCTTCGCATCAGGATGCGCAGTTTGGAATGCTTTGCTGACATTTTCAGGAACCTTTGAATTCTTCTGCTGCGCAGAAATGGATACAGCAAAAACAAGGAACATTGCTATCATTAAAATGCTTATTTTTTTCATTATTTTTTCTCCTTTTTTTTATGTCTTTCCAATAATAAAAAAGAAATCTGGAATAAATCTGAAAGATTAGTTGACAATCATCATCTGCCGCTCATTTCTGAAAGCGTTTATGGACCATCTTTGGAAATACTAAACTGTATGCAGGCAAAATGAATAGAAATGAAAGAATTATGAATCTTTTCATTCAAACTCCTTGATATATTTATCTGACAAAAATTAAAATTTATTTTTTATTCTTTTTTCGTGTGATTGATAATAATACCGGAAGAATGAAAAGGAGTAATAAACTTGATAGCGTAAAACCTCCTATTACAGCAAGCGCTAAAGGCTGCTGCATCTGAGAGCCAGCACCAATACCCAGGGCAAGCGGCATTAATGCAAGTATAGCCGCAAGGGCGGTCATAATTATCGGGCGCGAACGGACCACGCTTGCATTGATTACAGCCTCAATTCTTTCCATCCCGCGGTTCCGGAAAATGAAAAAATAATGCGCAAGGAAAATACTATTCTCGGCTACAATGCCGACCATCATTATGGCTCCCATAAAGCTTGAAATGTTGAAATTAACATTGGTAACCCAGAGAGCAGATACAACTCCGAATAATGACAAAATTGCTACAAGATATATTGACAACGGAACCAGGAACTTTTCAAATTCAATTACCAGCACGAGAATAACAAGCAATGAAGAAGCAAGTAATACTTTCAGCAGGCCTTGAAATGATTCCTGCTGGGTTTTAAAAGTTCCTCCGTACTCCAGCGTCACTCCTGACGGAAGATTAAGTTTATTATTAAGCACACTCTTAATATCACTTATCGTGCTGCCAAGGTCTCTTCCCGATATTCTTGAAGTTACAGCAACCATCTGCTTCAGATTTTCCCTGTCTATTTCCGACTGTCCAGGATCAATCCTGAAGTCAGCCAGTGAACCAAGCAGATACGAATTACCATTGGAAGAGGTAACTCTTATCGATTTCAGCAAATCTATATCGCTGCGATATTCATCGGGCAGTCTTACCCTGACACCAATTAATTTTTCCCCCTTCTGAATCTGTGTGGTTACATCACCCTGGATATCGTTGTTTATAATCTTGCTCAATTCTTCGACAGTAAAGCCTGCTCTGGATATTGCCGGAAGATTAAAGTTAATAATATAAGCGGGACCGCTAATAACTATCCCATCAAAGACATCCACAACTCCATTAATATTTGATATCAGTTGTGTAATTTCCCTGGCTTTTTTCTGAATCAGGGATTTATCTTCACCGAAAACTTTAATTTCAACGGGTGACGGTACACTTGTAAGATCACCTATTAAGTCCTGCATAGCCTGCCCGAATTCAATCTGCAGTGCCGGCTCGGTATTTTCCACCCTGGTCCTTAATTCATCTATAATCGCATTAATTCCTCTGCTCCTGTTATTTTTTAATTTTATCAGATAATCACCATTGTTGGGTTCTGTTATAAAAAATCCTAATTGTGTACCTGTTCTCCTCGAATATGATTCAACTTCAGGAATGTGCATAATTATCTGTTCGACGTTCATCAGCATCCTGTTCGTCTCCTGCAGGGATGTTCCGGGAGGTGAGGTATAATCAAGAATGAAAGCCCCCTCATCCATTTCGGGCATAAATCCGCTCCCGATTGACGAATAAATAAAATAACCAGCGGCGATAAGAAAAAGGATGACGGGAATGACAAGAAATTTTCTGTGGATTATAAAACCTAAAAATCTTTTATAATATGACTCAATTTTCCCCTCTTTTTCTTTACTGCTTTCTTTTTCAAAATCCCTGGGATGAAGTAATTTTGAGGCAAGGAGGGGTCCAAAGAACAAAGAAAGAAATAGGGAAACAATAAGTGAAAGCGCCATCGTTAGTGAAAGTGATTTGAAGAAGGCTCCCGTGACCCCGGAAAGAAACGCAAAAGGAAGAAATATGATAATCGTACTGGTACTGGAGCCTATCACAGCTGTAAATAGTTCTTTAATTGATCCGCCAATGGCATCAGCTAATTTTTCATGTCCTTCTTTGAAATGACGAAAGATATTTTCGATTATTACAATATTATCATCTATTATTAAGCCTATTGCCGCAGCAATTCCTCCGAGCGTCATAATATTTAAGGTTTCGTTTACGGCCATCAAAAGCAGAACTGTTATAGCCACAGTTATAGGTATCACGATTGCTGCAACAAAAGTAATCCGCCAATTCTTCAGAAAGATTAACAATACGATTATCGCAAGGATTACACCAATTCCGATACTGTCTCTAACACTTTTGAAAGATTCATTTACCAGGTCAGCCTGGTTATAAAAATTAGATATTTTAATACCCGAAGGGATCTGAGATTTTACATCGCCCCACATCTTTTCAACGTCGGAAGCAATCTGCACAGTATTTCCTCCCGGCTGCCGAAGAATATTAACAAGTACAGCACGTTTTCCATCAGCCGTAACCCGTATATAATTATCCTCTACCGAAGCAGTAACAGAAGCAATGTTTTTTAAATAGACCGGAGAAACTCCGGATGACTTGACGACTGTATTACCTATATCTTCCATTGATTGATAAGTGTTGTCGGCCAGAGTTAAATACAGGTGATAATTTGCGTCCATCAATCCCGCTGAACTTACAATATTCGTCTTTGAAATAGCATCAGTAACCTGCTGGATGCTGATTCCGTAAGAATGCATCTTTGCAGGGTCGACGCGGACAAGATATTCCTTTGTATCACCACCCACTACACGAACCTGCGAAACTCCTTTTATCCGGCTGATTGCCGGACGCAACGTATAAAGAGCAATATCCCTCATTTTAACAAGACTAACAGAATCGGAAGTTAAAGCGTAACCCATTATCGGAAAGAAAGTAGCATTCATTCTTTCTACCTGGATACTTGCTGATGAAGGCAGTTGATTTCTTATCTGGGATATTTTTCCCTGCAGAAGCTGCTGCGACTGAATAATATCGGTACCCCATTCAAAATTTACAGATATCTCTGCTGAACCTCTTGAGGTAGTTGAGCGGACATCTGTTACGCCGGGAAGCGAATTTATCGTTTCCTCTAGCGGCTTGGTGATCTGCACCATTACTTTTTCGGCCGGCTGTTCACCATTATCAGCAAGAACAACTATCCTTGGAAAGGTAATGTCCGGAAAAATTGAGACCGGTAAATTTAAAACTGTAAACACACCTGCCAGCACCAGAACAGATACTACGAAGATAAGTCCACGCGTATGTCTTTGAATAAACGAAAAAATATTCATTTTTTTATACTTACCTTCGTGGAATCAGGCAGTCCGTAATTTCCCTCGACTATTACTTTCATGCCCGGCATTAAATTTTCAGCGTGGATTTCCTCAAGTGAATCTCTTTTTATACCTATATGAACATTCGCTGTATATGAGATACTATCCTGATCAATTAGGGTTACAGAATAGGTATCGTTTTCTTCATCGTGTATTACCGCTTTTACCGGAACTACGAGGACATCACGGTGTTCACCTACAATTATAGAAGCTTCACCGTAAAGAGAATCTGCAAAAGCCATTTGAAGATTATTTATTTCAACTTGAACGGGAAAAGTCTGAGTTTCCATGTTAACCCGGGGCTCTATTCTTTTGACCGTTCCGTTAAATTCTTTCCCCTGTTTTGAAGGAAATACAATACGTACGCGTTGTCCTATCTCTATACTGCTGATTGAATCGGCGGGAACCTGTGCAATAAATAAAATGGAATTTTTATTTATCAGTGAAGCTATAAGGTCACCTTCATTTACAACTTCATTCTCGTTTTTAGTTCTGTTTACCAGGACTCCCGAAAAAGGAGCTGTTATCGGAATCTGATTTGCGCTTTGCTCGGCAATTTTGAGTGTTCTTTCTGCCTCAGCTTTCTGCTCTTCGGTTCGGGCTTTACTTATCATAGTTTCAGCCCCTTTTACAGCTGCATAAGATTCTTTAGGTATTATCGATGCTATTATCTCTCCCTCATTCACATTATCCCCGTTATAAAAATTGAAGCGGGTTATAACACCAGCAACCGGTGAAATAATTTTATACTGCTGCTGAGCAGAAGTAACACCATCTGCCAATACAATCACATTGAGAGTTTCTTTCTTGATAGAATCTACTCTAACGGGAACTACGGTCTGTGATGAATCCTTTGTGCTGCTATCTCCGGTTTGGTTATTTGAACATCCATTTATCAATAGCAGCATTAAGGGAATAAAAAGGCAGATGAACAAAGTTAATGTTTTTGATTTCATATACTATTTGCCGTATAATTTAAGCAGTTCTACCCGTGCCTGCTGAAGTGTTAATATTGAGTTACTATAATTTGTCTTAGTGTCATTCAACAGCCGGTAGGCATCCAGAACTTCAAGCGT
Source organism: uncultured Ignavibacteria bacterium (assembly GCA_963800255.1). Lineage (GTDB taxonomy): Bacteria > Bacteroidota > Ignavibacteria > Ignavibacteriales > Ignavibacteriaceae > DATFVA01. The sequence continues at coordinate 82,601 of CAWDAK010000013.1, read as the reverse complement.
TGAACCGCTCCCCCCGATAAATAATGCTTTCGAGTAATAAAAATTATCCTCGGCTGTTTTAATATTTTGTCTGTATGCTGCCATTTTCTTCTTTGCAAGTTGAAATTCTGTTATCAACGAATCTTTGACAAGCTGAAGGTTTTTCTCTAAAAGGGCAGATTTAAGTTCTGATTGTTCATATGAAACAGTCGCCTGCTGAATTTTTGCATCTATTTTCCCCCAGGAAAAAATGGGTACATTGATATCAATAGAAGCTGAATACCCCAAATCATCCCGGTAATTCTCCGGTTTCACCCCAAGCACTCCAGCATCCCCGGAAAGATTTATAACGGGAAGCCTTTCAGCCTGTGCAGTTTGTATATCAAACCGGTTTAATGAAGCTTCCATCCCGGCTATTTTTACTTCAATAAATTGGTCCGGGGATTCCCCGGGCGGGAGTGTTGTATCTATTTCAGCAGGTCTTATTAACGCGATGCTTGTATCCTGGGGAATAGATAATATGTTGAACAATTCCCTTTTTAACTTTTGAAATTGTAAGACGGCATCTTCAAGGCCGATCTTAGAATTGTTCAGATCAACCTGAGTTTTTAATACATCACTTTGTGTTGCACTTCCTCCCGATTGAGCCTCCTTTAAGTAATCATAATAATCCTGAAGACTTTTCAGAGCTTCAGTCTGATAATCGATTTCTCTTCCTGCATTATCCATTTCAAAATATACTGCACGAACCTCTGCAGTTAAATCCGCCTTAGCCTTTATGAGACTTAATTCCGAAAGATTACTTTTCTTATTCGCTTTATTAATTTCCAGATGATTTATGCCGCCGTTATATAGAGTATAATCTGCGGATAACCGCAATCCATATTCCCCTCCGTTCGTAACGGCAGGATCATACCCAGCTTCTGGAGCGTAAAGGTAGTGTGATTTCCCTGAAATGGAAGGCAGCAGTGAAGCGTTATTTTCATTTATGGAGTATTCATTTTTCTTTATTTCTTTCCTGGCAATCTGAATATTGAGATTCCTCTTTAATGCGAGATTAATCGCCTGATCCAGAGTAAGTGAATCATGGCTGATTTCCTGCGCTGGAAGGATTCCACTCACATAGACAATAAATATGATAACAACAACATATCTCATCTTAACACCTGATTTAAGGATGTAATTATATTTTTAAAATCTGTAGAAAATCTGTAATTGAGGCAGAAGATTAAGGGAAAGTGATTTGGATTATATGCAGCGTATCTTTAAAAGTGTACTGGATATCAAATTCGTTCATATTGCAAATTTGTTTAACTATGGTTAGTCCCAACCCCGAAGATCCCCCTGTTGTATCACCTTTCTCAAACCGTTCAAACATTTTTGCCGGGGTTTTAGCAGGAGGAGCCCCTGTATTCTTTATGACAAGCTTATCATCCGTCAAATCGATCTCAATTATGCCATTTTCAACATTGTACCTGACTGCATTCGATAGAAGATTTGAGATTAATATGTCAAGTAAATCTGCATTAATGGATAACGTTTTCCGGGAATAATAGTTTTCCTTAATCGTCACTCCTTTAGCCTCTGCAATCTCCAGAAATTCAAGGACTTTTTTAACGAGAAATTCTTTCAGAAAAATATTATCCTTTTTTTCATATTCTATACTCTCAAGCTTAGAGAGGAGAGTCAGAGATTGATTTAAGCGTGAGAGACGGTTGATCATTCTGTATATTGACTGCAGTTTTGCGACTTTTTCTTTCTCCAGCTGCTCATCCTGTAGAAGACTTTCAATCTTTACCTTGATGATACTCAGAGGGGTTTGAAGTTCATGAGACGCATTTTCAGAGAATTCCTTAAGCTGCCTGTAATCCGTCCTGATCCTGTTTGTTAGAGAAGTAAGGGTGTTGTTCAAATCCCTTAGCTCATCAATATCTGACTGGATTAAATTTATTTCTTCCTTATCAGAAGCAGAAAATTCTTTAAGCCTGCCAAGGTTTGTGTAGAATGGATTCCAGATTTTGAAATTAATCCTGTTAATAATAACATTGGAAATGAGCAGCACCGCAAGGATAAGGAAGAAAGCCGGAAGTCCGACAGGAATAAGTATATCCGCGGTTTCAATATTATCTGTCCTCACATAAATAAGATATTTTTTCCCGTTCACAGAATAAATAAACCTTATTTGTTTATATGAATCCGGCTCATTCTCATCGGGATTAAATAGCATTGTGTCTGTAACTACCTCATTCACTCCAGCAGGGGAAGTTTCAGGTAAATCCTTAATCTCAACCAGGGGATAAAAACTCACTGTGTTGCCTCTGTCAAGACTTTTTATGACGTCCTGTTTTGTGTTCTGAAGTTTCTCAACCACCTCCTGATTGATAAAGTACAGAATAAAGAAATATATAAAGCCGATCCCGGCCAGGAGGGTGATAACCGAAAAATAAGCGTACTTTTTATTTATTAACCGCAGCAGTTTCATCTGGTTGAAAATTTATAGCCTATTCCATAAACAGTTTTGATATAATCTCCTGATTCAGCCTCAATCATCTTCTTTCGTAGGTTTTTAATCTGTGAGTAGACAAAATCAAGACTCCCAAATGTATCCGCCTGATCCCCCCAAATGTGTTCGGCAATTGATTCCTTTGTCACAACTCTTTCAGTATTATTAACGAGGTAAAGCAGCAGGTCAAATTCTTTACGTGTAAGTTCTGGAGATCTGTTATTGATCAAGACCTCCCTTTTATCAGGAAAAATTATGACTTCATTTATCTGAATTTTATCTTCTCCCCCGAACTGCCTTCTTCTCAAAACTGATTTGATTCGGGCATTCAGCTCTGCCAGGTGAAAGGGTTTTGTAATATAATCATCTGCCCCGAGATCCAGACCTGTAAGTTTATCGGTCAGCGAATTCCTGGCAGAAATAATAATAATTCCTGTTTTGGGAGATAAGAGTTTAAGCTCCTCAATCATTTTCAGCCCGTTTCCGTCGGGCAATGTAATGTCAATAACTGCGCAATCATATTCGTGAAGGTTTATACTGCGCAAACCTTCATAGAAAGAATATGCTGTTTCACAGACATAGCCTTCCTCATTTATATAGCTCTGGATATCAGAAACAAGTTCTTTTTCGTCTTCAACTATCAGGATTTTCATATTTCTAACTTAGAAAGATGTTTTAATATAATCTTAATTCTGGAATATTTCTGGAAAGTGTTCCCTTTTTGCATAGGATCTGCAATTGATGATTTTTAATGTATTTCTATTAGACGTTATCAACGCTGCAGTTAGCGCCCTGAGCATTTTTTTCAACCTGGATGGTTGAATGACCTATTCCATATTTCTTATTAAGATCGCTGCATATTTCCTTAAGGAAATAATCTCCCGCATTTGAATCAGGCATAACAAGATGAACAGTAAGTGCGATTTCGGTTGTGCTCATAGCCCATATATGTAAATCATGTACTTCAGTAACACCCTGAATATTTTTAAGGTGTTCTTCCACGTCCTTAAGATTTATACCTTTTGGTACAGCGTCAACTGACATAAGGAATGAATCTCTCAGAAGATCCCAGGTTCCAATAGTAATTACAAGGACGATAACAAGACTTATAAGCGGATCGAGCCAGAGCCATCCAGTAAGGGTAATTAGTAAACCGGCAACAACAACACCAACAGATACGCCTGCATCTGCAGCCATATGTAAGTAGGCTCCGCGGATATTAATATCTTTCTCTTTCCCTTTAACGAACATCCAGGCAGTAACAGCATTTATAACCACCCCGACTCCGGCAACGATCATCATAGTTGTTCCCTGTACCTGTTCAGGGGTAATTAGCCTTCTTACGGCTTCAATGGTTATTGCTCCGACAGCAATAAGTAGAATCAGGGCATTGAATAATGCTGCAAGAATTGTAGATTTCCTTAATCCATAGGTTCGTTTCCTCGTAGGGAGAGTTTTAGCCAGGAATGTTGCACCCCAAGCAAGGAGAAGTCCCAGTACATCGCTGAGATTATGCCCTGCATCTGCAATAAGCGCCATAGAGCTGATAAGCAGTCCGAATACAACTTCAACAGCTATGTATATGACATTTAAGGCAATTCCGAAGGCGAATGCTTTGTTATGATTATCTATGTTGTTATGTGTATGAGCCATAGTAACTTATAACAGAAATAAAGGAATAAAGTAATAAACTTTTATTTAAGTTTAATGATATTTTTCACTTTAACACATAAAATTAACCATAAATATTAAGTTGATTCATTACAGGCGGATGCTAATGAACCAATTTTTTATTATATATCATTTAAGATTTTTACGATTAACGGGGAATTATGATTCTTGATAAAATTTCGAATGTTCAGCTTTATGCGGATATGCATCCTACCATAGTTCGGGCATTAAAATACCTGCGTGATACCGACTTTACAAAGCTTCCCAACGGCAGATACGAAGTTGCGGGAAGTGATATCTTTTCCATAGTTAATGATTATACCACTAAGGATCTGGAGGACTGCCGCCTTGAGGCACATCGAAAATATATAGATATACATTTCATGATCCAGGGTTCTGAGCTGCTGGGATATTCCCTGTTTAATGGACAGGAGCCTGCTACCGAATATGATGAAGAGAATGATTTTATTCTTTATTGCGGTGAAAAAAATTATCTTAAGCTTGAAAAGGATATGTTTGTGATTTTTTTCCCTTCTGATCTTCACATGCCCGGGCTAATAGTTGAGAGACCCGAGAAAGTTAAAAAAGCGGTAATGAAGGTCAGGGTTCCCGAGATAAACTTTTCGCAGGTTTAAAACTATCCATAACATTATAGGGCTTTAAATTATTACCTAATATATTTTCATAGATACCATTTAAATTAGCCAGCCGAATACAATCATTTCTAATAAAAATTGTTGCTCTTATTTACTTTTAATAACTAATTGACGATTTTTAAGGACAACAGTTTCTACAAGTTCTTTTTAAAATCGTACTTAATACTTGAATCAGAGCAGGTTCTTATCAGCTTTTACCTTTCTAAAGACTCTTAAATTCTGCATTCAGTACTGAGCTATAATTAATCCGGATCAGCAGCGGTTCCCTGCCGGCTGAAGGTCCAAATCTGCGGGAGAAATAAGGTGGAGAAAACTTCTACTTTTCTAAAACGTTCGCTTTTGAGTTTGCTGCCGTTTTTTCTATTCATTTTCATACCATACCAGTTAAACTCACAGACTATTTCCTATACCGATAGCTGGCATGAGGAAGGGATGACCCTTGCTGATGCTTCTTTGATGGGTGTAGAGATTAACTATTCAACAAAACAATTCCAATTGGATGATATTGATATAAATGGCTCCAATATGAAAAAGATTATTCTGCCGAATGTCTTTCTACCAAATAACGAAGGAGCCCCGGATCTTCCGGGGTTAAGCCGTTACATCGCAATCCCACAAGGAGCGCAGGTTTCTTTCAGCATAACTGCTTCAAGAACGGAAACCATTTCTAATGTGGACGTTTCGCCAGCTCCCAGGATACCTCTGGATACAGACACAGGTCCTCTGCATTACAAACCGAATACATCTATTTACAATACCAATGCATTCTATCCGGAAAACCCTGTTATAATTTCAGGACCGATGAAGGTTCGCGGTGTGGATGCACGAATTATAGGAATAACACCTTTCCAGTATAACCCTGCAACAAAAGAATTAATCGTATACCGGGATTTGACTGTGAAGGTTTCGTTTACAGGCGGTAATGGACAAGTTGGAGAGAACAGATTAAGAAACCGTTGGTGGGATCCTATCCTGAAAAATCTTTTCTTGAACAATGGAGTTCTTCCTGCGGTAAATTATAAACATGAATCTGACTCCAGGACTTCAGATTTTGAATACCTGATTGTCAGTCCGGATAACGCAACATTCCTTGCCTGGGCAGATTCTATAAAGAATTGGAGAACTTTACAGGGAATCAGGACAGGAATTGTCACCCTGACAGAAATAGGCGGAAATAATTCTACACTGATAGAAAATTTTATTGATAATGCCTACAATACCTGGGATATTCCTCCGGTTGCTGTACTATTTCTGGGAGATTACAGTACAGGCACGGCTACGGGAAATGGAATTATTGCTCCGGTATGGGATAATTATTGTAAAGCAGATAATATTTATGCTGATGTGGATGAAGATGAACTTCCAGACCTCACGGTTGCAAGGTTAACAGCAGAAAATGATTCACACCTTGAAATCCTGATCCATAAATTTATGAATTATGAACAGCAGCCCCCCGTAAATCCCGGTTTTTACCAGAATCCGGTTTCAGCAGGCGGCTGGCAATCAGACAGATGGTTTATACTCTGTGCGGATGTCTGCTATGGTTTCTGGGAACATGGACTGATGAAGACTCCCAAAAGAGAGTTTGCAGGAACAAGCGGGCCACCTTCATCCTGGTCAACTAACCCTAACACGGGTACCGTAGTGAATTATTTTGGTCCTAATGGTCTTGGTTATATACCCCAGATACCTTCACATCTTACGGACTGGGGAGGCAGCGCATCAAGGATAAATAGTGATATTAATGCAGGTGCCTCTATGATTATTCACCGCGATCACGGTGATTGGAACGGGTGGTCATCACCTTCATATACAAACAGCAACCTTTCAGGGTTAAATAATGATGACCTCACATTCTTCTTTTCAATTAATTGCCTGACCGGTAAATATGATAATGTCCCGGAGAGCTTCTGTGAGGCTCTGACCAGGTATCCACACCGCGCACTGGCTGCTATAGGAGCGAGTGAAGTTTCCTATTCATTTGTTAATGATGCTTATGTATGGGGAATGTGGGATTATATGTGGCCTGATTTTGATCCGGGTTACGGAGTGAGCGGACCTGATCTTATTTATCCCGGTTTTGCAAACTCATACGGAAAATATTATCTGGCAGCATCAAGCTGGCCGTATAATCCAGGCGATAAAAATACTGTATATTATCTTTTCCATCTATTCGGTGATGCATTTACGACTGTCTATACTGAAATCCCACAGAACCTGAATGTGATTTATAATCCTGTTATTGTAACCGGAGTTCCTACATTTGAGGTGTCTGCCGATGAAAACTCACTAATCTCTCTAACTATGAATGGTGAAATTCTTGGTGTTGCCGAGGGAACAGGTTCAACAGTTTCTATCCAAATACCGGTTATAACTCCAGGCAATGTTGTAACACTGACGGTGACTAAACAAAATTATTACAGGTATTCTTCACAGATCCAGGTTGTGCCTGCTGAAGGTCCTTATGTAGTTGCAGATACCTGTATTGTTAATGATGCTTCCGGTAATAATGATGGTCTGGTAGATTACGCAGAATCTCCCCTGCTCTCTCTGCGTGCATATAATGTGGGTGTAGCAGATGCATCCAACGTTACAATAAATGTGCATTCAGACGATGAATTTGTTAATATAGTCGATTCATCTGAATTCTACGGAACTATACCTGCCGGAGGAAAAATTACCAAAACTGATGGCTATGCAATAGATGTAGATGCCAATGTTCCAGATATGCACAGCATTCCGTTCCTTGTTACAGCAACGGACGGAGCAAATATATGGACCAGCAATTTTAGTCTACTAGCGCACGCTCCAGTATTTACCCTCGGCTCATTTACAATTTCTGATCCGGGAGGAAATAATAACGGGAAACTGGATCCTGGAGAAACTGTTGATGTATCCATTGAAATAAACAATCAAGGCTCATCGGGCGCAGTTTCAGTATTTGGTGAACTCACATCCTCTGATCCAAATGTAGTAATTAATTTTTCAACCCAGGCTTACGGAAATATAGCCTCAGGAGAAACTGTTACTAAAACGTTTAGTGTAAGTGCGGATGAAAATACACCCAGCGGACACTCAGCTGAATTAGTTCTTAATATGAGTGCAAGTCCGGGACTAAATGCTCAGGGTTCCTTCAGTATAATTATAGGACAGGTTCCTGTACTTGTGCTCTGCCTTGACGGGAACCATAATTCTAGTCCTTCGATAATGACCAGTCTTGATGACCATGCTATTACCTATGACTATATGAACTCATTCCCTGAAGATCTCAGTATATACCAATCAGTATTCGTTTGTCTCGGCATATACAGCTCAAACCATGTATTAAGCAGTTCTGAAGGTCAGTATCTGGCTGATTTCCTCAATGCCGGGGGAATGATATATATGGAAGGCGGTGATACATGGTATTACGATAATGCAACCGCTGTACATCCGATGTTCAAAATTAACGGGACGACCGATGGGGGTAATGATCTCAGTACTGTACAGGGAGTGCCAGGTACATTCACCGAAGGTATGAGCTTCACCTATACGGGCGATAACAGCTGGATAGATCATATAACTAATATAGCTCCGGCAGAAATGATATTTAATAATGTTAGTCCTGCTTACGGCTGCGCCGTTGCATACGATGCGGCAACCTATAAGACTATTGGAACATCATTCGAGTTCGGCGGCTTATCAGACGGGAATGCACGTTCCACCAAAGACGAGCTGATGGCAAAAATAATTGATTTCTTCGGACTTAACCCGATACCGGTGGAACTTACATCATTCGATGCTGATGTTGATGAAAACGGTATCACTCTTAAATGGGAAACAGCAACTGAAGCAAACAACCTCGGTTTTGATATTGAGAGAAGTACAAATAATATCCGCTTTGCTAAAATCGGAACCGTTAAGGGAAAAGGAACAACAACAGAAGCACAGCAATATTCTTTTAAGGATGCCGATATTACTACCGGCAAAGGGAAAGCATACTACAGGCTTAAACAGGTAGACTTTGACGGAACCTCGAGTTATTCTGAGGTGATTACCGTCGATTATTCCATTATACCCGTTGAATTCAGCTTGTCCCAAAACTATCCTAATCCATTCAACCCGACCACAACGATAAAATTCGGTGTGCCAAAAGAGGTTAAAGTTGTTCTGAAAGTTTATGATATTCTTGGCAAAGAAGTAGCAACAATAGTAAATCAGAAGATGGAACCTGGATATTATAAATATGAATGGACCGGAACTGCCCTGTCAAGCGGTGTATATTTCTACAGGCTCGATGCCGGCAGTTTTGTTAAGATCAAAAAGATGGTTCTGATCAAGTAAACTTTGAGAAATTGGGACTTAAAATAGAAAAGCTGTCTCATATGTAATGAGGCAGCTTTTTTAAGCTGAGTTTTCTAACCCAAAAAATACAGTTAACCCGGTAAAAAACAATAACTTACAAAAAAGGCTAACTGAAAGGGGTAAAACTGTGATTAATATCTGAACGTTTAAACCGGGATTAGTCTATGTTTGTCTCAAGCACAACACTCAAGGTGGAATGAATAAACCCAGAGATTCATTCCACTTTTTTCTTTTTAAATGGTGTTCAAGTTTTCTCGATAAGCTTTCCAGCTGTTTTAATCACTTTTATAATATCATCAATCTTGAAAGGCTTTGTTATATAATTATCCATTCCTGCATTATAACATCTTTCTCTTCCTTCTGTTGTTGCATCAGCAGTTAGAGCAACAATCATTGGTCTCTTGTCTCCGTAGATTTCTATTATTTTTTTTGCTGCAGCCAGTCCATCAAGTTCGGGCATCTGAATATCCATAAATATCAGGTCATACGTTTTTTCTTCGAGGGATTCAAGGACGAGCCTTCCGTTAGCTACAGCATCAGCGGTGTAGCCTAATTTGTTCAGCAGATGCAATGCTACTTTTTGATTTACAGGATTATCTTCAGCCAGCAGGACATTTAATGGAATCTCATCAGCCAGCTTTTTGATTTTTTCCGGACTATTAATGTTAGGGACGGTATTTTCATCAACTTTCCTGGCTTTTATATAAAATGTGAACTCTGAACCCTTGTAAAGTTCACTTTTAACAGAAATGTCGCCTTCCATAAGACTCACCAGCTTTTCAGAGATTGCGAGTCCGAGTCCTGACCCTCCATAATTTCTGGTGGTCGAGGAATCCGCCTGGCTGAAAGAGTGAAACAGCTTCTCAACAAAATCTTCCGGTATACCGATCCCGGTATCATTTACTTTAAAACTTAAAGTATAGTAGTCGTCGCTTTTTTCCATCAGTGACACCCTTACAAGAACTCCCCCTTCACGGGTAAACTTAACACCATTGTTAACCAGGTTTATCAGTACCTGGCGAAGCCTGGTTATATCCCCTTTAATTAAAGGGGGAACATTGCTATCGATGTCATAAGTTAAGGTAATTCCTTTACGCGAAGCTCTGTCTGCATTCAGGTTAATTGCTTCTTCAACGCAATGATAGAGATTAAAAGGTACGCTTTCCAATTCAACTTTTCCGGCTTCTATTTTTGAAAAGTCGAGGATATCATTAATCAGGTTCAGCAAAGAATCGCCGCTCATTTTAATAGTTTCGGCATATTCCAGTTGTTCCCCGTCAAGGTCAGTATTGAGAAGCAGCTCAGACATTCCTATGACACCGTTCATCGGGGTACGTATTTCGTGACTCATATTGGCAAGAAATTCACTTTTGGCTTTACTTGCTTTCTCCGCTGTTTCCTTTGAGGCTATTAATTCTTCTTCAATTTTTTTCCTGTTATTTATTTCTTCTATCAATTCACGGCTTCGTTCTTCAACTTTTTGTTCAAGCAGTAGTTCATGTTTTCTTATCTGCATTACTCTGAATTGATAGACTGAATAAACAATTCCGGCGATTAGAATAATTATAGCGATGAAAAACCATATCGTCTGATAGAAATGAGGTTCCAGCTCAATTTGAACGGAGACTTCTTTAGTATTACCGTCATTATCAGAAACTCTTACCACAAAAGTATATTTACCGGGAGGGATATTGGTATAAAAAGCTTCTCTCCTTTTTCCGCCGTCAATCCATTTTTTATCAAAACCCTTCAGCATATAGTGGTAGTTCATCTTTTCAAGAGCCTTAAAGCTCAGGGCAGCAAAATAAAATTCAAGATCGCCCTTTCCAGGAGCCGCATCCATAATAGAATCCGGATTAAAATATTCCCCGTTGATTCTTACCCGCTCTATAACAAGTGGAATCTTTTTCACATTTAGTCCGAAGGCATAGGGATCAACCATTACAATACCTTTGACGGTTGGAAACCACAGCTTTCCATCTTTCGTCTTTGCGCAGGCCGGAAAACCGTTATTACACTCTGTGGTCATCATCCCTTCTGCAGTGCCGAAGACCGAGGGAAACAAAATATTCTTTTTATCTGTATCAACCGCATTTATATCCCTTTTCCTTATCCTTATCAGACCGATATTAGAACTAAGCCAGAGATTTCCGAAATCATCGTCGATAACTCCATAAATCAATTGAGTAGGAAGTCCATTCTGAACGGAATAGTTGTACACCTTATTGTTGCTAATTTTGAAAAGCCCCTTTTCAGTTGCGACCCAGATATTATTATCATCATCAGCATACAGCGACCAGATAGATTCGGCCCCGAGTTTTTTGTTAAAAGAGGAAGTAACATGCCCATTTTCGATTTTGAAAATACCTGTTCCGTCACGGGAACCTACCCACAAAGCGCCTTGCTTGTCTTCGGTTATGGACAGAAATAAATTCTCCCTGCATAAGGGAGTCTTCAAATCTCTGAAATGATCCATGACTATATTTTATAAGTCCTCCCCCGTCAGCACCAATCCAGACTGTTCCCTCACGGTCCTCATATACTAACCAGATAGTATTGCTGGCTAGTCCATCTTCAGTGGTGTAATGCACAAAACGCCCGTTTACCAGGCGGTAGATGCCTTCCCCATCTGTTCCCACCCAGATCTCACCATTAGTCCTTCTGTCGACAGAAATAGCGATGTCATAATTCAACCCTAAGGCTTTGAAAGCATTATAAAATTTCTTATCCTTAAACTGGTTCAAGCCTTTACTGGTACAAATCCATAGATCGGATTCCGGATCAGCATATACCGAAAAAACGTTATTGTGACTCAAGCCTTCTTTATTTGTAAAAGTTGTTATCTCACCGTTTGTAAATTTACTAATACCTCCTCCCCTTGTTCCTGCCCAGATGTTTCCTTCATAATCTTCGTACAAAGCTGAAACACTGTTACTGGGCAAACCATCCAATTCATTAAATACATCAAAAGTTCCATTGCTGTATTTTACCAATCCCGCCGTCAGTGGCAATCCAAAAACTCCCCTGTTTATCCTGGATAATCTTCCAGAATATATTATCCGGAATACCGTCTTTTTCGGTAAAAGTCTTAAAAGTTTTACCATCATATCTAACAATTCCTACACCTGAAGCTCCAAACCATAGTTTGCCCTCTCTGTCAGTCAGACTAGTCATTGTGTAATCACCTGAGTAGCCATCCATTTCTGAAAAGACTTTAATTGAGTCATCAGTAATACGCGATACAAAATTGCCGTCCGTTCCTGCCCATATCGCACCGTTTCTATCTTCTGTTAAGCACCAGATAAAATTTCCCGACAATCCATCAGTGGTATCAATAGTTCTGAATTTATTACCGGAAAGCACGGAAATGCCCTCTCCTCCGGTGCCGACCCAGAGCCTGCCTTTACTATCTTCAAACAACGACCATATAGTGTTATCGACTAACCCCTCATTTGTAGTATAATTCTTAAATACACCATTCTGAAAACTGACAAGTCCTCCCCCTTTGGTTCCAATCCACATAATACCTTTTGAATCAGTAAGGAGAGTCCATATCTCATTATTTTTAAGAGCTGCTGTATTTTTTGAATTAAATTCTATGAATTCCCTGCCGTCGAAGCGAATTAACCCTTCCTTGCTCCCCAACCAGATAAAACCATCCGGTGTCTGGGTTATTGCTGTAATTGTATTCTGAGGAAGTCCGTTTTCAGTTTTCCAGCTCTGTCTTACATATTGATCGATTTTTTTATTGGCGGCTGAATCTGCCTTAATTAAAGGTGATAGAAACAATACTAAGAAGAGGATAAAACGGTACGTATTCATCAATTGTATTTTTTCTTTAGGAATTTTATTGCCAACATTATTACAGCTAATCGATACTACAGTAATTTAAAATATTATTCCTGCAAATTACCCTGTAATTCACCCGGCATTTACGAACAATTATTATTCCATAATGGAATTGAAGAATTCTATTGATTTTAATAGGAATTGCAGATTATAAAGGAGATTTTTAGCCAGTTGGGTAAATTAATTCCAAAGTTGGGGAGTAAATACCGTGGTTTTTACCTAAAATAAAAAAGGACTAACCCTCACTAGTCCTTTTTTTATAGTACCCTGGTTTTATTAAGGTCAGAATAGCGGAACAATCTTACTTAGAAGACCGGTTAAAGATTTTGACTCAGAAGGTTTAAGATGGCCATTAGCCAGCTTTTCTAACTCCATCCCATTGCCAATTTGTTTTATGGGTCTGGCAGCATAGATGTTTTTTACAAAATTGATTTTATCTCTTAGTGTACCAAATGAAAGGGATATGGTATCTCCGCTTGCCCGGTGAATGATTTTAACTGTGTAATCCTCCCTTACATCCTCAATGTCCCATTCACTTGAGAATACCGCATAATTAACAGATGATGAATTATGGTCGAGACCATATTGCGGATCGATATATAGTTTGTTCTTATATGTGTTCAGACTAACGCTGCTTTTATAAAATTCTTCTGTTTTCATTTTACCTCCGTGAATTGGTGAATTATATTCAAGGCATATGCCAATAGGTTAATTCATTATAATTCAATGAGTTAAACTCAAGGACAAAGATGGCGTTCTGAAATGATTTGAGAACAAATTCTCAAAATGTGAATTCGAGGTTTTCTCTGTGATTTTTTATCACATTTTTAAATCCAGATGTCTGGTATCCAACTGGTTATAGAAACGATTTATGGATATTTTAGAACGCCTGTTTTTATTAATTTTTCAAGAAAGAACCCGGGATCTAATGAATAACCCATGGCTGGATGTTGACCTGTCTGATTACGTTAACCATATGAGTAGTCCTGAAGTAGGCCAATATCAAATGATAAATGAATGCTTCAGAACTTCTCTCTCTAAATTCGAACCGGTAAATATATTTGTACCGGGCTGTACCATAGGCAACGGTTTTGAATATATCAACTGGCAGAAAGTTGAGAAGGTTACCGCACTCGATGTTAATCCCGATTTTTTGAAAGTACTTCGTGAAAGATTTCCTTCAGAAGAACGGCTTGAGATCATCTCTAATGATTTTAATTCATTCCAGGTAAATAATCGAAAGTTTGATCTGATATTCGCGGCTTTGTTTTTTGAGTATGTTGACATTAAGTCAGCCCTGTTTAAATTCAGGAAGATGATGAACAAATCCTCTGTTCTTTTTTCCATCATTCAGCTGCCCGATGGAGGTCAAAGCAAGGTGTCAAAATCGAAATACAAATCTCTTGAAATGCTGGATCCATACATCACGCTTATCAGTCGGGAGGAATTCGTTAAGGAGATAAGTTATTCAGGCCTTAAGCTAGTCAGCAGCACAAAAAAAACTTTAATTAATGGAAAGTCTTTCCTTCTCACCGAATCATATATTACAGAAAATGCAACGATATAGGGTAAATCACTAAGAGGCAATTTTTTTCCTTCGAATCCTTTAAACTTCAGAGGAAATAAAATAAATTGAATTTTGATTTGCAGAATTATGAGGAAGTTATGCCGGTGAATAGTGCAGGTTTACTTATGTATCATAAATCAGAAAAAGGGTTGAAGATTTTTCTTGTTCATCCCGGGGGTCCGTACTTTTCCAGAAAAGACGAAGGTTATTGGGGAATACCAAAGGGCCTTGTAGAAGAAAACGAAGAATTACTTCAGGCAGCAACCCGTGAATTTGAAGAAGAGACCGGAATTAAATCAAAGGGTGAATATATCCCGCTAGGTACTACCCTTCAGCGTAATAACAAAATTGTACATGCCTGGGCATTTGAAGCTAATAATTCTAAACAATTTGACATTAGTATGCAACACCTTTGAGATAGAATGGCCACCCAAGTCGGGAAAAAGACAAAAATTCCCCGAAGTTGACAGGGGTGAATTCTTCAGCGTTAGTGAGGCCAGAAAGAAAGTTTACTCAGCCCAGCAAGTCTTTATTGACAGACTACTGGATCATCTTAATATTAAAGAATAACATCAGGGACCATAAAATGAAATACCTCAACAGGTTGACATGGCTTTTCGTTTTTGTTTTTATAATTTCTATCGTTTCCCCGGCGCAGGATAAGGGAAAATACACTATTGTTATTCATGGAGGAGCGGGTACCTTTGATAAATCTTTCAACGATTCTTTGAAAAATGAGTATATGAATTCACTTAAAGAAGCACTTTCAATAGGGCAAAAAATTCTTGAGAAGGGGGGCAGCAGTCTTGACGCAGTAGAGAAAGTAATAAACTACTTTGAGAATGATCCCAAATTTAATGCCGGCAAAGGCGCTGTATTTACTTCTGAAGGCACCCATGAACTGGATGCTTCAATCATGAATGGCAAGGACCTTTCCTGCGGAGCGGTAGCAGGAGTAAAACATATTAAGCACCCGGTATCCCTTGCGCGGCTTGTAATGGAGAAGACGAAACACGTTCTGCTAAGCGGGGAGGGAGCGGACGCTTTCGGAAAACAGATGAACGTAGATTATGTTGATAATAAATATTTTGATACACCTGCACGACTTGAGCAGTACGAAAAGATAAAAGGCTCTAAACATGGTACAGTGGGTTGTGTTGCTCTGGATTCTCAAGGCAATCTTGCTGCCGCAACATCGACGGGCGGAACAGGCTACAAGATGCCGGGGCGGATAGGTGACTCGCCTATAATCGGCGCAGGAACTTATGCGGATAATACTACCTGTGCGGTTTCCTGTACTGGTGAGGGAGAGCTGTTTATAAAAAATGACATAGCCTTCAATCTCAACGCACTGATAGCATATAAAAATATGCCTCTTGAGGATGCTGCCAATGAGTTGATCTATAAAAAACTCGGTAAGAATACAGGCGGTTTGATTGCTGTAGATAAAAACGGAAACTTCGTAATGCCATTTAATACGAATGGAATGCTTAGAGGTGCTGCAAATTCGGATGGTCTTTTTGAAGTTGCAGTGTGGAAATAGGAGTCCCTTAAAGTGTAAATATCATCATACAATTTTAATAACTTGATAAAGGATATATATGGAATTTCCAAAGCCTGGAGAGTACGCAGAATATTATTCTGTTTATATAAATCAGATACCCGATGTTGAGAACATAATTAAGGTTCTTGAGGACAACAGAGAAAAAACGCAGACTTTCATAAAGTCATTGCCGGAGGAAAAGGGCATTTATTCATATGCTGAGGGTAAATGGACTGTTAAAGAAGTACTTGGACACATAGCTGATGTTGAAAGAGTAATGGCATACAGGGCGATGTGTATTGCCAGAGGTGAGAAAAAACCGCTCCCCGGATTTGAGCAGGATGATTATGTTGCCTCTGCGAATTTTAATGAGCGTTCTATTTCGGAAATTGGTGAGGAACTTCATCATCTGCGGAACGCGAACATTGCTTTGTTTAAAAGTTTTAATGAAGAATCATTAATGAGATGGGGAAAGGCAAGTAACAATGATGTTACGGTTAGAGCATTCTTGTTTATAATAGCAGGCCATGAACTTCATCATCTGAGGATCCTGAATGAAAGATACCTTTAACCCTGAATAACTTCGTTAATCTCTTTAAGTATTTTCCTGGTAGCACCGAGATTTTCCCTGACGTATTCTGAAGCGATATTTCCCTTCTGTTTTCTCAATGCGTCATTTGAAAAACAGGTCCTAAGCTGACGATAAGCTTCCCTCTGGTTTCTTATCATAATTCCTCCGCCTCTTTTTAAAAGCTCACGCGATTCCTGTGAGTTTTCAATCTTTGGACCGAATAATACCGGCACTCCGTAAACCGCAGCCTCAAGAACATTATGAATATTCTGTTTAAAGCTGCCACCGACGAAAGCAAGATCACTATATGCATATAATGTAAGCAGGATACCGATCGAATCAACGATAATTATTCTTTCATCTTTGTATGAGTTCAAATGAGAAAACCTGATGGTTTTCATAGACCCGGAAACCTCGTTCTCAATTCTTTCCAGGTTAGTAATGGTAGGTTCGTGAGGAACAATAATCATCACAACGTCGCTTGTATATTTAGCCAGTTTTATAAATGCAGGCAGGATTATACTTTCGTCCATATCCCATGTACTGCCCGCAACAAATATTTTCCTGCTGCTTAACAAGTCATCCTTAATTATGTTTTTCCCTTTTGCAGCCAGACTTTTTTCATATACCCTGTCAAACCTCGTATCACCAACAGCAGTCAGCTTAACATCATCAATTTTGAAATCCCTGAATCCTTCCACATCTCCTTCTGAAACAGTCAGTATTCTTGATACATCAGCAAATAAAATCTTATGAAAATTTTTAATAAAGGGTAGTTTACGGGGTGAATTCTCTTTCATTGTTGCATCAACAATAAAACAGGGAATATTTCTTTTTTTCATAGCCCAGATATGGTTCGGCCATATATCATAACGCATCAGCACTGCCAGGTCAGGTCGTACAATTGAAATAAATCTTTCTGCATAAGTCCTGCTGTCGAATGGAAGATAGGAAACCAGGTCGGCGTACGGATACTTGCGTGAATTTTCATAACCCGAGGGAGAAAAGAAGGTGATTAGCACATTAACTGATTTATCTTTCTTTAATTCCTGAATAATAGGTTTAGCCTGTTCAAATTCTCCCAGCGAGGATGAGTGAAACCAGACAAGTTTTTTGGATTTATCCAGCGAAGCCGCGTTTAATATCAGTTCCTCAAAAATTCTTTTTCTTCCTTTTATGCCACGCTTAATTTTTGGGTTAAATAAGGCTCCAAGCTGAAGGAAAACATATAGCGAGGGGATTATCAGAAAGTTATATAGAAGTTTCCAGGTTGATTTCATCAGTTTTTTACAAGAGTCATTAGTGCTTCATATGCCTTTCCAGGGGTAACTTCCAGCATACATCTGAAATGGCCTTTTGGGCAGAGTTCCCTTCCTATATGGGAACAGGGTCTACAAGTTAGGGAATTGTTCTCTAAAATTAAATTCCTGTTTTTATAGGGCGTGAATCCGAATTCTTTAACTGTTGAGCCGTAGAAAGCAAGCACCGGTACTTTCATAGCACAAGCCGTATGCATCATTCCCGAATCATTACAGGCAACAGCCAGGCATAGCTTCATATCAGCAGCCGTCTGAAGGAGATCGTCCGTGTTGCTCAGGTCAATAGAACCTCTGATACTTGAGGAAATATCTCCGCAGACCTGAACGTCATCTCTGCCGCCGAAAAGAACTATTGTGAATCCTTCCCTGGTGAGCAGATTACCCAGTTTTTCATAATAATCTTTCGGCCACATCTTTGTAAAATGTCTCGATCCGGGTGCGAAGCCAATAAGATTCTGCTTCTCGTTCAGGAGAGATGACGGCTTATTTTTGGTAACTAGTTCAAGTCCCTCATCATCCAACCGGAGACCTGGAATTACAGCCGCATACCTCTCAGGTATCTGCGGGGCTTCTTCGAGGCGGTTTATTTTAAAATTAACAAGAAGGAATTTGTCAGATGATCTTTTATTAAATATGTAGTTTTTTGCGCCAACCGCTCTTCTGATCTCAGCCGAGCGGAAGTTGTTTTGAAGATCAATAACCAAATCATACCTATTCCCCTTTAGGTTTGTAATAAGTTCGGAAATCTTATCCTTTTTACGTTCATATAAATAAAGAGAAGAGATATGCGGGTTCAGCTTTAATAAGTCGCTGTATTGGGATTTCAGAACAAAATCCAGACTGATTTCTGCATATTTCTGTTTTAGGGTTCTAACCAATGGAGTGGTAAGGAGAATGTCTCCCAGGGAGCTGAGCCGTATTATTAGAATTTTTTTTCCGGTTAGATCCGGTATTGCAGTTTCTTTCTTCATACCAGGGGTAAATTTAATCAAAAAGTGCAAATACCACACTCTGAAGCAGGAGGTTTCGTCAAACACTTAAAATTTGTTTTTATCCAAATATTGAATATCGGCTGAAGTTGATGTCTTTAATCTTAATATTTTTATTTAGCGGAGCAATAGATCGGCAATAAGCAGAAGGTATGTGGAAAGGATATTGAACGGATGTGAAGCGGTGGTGAAGCGGTGGTGGAGCGGTGGTGGAGCGGTGGTGGAGCGGGGGTGGAGTGGAGGAGGAAGGTATGTGGAATGCGTATGGAATATTCGGAAAGGAGATGGATATGCGGGGTGGTGAGGGTGGGTCGTTAGGAAAACGGATGTCTATGAACGTATTGCCGCGATGCGGCAAGGAATACATATTTCACGAAGCTATTACGATTATATCGCTGCATAACACGTTGGTGCAGGGTGCGGTGAGATTCGGAAAGGAGATGGGTATGCGGGTGGTGAGGGTGGATCGTTAGGAAAACGGATGTCTATGAACGTATTGCCGCGATGCGGCAAGGAATACATATTTCACGAAGCGGTTACGATTATATCGCTGCATAACACGTTGGTGCAGGGTGCGGTGAGATTCGGAAAGGAGATGGGTATGCGGGTGGTGAGGGTGGGTCGTTAGGAAAACGGATGTCTATGAACGTATTGCCGCGATGCGGCAAGGAATACATATTACACGAAGCGTGTTACGAATATATCCGTGCGATTCACTGAATACAACGCACAATAACAAGAAAATACATAAAGTGATTATTTAATTTGAGCTTTTTGTTACTTCTGAGTATTTTTGTCCGTCACAAATAGGGAATACTAATGACAACTTTATCTTCACCGGGAACAAATCAATTCCCCGATGATTCTGTTGAAAAACAGGTGTATAATATAGTAGATGGATTGAAAGACTACCTTCCAATTATGAATGACAGGAACCGTCTCGGATTTTGCCTCTATAAGTATATGCAGGGTGAGGGAGACTCTCCGGAAGTAATAGTTAAGACAAACAAGCTTGTACTTGAAGGTATTACTCCCGAAGAATTAGCTTCAAAGATCAGTACCGAACTTGATAAACTAAAGAAATAGTATTTAACTTCGCTGAGTTGAAAGTTCCACTTTTTCTTTCTCCTCTTTTGCTATAAACTCTTCTACCTTAAGAACGTCATGTTCACTTCCTATGAATATCGGTGTTCTCTGATGCAGTTTTTCCGGCTGGAGTTCAACTATCCTTTTTCTTCCATTTGATGCTCTACCGCCGGCAGCTTCAACGATAAAAGCTACAGGATTGCATTCATAAAGCAGCCGAAGCTTACCATTAGGGTGTCTGGAATCTGCAGGATACATGAATATACCACCGTATAAAAGCGTACGGTGGATATCAGCTACCATTGAGCCGATATATCTTGAGGAATATGGACGTTCAGTTTCTTTTTCATATTCCTGGAGATACTTGATATATTTCTTCAAACCAGGATGCCAGTAAAGGTAATTACCCTCATTTATGCTGTATATTTTTCCCTTTTTAGGAATTTTGATATCCTCGTGGGAGAGAAGGAATTCACCGAAAGAAGGATCGAGCGTAAAACCATGAACACCGTGACCGGCTGTATAAACCAGGATAGTGCTTGAACCGTAAACGATATAGCCCGCAGCTACCTGCTTATAACCGGGCTGTAAAAGATCCTCCAGGGTACCCGGTTCTCCCTCAGAAGTAACTCTGCGGTAAATTGAAAAAATTGTTCCTATGCTTACGTTAGCATCAATATTCGATGAACCGTCAAGGGGATCAAATAATAATACATATTTTCCCAGATCAAATTCGTGGGGGATATGCATTATATCTGCTTCCTCTTCAGAAGCCATAACACAGAGATGACCGCCGTGATCCATTGCTCTGAACAGCATGTCGTGTGCAAATATATCCAGTTTTTTTACCTGTTCGCCATGAACATTGTTATCCCCTGTAAAACCAAGAATATCAACTAGTCCTGCTTTATTTACTTCAAGAGAAATAACCTTCGCAGCCAGTGAAAGGTCGTGCAGTAAACTCGACAATTCACCGGTTGCCTCAGGATGAAGTTTCTCCTGTTCAATGATAAAGCGGGCCAGCGTCATGAATCTTAATTTTGACATGATGAGACTCTCCCGGTTAATAATTAATGGTAGAATTAAACAGCTTTAATAATCTGCTGATCTTTATATTGAAGCTGGTATAATTTATAATAAATTCCACGTTTTGCAAGTAGCTCCTGGTGATTTCCTGTTTCTCTAATCTCCCCTTTATGCATTACTATGATCTTATCAGCACTTTGAATAGTTGAAAGCCTGTGAGCTATAACAATTGCAGTTCTTCCCACCAGCAATTTTTCTATGGCACGCTGAATAAGTATTTCTGTTTCGGTATCAACACTCGAGGTGGCTTCGTCAAGGACAAGGATCTTCGGGTCGTATGCCAGAGCCCGTGCAAAGGATATAAGCTGCTTCTGTCCAACGCTTAAGGTTGATCCTCTTTCCTTTACCTCTTCATCATATTTATCAGGCAGAAGGTTTATGAACTTATCGGCTCCCACAAGTTTTGCAGCATTTAAAACTCTCTCGAACGGGATATCTTCATTATTCATATTTATGTTGGACTTTATTGTACCGGAGAAGAGGAATACATCCTGAAGTACTATTGAAATATACTTTCTCAATTCTCTTTTGTTAATGTTTCTTATATCTGTTCCGTCAAGCAGTATGGAGCCCTTCTGGATATCATAAAACCGGCTCAGGATATTTATAATGCTGGTTTTCCCTGCACCTGTGTGGCCCACTATAGCGATTGTTTCACCCGGATTTATCCTGAAGGAGATATTCTTCAGAACATATTCTTCATCATTATATGCAAAACAGACATCCTTAAATTCAATGCCTCCCTTTACAGTTTCGGGTTTGACCGGGTTTTCAGGATCATTAACAAATGTCTTGTTATCAAGCAGCTTGAATATCCTCTCGGATGAGGCCATCGCAGTCTGCATAATATTGTATTTCTCTGACAGGTCTCTTATGGGACGGAAAAACATTTCTGTAAATTGAAGGAAGGCGAAAATGGTACCTATTGTAAGCGTGCTGTGGATTATCTCACCGCCCCCATACCAGATAATAAGACCGATAGCAATGGAGCTTAATATTTCCACACCGGGGTAGAAGAGCGCATAATAAAAAACAGATTTAATGTTAGCTCCGCGGTAATCCGAATTTATTGAGCGAAATCTTTTAAGCTCATCCTTTTCTTTCCTGAAAATCTGGACAACGTTCATTCCTGTAACATGTTCCTGCATATAAGAGTTCAGCCTGGCAAGATGCAGCCTCACATCCCGGTAGCTTTCGCGGGCCTTCTTCCTGAAAAGAAAAGTTCCGTATATAAGAACCGGTAAAACTGATAAGGTTACAAGGGAGAGTCTGACATCCATATAGAACATAAATGCAAGTATCCATACGATATTAAAAATATCGCTGAAAATCATAACGATCCCGGAAGAGAATAATTCGCTTAATGCTTCAACATCGTTAGTTGTCCTGGTTACTATTCTGCCTATGGGAGTTCTGTCAAAGAATTTCAGAGCCAGCTTTTGTGTATGCTTAAACAGCTGTATGCGCAGGTCATAAAGAGTTCTTTGTCCAAGGTATTGGGTAAAGTAAGTAAGGAAATATTGTATTACAGCCTGGAAAAGAAGTATACCGAGCAGAATAAGACTTATAATCATAAGTCCATGATAATCCGATTTGGTTATATAATCATCAACCGCCACCTTAGTAAGGTAAGGACGCAGCGGTATTAAGGATGCCACAACTATATTCATCAGGATAGCAAATATCACGTACTTCCTGTAGGGTTTAATATATCCCAGCAGACGTTTCATCAGTTTTGAATCGTATGCTTTACCTAGAACTTCTTCTTCACTTTTATAATCATTAGCCATAAACTATTCTCTCATCTTAAGCTTGATAATCACTTCGCCGGAAACAGATTATTATTTCAACTCTTCCAGCTCTTTCTCGAGCAGCTGTTTGTAATGAAGATCGGCATATATTCCATTAAGTGAAACTAATTTTTCGTGAGTTCCTTCTTCGGCAATCTTCCCGTCAGAAAGTACAATGATCTTATCGGCATCTTTAACCGTAGAGATCCTGTGACTTATAATTAAACTTGTTCTTCCCTTCATAAACTTCTTCAGGTTCCTTAGTATTTCTTCTTCAGTGTTTGTATCAACCGCTGAAAAGGAATCATCAAGTATAAGGATCTCCGGATCAACGCTGAGGGCCCTTGCAAGAGTGGCTCTCTGTTTCTGACCACCTGAAAGTGTAATACCTCTTTCACCGCTTATTGTTTCATATCCCTGGGGAAATGATTCAACATCTTTATCGAAATTTGCTATTTCAGAAACTTCTTTAACCTTTTCAAGGCTGACCTCTCTTGCACCGTAGGAAATATTATTAAGAAGACTATCTGAAAAAAGAAAAGGCTCCTGCTGTACATAACCAATGTTTTTTCTTAGAATGTCAAGAGGGATCTTTTTTATATTCTTACCATTGATGTTCAGCTCACCTCCTGTGACATCATAAAGCCTTGGTATGAGGTTAACCAGAGTAGTTTTTCCGCTTCCGGTATATCCCATTACAGCTACAGATGAACCAGCTTTTATTTTCAAATTTATGTCCTTAAGAACATAAGGAAGGTTTTCCCCGTACCTGAAGGAGACGCCGCGAAATTCTATATCACCTTTAAGGTGCTGTATACCAGTATCTGTTTCTTCGGTATCTTTTATCTCATAGGGCTCATGAAATATCTTATTCAGCCTTTTCATACTTGCTTCACCTTGCTGCACAATGTTTACCACCCAGCCGAAGGCAATCATAGGCCAGATCAGTATTCCCAGGTAAAAAGTGAATGCCGTTAGTTCACCAAGGTTCATTGAGCCCGAAATTATTTTACCTCCACCAACAAGAACGACAATGATAAGCGACAAACCGGTAATCAGGAATAGGATAGGCATAAGCATTGCCTGCACTTTTACCATCCGCATATTCTTCTCAAGATAATCTTTGCTCATTTCCTTAAATGATTCAATTTCGCCTTCTTCTCTCACATATGATTTAATAACCCTGATACCGGAAAAATTCTCCTGCGCTTTTGTTGTCAATTCAGCGAATTTCTCCTGGATCTTTGTAAACCTTTCATGGATCTTTTTACCTATTTTGTAAACAAGATATGAAAGAAGCGGAAGCGGGAGCAGTGTATATAAAGTAAGCGAAAAATTAAGTGAAATCATTAATGCTATCACCATCGTCAGTCTTATTGTAGTATCTATTGAGTACATTACAGCAGGACCAAGGAATGCTCTAACCGCATTAATATCATTGGTAGCATGTGCCATTAAGTTTCCGGTGGAATTATTCTGGAAATACCTTAAAGGCAGTCTTTGTATATGAGACCAGAAGTCCTCCCGCAGATCAAATTCAATTTCTCTCGATACAACAATAATCGTCTGTCTTATAAAGAACCTGAACGTGCCTGCAAATACGGCGGTAAGAACAATAAGCAGACCGTAATGGAAGAGCTGATCAACAGTAACGTTTTCATCAAAAGAATTAATTGCATCCTTCAAAAGCAGAGGTATATAGACAGCCCCGATATTTGAGAGTATGATAAATAGCATACCCCAGCCAAGCTTTTTCTTGTATCGAATGAAATATTTTTTCAGTGTGAATAAATTTTTCATAAAGGTAATATATATCCTATAAGGCTGTCTCAAAATTATGAAATCGTCAACCTGTACGAGTTTCAGGTTCTTATTCCGAATCGAAATCGAATACTTAGATTCCGAAATAAATCCCGTTAAGGGAAAGGTTCGGAATGACACTTATGAGACAGACAGCCTCTATTATTTCGTTATTGTATCTGTTTAGCTCGATAAAACTAATCTATAATATCAAAACCGGTATATTTACGCAATACTTCAGGGACGGTAATTTTCCCATCTTCGGTCTGATAATTTTCAAGTATTGAAACCATTAACCTGCTGGTAGCCAGTCCTGAGCCGTTAAGAGTATGAACAAACTCAGGCTTCTTCGTTGTTTCAGGTCTGAACCTGATATTCGCACGCCTTGCCTGGAAGTTTTCGAAGTTGCTGCAGGATGAAGCCTCAAGCCAGCGGTTTTCAGCAGGCGACCAAGTTTCAATATCGTAGCATTTTGCTGCGGAAAAACTTAAATCGCCCGTGCATAATAATAAAATTCTGTAGGGAATTTTCAGTGCTTTTAAAATATCTTCTGCGTCATTTACAAGACCCTCAAGTTCCTCATAAGAAGTTTCCGGTTTAACCAGCTTTACCATCTCAACTTTATTAAACTGATGCACCCGCAGGAAACCTTTTGACTCCTTCCCATAGGAACCTGCTTCTCTCCTGAAGCAGGCCGAATAACCTGCATGCCGGATCGGCAAATCGCTTTCATTTATAATTTCATTCCTGTAAATATTTGTTATAGGAACTTCAGCGGTTGGAATAGGATAAAGTTCATCTTTATCAATGGCATACATATCATCTTCCATTTTTGGAAGCTGGCCGGTTCCTTTCATCGACTCACGGTTAACCAGGAAAGGCGGAAAGACTTCGGTATAGTTATGATTCTGCAGATGATAGTCGAGCATAAAATTAATCAATGCCCTCTCAATGGTTGCACCTTTACCAAGGTAAAGGGGGAATCCGGAACCTGATATTTTTGCACCTCGTTCGAAGTCAAGTATTTTTAATTTTTTACCAAGTTCAATGTGATCCAATATTTTACCTCCCCTTTTAAAGGAAAATCCCTCCGGCACCCATTGTCTAACTTCAATGTTGTCTTCAGCAGTTTTGCCTACAGGAACGGATTCATGAGGCATATTCGGAACATACATCAATATCTCGTTTAAATCATTTTCAACTTCACGAAGACTGGAGTCGATCTCTGCAATCTGATCGGAGACAACCTTCATCGATGAAAGAAGTTCTGAAACATCTTTGCCCTGCTTTTTAAGCACAGGTATCTGGGAGGAAACCTGGTTTCTTTCAGATTTAAGTTCGTCCCCCCGGAGTATCAAATCTCTTCTTTTCCCGTCAAGGGTCAGTATTTCATCAACCCTGTCTTTTTCGTTTTTATTGTTTACTCCCTGCTTCACTGCTTCAGGATTTTCGCGAATAAATTTTAGATCAAGCATTTGTGTTTTTATTATTTTATTGTTTAAACTTTTTATTTAACGACTATATTAAAAATTTTATTCTTAACATAAATCTCTTTAACAATGGTCTTTCCCTCGATATGTTTAATCACCTTTTCATTTCCCAATACCGTTTTTTTAACATCCTCCTGACTACTGTCCAGCGGAACCTCAATGGTATCACGGAGTTTACCGTTAACCTGCACTGCAATGTTTACGATATCCTGAATAAGAGCAGCTTCGTCAAAGTTATACCAGACTGGGTTAACAAAAATGGAGTCCTCAATACCCAGTAACTGCCTGCATTCCTCCGCCAGGTGGGGAGCAACGGGTGCAACGAGCACAGAAAATCTTACAAGAGTATATAACTTAATTTCATCTGAACATTTATCAATATTTTTAAGTTCATTTATTAATTCCATCAGTGAGGCAATTGCGGTATTGAACCTAAAACTGCTGATTTCTTCTTCAAATTTCTTAACTGTCTGGTTTGTTTTCCGGTAGACTGACTTCTCATATTCACTAAGGGAGTTGATGTCAAATTTATTCTTTAAGGGAACCTGTTTTATAAGACCGCTGAACCTGTTAAAAAGTTCATAAGTTCTTTGTGCGAATCTATCTACACCTGAAATACCTTTATCGCTCCAATCCCCTCCCAGTTCGTATGGTCCCATAAACATCAGATACATCCGGAAAACATCAGATCCATACCTGGAAGTAAATTGATCAGGATTTACAACGTTACCCTTTGATTTTGACATTTTCGCACCTTCATTGGTAATAGTTCCCTGGTGCAGCAGGTTCTGGAAAGGCTCATTGCTTTTAGTTAACCCAAGGTCTCTCAAAAATTTATGTATAAACCTTGCATAAAGCAGATGCATCGTTGCATGCTCGGCTCCGCCGACATACATATCAACAGGCACCCAGTCGTCAGCTGTTTTCTTATTAAAAGGCGCAACCTTTATATGAGGGTCAAGATACCTGAAATAATACCAGGAGGAATCTACAAAAGTGTCCATTGTATCTGCATCACGTTTTGCATCCGAACCGCATTTAGGACATTTAACGTTAATAAAACCGGGATTTGTAGTAAGAGGAGATTCCCCTGACGGTTTAAATTCAACCTCATATGGAAGCGTTACGGGTAGTTCTTTTTCATCCACAGGAACAGTCCCGCAATCAGGACAGTGGATAATCGGAATAGGGGTTCCCCAGTATCTCTGCCTCGAAATAAGCCAGTCTCTGAGTCTGAAATTAACTTTTCTGTTTCCAAAATTTCTCAGCTCAAGGTATTCTATTATTCTCTGCTTACCAATTTCAGATTCCAGTCCATTGAACTCATCAGAGAATACCATTTTACCTGTTCCCGTATAAGCCTCTTTCAGTTCCACATCGACGTCTGTCCCCGATTCAAGAATAACCTTTTTTACCGGCAGTGCGAATTTTTTTGCAAATTCAAAATCCCGTTCATCGTGGCCGGGAACTGCCATTACGCATCCGGTTCCGTATGTCAATAAAGCATAATCTGCTATCCACACAGGTATCTTTTCGCTGTTTAACGGATTTATTGCGTATGACCCGATCGGAGTTCCTGTTTTTTCCTTAACCGTTGAAGTTCTTTCAATTTCTGACAATAGCTTTGCAGCTTCCCTGTAAGTATTTACATCTTCCTTATATTCAGGAGCAGTTAGTTTATCAACCAGCGGGTGTTCCGGTGCGATGACAAGGTAGGTAACACCGTAAAGGGTATCAGGACGGGTAGTAAAAACGGAAATAACCTCATCGCTTCCCTCAACCTTGAAATTAACTTCAGCGCCAACACTTTTACCAATCCAGTTTCGCTGCATCAATTTTGTTTTTTCGGGCCAATTGATTGTTTCAAGTCCCTGGAGAAGTTCCTCAGCATAGTCGGTAATTTTGAAAAACCATTGTGTCAGGTTCTTCTGCACTACAACCGCGCCGCAGCGTTCACAAGTACCGTCAGCTCCTACCTGCTCGTTTGCCAGTACGGTCTGATCATTAGGACACCAGTTAACCGGAGCGTTTTTCCTGTAAGCTAAGCCCTTCTCATAAAGTTTTAAAAATAACCATTGGTTCCACTTATAATATTCAGGATCGCAGGTCATCAATTCGGCATCCCAATCGTACATACAGCCCATTTTTTTCAGCTGCTGACGAATATCCTCAATATTTTTCATGGTGCTGTCATAAGGATGAACGCCTGATTTGATAGCATAGTTTTCTGCCGGCAGGCCAAAAGCATCATAACCGATCGGTTCAAACACGTTATACCCGGTTAATTTCTTATACCGGGCCCATGTATCATTCGGTCCGTAGTTATACCAGTGCCCGATATGGAGCTTTGCACCGGAAGGATAAATAAACATTACAAGAGAATAAAGTTTGTTATCTGATTGGGTAAGATCTGTCCTGGCAACCTTCTTCTCTGCCCAGAATTTCTGCCATTTTGGTTCAATCTCGGAGTAAGGGTATCTCATTATTATTTCGTCTTGGATTTAAAAATTAACTTCAAATTTACCGAAAATGGGAGGGAATTCAAATTATAAAAGCATGTCATCACAATAAGAATTAATCAGCATCATAGATATTATAAAAAAAATTATATATCATTAATCAATCATATCAGGCAATTAGGAATGAGAATTTCCCTCACAGATATTATCGCAATTATTGCGGCTCTGCAATTGTTTATTTTCTCTTTTTTCCTGCTTAACCTTAAGAAGGGGAACAGGTTAAACCAATTGCTTCTTTCGGCTTTCCTTTTCGTCAATGCGATGTTCCTGACAGGCTACCTCCTCTTCTCATTCTCTGAATATATTATGCCTGTAGGAGTTCATTTCTTCTTTATCGGGACATCATTCGGATTTTTATTCGGACCCCTGCTGTTTTTATACACAAGGTCGCTAACCAGTGATCATTTCCGCCTGACTAAGTATGACCTGCTGCATTTAATCCCATTCGCAGTTTATAATTTATTATATGCAAACTATTTTTATTTTCAACCCGCCGCTATAAAAATTAAACTGCTTGAAAGCGGTACAGTGCTCCCCTACCCGTTGGGTTTCTGGGTTGGACTTACGATGAATCTTCAGATTCTCATCTATATGACGCTCACCCTGATTGCTGTTTTACGCTATAGTAGAAGTATAAAATCACTTTATTCCATGATCCATCACCTTGAATTAGGCTGGCTTGAGCTCGTGCTATACGCCTTCCTGTTTATGTGGCTTATAGATTTTACACATTTCCTTCTGCGCAATACCGGTGGAATTTCACCTGAACTATCCGGATATCTAATATTTATTTCAATTGCAATAAATTTTGTTTTCGCAAATCTTGTTATTTATAAAGGATTAAAACAGCCGCTACAGTTTTTCGATGTTGAAAAGAGACTCCCGAAATCAAAAAGTGAACATCCGGGTTTCACAGGGAATGAATCAGAAATGTACCTTGAAAAACTTCTGAAATATATGTCAGCTGAGAAACCATACCTGACATCAACCCTTACTTTGAAAGAGCTTTCTGAAAGACTGGAAATGAATCCAAGGATCCTTTCAAAGATAATAAATGAGAAAAAGAATCAGAATTTTTTCGATTTTATTAACAGATACCGGATTGAGGACGCAAAAATAATTCTTTCTAATCCGGCCAAAAGGAAAATGACAATTCTTGAGGTTCTGTACGGAGTTGGTTTTAACTCAAAATCTGTATTTAATACAACATTTAAAAAATATGCGGGTATCACTCCAACCGAATACCGGAGGAAATATCTGCCTTATCACTCTCATCATACAATTCCTGAATCAGCTTCTCCGACCGTTCATCAAACTGAGTGAACCGAAAAAGGTTCGGATTCATGAATCAGGACGATTTTTGTCTCACCTTCACATAAATTTCTCTCAAATTAAATCAAAATAATGAATGGAGGCAAAAATGATCCGCTGTTTCACGATTATATGTTTTTTTCTGGGAATACTATTTCAGGGATATTTAGCTGCAAGGGTGTTAAATGTTCCTGCAGAGTTTAATACAATCCAGGCAGCTATCAATGTTTCACAGACCGGTGATACCGTTCTGGCAGCTGAAGGGATATATTTTGAAAATATAAACTTTTCAGGCAAAAATATAACCGTTGCAAGCCGGTACATTCTTGATAATGATCCTCTTCATATACTTAATACGATAATTAATGGAAGCAGCCCTGTACACCCTGATACTGCCAGCTGCGTCAGGATTGTTTCAGGTGAGGACAGTACCGCTGTTCTGGAGGGATTCACCTTAACCGGCGGAACAGGGACCAAATGGGTTGATGAACATGGTGCAGGTGTTTACCGGGAAGGCGGGGGAATCCTCATTACCTTTTCCTCTCCAACCATTAAAAATAACCTGATTATGCATAATGAAGCTATCGACCGAAACAATGTTACCAGCGCAGGCGGCGGCGGTATTAGGGCAGGCGACAGCAATGCTCATATCTATAATAATATTATTGCTGATAATAAGGGACATTATGGTGCAGGCATTGTTTGGAACTATGCCTCAGGAGAAATGAAAAATAACATAATTATTAATAACAGCGGCGGTGAGGATTTCGGGGGCGGCGGAATTTGGACATTGGCCATGGGTGCAACCATTATAGAGAATAACGTAATAGCTTATAATTCTGTGACTGGAACCGGAGGCAAAGGAGGAGGCATACTTATCTGGTCAACTTCGATTAAAGCTAAGAATAATATTATTTGGGGAAATACGCAGACATCCGGAGGTCAGATTGCGCTTACCGGAGGCGGTTCTGCTGAAATAGCGTATAGTGATGTTGAAGGTGGTTTTTCCGGTATGGGGAACATTGAGCAGGATCCTTTATTCGGTGAAATGTACCTGGTCGATCTTTCATCACCCTGTATAGATGCCGGAGATCCGGAGGCGGCCTATAACGATCCGGAAAACCCCGTTAATCCGGGCTTTGCTCTCTTTCCTGCAATGGGAACTACTAGAAATGACATGGGGGCATACGGGGGACCGATGAGTAAAATATTGCCGTCAGTTCTTACTTCGATCAAAGAAAGAAAGTCAGGCAGCTTACCGGGTGAGTTTCATCTTTACCAGAACTACCCGAACCCTTTTAATCCTGAAACTACAATCAGATACGCAATTCCTTCGCGGAGCTATGTTTCATTAGAAGTCTATAACCTGCTGGGAAAAATGGTGGCTGTTCTTGTTGACGGAGAGCAGCAAGAGGGCGTACACAGTACAACATTTAGTTCAGAGGACTTTAAGCTGTCGAGCGGTGTTTATTTCTACAGGCTTGAATCAGGGATTTATTCATCCACAAGGAAACTTTTGATAGTTAAATAAGTTATAAAATCTAGAATACATCATTGTTTTAATCGCCCGGCAGGATTCCATTACTCATAATATTCAGGGATCAGGTAGTGTACCCCGACAGCACACTATCGACCGGGTGATTTTATTTTATCTTAGAAGAAATCCTAAATTGTCATTTCTAATAATTTTATAAGCCTAGAAAAGAAAATAGACTAATCTTCAAAATACTCAGATCCGCTTCTATCGATAAAACCCCACCTGTTTCCAATTTTCACAGAAATTAATCCGTTTCTGATCTCTCCTATTTTATCATACTTAATTGGGGTAACGCCTTTTCCGTTTTTATCTATAAGTCCCCACCAGTCATTTAAACGGACGTAAGTAATCCCGCTGGAGAATGAACCGACATCATCAAAATTGCCGGGGATCACTTTTTCGCCTTTCCGGTTAATAAATCCCCATTTCCCTTTTTCTTTAATCGGAAGATAGTCTTCTTTAAGTTCCCCTATCTCATCATATCTTATTGGAGCTATACTTTGGGCATCAGTGTTAAGCAGTCCCCACTTTTCATTCAACTTAACAGGAAAAAGTCCATCCAGAAAATCTCCTATTTCGCTATACTGCACAGGAATTATTTCTTTGCCTGATTGATCGATAACTCCCCATTTGCCGGAAAAAACTATTCTCCCATCATTTTTTTTAATCCCAAAATTCACCTTTGCGAAATTGGTATGAAAATCCTCAACCTCATCGTATTTAATTTGTGTAATTTCCTTCCCTGCGGTATCGATGAAACCCCATTTATCATTTAGCTTCACCCTTACACGGTCCTCGATAAAAGAACCGACCTGGTCATATTTTATAGGTATTATTATTTCTTTTTTAGAATTACAGAAACCCCATTTATCCGCTTTTCGATAAGGAATAAGCCCTGGTAAGCTGGTTTTCATCACTAAATCTCCTGAAAAAGTTTAACTATTTCTTAACATATTCATTCTATATCAGGCACTTTATAAGTATAAGCTTAACGGCTGCTTATTGCAATATCGTTTTTTGCCTCTAACAATAAAAAAAACCCCTTAAGTGTGCTGCTTAAGGGGTGTTAGGCCTTTGTTGAGGGAACATATATTTGCCCGAGGGGGTGGCAAATACAAGCCGAATAAAAAATTAAATTAAGAAACAGTTTTAGTATAAATATTATGACCGATTAAGTCTTCGTTTTTCAATTCAAGTTTACCTGGTGAAATTCTTTCTCCCCCCAGGTTTTCATTCATAGAAGCTAAAGTTGTGCCAAAGGTCAAATAGTGTGATTATTGTGCAGAAACGGGATGTAACTAAAAGTAGGTGTGTTATTGGACACGAATAATATGCGCAGTGATGATAAGAAATGCAGGGTGCGAAATTAAAAAGAATATAAAATATTGAAAGTTAAGCCCTTGAATTCATTATAGTTAAGAGAAGTGGAGGTTAAAGTTTCATTAGTGGGATTATCAGAAAAAAAGAGGAGATCAATTTGTGAGTAAAGCCAGACTACGCCGAAACTGATCAAAGAAATATTCCTGTATTTGTAGGAATCATTAAAATCCGAATATCTGGACTCAATCATCCCGGGATCCGTTTCTATCAGATATTCCTTTTCCTTCTCTTCCGATTGAAAAAAATAATATACTGAAGCAGCTAATGAAGCTGACCCGAGAACTGTAAGAAAAACGCTTCTGAAATTGACATCCAAATATAAATGCCCCAGCCCCGGAACGATCAAAGATCTTGCTATCGCATTCTTAAGTCGGTTTTCATGTTCAAAATCAAACTGCATTTTTTGAACATAAACCGTGTCTATTCTGACAACGGTTCTTGCTTCTATATCCTTCTGCTGCCGGATATAATCTCCTTTTACCTGTTTAAAAAATGATATAATTTTTGGAGATATTTTGGTAGAATCTAATGTATATGATGTATCTATTCTTAAAATCTCGATAAAACTCTTTTTCGCAGCATCATCCTCCGATAAAGAATAATGGGATATACCTTTAAGCTTATAAATATTCAGAATTTCATCTCTTGTTAAAGGAGTTTTTTTCAGAAGGAGCCTGTTAGCAATTGAAATAACGTCGCCGTATTTAAATTGATCAAAGCTTTTTTTCATTATTGTAAGCGAATCCCGTACATTAATTGAATCCTGATTTACCACCTTAACTTTGGATGTATCCACAACGGAGGAAGAGTCGGTAAACGGGGAGGGCAAAGTGAGAGAATCATTGACAGCAGACGAATCTTTTTCCTGTGCCAGACTACAGAAAAAGAAACCTGCGGCTACAAGTAAGAAAAGAAAGGCTTTAACAGTCGGACGCATAAAGTATAATATTTTGCTTAGGATTAGGTAAAATTACATGAAAGATAAATAATATGCATACTTTTTTTAATCGGCGGGAGCTTTCTCAAAGCTGAAAGTTACCTCTGTAGTATCTTTAGCCACAATTCTAATTCTTTTCCTTAACGTATCAGCGTACTGCTTATTCGTTATTTGTACGTTATATCTACCGGGGTAAAGATTTATAGGTTCCCTTAGGGGGGTAGTTCCAACATGTTTACCATCAATAAAAACCTCTCCCCAGGGTTGTACTTTGCAGTCGAGACTCCCTGTCAGCTCCTGGAAATTTATCTTTACTGCCTCAATGTTATCATTCGAAGTGTTTATTCTTCTGACATAGGGAGGATAGTCAGGATGAACCAGTTTAAGTGTATGTTTCCCAGGGTCGAGCTGTATATAATTATCCAGAGGGGTCGTATCAACTTTTTTATTATCAATGTATACATCGGCGTAAGGTTTTGCTTCAACAAAAAGTTTTCCCTGAAGCAGTGAACCAGGGACGCTGTTCTGAACATTATCCCTGGTAATACTCGGTGAAAAAATATTCCGGGAATTTTTATCAGTAAAGGTATAATTCTTCTCCGCAAGGTTTGGATTGATCACTTCACCCTGCTTCGGTGCGAGAAAATAATATATGCCGGCAGCTATAATTATCATAGCAACCAGAAGAGAAGTTCCTATAAGAAAATATTTTCCTGTTTTATCTTCCGCAGTATCTTCAATCTCTAATTTAAGGTCGTGGTTTGAAGCCTGGATGCCCAGGATACTTAAAACTTCTTCTGCTGAATGAAACCTTTTTTCAGTATTCTTTCTAAGAAGTCCCATTAGTATCGTCTGAATATCCTCAGGAAGATGAGCAACTTTTTCTTCTATATCCTCTTCCCTGAAAGTTAGAATCTTGTTTATCGTTTCGTTGATATCTTTCCCCAGGAAGGGGTTCTCATCAATAAAAAGCTCCAGAGCAACAATACCTGCAGAAAATAAATCTGACTGGGGATGGACGGTTTCACCTCTGATCTGCTCAGGTGACATATAGCTTGGTGTACCAACGATAGAAGACTGAATAGTAAGTTTCGTTTCATCCTGCATTAAAGCCAGACCGAAATCTGCTATTTTTAGTTCGAGCCTGGGGTTAACCAGCAGGTTTTCCGGTTTTATATCCCGGTGAACGATATGATTCTGATGCGCAGCATTCAGGGCCTTCATCAGCCTTATAACCAATGACCTTTTTTGCTCAAGAGTATAGTTATTCTGCCTGATTATGCTTCTGAGGTTTTTACTATCAAAGTATTCGAATGAGATATAGAAATGGCTCTTATCCATCCCGAAATCAAGTACTTTGATGAGGTTGGGATGTTCAAGCATGGCAAGTATTTTAGCTTCTCTTTTGAACCTGGCAAGGATGGTTTTATCAGAAAGTTCATCAGTATTCAGTGTTTTTAAAATGATCTTCTTACCGAGATAAATATGATTAGCGAGATAAACCGTAGAGTACACATCTTTTTTGATGGTCTCGATTATCTCGAACTTATCGTATAGTATTTCCGTTGAAGTATTCTGCATTCTAAACTTTTTCTTCAATCTCCTTAAGTTTCAGCTGAACCCAGCGAACAGAGACGCCTAAAGATTTGGCAGTAGCAGTCCTGTTTCCGTTAAACTCTTTAAGCCTTTTAATAAGAAGCATTTTTTCAAAATCTCTCAGAGTACCACCGAATTCCATATCTCCTGTTTCCTCCTCAATCACTATATGTTCCGGAAGCAGTTTATCAGTATCACATAATATCAAAGCTCTTTGAAGAACATTCTCGAGCTGTCTTACATTTCCGGGCCAGTTGTATTCCTCAAGGTTTTTTAAAGTTGCTGAAGCAACTCTTATGTTGGCATATGAATATTTTTTGATAAAATAATCAACCAGGAGGGGTATATCTGTTCTACGTTCTCTTAAAGGAGGGACACGAATCGGGAATACATTTAAACGGTAGAACAGGTCTTCGCGAAAGCCGCCGTCTTTAACCAGCTGTCTTAAATCTTTGTTTGTTGCTGCTATTACTCTTACATCAACTTTAATAATCTGAGTGTCTCCCAGTCTCATTATTTCTTTATTCTGCAGCACCCGCAAAAGTTTTGCCTGCAATGCCAGGGAAATATCAGCTATCTCATCAAGGAAAAAGGTACCTTTATCTGCAACTTCAAATAATCCTTTTTTATCATTATTTGCTCCGGTAAATGCACCTTTTTTATAACCGAATAATTCGCTTTCAAGAAGTGAATCAGGAATTGATCCGCAGAATTGAGCCAGATATGGAAGTTCTCTTCGCCGGCTAAGTGTATGCACGGCCCTTGCAACAAGCTCTTTTCCTGTACCGCTTTCCCCTAGAAGCAGAACCGTTGCATCGGTTCCGGCAACCTTATGTATCAGGGTTGCAAGTTTCTGCATCGCAGGGCTATCTCCAATCAATTCAGGGAGATTCTTTGAAGCCTGAAGCTGATTCCGGAGAATTATGTTTTCATCCTCAAGTGCCTCAAACCTGGTAATCCTGTCAAGAGCCAATGATACAAGGTTAGAAAAGAAATCAAGAAATACCATATTCTCATCGGTGAACTCTTTTCTGTTTATACTGCTGTCGACCAGAATTACACCCCATACCTTGTCATTTTGTTTGATCGGTACACCGAGAATAGATTTTATGTTATGGATCTGGATACTTTCAAACTGTGAGATATTAGGATCATTCTGCACATCGTGATATAATACGGGCTCACCCCTCTCAATCACTTTCTGAAGGATTCCGGAAGAAAAAACAGATATATCTTCAATACTTTGCTGCTCCATATTCCGGGCGCCAATTATTGAAAATTTGTTTGCTTCAGATTCATATTTTACAAATAAACCCCGGTCTGCGTGCAATACCCGGATAATAACGTCAAGAGTTTCCTTAATCAGGCTGTCCTGGTAGGTAGCTGAATTTAAAGCCTGGCTGATTTTGTACAGAGTCTCGAATTGTTCTTTACCGATCTGCTTTATATTTTCAATCGTCTCTGCAGAGCCGTTCATTTTCAAATTATTTCTCCATTATTGTATACTGAAAGCTGAGGGTATCGATCTATCCTGATTCTTAAAATCATCAATAACCCAAATAACCCACCAATAACTGCCGGTTTCAAGGCTGTCTACTGTAAACATAGTATCAAGTGATGAAATATTATCTTCGCTTTTTACAAGTTGACTTCCATCATTTGTATATATCTCAACCTTATACCGGAATAAGTAACCCGGAGAATAAACATTCCACGTAAGGTTGAAAGGTACCGTAGATATCACCTGATTATTTGAAGGGAGTAAACCTGTAACCTGGTTTTTTATTATACGTTTTACACCAGATCCATGAAGAATAGTAATTTCTCCAAGGACGTTTCGAACCCGGAAGTCGAACGTAAGTCCTATAGTTTGTTCAATGTCTGTAAGACCAAGTTCCTGGGGTGTAAGCTCTGTCATAAAAGTCTTGGAGGCTATATCAAAATCCATTGTTTTCACAAGACCTAACTGATCATTAATGACATAAACGGTGTCAATATCATTATCTATATCTTTAACCATTGTTTGAATAACAAGTTCACTCATCACTGAAGGAGGATTAGCGGAATTCAGTACAATACTATATATTGAAAGACTATCAAGCGTCGGGATTTTGTTCAGGTTAACCTGCTCATTAACTTTGCGGCCGGGCCAGTTTACCATTACGGTATCGTTATGGTAACCTTCCTTACGGAAAATAAGCTGACCCATCTCTGTTTTAATATTAGGAATTGAAAAATTTCCGTTTGCATCTGAATAAACCATTTTATTTCCTGGTTTCCAGAATACTTCAACATCTTTTATTGGTGTGTATGGCAGACTGAACGTTTGAATAGTTCCTTCTATAGTACCGAGCTGATTGTCACTGGAATTCGGATCAAGAGGGTTCTCTCTCGGTGCATCGCAGGAATTCAGGAATAGAATTCCTGAAAAGATTAAAAAAGCTAATAAACTTCTAATTTTTTCCTCAGGCAAATACATGATAAAGAAGAAAAAGTCACAGATAATAAGCAAAATATTCGTATCAACCAATAACTACCAACACATTTTTTCGTACTAAATGTATAAAATTTATGGCTAAAATGATAAGAATAATTAATTAACTTGCATTATTTACGGAGTGTGTACTAAAATAAGACGCAAATACGACGGTTTTCGAGCCGTTTTTTTCATTTCGCAACAATCAGCTTTATCCGGTAGTTTTCAGGTTGTAATTCCTGATTATTTACCGGGTAAGGCTGGAGGTCCAGTAGATGAATCCGGTATTTTCCCGCCTTAATTTCTTTGGGTTCAAGGTTTGTATTAATTTCCTGAGCCCGGGACTTTCCACCGGAAAAATGAACTGTAATTTCCACCTTTCCATTTCCAGCCCAAACACACTCAACTCCTATGGGACACCGTGAATCTTCAATAACCCTATTAAAGGTTATTGTCATATCAGATTCCTGGATCTCCGCTTGTTGACCCGGTCCGATAAAAAATTCCTCATCCACATCCGCACTTATAATATCATCGCACCCGGTAACAGCAATAAAAGTTATAAAGCAGATCAAAATTGAATACGCGCTATTTTTTATCATCATTGGGTCCATAATCTGGAGAAAAAATATGAATTAATCCACATTATTTTTATTTAATTTAGAGATGAAATTGACTGCAATCACCACTACCGGCCATTTTTAATCTAATTTTTAATTACAATATTTTTTTCAGGAAATGAAATGTCAAAGTTCAAATCAATTATCCTGCTTTTTATCTTATTTTTTGTAATTTTCATAAGCAGCTCATCTTATCCGCAATATTTTGGAAGAAATAAAGTTCAGTATAATGACTTCCAATTTAAGGTTCTACATACTCCGAATTTCAATATTTATTTTTACCCTGAAGAGAGCAAAGGGGCTCATATTGCTGCATTACTGGCCGAAAGATGGTATAAACGTCAGTCCTTTTATTTCAGTGATTCCTTACACGGAAAACAGCCTTTAGTCCTGTATGGAAGTTTTCCGCAATTCGTTCAGACAAATATTATAGGGGGACAAATTAGTGAAGGTGTCGGTGGTGTAACCGAACCTCTGAGGAGACGTATCATTCTGCCTCTTGCAGGGCCGTTGAATGAAACTAATCATGTTATTGGACATGAATTGGTTCATGCTTTTCAGTATGATATAACCGGAGCTATGCGCAGTACTTTCGGAGGGCAGGCTCCCCAGCTTTCAAAACTTCCCCTCTGGTTCGTTGAAGGTATGGCTGAATTTCTCACGCTGGGTCCGGATGACCCTTTCACAGCGATGTGGATGCGGGATGCTGTACTTAATGAGATTCCTACAATAGATGATTTGAATAATCCCGAATATTTTCCATACAGGTACGGTGACGCATTGCTTGCATATATCGCAGGCAGATGGGGTGATAAAAAAATCGCTGATCTCTTAACGACAGGTGCATATCTTGGAAGTATTAATGATGCTATAGACACGCTTTTCCATGTTACCCCCGATTCCTTATCAGGGCTGTGGGCACAATCCCTTCACGATCAGTATGATTCGCTGAAAAGTATAACCAAAAGGCCTTCCGACTATGGTAAAAAACTGATCTCAGAAGAAAACGGCGGTGAGTTGAACATTGCTCCTGTGTTAAGTCCGGATGGAAAAAACATGGTATTCTTCTCCTCAAAAAATTTATTCGCAATAGACCTTTTCCTCGCTGATGCCGAAACAGGAGAAATTAAAAGAACTATCCTTAGAACCGAGCTTGATCCCCACCTTGAGAGCCTGGAATTTATAAACTCAGGCGGTTCCTGGAATCCTGCAGGTGATAAATTTATCTTCCCTGCTGTAACAAAAGGACGACCTGTTTTATCCATTATCAATATAGCTAATGGTAATATAGAAAAAGAGATGAGATTTGAAAACCTGGGAGAGGTACTTAATCCTTCATGGTCGCCTGATGGAAGATACATCGTATTTTCTGGAATACAGGGAGGATTAACCGATTTATGGGAATATGATCTTCAAACCGATTCCCTGAAAAGATTAACCGATGATTCTTATGCCGAGATTCAGCCTTCCTGGTCACCTGATGGAAGCAGGATCGCGTTTGTAACTGATCGTTTCACAACTGACCTTAAGAATCTTGATATTGGAAATAACCAGCTCGCTCTTTTGAATCCTGACAATGGTGAAATTACTAAAGTTGAAACTTTCAACGATGTTAAAAATATTAACCCCCAATGGTCTCACGATGGAAAAAGTATTTTTTTCCTCTCTGCACCCCAGGGGATAACCAATCTTTATAAAATAAATATTGATTCCGGAAAGATTACCCAAATGACGAACCTGTTTGTAGGGATAACAGGAATTACGGATATAAGTCCCGCCCTTTCAGTTGCAGGTTCTAACGATGAGATAGCAGTCAGCGTTTTCGAGAAAAGGAAGTATAACATATACAGGTTTGATAATTTAAATCCCGAAGCTCCAATGGAGCTGAGCGGACCTGATCCTGCAAAACTTCCGCCCGAAACCAGAGCTTCTACTCTCCTGGTGAACAGTTTTGCTGATCCCAATTACGGTATGATGTCAGACAGCAGCTTTACCGTAACAGACTACAGTCCCTCTCTCTCGCTAACCGGAATAAGCCAGCCTTCTGTTGCTGCAGGGATAGACAGGTTTGGAACGTATGTAGGGGGAGGAATATCTCTTCTCTGGAGCGATATGCTTTCCAATTATACTCTTTCAACAGCGCTGCAGGTACAAACAAACCCGGGAATATCTTTCTTTAATTCCATTTCTGCTTTCGGGGGTTATCTGAATACTGCGCACAGGTGGAACTGGGGTGCAGCTGTTCAGCAGCTTCCCCTTATTTACCTGGGATTCGGCGCATATGGCCAGGATATAAACGGCGAACCTGCTTATGTTGAACAAAGAATCATTTACCAGGAAACCCATAGAGAACTAACGGGCATACTAATGTATCCTTTCAGCCA
This sequence comes from uncultured Ignavibacteria bacterium, assembly GCA_963800255.1. Taxonomy (GTDB): domain Bacteria; phylum Bacteroidota; class Ignavibacteria; order Ignavibacteriales; family Ignavibacteriaceae; genus DATFVA01. The sequence goes on along the minus strand of CAWDAK010000013.1, from coordinate 41,598 downwards.
GGTGATGAGGGTTGAGCTAACCGGGGGATATCAGAATATCAGTTATAATAATAGTGTTGAAACCCGGGCAGTATCTCTGAACACGGGTCAATTACTTCTGGATAATACAGAAGATCTTGGAGCTCCCTCTGCAATAAACCTTGGAACGGCAAGCGCCGCGCTGGTTTATGATAACAGCTATTTCGGAGCAACCGGTCCCATTCTTGGTACGCGATACCGATTGGAAGCAGATGAGTTTGTTGGAACGCTGTACTGGACGAACCTGTTAGCAGACTACAGAAAATATATTATGCCTATTATGCCATTCACCATTGCCGGCAGGCTGCTGCACCTGGGACGATATGGTAAAAGCGCTGAGGACGAGAGATTGTATCCTTTATTCCTTGGCTATCCCGACCTTGTGAGAGGCTATCAATACGGTACCTTTTCTGCTACTGACTCTGATCTTTTTAATAGAATTGTAGGAAGCAAAATGCTGATTGCCAATTTTGAACTTCGCTTTCCTCTGCTTGGATTGTTTGGTATAGGTGAAGGTTATTATGGTTTCCTTCCTATCGAGTTTGGGGGATTCTTTGATACAGGACTAGCATGGGATCAACGTAATAAACCCTGGTTTGCAGGCGGCAGCAGAAAACCGGTGAGCAGCGCAGGACTTGTAGCAAGAATAAATTTGTTCGGGTACCTTATAGGTGAAGTAGATTTTGTAAGACCGCTGAACAGACCGGATAAAAACTGGTTATGGGAATTTAATTTTTCCCAGGGTTTTTAACCTGTTTTCAGACAGCCTGCCGGGTTTCACTTAAAAGCAGGTTGAAGTTATTTATTAAAGAATCAAGTTTATAGGGTATTACTTCCAGGTTCTCTATTGAGGATGGTTTATTTAACTCAAGGGTCAAACCATAGCAGTTAAGATAGATCCCTTTCAGTTTAAGCTTTTGCAGTATTTTGTGGAGTAGAATTAAATTCGTCTCAGCCTTATTGCAGACAAGCGAAATCATTAAAGGATGACCTAAAGAATAAGTGAACCTGAATGATGAATCCTTATAGTTTCCCCAGAGAATATATTTTATTTCGTTATCCGGATTACCTTTATCATCCTTCTGCAGGAAAAAGCGAACTGTGCCGCGATGCTTTTTAACAATATTGCAGAACAAAATTCTTGTTTTATAATAGTTGATAAATCTCAGGATGACTATCAGCATAAAGAGAGGAGTAACAACAATAATTGAACCTGCAACCGGATTAAATACCAGGTCGATCAGGTTATATTTCCAAAGTTCCAGGAAGCAGCCGATTAAGTAGAAGACAAGGAAGATAAGCGCAGTAACACCAAGCATCAGGCTCATGGAGAGCTTCAGCTTTTCATAATTAGATATAAAATATTTTTGAAATCTCTTCAGCATTTTTTATTCAGAAGTTTTATCAAAGCATTCACTGAAGCTGTTGATCCAAACCTGAATAGCCGTTTTAACATGCTTTCCCTGCAAGTCCTCGCATATCTTAAAAGACAACTTAGCCTTTTCAGGCTAGGAAATCAATAAGCGGAGAAGCCTTAATTCAGATGAGATTTTAGATATTTTCCTGTCCAGGATTTTTCATTTGCCGCTATTTCCTCAGGAGTACCTGCTGCAACCACCTCACCGCCCTTATCACCTGCCTCCGGACCCATATCAATTATGTAGTCTGCGCATTTTATAATCTCGAGATTATGCTCAATTATAACCACCGAGTTATCTCTTTCAAGCAGAAGATTGAAGCAGTTCAGCAGTTTTGAAATATCGTCAAAGTGAAGTCCCGTAGTAGGTTCATCAAAAATAAAAAGCGTATGCTTACGATCCCGCTGGGACGTAAGGTGAGATGCCAGTTTAATTCGCTGAGCCTCGCCGCCGGAAAGGGTGTTTGACGGCTGTCCCAGTTTAATGTAGCCAAGCCCGACATCAGAGAGAACCTGCAGATACTTAACAATCTTATCATTTCCCTTAAAGAACTTCACTGCATCATCCACGGTCATATTAAGCACTTCTACAAGATTCTTTCCCCGGTAAGTAATATCCCTTATTTCCTTTTTATACCTTGTACCGTCGCAGTCTTCACACTCAAGGTAAAGATCAGCAAGGAACTGCATTTCGACTTTGATGAACCCATCACCCTGGCAGGTTTCACACCTTCCCCCTGGAACATTAAAGGAGAAGAAGCCGGGCTTATAACCTCTTGCTCTAGCCTGGTGAGTTGAAGCAAAAAGTTCACGTATAAGTTCGAATGCTTTAATGTAGCTTATAGGATTAGAGCGCGGGGTTTTACCTATAGGAGACTGATCAACAATTTCAATTTCATCGATATATTCTATTCCTTTTATATCATCATAATCCCCGATCCTGGGAGGATTAAAACCCAGATACTTGGCCACACCGCCGTATAAGACATCGTGTATTAGAGTACTTTTACCGGAGCCGCTGACACCGGTAATAACTACAAACTTGTTCAATGGAATTGATATATCCAGGTTCTTCAGGTTATGTTCCTTTGCTCCTGTAATTTTGATTTCTTTCGTTTTTCTGGTTCTTCTTTCAGAAGGAACAGGAATGCTGAGCTTGCCCGAAAGGTATTTACCTGTAAGAGAATTCTTGTCTTTTAAGACTTCCTCGTATGTTCCTGAAGCAACTATTTCTCCTCCTGCCTCACCTGCCTTCGGACCCATATCTATAAGAATATCAGCAGATCTCATCATATCAGGGTCGTGCTCTACTATAAGTACAGTATTGCCTATATCTCTCAGGTTTTTAAGAATATTAATAAGTCTGTCATTATCTCTAGGGTGCAGCCCAATGCTTGGTTCGTCAAGCACGTAAAGTGTTCCAACCAGGGAAGATCCAAGGGAGGTTGCCAGGTTTATTCTCTGCGTCTCTCCCCCCGAAAGTGTACTGCTTAAGCGGTCGAGAGTAAGATAGCCTATACCTACGTTGTTAAGAAACGTTAATCTTTTTATAATCTCCTTAAGTACTCTTTCTCCAACCATTTCATCATATTCTGAAAGCTGAAGATTAGAGAAGAATTCAAGAGACTGCTCAATCGGGATATTAACGGTATCATAAATTGACATACCATCAATTTTTACCTGCAGAGCTTCTCTTCTTAAGCGGGATCCCTTACAGGCAGAGCATGTTGAATATCCGCGATAACGACTCAGCAGAACGCGTACATGCATTTTGTATGTCTTGCTCTCAAGCTTCTCGAAGAAACGATCGATCCCGATATAATCGCCAAAGCCTTTCCTGACTGCAGCAACCTGCTCAGGTTTCAGTTCCTTGAATGGAATATTGATAGGTATTGCATACTGTTTTGCATTCTGGATCAGGTCGCGGAGATGAACGCTATATTTCGCAGAACGAAAAGGTGCGATTGCACCATCAACTATGGTCAAATTGGGATTTGGAACAACCAGGTTCATATCGATACCGATTGTTTTGCTGAATCCCTGGCAGACCGGACATGCCCCAAACGGGTTATTAAATGAAAAGAATCTTGGTTCGGGTTCCTCGTATCTTATCCCGCAGCATTCATAAAATTTATTAAACTCTTTCTCTTCACCGGTTTCAGCATTTATTATAATAAGCCTGTTCTCGCCTTCTTTAAAAGTCACTTCAATAGAATCTGCAAGCTTTTCTCTTATCTCCCCGGAGGCTTTGAACCTTTCGATTACCACTCTTATGCCATTTTTCTTTTTAGGAAGTACAGCCTCCTCGCTAAGATCAACCAATCTGTTATTAAAATAGATCCTGAAGAAACCTCTTTTCTGAAGGAGCTCTATTTCCTGCTTAACCGTTGTACCTTCGTGAATATGCAGGGGGAAGGTTAAATATAATTTTGTACCCTCTTCCTGTTCCTCGAGCCATTGGGTAACTGTAGTAGTGGTAGCCTTCTTTACTTCCTTACCGCATTCAAAGCAGATCGTTTTCCCTATCCTGGCAAATAAAAGACGGAGGTAATCATATACTTCGGTAGTAGTGCCTACTGTAGAGCGTGTGTTCCGGGCCCCGGTTTTCTGTTCAATAGCAACTGCAGGACTGATACCCTGGATAAAATCAACGTCAGGTTTGTTCATCCTTTCGAGGAACTGCCTTGCATACGCTGATAAACTTTCTACATATCTTCTCTGACCTTCAGCATAAATAGTATCAAAAACAAGCGATGATTTACCGCTCCCGCTCACTCCCGTAAATACTATAAGCTTGTTCCTGGGAATCTCAAAGCTCAGGTTCTTTAAATTGTGCTCTCTTGCGCCTTTTACAACTATTTTCTTCTCTTTGGCTGTCATTAGTCTCGATTAAAATTTTACGAACCTGCAATTTACAAAAAGATAAAGAAGAATTGGTGGTAAAAAAATGAGCATCACGCGGCTATTTCATTGTGAAGCGGATAATAAATCATTCTTATCCATGCACAATAAAATATGTATGAGCTCATTTTGTAGATGGAAAGAGCTTGCTATTTACTGGAAGTTTCTACTTCAAGAGATTTTAATTCTTTGATCCGGGCATCAATCAGTTTCATTTTATCATTCAATTCCTGCAGCTTAGCATTTATATCATCCTCATATTCTGCTTTATCCCAGTATCCCCTGTTTTCAAAATAGCTCTTGAACAGCCAGTTATGTTTTAAAGCTTCCATATTTTCAGCAAGGCGTGATGCTGCGAGCCTTGCATCTGCCGTAGTTTTTTGGATATTAGTCATTGTCTCACGAAGGGTTGAGTCAAAAGGGCTTCCATTTACGAGAACTTCACCCAGAATTCCTCTACCCTGTTTAATACCAACGAGGATAGAATCAAGATGTGCCACGGTTGTATCCACATTAGTTACCACACCTTTAACACCTTCACCCAGGTTATTGAACAGATCGGTAACTTTATCGAATTCACTAGTAATAGATTGAAGACTTTTATCAGCCTGCCTGGTAAGATTTGTTGCATCCGTATATAACTGATCATCAACAAGGAGTTTGCCGATAGAACCTTCGCCTCTGTTAACCCTTGATACAATTTCGGAGAGGTCTTTAGTCATTTGCTTAGTGTACTGCATTACCCCCTGTGTTTCCTCAATAACTGCAGAAAAACTCATAGGCTCTTTGGTTCGGATAGTTCCGCCTTCTCTGACACGATCTGCCGATGCACTGCCTATTTCAAGAACGACTACCTTGTTACCTACAAGTCCTTCGGTTTCAATAGTAGCTTTTGTATCAGTTCTTATGAAACGTGCAACGTCTTCCTTGATACTCATGGTTACCTGTACCCGGCCCGTGGTATCATTGACAATCTGAACACCTTTAACGGTACCGACATCAATACCGCTAAGGCGAACTGTAGCACCGCTTTTAAGGCCCTGCACGGTTTTGAAGTAGGCCTTCACATTGAAAGTCGAGCTGAACAACTGTTCCTTTCCTCCAAGCAAGAAAATTGCCACGACGAGTATAGTTATACCGAGGAAGATAAAAATTCCGATTTTTACAGATGAAGTTTTTTTAGCCATTTTTTTTCTCAACTATTTGCATCGACTATTTCCCCGCTGAAAAAGTTTTTAAGAAAATTATCCTCAGAAGCTTCAAGCTCTTTTATATCGCCTTGAAACTTAATTTTTGCGTCCTTCAAAACAATAGCTGAATTAGCAACAATCTTCGCACAAATAAGGTCGTGGGTAACAACTATTGAAGTACTATTAAGATCCTCCTGGAGCTCAACTATCAGCTGACTTATCTCTTTGGTAGTTATGGGATCCAGTCCGGTAGTCGGCTCATCATAAAGTATAAGCATCGGCTCAGTTATGATGGTTCTTGCCAACCCGATTCTTTTTTTCATTCCGCCTGAAAGCTCAGAAGGTTTTTTGTCTATTGCTTTTTCAAGTCCTACTTTTTCAAGCACCGATTTAATTTTTTCAAGGCGTTCGTCCGGAGAAAAATCAAAGTTTCTTATTAAAGGAAATTCAAGGTTTTCTCTAACTGACATTGAATCATACAATGCCGAACCCTGGAATAAAAACCCTATATGTTTCCTGATTTCATTCATTTCTTCTATAGGGATATTCAATACACTTTTATCGTTAATGATTATTTCTCCTGCATCAGGTTCCAGCAGCCCGACCATACACTTCAGCAATACACTTTTGCCTGTTCCGCTGCGTCCGAACACTACAAAATTTTCCCCCTCCTCTACTTTGAATGATACGTTATCAAGAACGACGTTATCGCCGAAAGCTTTCGAAACATTTTCCACCTTAACCATTATTTTGCCCATATCCACACCGTAAGCTTTACTAGTACCATATCTACAAGAAGAATCAGAAGAGACGACATAACCACAGCGCTTGTGGAGGCTTTCCCTACACCGACAGTTCCGTTCTCAGTAAAATATCCTTTAAATGACCCTACAGCACCGACAATAAAGCCAAAGACGAAAGTTTTCAGAATCCCCGGGATAAGGTCGGAAAACTCAAGTGACTTAAAGATAGCGTTAATATATAATTGAAAAGTAGTGCCAGTTGAAAGCTTCATTGCAACAAATCCGCCTATAATAGCCAGGAAATCAACATAAAGGGTAAGTATAGGAAGAATAAAAGTACAGGCTAGTATTCTTGTAACAACAAGGAACCTGTAGGGATTTACAGCAGAAACTTCCATTGCATCTATTTGCTCGGTTACCCTCATAGAACCAAGTTCGGCACCGATACCGGAACTAACCCTGCCTGCAAAAAGGAGGGCGGTTAAAACAGGACCAAGTTCACGTACAACCGACAAGGAAACCATACTTGGAAGGTACGATTCCGCCCCAAACCGCTGCATTACAGGCTGACTCTGCATTGCCAGAACAAGCCCGATAATAAACCCGGCCACCGTAACAATAGGCATTGTCTTTATCCCGAGTTCATCCATATGTTTCTTAATCTCACCAAACTCGTACGGCGGCAGAAACACACTTTTGAAGAACCTGAGGGTAAATGTACTTAATCCGGCTACAGTGGTGAAAAAATTAGTTAATGATTCACTGAACTCAACCGGGTTATCTTTTTTGAGGCTGTTCACTTAATAGATTTTGTTGGTAAAAAAATTTGTTTGCCATAAGAAAATAATAAAAAATGTTTCTGAAAAAAAGGATGCCCTGTCTATCATTGTGTCAATTAGTGAGATGCAACATATTATTTTACAAAAACTTACAGAAATTCAACACACTTTAACAGTTTGGTTCGTGTACATATGAATTTACTAAAAATGTCGTATGTATTTTGTGAGCGTTTCAGTAGGACATTTCATAGCCGAAACTAAGCACATATTGAGTGGTTATACCAAATGTAGTATTACCATTTCTTCCTATTACCGTCCATAGACCCGGAGAAAATCTCCCTATGTTCAGTATACCGGGATAAACGTCGATTGAAGCAAAATACTCTTTGACACCGCTTAAAGTTATTGAAGCAAGCAGTGAATTATTTCTATCGTAATAAACTCCTGCCTGCCAGCTTGTTTCTATTGTCCTCCACCTGGCTGCACCCGGCAGGTTAACCAGATGTTTTGATCTAAATCCTACACCGAATGAAAGATTGTCACCTGATTCAAGTTTTTTGGAAAGACCTGCTACACCACCCATACCGTAACGATAGAAGAGAGAATAAGTATCGGAAAAAGGAAGCTTCCATTTCATCGAGAAATACTGTCCCGCATTTACTCTTCCGTAAGGAAACATAATTGTTGCCTGAAGAGACCAGTCGGACAGATTAAGCGTTTTACTGAAAAATTCATTTATTGTATCGAAGCTGAAAAGTACTATCCCGCCCAGATCAAAAATATAGATATCGGAAACTTCATCAACGCTCCACGTTTCGTTTGGTCCGGATTCCAGCATCTCATTCAGAATATGGTGTGTCATAAGCGTTACTGAAGACAGCAGCCATGGAACCGGAAAATTATGCGCCCGCGTACCATTCCTTCATGGCCGTAAAAAGCATTCCCCCGCCTATCAAATGCTGCTGATAGTTGGGAATCCACTGCATTTCCTCCTTCTTAAAGCTAAGTGGGAAAAATTCAGAACGAAGGAACTTATTCCAACCATAGTGCTTAATGTTTTCAAATGGATGACCAAGGCTTCTCATCACAACGTGAAACGTCTTTGCATAATTCTGATCCCCTATCCGGTTTGAAACTGATTGAAGCTGGGTAACATCATAGCTTCCATTTATGAAAAGACTGATAGGGTTAAACAGAGCCTCGCTTCCGTAAGGTTTACCCGTATAGAAATAATTTTTCTCCTGTCCCCTTAGAAGCGGACAAACAAGCAGTACAAAGATGATTACGGCTGAAATCCTCCTAAGCCGAATGTGGGAAATATGCATCAATCTCAAAAAATTATGAATAATACTTCAGTAAGTTAATGAATATTTTTTACGAAAATTAAAGAAGCAAAACTTAGAAGTATGGAATTAAGTTTTTATGTGCAGGAAGTTTAATTAAAAGCATCGGGATAATGTACTATTTGAGGATCATCCGGGTTTTCAAATAAAACGGTAACCACATCGAAGCGGCATTCAACATCATCAATACCTTTTTCGAACAAATAAAGTTCGGCTATCTTTTTTATCTGTTTAACCTTGGCTGGAGTAACGGCATAGACAGGATCCCCCATTTCAAGGTCCTTGCGTGATTTAACCTCAACGAACACCAGGGTATCGCCATCCTTAGCGATTATATCCAGTTCTCCTCTGCCGAACGTATAATTAGTTTCAATGATGTGCAGACCCCTTTCCCTCAGCTCTGCGGCTGCTTTTTCCTCCCCAAGTCTCCCCAGTTCTTTATGACCAATATCCATTTTCAATCCGATGGCGGTTCTATTTCAAATTCCAATTCAGGTTCTAGCCCTTCTTCAAGTATTCTTCTTAAGAAGGTTTTACGGTGAAGCGGTGAGGCTCCGTAGACCTTTATCGCATCTATGTGCTCAGGGGTTGCATAACCTTTATTTTTTGACCAGAGATACTGGGGAAAACGGGGACAAAGTCTTTTCATAATCCTATCCCGTGCTACCTTAGCAACGATGGATGCGGCGGCAACAGAAAAGGATTTGGCATCACCCTTAATAACCGGAATTACAGGAACAGGATAATCAAAACCTTTATTACCGTCAACCAGAACCAGGTGAGGCTGAACCCTGAGGCGTGTAAGTGAAGTATACATTGCAAGAAGTGAAGCCTGCAGGATATTTATCCTGTCAATTTGTGCATGAGAGATGACTGAAACTGAACAGGCTATAGAGCGTTCAAGTATCCTTGGAAGTAGTTTCTCTCTTTCTTCCTCGGTGAGCATTTTTGAATCTCTTATTCCATAAATAATTATGTCTTTAGGAAAGATTACTGAAGCTGCAACAACCGGTCCGGCGAGTGGTCCCCTCCCTACTTCATCTGATCCTGCTATTAATTCTACAGAATCAGTGCGGAATGAATTATCGAATTTTCTCATCTTCCAAAGTATATTGCAGTAAGGCCGAAAATCATATTTAATTTTAAAATAAAACTTAATTTATTCAAGTTCATCTTCGGGCTGTTTTCGAGGAGGGATTTAATTACATAGACGAGCAGTGGATTTACCACAGCCATAATGATTAAAAAATACTCGATCCCGTAATAGCCTTTAAAGAACGGCACAAATGTAAAAACTAAAAGCAGAAGTAAAAAGGCAGATATAAGCTTTCTCGAAAAATCTATTCCAAAGAGCTGGGGGAAAGTTGTTATGCCTGCTGATTTATCTCCCGGGATATCTTCGATAGTCTTTATCCCTTCACGCGCAAAGTTTATCAGGAACGCAAAAACTGCCGGAATAACGGCGGCAATAACGCTGCCGGCAATAATTCCTCCGAATATGAATACAAATCCTGTTAAAAATGAGACTACAAAATTCCCAAGGAAGGGAATTTTTTTTAGTCCGATTGAGTATATAAGCAGGAGCAGATGCGAAAATATAATAATTCCCAGAATTGCCCAGCCAAGTATTTCGGCGAGGATTCCGGAAAGGAGAACCAGTGAAAAGTAGAGATTAAGTGCAGCCTTTTTTGATACTCTTTCCGAAGGGAGCGGTCTGTTTGGTTTATTTATTAAATCAGTTTCATAATCCCATATATCATTTATTACATTACCGGCAGCAGTAACCAGCGAAGCCGCCGAAGCACCTATAATAACTATTACATTCATGGATGAGACGCCGGAGCAAATTACATAGGCAGCAATCACTGAAAGGAATGTAATGAGTACGTTTACTATACGTACCAGGTCGATCATTCCATAAATTTTCGTGAGATAGTTCATTAATCCAGTTAATATTGCCGGAAAGTTAGTTAGAAAAGACGAAAAAAATCAAACTGTATTAAAATTCATTTACTATGCCGAAATGAATTTTGCCATCGGAGAAGGAATCTCCGGCAGCTAGTGCAAAACTTACGGCAAGCACACCTACTCCTGTTTCAATATTCAGACCTACGCCGTATCCGGTTTTGAAACCTTCCTGTTTAAGAATGTTTCTTTCGGGTTCAGGCTTTCTGTAGTAATATCCTGCATCGAAAAAGAGGAATGCAAACGTTCTTCTTGTTAAAAGAAGCCTGTATTCAAGATTCCCCCAGCCTATCCTTGAGCCAAGAAACTGGTTTTCTCTATATCCCCTGAGAGTACTGGTTCCTCCCAGCCGGAATAAATCAGAGTCCTCAAAAAAAGATCCCCTTAATTCTTTACCGTGTAGACTTAAAGCAACAACCTGTCTGTTGAAAAGCTGGTAGTATCCGCCGAGATCAAGAGCAAACCTCTGCAGGTTAAGATTCGTTTTAATTTCTGCTGTAATAAATTCTTTTGGTCCATATATCCGTTTCCTGCTGAACGTATAAGAAGTAAGGAATAACAATCCTCCGGTAGGCGAATACGGGTCATCCCGGCTGTCGAATTTAAGGTTCAGTCCTGTAGTTAAAGAACTACTGTTGAAGACAGTAAACATAGGATTTTTATTAATTGTTGGTATAACGAGCTCAGATGAAATCAGTACAGATGCAGAGATGTTTTCCGTCGCAAGGTATTCAAGTGATCCGCCTATTTTTCTTTGAACATAAGATGTATCCTGTTTGCGCTGATAAAAATCGCCATTAATATTAAAAGGATATCCGAAAAGCCAGGGTTCCAGGTACTTAAGCTCAAGCTCCTGAGAATACCTATCAAACTGCTGCCATTTTATGGCTGCAGCACGCCCTGTTCCGAACAGATTTCTCATACTTATATCGACAAGACCCGTAAGATAGCCCTTCTCATTATCCTTCGTTCCCGGAATATAACCTAGTATTCCATCAAAGTTATTAGTCTGTTTCTCCTTTACATTAAGCGAAAGCACTCCTTCCTTTTCACTGTTAATGTAAAATTGGGGAGGATCAACCGGTTCAAAAAAACGAAGCCTGTTAAGCCTTTGAGGCAGCTCATCAATTTTGGATTGAGAGTACATTTCGCCCTTATTGAGCCTGAGTTCACGTACAATTACATAATCTTTGGTAGAGGAATTCCCGATAATTTCAACCCTGTCGATTTTTCTGTCTTCCCCTTTTTAAAATCAAGATAGATATCTGCCAGGCTTTCATCTTTAAGCGAATCATAATAAACATATACTGAGTTTATGATGATTCTCGCAAAAGGATTTCCGGAGTCTTCGTAATAATTGAGAGAATTGGCAATTGATGTTTCCAGATCAGATTTGTTAAAAATCTCCCCTTCAAGGAAATCAAAAAAAGGAAGAATTTTACTTGTATCTTCTAAGTCAGCTCCCTCATACACAAAATGGTTAATATACGTTGGCCGTCCTTCATCAATAGATAGCGTTACGCTTACCTCCTGAGAATCGGGAGAGAGTTCTGCATAAACTGAATCATATCTGCTTTCGAGGTAACCCCTTTTGCCCAACTCACCGGCAATGTTAGTCTTCAGGGTATCCAAAAGGTTTTGTGTATACTTTTCTCCTGTGTTTAAACCACTCCAGGTAAAATAATCGTCATCATCAAATACACGGTTGCCGTTGACATTAAAATCTTTTATGACCTGTGCTGATAATGAAGAGATGAATAATAAACAGACCGGTATGTATTTAGCGAGGTGTAACATCTAAAGTTTTCATTTTCTTACCTATCGGGACAACTTCGACCATGGACATGAGCTTATCAGAATCTTTCAGGGGAACATTACTTACATCTTTTCTTGAAGCATTCAATGTACCCAGCGAAACTGCAAATTTTAATCCTTCTTCAAAAGTCAAATCGTTATGCCAGCTGTATATAATCCCGGCCATAAAACTATCTCCGCTTCCGGTGGGATCAAAAGTTTTTATTGCCGGCGGAGTTACCCTGAAATGAAAATCAAAGTTAGAGGAATAAAAGATTTTTTCTGCATTCGTAAGGTAGCTTTGTTTGATTCCCTTTTTGTAGAGATCCTCCATGAAAGTCAGCATACTATCCTCTGACGATAATTCAAGATTCAGCGAATTCCTGAGTTCATCAACATTATTATGAAGGATAGTAGGACCTGCATTTATACAGTCTTTCAAATGTTCTCCGTAAGTATCGCATACAGAAACTTTATCATACCGGCGGGCAGCTTCTATCCCGAAAGGTATAAGCGTACCGGTATTTTTACAAGGAGAGCTTCCGGAAAATATAACTATTTCACAGTTCTGAATTATTTTATCCAATTTCCCTTTGAACTCATCTGCCTCCTCCGGAGAGATCTCAGGATTATCGCTAAAGAAACTTGTTGTTTCCCGGCTGTTTTCGTCAACCAGAACAACACCCTCACGGGTTTCAGATTCCGTTTTAACTGCTGTAAAGTTTATATCCTCTTTCTTCAGGATATCTCTCAAGAGCTTACCGTTATTTCCTCCAAGGAATGTAAAAGCGAGTCCCGGTATACCCATCTGATTTAACTGACGGCTCACATTTATTCCTTTGCCTCCTGCCTGGATAACGAGCTTTCCGCCCCTATTTGATGCCGGGGTAGCTTATCTTATTATAAGAATACCTTCTTTCGAGAAGCGGATTTAACGTTACTGTAACTATCATAATTATCTATAGCGGTAATCATCCCCGTAAAGAGGAGTTATTAATCTGTAATCTCCAAACCCATTTTCATCGACAAAAATAAACTGCTTATTCATCTGGTAGTACTGCCAGACTTCATAAGGTTTGGTTTCGATGTCAAAAGGATGACGGTCTACATTGTTAGGCGCTCCCAGTAGAATGAAAACCATTCCACGGTCAGTTTTCCAACCCTTAACATAATGAGAGAAGTGTTCATTAGCGTATTCAATCCTGCGGTAATATTCGTTGAAAGCTTCATTTTCCTCAGTTGAGGGACTGGGATCTTTTTTCTTCCAAAACTCAATGTAACGCTTGGTTTTTTCATCCTTGGACTTTGCATCCTGTATATAATCTATCTCAGACTGCGATGCGATATAAACCAGCTGATCTACTGCCAGGTCAAGATCTTTTACGGTTGTGGGAACTCCACTCCACCTTGAGAAAAATCCCTTGTTAGTTGATGCAACAACCACCCCTTTGTCATTCAAAAGGGAGATTGTTAAGAGATATTTGCCAAGGCTGATTGTACTGTCTTTAATAGTATGAAAAATCTGTGTTTTTCCGGAATCAAGATGCATGTGACTCATTACTCTGAAAAATTACATCTTTCTTATCATTTGTTATTATGTATTCCATTCTAACATTCTTAGCAGAATCGGAATAGGCTTCAAAAAATAAAGGAACTCCTTCTTTTTGTGTAGCAACATTCCCGGAAACATTCGGAAGTATTTTTTTGGCATCTTCTGATTCAGACATCTTTGAAATAAAAATAACGTCACTCAGTGCCGGGCTATCTTCCAGCGATTTTACTATAAAAGGATTCTCGAATGAATATTCTTTCTTCGATTCCTTATCTTCAACAGAACTTCTTATTATATATGTACCTGGTGCAAGGAAAAAAGATTTAAAACTTAGATTATAATTATTCTGACTATTGGTTTGTTCAAAATCTTTTTCATTTACTTCCTCGTTCCAGACCTTTTCTACGATCAGTTTCTCCCTGTTTTCATTAAAAACTGAAATTGTGATGGTATAACTCGCCGTAAATCCTTTATCAGATTTTATAAATTGTATCTGGTTATAAGGTACCTGAATAAAAGCATCCACCCTGGTGGTAGCACTGTCTGGTGTATAAAAATTAAGAAAGTCCTGGTAAAACTTAGGGAGCGACCTGGCTGCATCGGGCTCGTCAGCAGTTTCCACCTGTGCAGGGACCGGTTGAACCAAAAAAAGCAGCAGTGCAATTTTTAATAAATTTTTCATGTTTTTCTCCCATTCCGGGAAATGTTGGCATATAAATCATATTCATTATAATCGAAAACATCAACGGTATAAAACTCACCCGGTTTCAGTTTTCTGCCGTTGGAGGGAATAAGAATTTCGCCGTCAACTTCAGGTGCATCGCGGTAAGACCTGCCGATGAAATAATCACCTTCTTTACCCTCTATCATCACATTCAGCTTCATTCCTTCAAATCTACTATTAATCTTTAATGAAATCTCTTTCTGAATTTCCATTAATTTATTTTTTCTTTCAAGTTTGACTTTTTCAGGTACGGGATCACCAAGAATGAAACTGCTTGTATTTTCTTCTATGGAAAAAGTAAATGCTCCAATACGATCGAATTCAGTTTCCTTGACAAATTCGCATAGCTCTCTGAATTCAGCTTCACCTTCATTAGGGTAACCAACAATAAATGTTGTTCTTATAGTAATACCCGGAACCCTGGCTTTAAGTTTCCTGATAAGTTCTTTTGTTCTTTTAGCAGTAACACCTCTTCTCATCGACTTCAAAACATTATCAGATATGTGCTGAAGAGGTATATCAACGTATTTACAAACTTTTGGATTCTCTGCAATTACATCAATGAGCTCATCGGGGAATTGCGAAGGATATGCGTACATTAAACGAATCCATTGTATACCTTCAACCTCACTTAACCTGTTTAAAAGTTCGGCAATCATTTTCCTGCCGTAAATATCTTTTCCATAGTCTGTAGTATCCTGCGCAATCAGCACAAGTTCCTTAGTATTGTTCCGGGCAAGGAATTCTGTTTCTCTTACGAGATCTTCTATTGATTTTGATTTATGCTTGCCCCGCATTAAGGGGATAGCGCAGAAAGAGCAGGGATGATCGCATCCTTCAGAAATCTTCAGGTAAGCGGTATGGGATGGAGACGAAAGAATTCTTTCTCCGAGAAGCTCATATTTTAATTCACCACCAAGTTCTTTAAGAATATCTTCATACTTTTCAGTACCAAACCAGGCATCAACTTCGGGGATTTCACCGCGAAGATCCTCCATGTATCTTTCAGAGAGACAGCCTGCAACAATCACTTTTTTCATCTTACCCTGGTTCTTAAGCGCAACAGCATTAAGGATAGTATTTATTGACTCCTGTTTTGCAGCTTCGATAAATCCACAGGTATTTATTATAACTGTATCTGAATCTTCAGGATTATCATTCAGCTTAAGCTTATTAAGGTTAAGCTGGTTCATCAGCCTTTCTGAATCGACAGTATTCTTTGAACATCCCAACGTGATAATACTGACGCCGGATTTATTATTTTTATTCATAAAATCTATTTTTCAGGCAAAATATTTAAGGTAAAGCAGAATTACAGGAGCTGTATAAAGCAGAGAATCAAATCTGTCGAAAATTCCTCCATGTCCGGGAATTATCCCTGAAGAATCTTTTACTCCAGCATCACGTTTAAAGAGAGATTCTACAAGATCTCCAATCTGACCAATAATTCCTACAATTATTCCTAAAATAATTACTGAAGGCCAGCTAAGGAAGTCCAAAATAATTACTTTGGCAAGCAGCATGGTCAAAATCGCGAAAATGAACCCGAATATAGCTCCCTCCCAGCTTTTTTTTGGACTAACGCGGGGGAAAAGCTTATGTTTTCCTAGACTGGTACCACCGAAGAATGCCGCAGAATCACAAATCCAGATGGCGGCGAGAATCGATATTATAAGGAAGCCGCCGCGGTGGTAAAGGTATTCTATCCGGGGATAAAATTCCCTTATTGCAAGCAAAGCATCTGTAAAAAAACCTATATACAGGATACCGAGCATTGTTGTTCCGATATTTAGTATTGCAGACCCTCTATTTCTGAACAGCTCAAAAAGTGTAAGTATTACGGTTAGGGCAAGAATGAGGTAATAAACATCAAGGTAGTGAAAATATTCATTAACAAGAAGAAGCAGGATGAATATAATTCCTACAGCTATGTTGACATATACATCCTTTCTCTTTACAAATTTACTGAATTCATAAAAAGAGACTAGAGCTATTAAGGATGCAAACAGAAAGAAATAAATCCCGCCAAAATAGCTTACCGCGATAATAACCGGTATAGCGACAAGGGATACAAGCACTCTTTGTGTTGTGTTGCCCAAAGCCATCAGAGATTATTCTTCCTCATTTTCTTCGCTGCTATCCTGGTTCTTAACCTGTTCAATAAAATTGAGAGCAGATTGCACATCATCATTTCTGACGTATAGTTTCACCAGAGAAAAATCGCCAGGGGCAGGAAAATTCCTGTCTTTCTGTGAAAGTATCGAAGTCTTTATACCCGCACTTTCCAGGTTATCCCTCAGCATTTCAACATCATATTCCTGACCTGAAGTATACACTACCTGCCAGTTCTTTTCGGTCCATTCCTCCGGCTGAACAAAATATTCATCTTCAACAAGCCTGGTACCACAGTCGGGACATATAGTAATTCCTTCAACATATTCATATTCACAATTAGGACATACAGGCATAAATCCTCCTTAAGTAATTATCTGTTTTGAATAAAATTTCCTGATACTAATAATAAGTCCTACCATAATAAGAGATAATAATACTATCATCAACACAGCCGAATTCAGATCTATATCTGTTCCGGGTTTCGTATTAATGAGATCCTCATTTCCAATTAAAAAATATACCATAATTGCTATAAAATTATTAGTGAAATGAAGGCTCATAGGAACCAGGATAGAATTGCTTTTGTAAGCCGCAAAGCCGAAATAAAATCCCAGTATTATTAATGGTATCATACCATAAGGGTTAAAATGGTAAATACCAAAGAATGTTGCCGTGATAAGAGCTGCCCAGACGGGTTTAATCTTCAGTTCGAAGCTTTTCTGAATAAATCCGCGGAACATTGTTTCCTCACAGAGGGCCGGAATAACAGAAACAACAAGAATAACGAGTAAAGCCTCATAGAAATTGTGTACGGTCAGCAAGTTGCCATAAGTCTTTTCAACAAGGTCATTTAAGGAATCGAGGGATGATTTAATAGATTGAATAAAGGGAGAACTTGCAGCCCAGATATCTATGAGGTAATTCTGAACCGTGATAATATACTGGAGAAGCGGAGTAAGTATTATTATGCCGATACCAAAAAGAACAAATTCCTTCCAGGACGGAACTCTTGTCCTGATTACTGCTGAAATATCTAGATAAAACCATTTTGAAAATAATAATGCAGGCAGAAGCATAAAAAGAATCTGTCCGGCCATAGTCATCAGTCTGACAGCATTAACCGGAGCCTTATCAATGTCCATCCCGAATATCAGCAGGGTTATGACACCACCGACGATCTGGTATAATAAAAAACCTCCTATTAAGCCGATAAATGCAGCGGCTATAGGATTTATCTGGGGTTCAATGCGGCTGCCGGCATCTCCTTCAAGATCGCTTTTAATCTCTTTATTTTTTTCAGGATCCTCATTAAAAGGATCCTGTTTTGAATTGAATTCATCCATTTGGTGAAAATAAATAAATGACCGGCATTTTCCTATTTAGTACATTTTAAGCAGGCAAGTAGATTATTGTTTTGAAGTGAGCTTACCCTTCAAGCCTTCATAGGCTGTTAACTCCGCATCAATGGAACCTATTACAACTTTTGTCTTAACCTTTACGGGAATTTTTAATTCATCGTCAGACAGCCAGACAACTATGCTACCCTCGCTCTTAAAAAGTCCGCCTTCCTGTACTAAAGGCTCAACAACTATACATTTAAAGGTACCCGCAGTTACTTCAATAGTTTCCCTGCCGAGGAAGCGAACATCCAGGTCGTAAACTTTATCTTTATAAAAATTTTTAAGATGGATCCGGTCATTTACTTTAAGAGTAGAATAATCAAAGGTTCTTGCAAAGTAGAAAGCAGAAACAATGTCATTAACATATTTTGGTATTTCATACTCGCCTTCACTGGTTTTAGCTTTTCCTTTTCTCTGATCAAAGAAAGCAGAGAAGTCACGGCTATATCCACCTTCCCTGATATGCTGTTCAAATCTCCAGGGAAAGAGTCCTTTTGCATCAATGAAGGTTTCATAACGGTCGCGTACCTTATATATCCAGTCGAAGCTGGGAACAGAATTAACTTCAAATGTTACATGGTATGCCTCACGGCCGGATATCCTTCTCATCTGAGGAATCTGCATAGTTGCAACCCCTGCAGTTACAAATCCGTATTTAACATCAAATGTGAGTTTCTCCCCAACCTTAAAAGCTTTGTTTTCTAAAGTTCTGAATTCAGGATCAGTTTGTGTGCTATCATTACCGGAACCGGCGTATGATATAACAGGCAGTAAAAAAAATAACAGCAAATATTTCCTGAGCATCTATTTTCTCCGTTCGTCTTGGATAAACTTATAAATTTTTTCTGTTTCATAAAAGATATCGGTCACTTCGATGCTGTTCATACAATTCAACCGGCTGCACTGTTCCCTTGTGCAGTCAGAACATTCGATTTTAGGCGAAAAAATAACTTTCTTATTTGTATAAGGGCCCCACCTGTCAGCTGAACAGGCAGCGATCCGGGGATAAAATCCTATGGTATATTTACCGAGAGCAGCTGCTATATGGATTGGTCCCGTTGAATTGGCAATAAAAATAGAACATTTTTTTATCAGGGCGATCATTCCCGGGAGGTCGAGTTTTCCTGCAAGGTTCAAAATACCGGGACGCAGTTTGAGGTTTTCGCAAAGATATTTTTCTTTGTCGCTTCCCGTAAGTATTATGTTTTCTGTAAGATCTTTCGATATCTTCTCTACCAGGGATCTGAATTTCTGCTGTGGAAGATCAACCGAACTGCCCCCGCTTCCGGGATGGATTATTATTATTGGTTCCCTGAGATTGATTTCTGATCTCTGCAGTATCTCATCAATTTTTTGTTCACTGGATCTATCCGGAGCAAGGTTAAATTCAACATTACCCTGGCTGACATTTTCATCAATACCGAATTTACTCAGGAGATTAACATTATATTCAAGTTCATGCCTTTCCGCATATTTCCTGTGTTCATATATCTTCTGATTGAATAAAAATGAATACCACCGGTAACCTGTTCCTATCCTGATTTTTATTTTACTTAGATAGATAATAAGGGATGTTACAAACGTAGGATAGACAATAACTGCAGAATCAAAATTATAATGCGCAATATTTTTAACGTTCTGCCTGACAAGGATCTTTCTTCCTTTTTCTTTAAGAATGATTACTTCATCTATGTAAGGATGATTTTCAACCAGGGCTCTGGTATAATTTCTTACAAGAAAGGTTATTTTACATGCAGGAAGATGTTTTTTAATAATTGAAGCCAGGGGAAGGGAGAGAATAACATCACCAATACGGTCAGTTCTAACGATTAATAAGTTTTTTGGTGTAATCATTTTCTGGAAACAAATGGATTATCTTTTATATAGAAGCGCCAGTTCAGTGAGACTGATTTCTTTATTCCTATCCTTGTTGTCCGGATGATTTTTTCTCCTGGTATTTTCCTCTGATTGAGAAGATATATTCTGCCGTTGATAAGATCTTCTCCATAATATTCACGGTTTATTCCGAAAGCCTGGCAAACTTTTCCCGGTCCGCTGGTCAAATTATATTTTTCTTTTTCATTTATCAAATTTTTTCCGAAACGGTTGATTGCCATCTTTTCAATTCCGGCAACAGGCTCTATGCCTCTTATCAATAAAGCAGTACCGTGCCCTTCTCTGCCGGTAACTATGTTGCAGCAGAAATGCGCACCATAAGTGAAATATACATAGAAATACCCCCCTTGCCCGAACATAATTTCATTTCTTTTTGTTTTTCCCCTGAAAGTATGAGCGGCTTCATCGATGCTTCCGTCATAAGCCTCAACTTCAACGATCCTGCCTGCAAGTATTTCTGAACGGTCGGCTTTTACCAGGATTTTACCAAGGAGTTCAGGTGCTACTGTAAGGACATCTCTTTTATAAAATGTCCGGGTAAGCTTTGTAAGGTTTGATAAATTCATCGGGGATAATGAATAAAGGTAAATCAGTTTATTCGAGTTCTGATTTTAACTCTTCGATCTTTTTTAGGTAATCATCCTTTTTTTGAGGATTCTTAGTTAATAATCGTTCATAGATTTTCAGAGCTTCTCTGAATTCTCCCTGCGTTATATAGATATTAGCAAGTGTTTCAGAAACAATTGAATCGGAACCTCCCGGTTTTGCTGAAGATGTATCCTGCTTCGACTCGGACATCGAATCAAATGAAGATAATTCCTGTTCCAGGCTGATCTTATTTTGCTTAGGGGCTCCTTCTTCTTTAAGGAAAGCAGGACTATGAGAAGATTCAAAAAGAACTCTCTGTTTCTTCAGGTTCTCAACTTCGTGCATATAATATTCATACACCGCGGGAGAACTGAGAAGTTCACTGCCGGTACGGAAAGACTCCAGCGCATCCCTATAATTTCCAAGTAACATTAATGCTTTCCCGCGAAGAATATGTGCTGTTGTGTAGTCAGGATAGATTGATAATCCGTCATTAAGTATCTCGATAGCTCTCTGCACATTGTTCTTTTCAATCTCACTGTTTGCCACACGGACAAACAGCGGTGATCGTCTATTATATTCGTATATAAGGTTTACTTTATCGTTAAAAGTTTCAGAAGCTGATTTACCCAAAATCCTATGCCTTTGCGAATGCGTGTTTTATTGAAGTGACAGAAACAAATGAAAATCCTACAAAAAAGAGGATCTGGAACGGCAAAGCTGCTATCTCAAGGAAATAAATTGAGGAAGCTATGCCGACAAGACAATATATGGCCATAATGGCTTCAACATAAACTGAAAATCCGAGTTTTTTCGAAAGATATCGTTTTCCCATCCAGGTATCACGTTCAGATACAACCTGGAATTTCGGTGTACGTATGAATTCACTTTTCCTGTTAAGCAGACCTTCAATAACCGCACGGGAATTGTTTACAGCAAAACCCATACTGCCTGCCATGAAGAGCGGGAATAGAACTATTTTCTTTCTCCAGTCAGTTCTAATATCTTTCTGCGAATAGAGATAGAAAAGGAAAGAGCTGACGAAAGCAAGTACAAAGAGTGAGAGAATAGCAAAGTACGCTTCGTGAGAGCCGCTGTTTTTTATAAATATTAATGGAACGTTCAGAATTGCAGCGAGCAATATAAAAGGAAATACAAGGTTATTAGTAAGATGGAAAGTGGACTGCAGCTTTATCCTGAGTGGAATTTTTGATTTCCATACAAGCGGAAGAATTTTCTTTGCCGTTTCAATCGCTCCTTTTGTCCATCTGAATTGCTGTGTTTTAAGAGCATTTATTTCAGAAGGAAGCTCAGCAGGAGAAGTGAAGTCGGGCAGGAAAACAAAGCGCCATCCGTTAAGCTGGGCACGATAGCTGAGATCCAGGTCTTCAGTAAGAGTATCGGCATGCCAGTTGCCTGCATCCATTATGCATTCTCTTTTCCATATACCGCCGGTGCCGTTAAAGTTTATAAAGAAGCCTGCTTTATTCCTCACAGTTTGTTCGATAACAAAGTGGCCGTCAAGAGCAAGAGCCTGTGCTTTTGTAAGTATAGAATAATCACCGTTGATATGCTCCCAGCGGGTCTGAACCATTCCCACTTTTTCATCTGAGAAAAAAGTAAGTGTCTTCTTCAAAAAATCTTTATGCGGGATGAAATCCGCATCAAAAATTGCTATGTATTCGCCTTTAGAAGTTTTGAGACCTTCTTTTAATGCTCCAGCCTTAAAACCTTCGCGTGTCCCTCTCCTTATATGAACAATGTCGAACCCGAGAAGTTGTTTTTCACGAACAATCTTTTCAGTAATCGCGGTTGTTTCATCAGTTGAATCATCAAGTATCTGTATATCAAGCTTATCTTTTGGATATTCTATTTCACATACCGCATTTATCAGCCTTTCAACTACATAGAGTTCATTATAGAGTGGGAGTTGAATTGTTACTGTAGAAGTGAAATCGTTTACCGTTTTTGGTTCGTGTTTAACATTCCGGTATTTTTTATGATAATACATCATTATAAAACCGTGGCACCCGAACACAAATAATATGAACAAAGAAACAAAGTAACCAATAAGAACTACATCGTCCATTTTAAAACCTCATTAAAATTTACCATCCTGATACGGTATCCAACAGGATATCTTCAGTTATCTTATCTACTGCCTCTTGTATTGCATCTCTTCTTTGACTGATAGTTCCACCCGAATAGTCAGCGTAATTCGAGAATTTTTTATCGAAAATAGTTTTTCTTTTTATCAAATCCTTATACGTAACCTGCACGTTGATGGTGATTCTTCTCGCCTTTACATTCTCACCTGCGGAAATAACCGCCGGGGCATCACTTAATGGGAGAATTACACAATCGAGAAGTGCATCAGCGTTAACTTTTTCTGTAACCTGCAGAGTATTATCGTTTATAAATTTCTGAACCAGCTGATTAGTTAGTAGCTCTTTCAATCCCGGTTCACCTGAACCGCTTCTATCTTCAGCTATCGGTATTGCAATAGTCTTAAGATGCTGTGGGACCGAAGCTCCTGTAAAAGAATATATACAGCACCCGGTAAAATTAATTAGGACCAGAGTGATAAACAAGCAAAATATTTTAGCCGGGACTCTAACGAGCAGGGAAGCAAAGCCTGGTTTACTTTGAATTTTTTCTCTAAAGACCATATTTTTTAAGTTTTCTGAAAAGGGTTCTTTCACTGATCTCCAGGAGATCTGCTGCACTTCTTTTATTTCCCCGTGTTTTATCCAGGGCGGCTGTAATTGCAGCTTTCTCGGCTTCAGCAAGCGGTATTACCTCACGCTGTTCACCTCCCTGGTAGTAATTATCATCCGGTCTCTGGTGCACCAGATCTTTGAGTTCTATCAGGTCTTTTTTGATTTCAAATAATGCACGGTACAGCAGTTCCCTGTCAACTTCTTCAGGGGTTCTCTTCACAAAAATTGGAAGATTCCTCGGAGGGGCTTCTTCTTCAATGGAAGGATGTAATAAAGCCACAAAGGAGGCGGTATCAAGCATCCCGTTTCTGTTAAGAGCAATAGCTGTTTCCATGGTATTTTTAAGTTCTCTAACATTCCCCGGCCAGGGATAATTTTTAAGTAGTTCAATTGCATCATCAGTTATTGGTCTTGGTCGAATTCCATTTTGCTCAGCATAAGCTTTTGCAAAGTACCTGGCTAGCTCTTCAATATCAGCTTTCCTTCTTCTCAAAGGCGGTACATTCAGGGAAACCGCTTTTAATCTGAAATAAAGGTCCTCGCGGAAATGCCTGGCATCTACTTCTCTTTGAAGATCCTTATTCGTTGCCGCAATAATTCTGACGTCGACCCTGGTAACAGTCTCTGCCCCAATCTTCATAAATTCGTTAGTCTCAATTGCACGTAGAAGCTTAACCTGTGTATGAAGAGGCATTTCGCCTATCTCATCAAGAAAAAGCGTACCGCCGTCTGCTATTTCAAAGTAGCCTTTCCTGCTTTCAACTGCCCCGGTGAATGATCCTTTTTTATGCCCGAATAACTCACTCTCAAGTATTCCTTCTGGGATGGCTCCGCAGTTTACATTTACCATCTGCTTATCAGCCCTGCTGCTGTATCCATGTATTGCGCGGGCAAAAACTTCTTTACCCACCCCGCTTTCACCATAAATAAGAACAGATATATCCGAGCGGGCTACCTGCATCGTAATGTCCACCAGGTCATTCATTTCCTTGGTAGAGCTTATAATTCCAAATTTATTTTTAAATTCCTCTGTAGTCATTTCAATCTAAAAGAACATATACTTAATTGTTAAATATATCACTTTTTAACCCTTTATTAAAGAAAGCCTTAACCGCTGTAACCCGTAACACTTCAGATGCTTTCATCCGGTTATTTTCCTTGTTTTCGGGATATACTTTTTGGGGCGGCAGCGGTTTTTTCTTGACTTTTCCCTAAAGCCGGAACTTATAATTCAGCGTCATTTTATAGGAACGATCTGACCTTTAAGATCAAACTGGCTGTTAACTGCCTGTAGAAAACTTTCAGCTTCTTCACGTTTTTCAAACCTGCCGGCATATACTACGCGGAATACCGTACCACCAACAGATTTATTTTTAATAAATGAATAATACCCGGCATCTTCGAAAGTTTTCTTTAGTGAAACCGCGTTAGAATCATTGCTGAAGGCACCTGCCTGGATGGTAAATATGTAGTTTTTTGTATCCTGCGGGGCTAATTCCTGGGGGGAGGATATTTCGTTGCCTGAAGGTATTTCTCTCTTCGCCAGCTCGATATACGGAGAGGAAGGATATCCATTTTTTAGTCTCTTCAAAAAACTTTCTGCTGTATTATATAATCCCAGTGAGTAATAATAGGAATAAAGCCGGTAAATTGAGGCATCTGCATATTTACTTCCGGGAAAATCGTTCAAGATCCTGTTATAGATTGGAATTGCATCCTGACCATTTTCAGAAAGTACTCCTTCAAGGAAGAGTACGGAAGGATCATTTGGAAAGGACTTTTTTAACTGGGGCAGGACCTGCATTACAGAATCCCTGGCTCCTCCTTCAATTAATTTCAGGTAGGGAACAATATCTTTTTCCTGTGAATACAGAGGTACGCTGATACAAAGGAGAAGTACAAAAAACAGGGGTTTTATTATACTCAATTTTCTCATATATAAATCCTTATGAACAACAGGGAGAACAATTTAACCCGTCATACCGAGATCTTCATCCATTAAACCGTCAATTCCCGTAATTTCGCCAAAGAGCGTTGCATGGGTTGCTCTTGTAATTTTAGCCTTTATATAAGCACCTTCTTTGATCCTCTCATCAAAAGGAACGATCAAAACTTTATTAGTATCGGTTCTACCTGCAAGGAACTTGTCTGATTTTCGGCTGAAGCCTTCAATGAGTACAACCTCTTCTTTACCCAGTAAATCCTGGTTTTTTTCAAAGCTTATTTTCTGCTGAAGCTGGATGATTTCCTGAAGCCTTTTAGTTTTCATTTCGTCCGTGACATCATCATCCATCCTGTAAGCTTTTGTACCTTCGCGTGCGGAGTATTTGAACATATAAGCACCATCGTACCTGACATGCTTCATTACTTCCAGGGTCATCAGGTGATCCTCCCACGTTTCGGTGGGAAATCCTGCGATGATATCGGTGGAAAAACTAACGCCGGGAATTATTCTTTTTGCTTTTTCAATTATATCGAGATAATGTTCAATCGTATAAGTTCTGTTCATGAGCTCTAGAATCCGGTTTGAGCCGGACTGCACAGGCAGATGAATATAATTGCACAGGTTTGGATGTTCCGCAATTGTATATAGAAGTTTATCTGATAAATCCTGTGGATGTGAAGTTGTAAATCTTATCCTCATATTCCTGTCAGCCAGAGCAGAGGCAGCTAGCAGGTCGGCAAAATCATTTTCAGCATCAAGGTATGAATTGACATTCTGTCCAAGAAGAGTAACTTCCCTGAAACCTCTTTCTGATAGTTTACGAATTTCATTAACTACCGAAACCAGTGGTTTACTCCTCTCCCTGCCGCGTGTAAACGGTACTACACAGAAAGTACAGAATTTATCACAGCCGCGCATTACCGAGATCCATGCCTGCAATCCGTCTTCCCGGTACGGAATTATATCATCATAGGTTTCAGTCTTAGATAACCTTACACCTATTCCCTTTTCACCATTGAAAGCAACGTCAATTAATTCAGGAAGTCTGCGATATTCATCAGGACCAACAATAAGGTCGACAATTTTCTTATCATCAATCAAATCTTTTCTGAGCCTTTCAGCCATGCAGCCGAGGATACCGACAACCAGGTCGGGCTTTGAATTCTTAATAGTTTTGAAGTTGCCCAGACGTCCGTAAATCCTTTGCTCGGCATTTTCCCGGATACTGCACGTATTTAATAAAACAACGTCTGCATCTTCAGCAGTTGTAGAAATACAATATCCGTTATTATTAAGGATACCCATTACAATCTCTGTATCGGCCAGGTTCATCTGGCAGCCGTAAGTCTCAATATATACTTTATTTTGTCTCATTTTTCAGCTAAAATAAAAAGGAAATATAAGCTTATAGAGGCAGGAGTTCAATATAAAATGGAGTTCTCAAGGATCCAAAACTAAACGTGTGTGAGATAGTATAAAATGAAGTTTAGGAGGATGAAACCCGCCAAAGCAAGAAGGGTTGAAATAATCCGTCTTTTTCTCTGTTTTGCCTTAAAAATCTCACCGCCAAGGTAGACATTATTCTTATCTGATTTTACAAATCCAAGCATATTAACATAAAGTTGTGAGGGCTTAATTTAGACAATTTTTGAGGACGTAATCAAGCATAAAAGAAATAAAAAAGCCCGGCGCTGAACCGGGCTCTTTATTATTGAAAAGCTGTGTCTTAGGCACAAATGTCGTTATTTAACCAGCATCATCTTTTTAACGAGAGAAACACCGTTAGATTCCAGCTTATAGAAATATAAGCCGCTATTTAGTCCAACTGCATTAAAATCAACTGAATGACTGCCGGATTTCAAAAATCCATTAACCAGAACTACAATCTGCTGTCCAAGTACATTGTAAACAGTTAATTTAACATTGCTGTTTGAAGGAACAGTGAAATCAATTTTAGTTGTAGGATTGAAAGGGTTTGGATAATTCTGAGCAAGATTAAACTTTGCCGGAGCGTCAACGCTGGCTTCAGCTACATTTGAATATTCATAAGATCCATCCATATCAACCTGTTTAAGTCTGTAGGAATATCTGCCTGTTTCCAGGTTATTGTCAACATAGGAATATTCGTGCGGCTGAGTGGTGGTTCCATTACCGGTTACAAATGAAACGTTTGTCCATGCTGAACCATTCGTTTTTCTCTGGACCGAAAATCCGCGGTTATTAGTTTCAGTAGCTGTCTTCCAGTTAAGCGTAACTGAATTGTTCGAAACAGAAGCAGTAAATGAAGTTAATTCAACGGGAACTACATCATTCCAGGTTGTACCAATTCTGATTCCATCAATTACAAGTGATGCAGCATTGCTGGAATTTCCCTGTCTTAGAGTTACAGTTGAAATATCGCTTATGTCAGTTTTAGTAGTATTAACATAAGAATCAATTTCTGGATTAGATGGTTCAATTGCAGGAATATCAGAGGTTAATACAAAAATAGAGATCGCATCATCATTGGCTGAATCAGGATTAAAAACATATTTTGTTACGATTAAATATGTCTGATCAAAAGTAAGTTCCGTTGTACCATAAACAGCTCCGCCGGAAACTTCATTGCTCTTACTAACACCGATTAAATATCCTGCTCCGGAACTTTTAAGATGGATTCTATCATAATAGTTGGTTTGAGCACTGGCTGCAGACAGGGCTATAAAATAATCTCCAGTTTGTGCAGCTGTAACATCCAACATAAACGCCATATAAACATCGCCGGATGAAGGACCGGGGTTAGCAAAATTAACATAAAGATCCTCTCCACTTGTGGTTAAAGTTGCAGCATTACCTGATACGTAGGGGTATCCCGGGAAAGTAAGTCCTGGGGAAGTAACAGTAAGCGGATTAACAACGCTGCTGCCGCTTAGCTGCCATCCGTGATCGATTAAAAGTTCACCTGCAGCATAATCAAAATTTTCCACATACGGGAATGCATAACTTGCTGTTATTGTTCCCTGCATTGAAGTATGAATTGTGCATTCATAAGTATAGCTTCCCGGTAAGGCAACGACATAAGAGTAGGTGTCACCAACGCCGCTGAAGGTATAATCCCAGGCAGCTGCACCGGAAGGAACTGAAGTTGAGGTTGTGGTATGCATTCCGCTGCTTAATGTCCAGACAACGGTATCACCTACGTTACAAACGATATCGGCCGGTGTAAATGCATAGTTGGCAACATCGACGTTAAAAGTATTTGCTGAAGCCAGACTTATCAGTCCGAGCGCAACAAATAATGATAGTAAATATTTCTTCATCATGACTCCTCGATAAATGATTAATTGTTATTGAATTGATTAAAAACAATGTATTGAATTTACTGGATATTTGCTTCTACTACAAGCATTTTATTTAATTTTAACATTAAGATAATATTGAAAGTCTGATGTATTTTAATGCGTAATTCGGACCTCAGGAAGGCTGTTGAGAAATGTAAAAATGTAATTAAATCGTGAGCGATGATACTAGTGTGGTTCTGACATCACCTTTGATAAAGGTTTAATATTATTTGAACTGTTGAAAGCATAAAATTGTTTATTTTAAGAAACAGGAAGTAATTATGACTAAAAAGATTATAATGACAGGAGCAACGGGACTAATCGGCACAAACCTGGCAAAAGGATTGATTTCGCGCGGTTTTGATATTACAGTTTTTACACGTGATGTTAATAAAGGTAGATCCATACTCCCTTTTGCTCAGGATTTCGTTGAATGGGATTATCATAAACCTGAAACATGGCAAAGTCATCTGGAAGATTCCGTTGCTGTTATCCATCTTGCAGGGGCCAATCTTGCCGGCAAAAGGTTTACCGAATCCTATAAGGAAAAAGTAAGAAACAGCAGGATTATCAGTACCAGGAACATTGTTAACGCTATTTCAGAGACGAAGCAAAAACCGGAGGTTCTTATAAGCGCTTCAGGAATAAATTATTACGGAGACAGTGGCGACAAGATCTTAACTGAAAAGTCTGAACCGGGGAATGATTTCCTCGCAGAGCTTTGTGAGGAATGGGAGAGTGAAGCAGCGAAGGTTTCCAGCGCAGGAGTTAGGCAGGTTAGTGTAAGAACGAGTCCGGTATTAAGTACTCAGGATGCCATGCTTAAGAAACTTTTACCTCTCTTCAAATTGTACATTGGAGCATCTCTTGGCAGCGGGAAACAGTGGTTTTCGTGGATTCATATTGATGATATAGTGAATACTTATATTCACGTCCTGGATAAGCAGACAATAACAGGAGCAGTAAATGCCTCTTCTCCCAATCCAGTTATCATGGATGAATTTGCTGAACAGCTGGGAGATATTCTTAATAGACCCGTATTTTTCAGAGTTCCCAAAATGGTTATGAAAGCAATGATAGGTGAATCGGCTGATTTTATTACAGCCAGTCTTCGGGTTGTTCCGGAAAAGCTGGAAGAATCGGGATTCAGGTTTGCCCACCCTCTATCTAAAAGATGCTCTTTCGGATGCAATCAGGAATCAAAAATAGGCTGCCAAAAATAAATACTCTGATTAATTTGAAGTAAGAATCTGGAGGAATGTCTAAAAAGAAATTCTCAGAGCTCTGGTAGTGATAACATTATTCACAAGAAATATTGCAAAATCTTCCGGAACTTGTTTTCCTTCTCCTGAATGATAGTTGGCTCATCCTTGCGTACAATAAAAAAGTCTCTCCAGCTTAAACGCTGATTTAGGAGCTATAAACGGGAGAAAGTCATAGCAAGACTTTTGGTTGAAAATTTACCCTTCTGTGAGATCAGAGAAAACATAAATTGCTGAGGGATAGGCAGTGTTTTTTATGGATTCAAAAATTATTATTTTTTGCTCTCAAAAATTAAACGGGCGGCAATGTTAATAAAACACACCTCTGAATTTGATATTACTTATCGTTTTATTACCGAAACCAATCAGAATATATTTCTCACCGGGAAAGCAGGTACCGGGAAAACCACCTTTCTAAAGTACGTCCGTGCCAATACATCCAAGGAATGCGTCGTGGCTGCACCTACGGGAGTTGCGGCAATAAACGCGAGAGGTGTTACACTGCATTCTCTTTTTCAGCTTCCTTTCGGAATAATACTTCCCTCACCAGGTTATTCGTTGAGTAAAGACAGCATCAAACGTCACCCGCTTCTTTCGAAGCTTAGGTACAGCAGTGAGAAGATGGATATGCTCAGAAACCTTGAGCTGCTGATTATTGATGAAGCCAGTATGGTTGCTTCATATATTGTTGACGCAATTGATACCATCTTGCGGTATGTAAGGAAGTGCCCCCACCGTCCATTCGGGGGAGTTCAGGTACTCCTGGTAGGCGATCTTTACCAGCTGCCGCCTGTTGTGAGGAGAGACGACTGGGAAATATTGCGAGAGTTCTATTCGTCAATTTTCTTTTTTGACAGCTTCGTACTGCGCGAAAATCCCCCGGTGATAATTGAACTTAAGGAGATTTTCAGGCAGACAGAAGCCGGTTTTATTGAAATCCTTAACGGGATAAGAGACAACAATATTTCGAGGGAAAATTTTGAGATACTTCAATCGAGGCTCAAAAGTGATTTTATCCCATCGGATGAAGACGAATATATAACGCTCACAACTCACAACCAGCAGGCCGATGAAATAAACAGAGGGAAATTAGCAGGCATTAAAAATAAAGTTCACACCTACAGGGCCGAGATTATAGATGATTTTCCAGAGAATGCCTTCCCGGCTGAAAAAGAGCTTGAACTTAAAACAGGCGCCCAGGTTATGTTCCTGAGAAATGATATAGAGGATAGAAAATATTTCAATGGAAAAATAGGAACTATAACTGAACTGAATGCAGGCACAATAAAAGTTAAATGTAAAGACGACATTAACGAAATAGAAGTAAAAAAGAGTGAATGGGAGAATATCAGGTACAGACTAGATCCCCTAACCCGGGAAATAACCGAAGAAGTTCTCGGCAGCTTTATTCAATACCCTCTCAGGCTTGCCTGGGCTATTACGATTCACAAAAGTCAGGGGTTAACATTTAATAAGGTTGTTATAGATGCACAGAGAGCTTTTGCTAAAGGACAGGTTTATGTGGCCTTAAGCCGCTGCACCTCGCTGGAAGGGCTTGTACTTAGAACTCCTGTCGGCAGGAATTATCTTGGCGGACATTCAGATTTTATCCAATGGCAGAATGTCAACCTTAATAAAAGTCTACCGCAGCAGTTTATTGAATCACGTAAGAATTATATGCTTGAAGAAATTAAGGATATATTTACCTGGGGCAGCTGGTATTTTGAACTTATCGAATTGAAAGAGTTCCTTGAGCAGGACAGTAATAAGGTTAATGAAGGGTCACTCAAGTGGCTTACGGATTTAATGATAGTACAGAAAGAATTATATGAGGTCTCGGAAAAATTCAAACAGACTATCGTGAGGTTAAATAAGCAGGATCTGCCTGTTGAGCAAAACGAAGATCTTCAGAAAAGACTTAAAGAAGGAGCTAATTATTTTTATTCCGAAATCTTCAAGTGGAGAGAAAATTTTATTGATCATCCTATAGCGGTAGAGACAAAAAAAGTATCATCCGTAATCGATGGTCACCTCATATTCATAAACAATCTCCTTGAAGATAATCTTAACAGAATAAACTACTGCCGGAGCGGATTTATCCTCGATGATTATCTTAACAATTCGGCTCCTGCAGTAAAAAGAGTAAAAAATATACAGACTTCATATACTGCAAAGAAAAGAAACACAGTTGAAGAATCGATTAGATTGTTCCGGGAATTAGAGAATATAGAGAACACAGCGGCTGAAAGAGGCCTGACGATAGAAACAATTGAAGGGCACCTGGCCAAGGGTGTAAGGCAGGGGCTTATTGTAATTGATGAATTAATACCAAAAGAAGAAGTAGAAGAAATAGCAGGATATTTTCCGCAGGATCTAACCAATGTAAGGCTGCGAACCATAAAAGATGATGCACCGGATGAGATAAGTTTCGGGCAGCTTAAAATTGTACTTGCTCATCTGCAGAAACGAGCTGAAGAAGCAAACGTTAGTTAATAATGTACATTATCTCCTACGGGGATGGTTCAGGTTCGGAATTACGAAAAACCGGGGTATAAAAAAACCCTGCTCGAATGAACAGGGTTTATAAATTAAAATTTGGCAGCGACCTACTCTCCCACACACCTGCGCATGCAGTACCATCGGCGTGCCGGGGCTTAACTTCTCTGTTCGGAATGGGAAGAGGTGTAACACCCGGGCTATAACCACCAAAATTTAAACTTTTCAAAAATAATAGAAAGACTGAAAGAGCCAAGCCCAAACAAAAAGAGAGCTATCATGTGAATAAAAATTTAACGGTTAAGCCTCACGACTTATTAGTACTACTCGGCTGAATGTGTTACCACACTTACACCTGTAGCCTATCAACCTCGTCATCTCCGAGGAGTCTTTAGTCCATAAATGGAGGGATACCTCATCTTGAAGCGTGCTTCGCGCTTAGATGCTTTCAGCGCTTATCACAACCGAACATAGCTACCCAACGATGCCACTGGCGTGACAATTGGTGCACTAGAGGTTCGTTCACTCCGGTCCTCTCGTACTAGGAGCGACCCTTCTCAAGTATCCTGCGCCCGCATAGGATAGGGACCGAACTGTCTCACGACGTTCTGAACCCAGCTCACGTACCGCTTTAATTGGCGAACAGCCAAACCCTTGGGACCTTCTTCAGCCCCAGGATGCGATGAGCCGACATCGAGGTGCCAAACCTTACCGTCGATATGAACTCTTGGGTAAGATCAGCCTGTTATCCCCGGCGTACCTTTTATCCTTTGAGCGACGGCACTTCCATTCGCAGCCGTCGGATCACTAACTCCTGCTTTCGCACCTGCTCGACTTGTAAGTCTCGCAGTCAAGCTCCCTTTTGCGTTTACACTCGCCGCATGATTACCAACCATGCTGAGGGAACCTTTGAGAGCCTCCGTTACATTTTAGGAGGCGACCGCCCCAGTCAAACTACCCGCCTAACACTGTTCCTGATCCTGATTCAAGGACCGAGGTTAGAATCCAAATAAAGCAAGGGTGGTATTTCACCGTTGGCTCCACCGAAACTAGCGTCCCGGCTTCAAAGCCTCCCACCTATCCTACACATGCTTTACCCGAACCCAATGTTAGGGTGCAGTAAAGGTGCACGGGGTCTTTCCGTCCATATGCGGGTAACCGGCGTCTTCACCGGTACCACAATTTCACCGAGCCCGTGGTTGAGACAGTGCCCAAATCGTTACACCATTCGTGCAGGTCGGAACTTACCCGACAAGGAATTTCGCTACCTTAGGACCGTTATAGTTACGGCCGCCGTTTACTGGGGCTTCGATTCAAAGCTTCTGCCGACAAGTCGGCATAACCTCTCCTCTTAACCTTCCAGCACCGGGCAGGTGTCAGTCCCTATACATCGTCTTGATTGACTTCGCAGAGACATATGTTTTTGTTAAACAGTCGCTTGGGCCATTTCACTGCGGCCTCGTTCTGCTACGATCGCGAAGATTTTCACTTACTAGAGGCACCCCTTCTCCCGAAGTTACGGGGTTAATTTGCCGAGTTCCTTAACCACGGCTCACTCGAGCACCTTAGAATACTCATCCCGTCTACCTGTGTCGGTTTGCGGTACGGACTGATAGATTTCTCACGTACGAAGATTTTCTCGGCAGTATGATTACGGTCAGTTTGCGGGCTAAGCCCTCCCGTTCGCATCTCGGCCTTAAGGAAATGTGGATTTACCTGCACTTCCAGCCTACTTGCTTAGACCACCTAATCCATCAGGTGGCTGACCTTCACTCCTGCGTCCCTCCTTACGCTCAAACAAAATATACCAGGTACAGGAATATTGACCTGTTTTCCATCGCCTACGCCTTTCAGCCTCGGCTTAGGGTCCGACTAACCCTGAGATGACTAACATTGCTCAGGAAACCTTAGACTTTCGGTGGATCGATTT
>CAWDAK010000013.1:0-2500 GCA_963800255.1 uncultured Ignavibacteria bacterium | reverse complement strand
TTTTAATAACCTGGATTTCATTACCTGCGTAATTAAGCCGGTGAATTTCAACTCCCTCGATGTTTTCGTATGCCTCATTTATTCCCTGTGCAAGTTCAAGGGCATCCTGCAGATGATCACCTTCAACAAAGAAAAACTTACCCGGGTTGTTCACCGCCCCGGAAACTGTAAATGAACTATGCTCAAAATCAGGCTGAGGGAAAATTATCACATCATCATTTTTGAGGTAAGGATTATTGGAAAAATCCCCGTCTAACCTGAATTTCTGCAGATCCAGATGCATTACCTCCCCCGAAGCTCTTCTCAGCGTAATATCGCGGAGTACGTAGTTGTCAAGCTTTTTTTCAAGCTGTTTGAGAAGCTGAGGGTCGTTTGTAGTTCTCGACATTTCCTCTCTCACCTGGTTATACATTCTTGTAACGAATGCGTCAACCCGTTCTGTTATTAAAGCAGGAAATGTACCGGTGATAACGAACTCCCCGCCGATAGTAACGCTTATAGCTCCCATTTGCAGCATGTCACTGCTGTTAAGGTTAAATTTAGAATCCATTTGTGCATAGCTGTTTATTCCAAAAATGATAAGAAACAGCGCACCAAAAAGTTTTTTCATTTAAGCAGTCTTATATTTTTTATTATATTTTTCAGAGTTGATACTGTAATTTGTAATAGTCCTGGTATTCACCGGAGATTATCCTCGTCCACCAGGTTTCGTTCTGAAGATACCAGTCGATAGTTTTTTCTATTGCGTCTTCAAATGTAAAGAGCGGCTTCCATCCCAGTTCGTTCTGAATTTTTGTTGAATCTATAGCATACCTTCTGTCATGACCTGGACGGTCCTTCACATATTCAATCAGACTATCAGGTTTGTTCAGATAATTTAAGATCAGTCTTATTATTTCGATGTTGGGCATTTCGTTGGATGCACCTATGTTATATACCTCGCCAGGCTTCCCCTTCTGGAATACAAGGTCTATGGCCCGGTTATGGTCGTCTACAAAAATCCAGTCGCGAACGTTCATTCCGTCACCGTATACAGGCAGTTTTTTACCGCTGAGAGAATTTAGTATCATCAGCGGAATGAGCTTTTCGGGGAACTGGTAGGGACCGTAATTGTTTGAGCACCTGGTTACAACCACCGGCAATCCGTATGTATGATGAAAGGATAAAGCCATCATATCAGCCGCAGCTTTGCTGGAGGAATAAGGACTATTAGGTGAAAGGGGAGTTTTTTCTGTAAATAAACCGCTTTTGCCTAAACTGCCATATACTTCATCCGTAGAGATTTGTACAAACTTCTTCACGCCGAACCTTCGTGACGTCTCAAGAAGAACATTTGTACCCAAAACGTTGGTTCTAAAAAAGATCTCTGAACCCAGAATACTGCGATCAACGTGAGATTCGGCCGCAAAATTTATTACATAATTAACTTCGAACCGTTCAAAAAGATAGCTCACAAGTTCAGAATTAGTTATGTCGCCTTTTATAAAATAAAAATTTGGATTATCCTCGCATTGAACGAGGTTCTCAAGATTCCCTGCGTAAGTAAGCTTATCAATATTGATGATTTTATAATCTTCATGCTCTTGAAGAACGTAGTTGATAAAATTACTCCCGATGAATCCTGCGCCGCCGGTTACTAAAATATTTTTCATAATTAGAAAGCAAAAAATCCCAGGAAAATTCCTGTTTGAATGAAGAAACTATTACCATTAAATTCGGAAGGGACGCCGGATAGATCCTGATCATTCTCGATCGTCCAGCTTTCACCAAAAG
The DNA here is from genome assembly GCA_963800255.1 of uncultured Ignavibacteria bacterium. Lineage (GTDB taxonomy): Bacteria > Bacteroidota > Ignavibacteria > Ignavibacteriales > Ignavibacteriaceae > DATFVA01. Next base: position 727 of record CAWDAK010000013.1, on the reverse strand, counting down.
ACATTTGATAGCCGCCGCCAACCCGGATAGAAACAAATCTGTATATCGGGATATCTATATTAAGTATAGGTGACACCAGCCAGTAGCTTCCGGATATCCTCCGGCTTATGTTGCCGGTCTGCTGATTTGCATTAAATTCACCAGTAAGGTTATTCCAGGAAAATCCTCCTTTATTCTTATAAATCTCAGCTGTAATGCTTCCTCCGCCTACCATTGCACCCACTGAAATCCCGAAATCTCTTATAAACGGAATTGTATATTCTATCGTCATTCCCCCCCCGCCTATAGAATAATCAACTTCCCTTCTGAAATTATCTGAAGGTGACTGTACCATTTCGGATGTAGAGCCCCCAAACCCTCCTCCGCCAATCCGTACAAACTTAATAAGACCGATATAAAAAAATCCTGCGCCGCCGGTAGTAAATACTGCCTTATTAGACAGTGTTGGAAAATCAGGTGGTAGAACATTATTGAGGGGATCCGTATTCGGAAAGATAAATCCCGGTGTAAATCCTCCTCCCCCTCCGAAGGGTGCATCAAAGTATTTCGATTCCTGAGCCAGTATTGCTGTGGTGAGAAATAAACTCGTTATCAGTACCAGGTATATTTTTTTCATAAATCTAAAGTTGTTAATTTATAAATTTATCAGAAAGATGACTGAAAAACAAAGAATCAAATTAAAACATACATAAAGAAAAGGCTTATTTTTAGTCACTTATTAGGGTAT
>CAWDAK010000012.1:0-64299 GCA_963800255.1 uncultured Ignavibacteria bacterium | reverse complement strand
TTTCATATCTGTCCAAAACGATGAAATAAAAAAATAAAGAATCCCTCAAAAAAGGATGGTAAATTTGTTTTTGACAAAAAAATAAACAACCAAAACCTTTAGAGAGGGACCAATGGTAAATGTAACACTTTTTAGTCAGATATTAAATCTTATAGACAGGAATTTATTCACAAAGACAGTAGAAAAATATAAAACTGATAAACATAATAAGGGAATAAATAGCTGGACACATCTGGTATCGATGTTATTCTGTCACTTCTCTAAGGCACAATCAATCAGAGAAATAACAAATGGACTGATGTCAATAACAGGGAATCTGAATCATCTGGGGATACAGGGAAAGACGCCAAAGAAATCATCATTATCATATATAAATAAAACAAGAGATTGGCAGATGTTCAGGGAATTTTACATTAAGTTACTCGGAGAGATGCAGAATCGGGGATACTTCAGGAGAAAGAAATTCAAGAAGATAAGACGGAAAATATTTTTATTAGACTCAACAATAATCAGTGTTTGCCTGGAGGTATTTGATTGGGCAAAATACAGGCAGGAAAAAGGAGCGATAAAACTGCATACAATGCTGGATTATGACGGATGCCTGCCAAAATATGTATATATGACAGAAGGAAGGAAATCAGATGTAAAACACGCCCAATATATGCTGATGCCAAGGAAATCGGTTATTGTAGCCGATCGTGGTTATCAGGATTTTGATATGCTATCTCAGTGGGATAAGGATGAAATATATTTTGTGCTAATGCTTAAAGATCAGATAAAATATGACCAGATAAAAGAATTGCCATTGCCGGAAGGAAGAGGTGAACATATCATAAAAGATGAGATAATAAGGTTAACCGGGCCGAATACAAAAGAACTTTACCCGGAGAAACTAAGACGGGTAGTTATATATATCGAAAAAGATCACCGTAAAATCGAATTAATAACCAATAATTTTTCTTGGACAGCATCTACAATTGCAGAGTTGTATAAGCAGAGATGGATGATAGAAATATTCTTCAAAGAATTAAAACAACACTTAAAAATCAAATCTTTTATTGGTACCAGTGAAAATGCAATGTGGATACAGATTTGGACAGCAATGATAAGTTTGTTGATATTAAGATATTTGAAGGAAATCGCAAAATATGGATGGAGTCTATCAAATCTGATTGCTTTTCTGAGGATGAATTTATTTGTAAAGATAGGATTGATTGAATGGTTAGATAATCCGTTTAAGCCTCCGGAAGATTTTTCGATAGAAAACGGGCAGATAAATTTATTTTAAGGGGGGATTGAAAATGAAAAGCAGAAAAATCTGTCCAATACTGACGATTATCGAACCTATTTATTTATTTATAATTTAATTTGGACAGCAGTGACTTTTTTAGAGGATTTTTACAATTTTATGACAATTTTTATTTTTCCGGATATTATCTTAGTATTATAAAATAATCTGATCTCATCCGATTCCCGGGGACTAGTTATAAATGGATATCATTAGGGAGCCCGCAGATACCAGGAAGATATAACCTATGGACATATATTTAAATTCAGCACCAGTATAGTTATTTCATAAATATTATAAAGGGAGAAACAAATGAAAAAGTCTGTGAGTCTGGCTATTATTATCTTCTTATCTGCATGCCCTTACATTTATACTCAATCGATTGGCTTTTCTGTGGGACATGGCTTCCTCGGAATGAAAATGGTCAATGATGTATTAGAGAGTTCTGAAAGTTTCTTCTATGATGAAGGGTTATTCCCCTCTCCGCCGGAAGAAATTTCAGGCGGCTTCTTTTTCGAAGGAAACTTCAAATATGGAGTTGGCATATTTAATTTCGGCGTCGAAAGCAATTACGTTTCCTCCTCCGGAAGTTTTTATTATAAAGATGATATAGGTGCTTTTGAGGACATCTTTGATGTAAGTACAGTAGAATTTTTGGGACTTATTGAAATCGTACTCCCGTCTGAGAATTCTATTGTTCAACCTTTTTTTCAGGCAGCAGGCGGAATTGGTATTGCATCAGTAGCAGTCTCCGAAAATCTCACTTCTTATACTGACCCCGGCAATGGCTATAATTTTGATGGTACCATGAGTGGAAATTATTTTTCGGGCAGATTTAAAAGCGGATTACAGCTGGTATTGGAGAAAATAAGACTGGAAGCGGCAGTAGGATACAGGATAGCGGATGCAGGTGTGTTAAGAGGTGATTTTATACAAAATAGAACCGAATATAAGGATATGCCCTTAAGGAATGCTGACGGTAAATCTATGGCATTCGATTTTTCAGGATTCCTCATTACAGGCGGAATATCTTTTCATCTCTGAAAAGGTTTAAGTACAGAAAGGATTTATCCCTATTAAATTACTTAAGGGTAATTTTTATCCGGTTTTACCCTCTGTAATTTTCCTTTTGTCTAAATAAGATACCTGATAGGAAAGATTGTATACAGTGAGAGAGTAATTTTGGATTGAACGGATAATTCACAAATGATATTTCAACAAAGATTAATTCGGGTGGAGAAAAGTTATTTGCAATACATACTGACTTTATATAATTTATAAAATGAAATAATATCAACTGGGGCGAAAAATGAGGAGTCTTAGGGTCGCATTTTTTATTCTGATAGTTTTTCAGCTGAACGTATTAGGCCAAGGTTTCTGGGAGAAGACTAATGGTCCATTCGGCGGAACAGTATATACTATTAAACCACTGACAGGTGACAGTATTCTGGCTGCAACTAGTAATGGAATCTTCATCAGTTCCGATCTGGGTGAGAACTGGAGCAGCTATAATATTCATTTGGAATTTAAATCCGTAAATGATGTTGAAAATTTCCGGGATGGTTTCGTTGCAATCCTTGATAATCAGGCTTTGATCAAAATAACTCCCTCGTCATACGATACAATTTATTCTTCATCTGACCGTCCCTGGACAGTCGCTGTCAGCGCCAGCGGCAAAATTTTTCTGGGCACCGATTATGGTTTGTATTCTTCAACCGATGAAGGGTCAACCTGGATGGACATCGAAGATCCGGGAATGAATATCAATTATTCTTCTGATATCATTTTTAAGAATGATACTATAATTTTTTATTCCGAAGGGAACAAGATATTCCGGTCTTATGATGATGGACAGAATTGGACACTTATAAACTATTCATTTCAGCAGGGACCTGTTAATTCGATTTATCTTGATGATGAAGGTGACTTATATGCAGGAGGCGGTTTTGCTGAATTGTACAAATCCACAGATAACGGCGGCAGCTGGGAAACTCTCACCTCCGATAATGAATTCACTGCGTTATGTAAGGATTCCTCCTATTTTTACGGAGGCACGAACCAGGGAATATTCCGCTCAACAGACGGTGGATATACGTGGTATGGTTATTCATATGGATTATTTCACAATTCTCTGACCAGCATTATTAGTTATCGCAGAAATATTTTTGCGTGTACATATGGCGGAGGGGCATATTTACTGAATGGAAACAATAATCAGTGGGAATTCAGATCTACCGGAATGGATGCAGCCTGGATAAGTGCTTTGATCATCGATTCAGAAAATAATGTTTTTGCAGGAACTTATGGAAGGGGAATACAAAGACAGACAAATAATAATCTCTTCAATTGGCAATCCGCAAATAGCGGGGTAAATAGTAGTGAAATTGAATCATTTGCGATCTCAAAATATGATACAATATATTGCGGCGCGAGGTATGGAAGTTTCAAATCCACGGATAGAGGGCATACCTGGACAGATATGAATTCACCTTGTTATAATGATCTGAACACGGAAATCTGTGTGAACAGCCTTGGCTCGGTATTTATCGGCGGCAGCTGCGGAGTATTCAGAACAACGGACAATGGGAACTCATGGGATCTTATGAACTCAAACACCTGGAGCAATATCTACGGTATTACAGCTCATTCTTCTCAGCCGAATGTATATGTCAGCGACGAGCACGATTTTTACAGAACAACAGATAACGGAACGACCTGGTGGAGAAATTACTTCAGTGCCGGTTCGGCTCTACGGATCAGGCTAAATAATGAAGGACATATTTATGTTTTAGATGTATACGGCGAAATTTGGAGATCAACTAATTCCGGAACCAGTTTTCAGAATATCAATAACGGTTTACCTTCTGGTTACGCATCTATGCATGATATTGCATTTAACTCCGACAATATAGTTTTTCTTGCTACAGAAAACGGTTTATATGAATCATGGGATGATGGAGATTCTTGGATCCTTTTAGATGACAGCAAGATAGCTCAGGACATCAATCTGCTTTATTTTAACAATGAAGACTATTTGTATGCCGGAACTATGCGGTCGGGAGTATTCAGATCTGTTAATATCCTGACTGATGTGAAAGAATCCTCTGTTGCTGATATAACCTACTCACTGTCAGCGAATTATCCTAATCCGTTTAATCCGTCAACAATGGTTAGATATTCAATTCCACAGACAGAAAAGGTTCAGATTGGTGTTTATGACATACTTGGAAAAGAAGTGGCAGAGCTTGTAAACCAAACGAAACCGGCTGGACAATATGAAGTTGAATTTAACGCCGGAAAACTATCAAGTGGAATTTACTTCTGCAGGATGAAGACAGGATCTTACTACGCTGTAAGAAAAATGATTTTGGTAAAATAATTTTTGCCGGGGAATAAAATGATTAGCAAGGGAATTTTGGGTAATACATTAACCGCTGTAACAACACTACTATCATCATTCCTGCTATCAGGCTGCTTCACTCTGTTCACTGTTCCCGCAGAGGATTTCAAAAATAATGTAAACCATGGCAGAGTAGAGATTACCTTAAAAAATGACGATAAAATCTCCGTTCCCGAAGGTCAACCAATTTTTTTCTATCCGGCGAAAAAAATGCTGATGGTGCATAATAACTCTTTAGTTTCAAAGATTGAGTTGGAAAACATAAAAGAGATAAAAGAAGAAAAGTTTAATTTTCAAAAAACTTTTTTCTCATCACTCTGGTTCGGAGCTATAGGTCTTTTTGTTTTAGCTTTACTGTTATACGCGGCCGCACCCATATTGATAGGTCCTTAAGGATTTCCCTGAGTTCTTATTGCAGGGGAGCGTGATTGGCGATAATCTCATAGACTCTAGAGAGCTGAGTAGTTACCCTCCGGCCACTCACTCAAACCAATAAAAAGTCCCCTTACAGCTATATTTTAACCCTTTTTGGTGGAGGTGGCGGGAGTCGAGCGTTTATTGCTAATTGCTTTTCATATAATTACTTAGCCGTAAACCGATTATAACACACACTTCACACGTTTTGTTAATAAATTAAGCCAAATCAATCAAGATGTACATACCCAAATTGTTGCCACTGTGATTTTATATAATCAATAAAACCTTTCATAGAGACTATGGCAGTTACCTGAGCTAACTCTTCAGTAACTATACTTAGCATTACCTTGCCAAAATTTATCTCATTATCTTCAGGCTTAGACAATTTCAAATGACCCACCTTACCAAGCAAAGTTCAAATCATTATCTTCCTCAGCTAAATACACCTTCTATAGTTTATTCTGAAAATAATTTGATATATTCCTTGAACTCAAAAATGCGATTTCTTTTCCCACCAGTAGTTTCATTCAGAACACCAATCTCAACCAACTCTTCAATCACTGATGCAGCCGTGGTTGAATGAACATCCAGATATTCTGCTGCATCAGAAATAGTTAGAACAGGATTTCCATACAAGTAATTCATCAGACTTCTTGCTTTGGGTAGCCTCTTACCAAGTTTATCAACCAACTTGTCATCGGTATCCTCTTTTAAGCTCAGAATAGAGCGAAATGTATTTACTCCATTTTTACTTGTTTCAATCACTGAAACCAAAAAGAACCTAATCCATTGAATTAAATTATTTGTTAATCTTACTTTGTTTAGGTTGTCATAATACAGTGTCCTATGTTTCTCAAAATAATCAGACAAGTACAACGTTGGTTTTTGAAGGAGCCCACTGTCTACAAGATAAAGTGTAATAAGAAGTCTCCCCAATCTTCCATTACCATCTAAAAAAGGATGTACGGTCTCAAACTGATAATGAGCTATTGCAATCTTTATCAAATGTGGCACATCAATCTGCACGTTGTGCAGGAAGTTTTCTAAATCCCCCATTAGTTCAGAGGCATGTTCATAATGAGGTGGAATAAATGCAGCGTCATTGATTGTCGCTCCACCGATCCAGTTTTGACTTTTTCTGAATTCCCCGGGTGTCTTATTCTCACCTCTTACACCCTGCATTAAAATTTCATGAGCTTCTTTAATTAATCTTGTTGAAATAGGTACTTCGTTAAGTCGCATTATTGAGTGATTCATTGCCTTGATATAATTCTGTACCTCATGCCAATCATCTCTTTTTTCCGGGTCAATATTGCTTTCTTTTAACAATGCTTCTTCGACTTCTGTCCTTGTTCCTTCAATCCGACTTGATGTTGTGGCTTCCTTTACAATGTGCATTTTAATAAAAATGTCTATGTTGGGTACGTAAAGAGAGAAAGCATTTAACTCACCTATCCGTACATTTGCCTCTGCCAGTAGTGTATTTATTTTAGCATCTTCCCAAATCCATTCATGATTAACCTTTTCCGGGTAGAAGCTTTTATATTTATACTGCTGTATGTATTTACCAGCTCTAAAGTTCTCTATTTGCATATTTTATTAGAATTGAGATTTTCCTTATTCTAAGTTAAGGGAATAACGTAGAATAACAAAGTTTCTTAATCTAATTGTTCTATTTAAGTGTTCTGCTTCGTTTTTGCTTATATTGTTTAATTTACTCTAATTTTAGCCATATTTGTACTTTATTTTCTAATAGATACCATTTCTTCTACATTTTTAATTTCTCCTTTCTAAGTTCACCAAATCAGAAGTACTAAAAAAGTGGATACAAAAGTGGGTACCGTTTTTATTGATTTTATCAAAGTGGGTACATTTTGGGCACACACTCTAATCAATAAAAAGGTAAATATGACTTTTCAAATAACGTACTTTGGTTATAAGTACTGAGATGTTTGTGTACCGCTTCAGATGAAAATGGAATTTCCTAAATTTACGTAATGTAAAAGACAGGAGGTTCTAGTTATGGCAGAAGGAAAAAGAGAAAGAAAGATCTACAGTCCGGAACAGAAGGTCATAATAGTAAGGGAGTTACTCGAAAATAATGTCCCTATCAGTCAGCTGGCTGAAAAATACCAGGTACATCCTAACGACATCTACAACTGGAAGAAAAAGCTCTTTGAAGGGGCAAAGGAGCTTTTCAGGACAACTCCGGTTAACCAGAAACAAAAAACAGCAGAACAGAAAAGGATAGAAAAGCTGGAATCAAAGTTAAGAGACCGGGATGAGGCAATAGCAATGCTGCTGAAGGAAAACATAGAAATAAAAAAAAGTATCGATGGGGAGATATGAACCAGCAGTGGGTTGAACTGGATGTAAGAGAGCAGGTAATCGGCCTAATCAGGACCTACAGACCCAAAACGGGATTACCGGGTCACCATTTGGGCACTCACTCAAACCAATAAAAAGTCCCCTTACAGCTATATTTTAACCCTTTTTTGTGGAGGTGGCGGGAGTCGAACCCGCGTCCGAAGTTAAGAACCAAAGAACATCTACACACATAGTCTGTTTTTATTTTGACTTAAAGCTACCAAACAGACAAGGATCACTTTAAGTCTGTCTGCTTAAATTTCATCCCGCCTTCACAGACAGCAGACGGAACTATCGTACCTAAACGTCGTTCATCCTTACCCCGGTACGAAAAAATAAGGTGAACGGCTGCTAAGAGTTTACTTAGGCAGCTAGGGCGTAATTATAGTCGCCAGTTATAGTTTTATTCCCAATTGTTTAACGTGTATTTCGGGGAACACGGTGCGCAGTTCTATGTCTCTTCAACCCCGTCGAAACCAAAATTCACCCCCAATATTATTTAATATTGAAGATTAAAACTGGAAAATGAATATTGCTATTCGTTTTTCCAGATGGTGTCAGGAATTCCTGAGATCATATTTTCATAACGTGCAAGAACAAAAAATAAATCACTGAGCCTGTTCAGGAAGATAATAATATTATCGCCTATTTCCTCAGCACTTTTTAGTGCAACTACTCTTCTTTCAGCTCGTCTGCAGGTTGTTCTGCAGATGTTCAGAAGCGCCGCAGCTTTGCTTCCGCCGGGAAGTATGAAATTCTTCAGCGGTTCTAATTCTGCTTCAAACTTGTCAATCTGTATTTCAGCATTTTCATAAAATTCTATCGGCACCCTGGGGATATTGTACTTATCGTTTTTTTCGCTCCGGGGTGTGGCCAGATCTGAGCCTGCCGTAAAGAGCTGGCTCTGGATCGATATAAGCAGTTCTTTTACTTCTTCACTTTTTACTTCAGTGACTGCCTGTCCTATAAACGAATTAAGTTCGTCAATTGTTCCATAGGCTTCGATTCTCTGCGAGTTTTTAGGGACTCTCTCACCCCCAAAAAGCCCGGTTTCACCTTTATCTCCGCCTTTAGTGTAAATTTTCATCTTTTAAACGGGATTTTGTGAACCTGTATTTCCGTTTCGTTCCCTTCTTCATCTTTAGCTTTCAGCCTGGTTCCATCCTCAAGGTGGTTCTTTCTTATGTATCCCAATCCAATGTTCTTTTTACATCTTATTGAATATACTACTGAGGTAACTTTGCCGCTTTCACCGCCGTCACCGTTATAAAGACTGTATTCTGTGCCTGAGGCATTATCATCGAAAACTACACCCTTTATTAACTTCTGTACCTTATCATAAGTATCAAGCCTTGCAATTACTTCCTGTCCTATATAACAGCCTTTCTTGAAGTCGATGTATTCAAGCAATCCGGCTTCGTTGGGGTTATAGTTATCATTTATTTCGTTGGGTGCTGCGGGTATTCCCTGTTCTACTCTGAAAGTATTCCAGGCTGTTTCTCCAACAAGACTAAAATCAAATATTCCTTTATTCTCAAGAGCGTATTTTACAAATCTGTTTCCGTTGAATGAATCAGCTATAACCCAGTATTTCAGTTTATTCCTTACATCTCTCATTTTTGCCAGGAAGAAAAGCATTCCTTCTGTGCTGATTACTTTGAAAGGTATCTTCGGGAATGTTATTGACTACAGTTCCGCATACGAGGGTAATAAAAGAATCTGCCTGTGAACCGCTTACTTCAAGCAGCATGTATTTTCCATTTATATCGGCAACTTTTACATCGTCTGTAATAATATATTTATCAAGCCACCTGAGAACTTTAGAATGATGTTCGCTGCTTGTAAATAATATCTGGTAATCTTCAAAATTCAATAGGGTTGTAAGATCAATGATCCGCCCTTTTTCGGTAGTGAAAATGGTCCTGGTGATTTTTTCTTTTCCAAGTTCTTTGATGGAGTTGGTGCTGATTCTGTGAAGAAAATCGAGTACGTCTTTGCCTCGTAGTTCTATCATCCCGTAGTGAGAAATATTTCTGAGTCCAACCCCGTCGGTAAGATTTTTAACTTCCTCTTCAACTGAAGTATATCTCAGTACCCTGCCGTCCTCGGCTATTTCCGCTTCTATCCCAAGGCTCTGTAATAATTCTGAATATGTAACTTTATCCTGCATTTGAAACATTTATGCTCCCTTTGTACCAGTATTTATCCTAAAAATATAAAAATAATGCTCTATTAATTGAAAATTAGCTGTGATAAGCTCCGGATTGCCAGATCGAAAAACTCAACATTAAAGGCTGTACAAAGATAAGAAAAAATTATTAATAAGGACGCTTCTGCCGTGCGTTCCTGGTGTTTACGTAGGAGTTTTTCTTCTGGTTCCAGACGAAGGGAATGGAATCTAGTTCTTCCACTCTTTTGCCGGAATCGTAATAAACGTATTCGTAATAATCAGGATATTCGTCGTTATTGTAGTTCAGAATGGATCTCTTAAAGTTTATGCCTTTGTATGTCATCAAAAGGTGCGGCTTTGAGGTAAATCCGTTAACCAGGAAGTAATTGTAATCTATATGCCCTATTCCCTGGGCGTAGTGGAAATTCACCCTGACGAAGGGAATATCACGGAACTTCCAGTTTTCAAGCGAGAATGTATTGAAACCACCGTGCGAGGGAATTACTGATTCCCATACAACATCGAAATTGTTACCATTGCAATGGAACAATACAAGATAAAAGAACGCTGTTCCCAGCTTCGTGCTATCGAGATCAATAAAACTTTCGTTGTAGCCGACAATATTCTTGGGTTCAATGAAGCGTTCACCCGATTTTGATTTGGCAATTATACCCAGGATGTAACCGGGATGATTTTCAGGGTATATTACGGCGGGCTTTGGAATATTGTAGGTGAGGGTTTTATCAAAATCTACCAGGTATGTTCCTTCAGGATAGTGGGAGAGTACAAACTCCTTTAATGCGATGGTGTCGCAGGGGAATCTTTGTGTTACCTGTTTCTTCTGCTGTTCAAGGTTGTACTTCTGGATAGCCGCATCTCTACTGGATGAGTAAGCGGTTTGCTCATTTTTCTGACCAGGTTCTTCTTTTTCTTTTTCGCTGCTGCAGGAAATGAAAAAAGTAAACATCAAAACCGGTATTATTAATAATACCGGTTTTATGAAAGTATAATTTTTATTTTTTAGAATATTCATCGAAGAAGTATGCTGAGCTCATAATACCCAGTTTAAAATGGTTCAGGTCAAAATGTTCATTAGGTGAATGAAGGTTTTCTGAATCTAATCCCAATCCCATTAAAACTACAGGAGCTTTTAATTTGCTGCCGAAGACATTAACTATGGGGATGGAACCTCCTTCACGTATGAATACTGTTTTTTTACCGAATGCCCTTTCCATTGCTCTGGAAGCGGCTAAAGTTGCTGGTGAATCCAGCGGTGTGATGCTGGGAAGTGCGCCGTGAAGATCACTTACTGTAACTTTAACTGATTTAGGAGCTATGCTCTGAATATATTTTTTGAACAGCCTGGCTATTTTTGCAGGTTTCTGATCGGGAACAAGCCTCATACTGATTTTGGCCGTGGCTTTTGAGGGAAGTACTGTTTTGGCACCTTTTGCAGTAAAGCCGCCTATTATACCATTACAGTCGAGTGTTGGTCTTACCCAGAGTCTCTCCAGCGTAGAGAATCCTTTTTCTCCCTGAAGTTCTTTAACTCCTACTTCTTTGGCAAAATCCTTTTCAGAAAACTTTAGTTTCTTAAAATTATCTCTCTCTTTTTTAGTAGCTTTTTGCACGTCGTCATAAAAACCGGGAATAGTTATATGACCGTTTTTATCCTGAAGCTTTGCGATCATTCCGGCAAGAATATTTACAGGGTTGCCTACAGCTCCTCCAAACGATCCAGAATGAAGGTCTTTTTCCGGTCCTACAACTTCAACCTCCTGGTAGCTCATTCCTCTAAGACCATAAGTTAATGTAGGAATCCCTTTGCTGAATAACGAAGTATCAGAAACCATTACGGCATCGCATTTTAACAGGTCGGTGTGAGTCTTTATAAAGCTTTCAAGGCTTTGACTTCCAATTTCTTCTTCACCTTCAATAATAAATTTCACGTTTAAAGGAAGGCTTCCTGTACCTTTAAAAAATGCTTCTACACTTTTTATGTGCATAAACATTTGTCCTTTATCGTCGGTTGCTCCGCGTGCCCATATTTTGCCGTCTCTTACTTCGGGTTCGAACGGCTGAGATTTCCATAATTCAATTGGATCAACCGGCTGAACATCATAATGCCCGTAAATTAATACTGTCGGTTTGCCCGGAGCTCCGAGCCATTCACCATATACAAGAGGATGACCTTCTGTTTTAAAGATCTCCACCCTGTTAAGTCCGGCTTGTTTAAGTTTATCGGATACAAATTTAGCCGCGTTGTTAATATCTTCTTTATTTTCAGGAAGAGTGCTGATGCTGGGTATACGGAGAAAGTTTTTAAGTTCCCCGATATAATTATCCTGGTTATCTTTTATAAACTTTATAACATCTTCCAAAATAACTTCTCCTGTCTTAATTAGTTAATGAGTATTTATAAATAACAGGAACAAAATTCCTGAAACGGTTCACTGTAAGTGAATCAAGTCGATTTAAAATTTCTTTTGATGGGATGAAAAATGTTTTCCATGGATCATCAATCATATATACATTTTTTTCCGGATCCATAGTAACGCTCTCTATTGATGCAACATAATCAAAAGAATTATAATTTGGTATATTAGTTTTAATTTTTACGAGAGCGGTATCTGTAATATTCAGGCGGTCATCGAGGGATAAATGGAAAAAAGTTTTATTGTTTCTGTCCACCCCATACAGGGAGTTATTCCTATCAGAATATAGTCCGCATATTGTATGTATACCCAATGGTCCGGTATTAATCTGCTTTATAATCTTGTGTGAATTCTTTTCTGCAATAAAAAGGATTGTGCTGTCAGCAAAAATTTTATCCCGGGTAAAGCCTTCAAGTCCAAGATAAAAATAGTTATCATCCACGGCCAATCCTTCGTAACCAATATTACTTGCAAGGTATTTCTGAAAATCGCGAACCGGTGTGAAGGTGATTCTATCAATACTTTCAAGGGTGTCTGATAATACGTTACCGCCGCGGAAATTCAAACGATAAATACCGGCGTAGTATTGAGGGTGCAGTCCGTTGCCTTCAATTGACAGGTACACTTCATTAGCTTTTTGATCATACACAATTTCTTCAAAATCAGCCTTTGGAAAAGTATCGATGTATGCCTGGAACGTGTAAGAGAAGTTTACCGGTATGAGCATTTGTATAGTATCGCCTGCGGTGATAAGGTGGATGATCCCACCTGTGTCATCGGCAAGAAGGAAGTTTTTGCCTCCGTCAGTACTTTCGTTTATGAAGGTTATTCCTGACGTTTGATCAGCGTTAAATCCGCTGCTTGTAAGCCAGACCGGATAGTGAGCATCTTTTTTCAGAGAAATATCTTTATGATGAAGATCCGATCCACAGCAGGATAGTAGAAAAATAAGGGAAATTATCGCAGCAGATTTTGTTATCATATATGCAATATAATAAAAGCTGTTGCAGATTTCACTGCTCCCTGCCTGTACCTTGTTATACTTTTCGCCCTTTCATATATTGGCCCAATGGTTTTATATAAATATATATTAAGAAATCACTTAGCACCGTTTATTTTCTCCAACGTAACCCTGATCTGCATTTTTATACTCCAGTTCTTCATGAAGTTTGCTGACAGGCTTGTAGGAAAAGGACTTGGGATTTTTGTGATCCTGAAGCTTATAGCTTTCAACCTTGCCTGGATGGTTGTGCTTGTTGTACCTATGTCAACGCTGGTTGCAACGTTAATGGCGTTTGGAAATATGTCGCAGAATAATGAAATAACTATTATAAAATCATCCGGCACGAGTTTATACCAGATGATGAGGGCTCCCCTTCTAGCCTCGATAGTTGTGGGATATCTTCTTCTTCTATTCAATAATGATGTTCTTCCTGATGCAAATCATCAGGCTAAGATTCTTATGCAGGATATATCACGTCAGAAACCTACACTCTCACTTGAACCGGGCGTGTTTTCACAGGAAGTTTCTAACTATGCAATTCTGGCCAGGGAGATAAACCAGCAGACTAACGAGCTTAAAGATGTAACTATCTATGATTATTCTGACCCAAAGGAAATAAAAGTTGTTACTGCTGAGACAGGAAAGATCTTTTTTTCTAAGGATCAGACTAAGCTTATTATGAACCTTGAAAATGGTGAAATCCATGAAAATGATGTTTCCAAAACAAACCTTTACAGGAGGGTAAGATTTGAACGTCACAGGATTGCAATGGACGGAGCGCAATTCTCATTTCAGCAGTCAGCTCTTGGAAGTCCCCGCGGAGAACGCGAATTAAGTGCATCGGCGATGTCAGAGATAGTTGACAGTTTAAGCGTTACAGAAAAGCAGTACAGAAGCGACCTTACAAAACAGGCAAACAAATATTTCTTTTTTGATTCATCCGGTATAGCCGGGATTAGTCCCCCTGTAAATACGGGGAGAGAAAAGTTTATTTATTCCAGGGTGCTGGACAAGCTGAAGAACGAGAAGAATACGATTGTTTCCAGGTACAAAAGACTTGAAGCGAAGAAGAATGAGATAAACAAATATGAGGTTGAGATTTACAAAAAATATGCTCTGCCTGCTGCTTGTGTTGTTTTTGTGCTTATAGGCGCTCCTCTTGGAACAATGACACGAAAGGGCGGATTTGGTGTTGCCGCCAGCATCAGCCTGTTCTTTTTTCTGATTTACTGGGCTTTTCTTATTGGAGGAGAAAAACTTGCCGAAAGGAATTTTTTCTCGGCATTCTGGGGAATGTGGTCGGCAAATATTCTTTTAGTAATTGCAGGAACGTTCTTAACCATCAAAGCAGTAAGGGAGGCAGTTACTATCAAGTTCACCTGGATCAGAAAACTTATACCTAAACAATTCCGCGGCGTTGAAGAAGAGGATCAGGAGAATAATGAAAATCCTTGACAGGTTTCTTATTAAACAGTTTCTGCAGACTATTTTTTTCGCGTTAATAGCATTCACGCTGATTTTCGTTGTAATAGATATGATGGAAAATCTTGATGATTTTATTGATCAGAATGTTGCTGCCCCGGTAATCCTTCATTATTATTTTGTGTTTTCACCTGATATTATAAAACTAATTACCCCGATTGCGGTTTTGTTTGGAGCTTTGTTTACTGCCGGTAAATCGGCCCAGCTGAGTGAACTAACCGCTATAAAAGCCAGCGGGGTTAGTATGTACCGGTTTATGCTCCCCTTCCTTATCACCACTTTCTTTATCAGCATGTTCTCAATTTATTTTGCAGGTTATCTTGTGCCAATGGCGAATAAGACAAAACTAAATATTGAAATGAATTACCTTAAGAAGGGTTTCAATTATTCGGGAAGCAATATATTCTTCCAGGATACTAAAACCAGGATTGTGAACATTTCATATTTTGATAATGCTATGCTTCAGGCTAACCGGGTTAGCATACAGGGTTTTGATAAGAATGATATTACAAAAATGGATTACAGGATAGATGCTGTTAGGATGACGTACGATACTGTTAGCCATATATGGATTGCAAAAAATGGAATTGAAAGAATTTTTCATCAAAACACCCAGACTGCAGATTATTTTAAAGAAATGCAGCTTGACAGCTTGAATTTTACCCCCGACAGAACTGATGACCAAACAGCAGAAGCCTGAAGAAATGGACCTGACGGATCTGAAGAATAGTATTGAAACTCAGGAACGAGCGGGAAATAATGCGACTGATTCCCTGATAGAATATTATTCGCGTTTCTCCTTTCCCGTAGCCAGTCTTATTATTGTGTTATTCGGACTGCCTATATCTACCAACAAAAGACAGGGAGGGCTTGCAGTACAGGTAGGGATAAATATTTTAATTACTTTTCTTTACCTGGTATTTATGAAAATAAGCCAGGCTTTCGGAAAGAACGGAGCCCTTGATCCTTTATTGACTGCCTGGTTTGCCAACCTTATTTTCCTTGTAGCTGCAATATTCAACCTGGCAAGAATGAGACAATAAGAGAAATTCAGATTGAAAGCTGAAGGTTGAAAATACAGGACGGCAGCGTACTGCCGTCCCTGATAATCAATTTACTTTTTCATCCTTCTTTGGAGGGACAAAGCCGAAATGCTGGTTCTGAGGGGCATCAACTTTTATTTCGCCAAATCTTGCTTCATATTTATCAAGATTATCTTTAAGCGCCTTTAGAAGCATTTTAGCATGCTGGGGGGTTGTAATGATTCTGGCATGTACTTTTGCCTTTGGAACACCAGGCACTATACGCGTAAAATCAATTACAAATTCAGCAGGTGAATGAGTAATGATGGCAAGGTTGGAATAAATTCCTTCCGCCTCTTTCTCATTAAGTTCAATGTTTATCTGCTGTCCCGGAGGATTTTGGTTATTCTGAGCCATTTTAATTCACTTTTTCCAGTTTATTTTCTTAATTCGTCTGCTTTATTAAATGCATTCTGTGCATCATCCTTCATATCAAGTACTGTGTAAACCTTTCCCAGCAGTTCCCAGGTGGCGGCATCTTCAGGATTCAATTCAACTGATTTTTCAAGGTAGGGCAATGCCTGCTGGTATTTCTGTTTATACTCGCTATTCTCCATCTCACCCTTATCTTCAGCCATTTTGTTGATTGCTGTTCCCCACTTTACGTAAGTAACGGCTAAATTATAAACGGCATTCTGATATTCGGAATCAAGAGCAACTGCTTTTTCAAATTGCTCAGCGGCATTTGCAAAATCATTCTTACCCAGAAGAAGAACACCGTAATTATAGCGGTAATATTTATTATCGGGGTCTTTTTCCACCAGCGTTTTGAAGGAACTTAATGCCACATCAACTTTACCGGCGTTAATATATGCATTAGACAGGGTTAAAAGTATTTCCGGGTTATCCGGGTACTGCTCTCTGCCTTCTTCCAGCACTTTGATTGCATTATTGAAATTCTCAACTGCCTTTACGCTATCCTGAGAGTCGTGGGTAGCTGAGTACTGCTGTTTTTGAAGAATTCCCTGATTGTAATAAATTTCACCAAGGTATTTATATCCATCAAGCGATTTATCTGCTTTGATCATTTTCTTCAAGGGTTCAATAGCTTTATCATTTTCACCGGCACCCATATAAACAAACGCAAGGTTCTTATATGTGTCTACAGAGTCCGGTTCAAGTTTAGTTGCATATTCAAACATATTTATGGATTTGTCGAAGAAAACCTGGGCGCTATCCTTATCAGTGGCGTTTACTCCCTTTTGATATAAACTGACTCCTTTATTAAATAAATTTGCCCAGAAATACTTCTTCTGATCTTCGATCTGAGATTTGTATTGGTCACTTATAGCAAGCGATTTATCAAAAGCATCAATCATTTTGCCGTAGTCATCCTTTTCGCCGTAAACGTAGCCTAAATAGTAAAAGCCTTCAGCACTTTTAGGATTTTTTTGAACTTCTTTCTGAAGAACATCAAGGGCTTTATCATAGTTTTTTTGTTGAATATAGAGCTTAGCACTTGTAATTTCAGTGGATGAACAGTCAAATCCAACAAATGCCAGACCCGCTAATAACAGTAGAACTATTGTAAATAATTTCGATTTTTGCATTCTTTCTCCATCATTTTAAATCAAATTTAACGTCATTAAAGTTACTGTTTTGATGATGTATAGTCAAGAAACCTTACCCTGGTAAAAACTGTGTTGTGTCTCAATTCAATGTAGTTTTTAAGGCAAAGTTGCTGAATATTGATCTCCTCTCTAAATTGATTTTACCTCGTTTAATGGATATTTTTGATGTCTAAAAAAGAGGATGTTTTGACAGGCGAAAATGTAATTAGATCAGTCCCAAAAGTGCTGCTGCACGACCATCTGGACGGGGGCCTGCGTCCAACCACTATTATTGAGCTTTCGCGTGAAATAAAGTACAAGAAATTGCCTACTACAGATCCCGGAGAGCTGGCTGAATGGTTCCACAGAGGGGCAAATAAAGGCAATCTTGTAGAGTTTCTGCAGGGGTTTGACCATACAACGGCTGTTATGCAGACAAAAGAGGCTCTGCAGAGGTGTGCTTATGAAATGATGGAGGATATGCAGAAGGATGGTGTATGTTATGTGGAAACACGTTTTGCACCAATTTTTCATGTGAATAAGAGTCTTTATCCGGAGGATGCTGTTCTCGCTGTGCTGGAGGGTCTTGAGAAAGGCAGAAGGGATTTTGGAGTAGGCTACGGACTGATATTATGTGCGATGCGGAATATGAAAAATTCGCTTGAAATAGCAGAGCTAGCTGTTAATTTCAGAGATTCCGGTGTTATAGGATTTGATCTCGCCGGTGAAGAGGGCGGTTATCCGCCCAAAAAGCATATTGATGCCTTCCAGTTTATTCAGCGTTCTAATTTCAACATTACCATTCACGCTGGTGAGGCTTTCGGGAAGGAATCCATCTGGCAGGCAATCCAATGGTGCGGCGCCCACAGAATAGGACATGCAACGCATCTTCAGGAGGATATAGTATCGGACAGGGAGGGAGGCACGTTTGTATTTGGTGAGCTTGCGCAGTATATCCTTGATAAAAGAATCCCGCTTGAGATATGCCTGCTTAGCAACCTGCATACGGGGGCTGTGGATAAGCTGGAGAATCATCCGTTTAGAACTCTTTACGATAATAAATTCAGGGTTACAATAAATACAGATGACAGGCTTATGAGCAATACTACTATGACGAATGAATTTATGATTGCTCAAAAGTATTTCGGGATAACACTGGACGATATTGAGAAGATTACTCTTAATGCGATGAAATCAGCGTTCATCCATTACAATGAGAGATTGAAGTACATTTACAATATTATTAAACCCGGTTTTCAGAAAGCCAGGGAATCTTTAAATAATCAATAAGCTATATTTATATGAAGAAACTGTTCACCAATTATAATTTTGAGTTTGATAAAAACGAAAAAAAATTATTAACTACTTTTTCAAAACAGGTGCTTAAACAAATAGCCGGCGACAACAAGTTCTTTGCAGAGGAAAGGGCATTCAATTCAATCCTTGAGAAATTGTCAGCTCCTGCTGATTCTGTTAAACTTACCAAGGATGAAAGAACCAGACTGCTTAATCAGCTTAATGAAAATGTTAAGTTTCTGAAAAAAGAATCTGCTTCCAGCTGGTTTATTAAAAAATGGATCTACAAATCCATGCTTAATCAATACGAAGGTATTTTAGAAAATCATTTCAGAGGATAAAATGAGTTCTGTTAAGGCCAAAGAAGTTTCAATTAAGGCTCCCCATGGCAGCAGCCTCTCCTGTAAAGGATGGCTCCAGGAAGCTGCAATGAGGATGCTTATGAATAATCTCGATAACGAAGTAGCAGAAAATCCCGCAGAATTAATTATTTACGGAGGAAGCGGAAAAGCCGCCCGGAACTGGGAAGCATATGAGGCAATAGTTGAATCACTTAAAAACCTGGAGAACGATGAGACGCTGCTTGTTCAATCAGGCAAACCGGTGGGTATTTTCAGGACTTACCCTGATGCACCGCGCGTGCTGATATCAAACTCCATGCTTGTGCCGGATTGGGCTACCTGGGATGAGTTCAGGAGGCTTGAGGCACTGGGATTAACGATGTTCGGGCAGATGACAGCAGGAAGCTGGATTTATATAGGTACCCAGGGTATTCTCCAGGGAACATATGAAACATTTGCTGAGTGCGGACGAAAATATTTCAACAGTGATTTTAAGGGAAAGTTCGTGCTTACTGCCGGACTAGGCGGGATGGGCGGAGCTCAACCCCTCGCTGCAACGATGAATGGGGCAGCTTTCCTGGGGGTTGAAGTTGACCGTAAAAGAATTGAAAAAAGACTTGAAACAGGTTATATCGATGAGATTTCTGATAACCTGGATGAAGCTCTTGATAAGGTACTGAAAGCAAAAGCAGAAGGAAGAGCCCTGTCTGTGGGATTAGTAGGTAATGCTGGTGAAATACATCAGCAGATTCTTGATAAAGGAATTATACCGGATGTTGTAACAGATCAGACCTCCGCCCACGATGTGTTAAATGGATATGTGCCTGCAGAAATGACCCTGGAAGAAGCCAAAAGGTTAAGGGAGGAAAATCCTGAGAGGTACATGGATCTGTCACGCAGAACTATTGTGGGTCATGTTAAAGCTATGCTGGGATTTAAAGAGAAAGGTTCTATTGTTTTTGACTACGGCAACAATATAAGAGGCGAAGCCAAAGAAAACGGATTGAAGAACGCGTTTGACATACCTGGTTTTGTTCCTGAATTCATCCGTCCCCTCTTCTGCGATGGTATGGGTCCTTTCCGCTGGGCTGCATTATCAGGTGATCCAAATGATATTTACGAAACAGATAAAGCCATTATGGAAACTTTCCCTGAAAAAACATCACTGGTAAATTGGATAAAACTAGCCCAGGAGAAGGTGCATTTCCAGGGACTTCCCTCAAGGATTTGCTGGCTTGGTTATGGAGAACGGGCAAAAATGGGAAAGATATTTAATGACCTTGTTGCATCCGGTAAGGTAAGTGCACCTATTGTTATAGGAAGAGATCATCTCGACTGCGGATCGGTTGCATCGCCAAACAGGGAAACCGAAAATATGAAAGACGGCAGTGATGCGATAGCCGACTGGCCTATTTTAAATGCCCTGCTTAATGCAGTCGGCGGTGCCAGCTGGGTTTCAGTTCATCACGGCGGCGGTGTAGGGATAGGTAAATCAATCCACGCGGGTATGGTTATAGTAGCTGATGGAACAAAAGAAGCAGAAAGAAGACTGGAGAGGGTATTGACTTATGATCCGGGAATGGGAATAGTAAGACACTCAGACGCGGGATATGAAAGAGCAATTGAAAATGCTAAAAAACTGAACGTTAAAATTCCAATGTTAAAATAAATGAAAAGAGATTTAATTAAACCAGAAATGGAGCCAAAATGAAAGTAAAAGTACTTATAGCCGATAAATTTCCTGATCAGTATATAAATCAGCTTAATGAGATGAACCTGGATGTAAACTATTCGCCGAAACTAGGTGAAAAAGATCTTCCCGAGGCTGCAAAAGAAGTTGATATACTGGTTGTGCGTTCGACAATAGTTAATGCTGATACCATTAATAGCAGCAAGACACTTAACCTTATAATCCGTGCCGGTGCAGGTGTTAACAACATTGATATAGCAACAGCGAACAAGAAAGGCATCTATGTTGCTAACTGTCCCGGTATGAATTCAGTGGCTGTAGCAGAACTAGCCCTGGGGTTGATGATGGCATTAGACAGAAGGATTCCTGATAACGTAGCCGACTTCAGGAAAGGTGTTTGGAATAAAGGTGAATACTCCAAAGCTGAAGGATTGAAAGGAAAAACCCTGGGTATTATTGGCGTAGGTGCCATCGGTAAAGAGGTTGCAAAACGAGCCCTGGCCTTTGAGATGAATGTTTACGGTAAAGATATCTCCCGAATTGAAGGTGTTCAGATTAAGGATTTCTCTGAAATGGATCAGCTCCTTCCTCTATGCGATATAGTCACGATCCATCTTCCATCAACTCCTGAAACAAAAGGTTTGTTCAACAAAAAGATGTTCTCGTTCATGAAAAACGGAGCGTTTCTTATCAATACTTCAAGGCAGGATGTTATTGTTGAAGAAGATCTCATCGAGGCCATTAAGGAAAAGAATCTCCGGGTTGCGCTTGATGTATTTAAAGGTGAACCTGAAGCAAAAACTGGTGAAGTCAGCTCGACACTTATGGATAATCCTAATGTGTATGTTACACATCATATTGGAGCATCAACAGAACAGGCACAGAATGCAGTTGCGGAAGAAACCGTGCGGATAATTAAGGATTATACAACAAGCGGATTAATTGCTCACTGGATAAACAGGGCTAAAATTACGGATGCTAAATATCAGCTTGTAGTTAAGCACTTTGATAAACCCGGAGTACTTGCATCGATACTGGATGTAATAAGAGAAGGAAATATAAATATTGAAGAAATTGAAAATGTGATTTTCCAGGGTGGTGTGGCGGCCAGTTGTACTATGAAGTTAAAATCTCCCGTTAGTGCAGAAAAGCTGAAGACAATGCAGGAAAATCCTGATGTTTTGAGTATATCCCATGTAGCGTTATAGTATTAAAACGGCTGTCTCAAATGAAATCCTTATTAGCATTTGAGGCAGCCATTCTTTAGAAGATTTTGATCCCCGTTCTTATTGCTAACCTGCTGCTCCTGCAAACTTAGCCTCTATAATATCCTTAGTCATACCATGATAATAAGGAAGCATAATAAGCTGAGTAAATGCTTCAATATCCTGTTCATCAAATTCCAGTACAAGTGAAGAAATATTCTGTTTGATATAATTCAGCATTTTTTCTGAAAAGGAGAAATATTGTTCAAGGTTATCAAACATCTCATATACATCGCCTGTTTTCTCAAGCAGTAAAGGTTCCAGTTCTTTTACCAGTTTTTCATCAGCTGATGCAAGAACAAAATTAACATAAGGAAGCGAAAGCAATTCGATCATCTCTTCTGAAAAACTAATACCCTCAAAGAGCCTGTCCTCATAAAAATTTTGTTTGCCTGAGACAACGATATTATTGATATCCCGTTTAAGAGAAGCTGAAAGGGCTACCTGGATATCTGATTTATAAAGTTCCTTGAATAAGAGTCTGCTTAATATTACTTCTGAAGAAGAAACATCGCCCGCAACGTTAAGGGAATTTAGTGACCTGTCTTCAGCAAAGTATATATATGTATTGCAGAGCGAGCCCTCGAATGATATTCCGTATTTCCGGGAGATAAAAAGGTCACGGTGGCTTACAACATCCAATGCAGGAATAAGTGCGGCTGCTGTTTTATCTTTTTCAAGCGAGGCACTTAAGGAGGAAGCAGGATGAAACTTCAGGTTCTGCCTAATGTTCTCAGGAAGAGTAAGGGCTATTACGGACGTAAAAATATTTTCGGGTAAAAGTAAGTTCATATTTAAAAGAAAAGAGACAAAAGTCTGATATTTGTCAATTTGAACGGGTTTCAGGTTCTGATTCCAATTCAAAATCAAATAACTAGATTCCGAAATAAATCGGAATGTAACTTATGAGACAGCCTCTGCTTAATAATGCCTGAAATCAGGATTCTTTTGATTTAATTCTGGCTGCTTTTCCTGAAAGGTTCCTGAGATAAAAAAGTTTTGCTCTTCTTACATCACCCTGTTTCAGTAATTCAATTTTAGCAATCTTAGGTGAGTTATAAGGAAATATTCTTTCAACTCCTACGCCGCTTGATATTTTACGGACGGTAAATGTTTTATTCGCGCCTGCGCCGCGGATGCTGATAACATCACCCTCAAATGGCTGAATTCTTTCTTTATCACCCTCAATAACACGTACGTGAACACGTACATGGTCGCCGGAGTTAAACCCCGGAAGGTCTGTTTTATTTTGTTCTGGCAATATGTTATTTACGTTAATCATTTGTTTCTCCGCTAATTATTAAAATTTTTCCACTTCTCAGTTAATATTTTTGACTGTTCCACTTTCCAGTTTCTTATCTCTTTATCATTTCCTGAGAGCAGAACTTCCGGAACCTTCATTCCCCGGTACTCTGCCGGTCTTGTAAATGAAGGGGCTTCAATTTTTTCACCATCCTGGAATGAATCATTAAGCGCCGACTCACTATCATTAAGAACACCTGGAATAAGGCGAATAACTGCATCAACTATCATCAGTGCAGGAAGTTCGCCGCCTGTAAGAACAAAATTCCCGACAGATATCTCTTCTGTAGCGAATTTTTCCCTTACACGGTCATCAATATCTTTATAATGTCCGGCAACTATCATCAGGTTATTTGCCAGCGAAAGCCTGTTAGCAGATTTCTGATCAAATATTCTTCCCCGCGGAGAGGTAAATATTATATGATCATATTTCCTATCCTGCTGCAGTCTTTCAATACATTCAAAAAACGGTTCAGGTTTAAGTACCATTCCAGCGCCGCCGCCGAAAGGTTTATCATCAATCTGCCTATGCTTATTAAAGGCATAGTCCCTGAGGTTATGAACAACAACCTCAACCTTCTGTTTGTTCTGCGCTCTTTTAAGGATACTGACTTCCAGAGGACCCTTAAATATTTCAGGCACCGAAGAAATTATATCAATTCTCATCATCATAGAAACTTTCTCCCGGCTTCAGAATCATTACCTTATTTTCAGGATCAAAACTTTCAACAAGTTCTGAGAGCGCCGGTAAAAGTATCTCCCTGTCGTTCACATCCTCAATAACATAGACATCATTTGCTGGATATGACAAAACATCTTTAATTTTTCCAAATAACTTCCCATTCCTGAAAACTTTACTATCCAGAAGGTCATGGACAAAATAAAACTTATCAGGCAGCTTTACAGCATCTTTTTCATCGACGTAGATTTCTTTATCAAGTAAAATCCTGGTATCATTTTCCGTATCAAAATTTTTGAACTTTATAAGGAAATCATTCTTATTTTTTTTAATTTTTTCAACTATAAACTTCTTTTTACTATCAAAGAAATCTATAAACACCTCGTGGAGTGAAAAAAATCGCTCAGGAAAATCGGAATAAGAATAAATCTTCACGAAACCTTTTTTATCAGCAACAGAAGTTATCCTGGCGACTAAAAAATATTCACTCACCTGACAGAGAATTAATCAAGTATTTCAAGAATCGCTCTCTTGCCCTCCTTAGCAGCAATAGCAGTAAGAAGAGTTCGCATTGCCTGGGCAGTTTTGCCTTGTTTACCAATAACTTTACCGACATCTTCTGCCTGGACTTTCAGAGAGAGCACGATTTTGTTATCTTCTGGTGTTTTCTCGTCAATAGAGACATTTTCCGGGTTGTCAACCAGGTGTTTTGCGATATATTCAATGAATTCTTTCATAGAAAGAAGCCTCCTATATTAAAGCACGGGAGCTTATGAAATAACGTACAGTTGAAAACCTCAGCTAAAGATTACTCTTTTTCCTCAGTATTTTCTTCAGAAGCAGCGCCCTTTACTTCTGCCGTACTTTTTTCAGTTTCAACTTCATTTTCCGTGTTCTTTTCCGGAGCAACATTTTCACCTTCGGACTTTGCAGTATTGGTTTCTACCTTTGCTTCTTCCGTCTTCACATTGGTTTTCTTTCCCTGATTTCTGCTTGTCTGTTTCGCTTCCTGCATTTTAGTCCACTGTTCCAGTTCAGACTGAATCTTATCTTCAGAAAGACCTTTACGGATTAATTCTCTTTTAAGAGTAATACCTCTCTGCCTCAATAAACTTTTTACTGTATCTGTAGGCTGTGCGCCTTTATCAAGCCAGTATAATGCTCTGTCTTCTTTTATTTCTATGGTATGAGGATTTGTTAAAGGATTATATAAGCCTATCGATTCCAGAAACTTTCCGTCTCTTGGGGATCTTGAATCGGCTGCAACAACCTTGTATATAGGCTGTTTTTTCTTTCCCATACGTCTTAATCTTAACTTAACTGCCAAGTTTTTAACCTCCTGAATTAGTCACTTTTCTTTAGAATTTTAGATTCTTTTAAAGATGGTGAGCCTCCGAATCCTTTTCTTGCCATCTGGCCCATCATCTTCTGCATTTCTGCAAATTGTTTAATTAAACGGTTTACATCCTGTACAGATGTGCCGCTTCCGCGGGCAATTCTCTTACGTCTGTTACCGTTCAATATCTTTGGAGTTGAACGTTCTTCAAACGTCATGGACTGAATTATTGCCTCAACTTTTACCAGGGCTTTATCGTCAATATTGGCATTTTTAATCTGGGAACCGAGTCCCGGAATCATTCCCAAAAGAGAAGATAAAGAACCCATTTTCTTAATTGCTTTAATTTGCTTAAGAAAATCATCAAAATCAAATTTATTTTTCTTTAATTTCTCTTCCAGGCGCTCAACTTCGTCCTCATCAAAGCTCTGCTGAGCCTTTTCTACAAGAGAGACAACGTCTCCCCTGCCCAGGATCCTTGAAGCAAGTCTGTCAGGAAAGAAAACCTCAAGATCAGTTAATTTCTCACCATTACTGATGAATTTGATAGGTTTTCCAACTACCTGCCTGATAGAGAGTGCTGCCCCGCCACGGGCGTCTCCATCCAGTTTTGTAAGAACTATACCGTCAAAATTAACTTTTTCGTTAAATGCCTTGGCAGAATTTACTGCATCCTGCCCTGTCATAGAATCTACTACAAAAAGGGTTTCAGTCGGTTTTACGAGATTTTTTATATCTGCGACTTCCGTCATCATCATCTCATCAACGTGAAGACGGCCGGCGGTATCTACCACCAAAGTATCATAATTTTTTTCTTTAGCAAAATTGAGAGCATCAACCGCCGTCTTTTTTGCATCTTTTTCATCCAGTGAAAAAACCGGCACGCCAATCTGTTCACCAAGGGTTTTTAACTGCTCAACTGCTGCCGGCCTGTAAACATCCGCTGCAGCAAGAAGAACCCTGCGGTTCTTTTCTTTTAGTCTTTTTGCCAGTTTGCCTGAAAATGTAGTTTTACCCGAGCCCTGCAGACCGACAATAAGTATTGTTGTAATTCCAGAACCATTAAGCCTTATCTCTGTGCTGCTTTTTCCCAGGAGATCAGTAAGTTCGTCATGAATAATCTTTGTGATTAACTGACCCGGGGTAATAGAGTTGATGACTTCCTTACCAAGTGCCTTCTGAGATACATTCTCAATGAATTCTTTTGCAACCCGGTAATTTACGTCAGCATCCAGAAGAACCCTGCGTACTTCTCTCAGGGTATCTGAAATATTTTTTTCAGTTAATTTTCCTTGCCCCCTTATTTTTTTGAGGGAAGATTCTAACTTTTGCTGAAGGTCTTCGAACATAGTGTCTCAGTATTTAATAACTTTTTCGTTGTCTCTAAATCTATCTAAGAATTACTCTCTTTTAATGCATTTGCTCCGGAGACGATTTCAAGGATTTCTTTAGTGATGGCTGCCTGTCTTTCTTTATTATATTTAACCTGAAGGGTTCTTATCAGTTCTTTTGCATTCGTCGTTGCGTTATCCATGGCAGTCATTTTCGCACCTAATTCGGCAGCATTTGATTCGAGGAGGATTCGCCACATCTGGGCTTTTAAATGTTTAGGAAGAAGATAATTGAAGATTGATTTCTGATCAGGCTCAAAGATATAGTTAGGCTGATTTTTTCTTTCTTCTTCAGAATCTTTACCGATGGGAATAGGCAGAAATTGTTCGGTGACAATCTTTTGCTGAATTATTGATTTAAACTCGTTATAAACTATTAAGATCTTATCAAACGTACCATTGAGGAAAACCTCAATAAGTTCACTTGTAATACTAAGGGCATCATCATAAGATAGTGAGGAAAACAGACCGGTGTTCTTTCCGGCTACGTCATATTCTCTTTTGGAAAAGAATTCAAATCCTTTTTTGCCAATGCAGAAAAGATGAGTCTTGATAGGACTGCCGGCGTATTCTTCATTAATTATCTTGGCTGTTTCCCTGATAATATTAGTGTTGAAAGCCCCGCACAATCCTCTATCGGCCGTGACTATTACAATCCCGATGTTCTTTACTTCTCTCTGATGAATAAACGGATTATTGGCTATATCCTCATCTGTAACAAGGTGTGAAAGCATATCAGCGATTTTCCTTGCATAGGGCCTGGCATTTATAATATTTTCCTGAGCTCTTCTAAGCTTTGCAGCAGCAACCATTTTCATGGCTTTAGTAATCTGCTGGGTATTCTGGACGCCTTTAATCCTGTTTTTTATGTCGCGTAATGTAGCCATTATTAAGCGTTAGTTTTAAATACTGACTTAAATTCTTCAGTAGCTTTTTTGATACTTTCTGTAATAGAATCAGAAAGTTGTTTTTCCTTCTTTATTTCCTCGAATATCTGGTTGTATTTAACCTCAATAAATTCAAGGATCTCTTTTTCAAATCTTTTTATTTCCGAAACCGGTATATCATCAAGGTATCCATTAGTACCAAGGAATATACTTACAACCTGGCGTTCAATAGGAACAGGTGAGTACTGTCCCTGTTTCAGGAGCTCGACAAGACGTGAACCGCGGGAAAGTGTCTTTTGTGTAGATTTATCGAGATCTGAACCGAACTTTGCGAATGCTTCCAGTTCACGGTATTGAGCAAGTTCAAGCTTCAATGTTCCGGCCACTTTTTTCATTGCTTTAATCTGTGCATTACCGCCCACACGTGAAACCGAA
Source organism: uncultured Ignavibacteria bacterium (assembly GCA_963800255.1). Taxonomy (GTDB): domain Bacteria; phylum Bacteroidota; class Ignavibacteria; order Ignavibacteriales; family Ignavibacteriaceae; genus DATFVA01. The sequence continues at coordinate 36,483 of CAWDAK010000012.1, read as the reverse complement.
ATACCTACGTTAATAGCGGGTCTGACGCCGGCATTAAATAAGTTTGATTCAAGGTATATCTGTCCATCAGTAATTGAAATTACATTAGTAGGAATATATGCTGATACGTCGCCCTGCTGGGTCTCTATAATAGGGAGCGCAGTAAGACTTCCGCCGCCAAGGTCATCACTAAGCTTTGATGCTCTTTCTAGGAGTCTTGAGTGCAGGTAAAAAACGTCGCCAGGATATGCTTCGCGTCCCGGAGGTCTTCTTAAAAGAAGAGAGAGTTCACGATAAGCAGCAGCCTGTTTTGAAAGATCATCATAAATAACAAGTGCATGGCGTCCGTTATCTCTAAAATATTCTCCTAGACTTGCACCCGCATATGGAGCGATAAACTGAAGTGGTGCGGGTTCAGAAGCTGCAGCTGAGATAACAGTTGTATAGCCCATAGCACCCTGCTCGTTCAGCCTGGCAACCACCTGAGCAATGGTTGAACTTTTTTGACCTATAGCCACGTATATACAGAAAACAGGTTTAACGCCAAGGTTCTTTGCTTCATCAGTATGTGTAAACTTCTGATTTATGATGGCATCAACAGCAACAGCTGTTTTTCCTGTCTGACGGTCGCCGATAATTAATTCTCTCTGGCCTCTTCCGATAGGAATCATCGCGTCAATCGCAGCAATACCAGTCTGCAGAGGTTCCTTAACCGGCTGACGCTGAATTACACCAAGCGCTTTCCTTTCAATAGGCAGGAATTCTTTAGTATTTATAGGTCCTTTACCGTCAATTGGAACACCGAGGGGTGTTATAACTCTTCCGAGCATTTCGTCACCAACCGGTAATGAAGCAACCCTTTTAGTTCTTTTAACAGTATCGCCTTCCTTTACCAAAGTTGATTCACCGAACAGTACACATCCTACACTGTCTTCTTCAAGGTTAAGTACCATTCCAAAAACATCATTCGGGAACTCTACAAGTTCACTTGCCATAACGTTAGTTAGACCGTAAACCCTTGCAATACCATCACCAACCTGCAGCACGGTACCTACATCATAAATATCAACTTCACTCTCAAATCCTGATAATTGTTTTCTTAATATGGCAGATATTTCATCTGGTCTTACTTCAGCCATTTTAATTGTTCCTTTTAAAATTCCTGTATTAATTTAATGCAGCGGTGCCGCTTTTCAGAAGCTGCTGCTTTAAAGTTTCCAATTGGTGTTTAACAGATGCATCGTAAACGGTATCATTAACCTGGGCTATAAATCCACCCACAACATCCGGATCTATATTAACTTTAAGACGTGCTTTCTTATTAAGCATCGTCTCTATTTTACTCTTCAATTCGTTAATCTGAGAATCAGTCAATTCGAAGGCAGTCCTTACATTTACATTGACAATCCCGGCTCTCTCATCTCTTAACTTCAGAAATTTTTCTGCTATCTCCAGCAGAAGATTTTCTCTGCCCTTTTTAACCAGGAACCTCACAAAGTGCATCGTCTCAGCATTCACCTTCGATTTAAAGATTTCATCGAGTATGGAGACTTTAGTTTCCGGCTTAATGACGGGGTTTTTCAGTGCTTTTGCAAGTTCCCTGCTATGAATCATCGAAGATGATATAAGTTCTATATCAGCAGAAATTACATCCATCATATTTTTTTCCACAGCCAGATCCAGCAGTGAAGTTGCATACCGCATCGAAACCTTATAATCTGCCATTCTAATTCCTGGATATATCGCTTATATATTTATCTACAATTTTTTTGTTAGATTCTTTATTAAGGCTTTCCCTGAGAATCTTTTCAGCAGCACTAATTGCAATTTCAGCCACCTGGTTTTTAAGTTCATTGAACGCAGCTTCCTGTTTTCTCTCTATTTCAGCGGAAGCGTCGTCAACAATCTTCTTTGCCTGCTCCTTGCTTTCACGTATCATCTGGTCTTTCAGTTTCTCTGCATAAGCACGACTCTGATCGATTATTTTTTTTGATTCCTCTTCAGCCTGTGCTATGTTAGCCTGATTTTGATCCAGAACTTTCTGAGCTTCCTCCCTTGCCTTTTCTGCTTTCTCAAGGGATTCCTTTATAGCTGCTTCTCTCTGATCAAGAGCAGCCAGTATAGGTTTCCATGCTACTTTCTTCAGAACAAACAGAAGTACAACGAAGGTTACTACTGTCCAGAAAATAAGTCCGGGATTAACATCTATCAGACTACCATTTTCTTCTGCAAGAGCAAGTACTGATAAACTGAATCCTGTTAACATTTATTCATTCCTGATTTAATTGAAATTTCCGGTGAGCCGGATTTTTTACTTAAGCTTTAACTGCTAATAGAATACAGATAACGAGAGCAAAGAAGGCGATACCTTCGATAAGTGCAGCAGCAATAATCATTGCAGTTCTTATAGCACCGGCGGCCTCCGGTTGCCTGCCCATAGCTTCGAGGGCAGAACCAGCAAGTTTACCGATACCTAAACCGGCACCAATTACAGCTATACCAGCGCCGATTCCTGCGCCTAACCATGCTAAATCCATATTAAAGTCTCCTGATTGTTAAAGTAAATAAATTATAGACTAATTAATGTTCCTGATGAACAGCCATCCCTATAAAAAGGGATGTGAGTATTGTGAATATATATGCCTGAATTAAAGCAACCAGTAATTCAAGCAGATAAATAAAAATTGCAAATGCTATGGAAACAGGAGCCACGTAGGCTGTCTGCAGAATAAAAATTAAACCAAGCAGTGAGAGAATAACCACGTGCCCTGCGATCATATTTGCAAAAAGACGTATACACAGTGCAAAGGGTTTGGTAAATAATCCCAGTATTTCAAGGGGGACCAGAATGATCAGGATCCACGGCGGCATCCCTGAAGGTATGAGTCCTTTAAAGTAACCCCAGGCTCCATGACTTTTAATTCCACCCAGTTGAATAGCAATGAATGATATAACTGCCAGGGCAGCAGTAACTGCTATGTTGCCTGTTATTGTTACTGCATAGGGTATAAGCCCAAAAAAATTGCTTAATAGAATAAAGAAAAATACCGTTAAAAGATAAGGCAGGAACCTTTCGTATCCCTTTCCTATAGTTGGTTTAACAATTTCATCACGCACAAAAAGAACCGTTATTTCAACAAGGTTGGATATACCTTTGGGAATTAATGTGCTTTTGTACTTCCGGGATGCTGTATAAAGGATTACAAATAAAAGCAGTGCAACCAGCCACATAAAAAATATATACTTGGTTATCGAAATATCGATGCCGAATAGCTCAAGGTGAGGCAGTTGAATTGAGAAAAATGGTTCAAAATCCAGGGTATGGGAGTCCATGACATGATGAAGAATCCATCCGCTGTCGCTCGCTCCCGCGTTTTTTAACGTATCCGCGGCATTTAATGTATCAATTGCAGTATAGTACATAAACCGAATCAGTAACTTCTTAAATTCAGATAAATAATTTCAATGATTAAATAAAAAAAATAAAAAATGAGGATTGAAAATATAAAGTTATTCTGGTTTAATTCCAAGAAAACGAGGCAAATAAAAACCATGATTACGGTGCTTAATAATCTCAGCGACATTGCCCCTAAAGCATTGCGTATAAATGACTTATCGCTCTTTACCAAACCTCTTTTAATAAGCAACAACTCATATACAAAACCTATAAATACAATGCCCCAGCCAGTTATCCAGGCAGCAAAAACAGGAAGGTTGAAACGACCCAAAGAGTAGATTAAAATAAGTCCCAAAGGAAAAATCAGGCTGCCAGATGTTAAAAAAAGTACAATACGGCTGCTTTTCGTCATTTATCAGATTTTAAGACTGTCTTTATAAAATTGTAAAGGGATGAAGCGATCCCCAGGAAGGAAAATGTTACCGTGAGCCAGGGACTGGTATCAAATTTACCATCCAGCCAAATGCCAAGGAATACCATAACTATTACAGTGACAGCCAGCTGAAGACCAAGACCGAGGTACGGACCGTAGTTTACTGCAAAATTACTCCGGCCGTCCTCGTTTTCATCCTTGTTTTGCATTTCCCGGCGGTGTAGGTGTTGGTAGTTGCGTAGGTTTAACAGTTTCTTTCTCATTCATCTTACTCTGTCCATCAAACTGAGCTCCAGCTTCAACAACGAGGATTTTTGTAAGAATGTCGCCTTTTAAAACTGCTTTAGCCTCCAGAGTTAATTTGTCTCTGGATTTTACAGTCCCAGTTACTTTTCCGCCTACAACAATGGCTTCTGCAAATATTTCACCGCTAACGTCGCCATTCTCTCCAACAGTAACGTTTCCGTTAGCTGATATATCACCATTCACCGAACCATCTACCCGAACGTTGCCGTTACTGATGAGTTTTCCCTCTATTACAACGCCGGCGCTTATAATTGTAACTTCATCCTTTCCTTCATTGGCATTTCTTTGTTTCAAAGTATTTCTCCTTTAATATTTTATTAAAACTGTTTTAGGATCTATTGGTTCACCATTTTTCCATACCTCAAAATGCACGTGAGGACCGGTCGAGATTTCTCCGGTATTACCGCTTAGGGCAATTGTTTCACCCTGCAGTACACTTTCTCTCGCTCTTTTAAGCAGTACAGAACAATGTTTATATACTGTAATATAACCATTATTATGGTTCAGAATCATCATGTATCCGTCTTTTGTCGTATAATCTGCAAAGATCACGTAGCCATTCGATGCGGCATAAACCGGGGTTCCCGTCTTAACAACAAAATCAATGCCCATATGTCCTTTTTCCGGATCGAATCCACGACTGACAAAACTATCGGTTGGTTTGCTGAAATAATAGTTTTTCTCCTGTTTTTCTTTCCCTCCCTGGAAAAACCCATCTATGATAGCGAAAATATTTCCGCCGTAGGGGTTTTTCTTTCGCTTTCCTTTGACGGTATCTTTGTCTTTTTCCGACGATTTGAGCAAGGTTGAATCACCAAGTCCTATAGCGAATTTAAGTTTTTCATTCGTATCCTTCAGGTGTTCAAGTTCTCTTGTTACCTGGTTTAACCTGGTGTTAAGTTCATTAATTTTTGCGACTTCAGGCGTTGATAATCCGCTTCCGGGGAAAATTGCGCTTCTTAATGGAGTTATGCCGAGAACCAGGAATCCCAGGACAGCAATAATAGCACTGTAAAATGCCAGGATGCCAAAAACCTGGTATATCCCCAATCTGTATGTCTTCGTTTCTGCTTTTCCGAAATCAGGTAAAATTATAATTGAGAGTCCTCTTAAATGTTTTATCGATTCAATTATACTTCCTGCTGTGTCTTTTATTTTCATATTAATTATTTTCGTTATTTATCCTGCGTTTCAGTTCCAGGATATCCTGCTGAACTGTTTTCTTTGCCTGTTCATCATCAGTAAGAGATAAATATTTTTCAAAATTGAAGAGTGAAGATTTATAGTTCTCTTTAATATAATCTATAATTGCCAGATTACGATATGCATCAGCAAATTCAGGTTTCAGTTTTATAGTTTTAGCAAAGGCTTGTTCTGCTTGTTCAAGGTTCTTGATTTGAGTGTAGGCAATACCCATATTAAACCATGCCAGGTAATAGTCGGGTTTGTTGTTGATTGCTTGATAGTACGAATCCAGGGCCCGCTTAAAGTCATTTTTTGCAGCGTATGCATTGCCTACGAGTACAAAGCTGTTTGCATCAGCTTTAAGAGATGCCGCTTTTTTAAAGTTTGAAAGAGCTTCATCATACTTATGTTTTTCAAAAAAGGAATTTCCCAGGTCAATATAAGCGTCATAATTACTGAAATTATAACGAGGGATCAGCATCATTACAGATGCCGCTAATAAGGCTGCAATGACTGCAGGAATAATAAGTCTGCTGTATAGTTTTGATCTGATTAAATTATAGCTTTCCACAAGGCCTATCCCTGCGAAGGTTATAAACACAGGAGAAGCTGCCAGCCTGAATCTGCCGGTAACGAAAAACAATACCGTCGCTGCAACATAAGTGAGAATAAAGAGATAAACCAGTACATACTCTCTTCGGTTGTTAAATGTTAGTACAAATCCGAAAATCGAAATAATGAATACAATGAAGAACCCCGGAAGGGGAAGACTAAGAATGGTAGAATAATTTTCTGCAAAAAAAGAAGGATCCATAATAGCAGACTGGGGGTTCTCATTATCATCAAAAAAGAATAATATTTTCTTACCAGTAAGTTCCAGCCATTCCAGGGGATTTTCCTCTATATAATTCAATGATTTATGAAACCAGAAAGACGAGGCTTCTGAGGGAGAAAAGGTCTTCCCGGTTATTTGTTCGGCATATTTTCTACCTGACAGATCATTAAAAAAATCAAAATCTTCAGGTGTCTTGTAGATGCCGAGAGCATTTTCATTATTACCAAGGTAAAAGTTAATTCCGCCGTTTGAAGAAACTAATACAAAATCATTTCCTACCACATAATTTCTGATTGTTACCAGGAAAACCGGGATAAGACAGCCTGCAGAAAAATACAGCAGACTTTTGTATATAATGTCTTTTCTCGTTTCGGTTTTTAGTGCCTTAATTAAAAACCACGCGAGCATAGCAGGGAATAAAAGTAAAATATTGGCTCTGAATAATGAAGCTATTCCAAGCAGGATTCCTACCCATACCCAGTTCCTGATTTCCTCTGTTAGGTTTTTTTTTGTTATAAGGTAAAGAAAAAAAGATAGTATAAAAGTCTGGACAACTTCAAGCAGTATAGCCCCGGTATAAAAAATGAAGGGAGAAAATACGGCCGCGGTAATTGCGGAGGCGTACCCCGCTTTACTAGAATGAAGGTTCCGGGCAGTCATAAAAATCAGAACGATGTTAACGCTGTTTATAAAAATCTGGATTAACCTGACCGCAAGAATTGATTTACCAAATATCGTGAAGATAACAGCCAGGAAATACGGATAACCGGGGGACATAAAAAAGACCTCGCTGCCTACCCAGTTACCCCTGCTTATTTCAAGTGCAAGATCATAGTATATTTTAGAGTCAGAAAAAAGATTTTGAAAAAATGGCGAGCTTTGTGTTTCGAGAACATAAATAAAGCGCAGTACAAAACCGGCAAGAACAATTATAGATAGATATTTATATTCTTCATTAGAAAACAGCCTTGAACGGGTAGCAGGTTTTATCTCTTGTCGGGTTTTCTTTTTTTTGGCTGACATATTATAATATTAGAACTTTTCAAGCAGGTCTTCAAACTTTATTTTTCCTTCCCTTAAAAGCACCGGGTCAGAATCGCTTAAATCGATCAGGGTAGATGCTGTTATAAATGATTTCTTATCGGTATAAAAAATAGCATCCACTTCAGAACTGAAGGTATCCTTGATCATGCTGATTTCAGTAAGCGGTTCTTTATCACGCCTGTTAACACTGGTTGAGATGAGCGGCATTTTAATTTGCTGAAGGAGTTTGAGACAAAACCTGTGGTTAGGAATTCTGAAAGCGGCGGTATTCTGATTTAAAATACTCCTGGCCTTGCTGTTTAAGTTTAAAATTACAGATACCGGGTTAGGCCAGATAGCAAGGAGGAAGTCAAGGTGTTTCTCACTTTTAATATCCACATATTTCACAAGGGTATCTATGCCGTCAATCAGCAATATATAGGGTTTTGCATCAGGCCGCCCCTTTATATTATCAATTTTTTTAACCGCGTCTTCATTAAAAGGATTTGCACCAAAACCGTATATGGTGTCGGTCGGGTATATAAACACAGTACCTTCCAGGTAGTATTTTTTTGCTCTTATTATGGCAGCATCAAGTTTCTTATCAATGTTTATCATTTCCGGTAACAGTGTCTCAGCCATTCATCATTTCCTTTATTTTTTTTATCACGGTCTCAGGTTTCAAACTATAACCGCAGGCAAAAGTGCCGAGAGGACATTCATCAAAGCCGTGAATTCCACAGGGTTTGCAAAATAAATCATTGAAGGATAAAAAATAACTTTTTTCGTTGTAAGGATAAAAACCAAAATCAGGTACTGTTGAGCAATATAGCATCAGGACAGCTATATCCGCACACATACCCAGGTGAGCTGGTGCAGAGTCATTTGAGATAAGTAAATCCATATGTTTGAGCAGAGCAATACTCTCTGCAAGACTAAAATTTCCTGCTGCCGGGACTACGTTCTTTTTTATTTTTTCTGCAAAACCATTGCATAACTCTTTATCGCTCTCACCCCCTATAACAAACACTTGTTCATATTCCCGGGATAAAAACCGGATTATTTCCTCCATATATTCTGGGGGGTATATTTTTGTATTCCATACGCTTCCCGGAGCTACTGCGGCGAATTTCTTATTGCCTCCGAATCCCCTCAGGTAATCTTCTATTTTGCGTTCTGCCTGGGAGGAGATATCAACTTTGGGTAATATCTTCCAGTTATTATCTTCAACCGGAAAACGGATTAGCCGTAGATTTCTTTCGACCTCGTGAGCAGCATTTTCATATTCCGCCAGGTATTTATAAACGTGCGGCAGACTGTTTACATTAAACCCATAGGATTCACGTACCCCGGACAGCATTACCAGAACAGAGGTTCTGAGTGACCTATGGGGTGCATAGACCCTTGAATACTGATTATGCTTAATAAATTTTCCAAATTTATATAAACGAAACAGGTTTTTATGTTTACCCCGTTTATCAAAAACATGGACATGGTTCACAGCAGATGAAAGACTGAAAATCTCAGCCGTTGAAGGAATAGCTATAACATCAATGGTACATTCGGGGCTCATCTCCTTAAGCTTCTGTATCATAGGCAGTGTAAGTACAGCATCTCCTATGAATGCGGTCTGTATAATCAGATACTTTTCCATCAGTATTTCCACCGTTTATGCATCCAGAACCACTGCTCCGGATGCTCTGCGATAACTTTCTCAAGGTAGTTCTTATGTCTTCTAGTAAGTTCTATTACTTTTTCATCCTCATCTTCGGGTAAATTATCTTTACTCACTTCAATTATTTCCGCCTTATAAGAATAATCCGTTTGCCTTATAGGAATACCGTACAATAGTGGGGCACCCGTTTTAATCGACAGCATAGCGGGTCCGGTAAAGAAATAAGCAGGTCTCCCCATAAAATCCAGCTGAATCCCCTCTCTGGGTCCCCTCTGGTCTGCAACCATGGCGACAATATTTTTATCCAGCAATTCTTTATATACCTGCCTTATCGAAATTCCCGCAGGAATAATCTTGTTGATCCATTTTGTACGTGCGCGTTCAAGCCACCGGGTAACGTATGGATTCCGTTGAGGCTTAACCACCACGTAGAAAGGAATATCAATCTGCAGACTCACAGAAAGAGCAATATATTCCCAATTGGCGTAGTGTGCTGAAAGGAGGATTATCCCTTTATTTTCTTTATAACGCTCTACGATCAATCCTGAATTATTACACTGAACCATATTTTTCATTTGATCACGGCTTAAGCCCGGGATTAAAAGAAGCTCCGCCAGAGTGATAGAAAAACTCTTGTAACATTTGAATGCAATTTTATTTATCTCTAAGGATGAATAAGAAGGAAAAGCAAATGATAAATTTTCGATTACGGTTTTTTTCCGGATAGGAATAACATAATAGAACAGAAATGCAAGTACGGAAGAGGACCGCCTGGCATTTTTTAGACCAATTATTCTAAATAAATAACTAAAAAGAACAAAAAATATATATTCTATAACATTCTGCAATTTCTTCCTGAATAATTAAAATTACAGCCTATAAAATAATGAAGATATGATGATATAAGAAAGGAATTAAGAAAATGAGGGGGGGTAATTACCCCCCAAAAAATTAACGGGAATTGATTTTTCTCTGCCAATCAGGATCAGCAAGTTCCCCCCGTTTGGTGGAGTTTATTAAAGAATAATCAGAAAACCCGGTAAGGTCTGCAAATACAAACACTACGCCGCCCTCCAATTCATTGTAATGCCAAACCTCATAAGGTTTTGTATCCACCTGGTTAGGATATCTTTCAATTTCGCTGGGTTCACCATAAAGAAGAAGAACCCTTCCTCTGTCTGTTTTCCAGCCTTTTTGCTGAATATTTGAATAAAGACTGTTAGCTTTCTTTACACGTTCAAAATATTCTCTCTTATATTCATTCACCGGAGTGCCTGGTGTCAAATCGCGAGCCTTCCAGAAATCAAACAAAAACTTTCTTTTAGCATCTTCACTCTTTAGGGCTTCCCACTGATCTTTTTCCTGCTTTACAGCTACATATTTTGATTCTTTAAATGCCTGATCGAGTTCCTCTTCAGACATAGATGCAAATTCAGATGTAAGAACACTATTATCGGCCACGTCAACAGGTGTGGTATCAACTACACCCGGATTATAAATAAATATTTTCTTGGAAGAATAAACCGTCAGATTTTTAACAGTATCTGTAGCAACATCAACGAGAGTATAAGCTCCTGAAGGGTATTTTGAAATATTAATTGCTCCAACATCAACAGCCGAAGCCGAGTTCCTTGGAAAAATTCTGGATTTATTAAAAACTGTTTTATTATTTGAATTTAAGAGCATATGATCCACTTTCAGGGTCTCTGATCCTTTGGCGTTCTGCAGATTATAAATCTCAGAATAGAAATACAAGACAGGGACTTCCTGTCCGAAAACCCCGCTTGGATTCGGGATAACTTCATATGTATTCTTATAAAACATTGATTTTTCCTGATCAGAAGGCTTAATCATTGAAGCTATCTCGAGGTCACTTATTGAAAATCGATCATCAGGAATCTGTGTTATTGAAATAGGAAACGACAGGCTGTCTATCTTGGTCATATCATTTCCATCTATCCCGGATAAAGTGCATCGATATTCCCCCAACGGAAGCACGTAGGCTATATTTCCGGTAAAAGATTTTTGATGATTCTCAGACATAGAGTCGGCAATAATATTCTCAAACTGGTAGTTTTTATTAACCAGTGTATCTGCACCATTCTGGCTAAGGATACGGATATTCAGTATACCTTTCACAGTTAACTGGTTATTAGTTTCCACCTGTTTAAGCTGAGGCTCATAAAATGAGTAATAAATTTCTATATAATTACTCGAGTCATTATAAAAAAACCGGGAGTAATCGAAATCAACTTTAAAATCCTGGCTATATATAATGCCCGTAAAAGCTAAGGCAATAAATAAAATATATCTTTTCATAGTATTTAATAAAAAAGGCTGGAATTACCAGCCTTTTCCCATGTTAAAAATGTGGTTCTTAAAAACCTAACTTCACAGTAAACATATGGTTTGCATCAAAGTACCTGGCCCAGCGGTAAGCATAGTCAACAGTAACGTCGATGCCTGAATTCAAATTAATGCCCGCACCGAAAGTAGGTCCAAAAAGAGTTTCGTCTTCGTTTCCGGCTGCATCAGGCTGATATGCATAACCACCGCGGATAGCAAACATATCCTTGAATGAGAATTCTGCTGCAGCTCTATATTCATCGTTAGCAAAATTATTATTCTCAAAAGAGGTGATAATTGTTGCTTTGTAATCATCAGAAAAATGTCTTCCGTAAGAAAGCCCTAATTCCAGCTGGGACGGAAGTTCAAAACCCGCAGCTTCTATCTTGTATTTCTGAATCCCACGGTTTGTAGAATTATCAACAGCGTCTCTAATGAGATCAGGTCCATCGAATGACATTTGCGGACCGAAGTTTCTCAGTACTACACCAAGGTTTAAGCCTTCTATTTCAGCAATCCCGCTGTACTGAACACCAACATCAAGTGATATCCCGCTAGCACTGGTACGTACAATTTTTTCTGTTATCAGGTTAACATTCACCCCAACCCGGATTCTATCTGTAAGAGAGTTGGAATAGGTGAGTCCTAGTGTAACATATGTGGGAGAAAAAGTGGCTCCCGTTCCATATGGGTTCTCCGTAGTAGTAACGGGAATGTCACCAAAACTAAGTGATTTTATACTGAATCCAAGTGCTCCGAATCCTTCAAAATTTACTCCTACAGCCGCGTAAGAAACCCCAATATCGGCAATATAGTTCATATAAGAAAACAACGCTTCGGTACTGCTTTTAGCTGCACTCAAACCAGCAGGATTATAATAAATGGCATCAACACCCGTGATTCCTGATATATAGCTTCCGCTAAATGCCAGTCCTCTTGCACCTACAGGTATTAACAACTCCTGGGCTCCGGCTGTACCGTTACGTTTCCCTCCGCTTGCAAATACCTCTGCCATCATAAGCAGGGACAGCATTGATATTTTTATTATTCTGGTAAATTTACAATACATCTTCAATCTCCTTATTATAAAATGATTATAGGGATAGAGGGAGTTAAACTCCCCCTAAAATTATAATCTATCAATAAATTGAGTTTCCATTATAACGGCTAACTTCATTATTTTTGTACCTATACCGGGTAAATCCAGGTAAGCAATGTACATACCGCTTGCTATAGGCAAGCCATCTTTATTTCTTAAATCCCAATCGAGATACTGTGAGTTATCAGCTTTATCTATCCTCTTGATAAATACCCCGGAAAGAGAATATATTCTGACTGTAACTTTATTAGGGAGATTTGTGAATCTCATAAACCTCTGGTACTTGTCTCGTTCAAGAGAATTTGCACCAAAGTACGGATTCGGGAATACACTTATCTGTTTAATATTATCCTTGGCAGCTGCATTATTGTTAGTAGATGCAGCCTCAATAATTCCTTCGAATACATCTCCATCTCCCAGAGGTTTCCATGTATTGACACGAATTACCGTTCCTTCTTCAGGAACTTCGCCGCTGAAAGCTATATTCCCTATCTTATGTGCCGTTGCGGATGATGTTCCCGACATATCAGGTAATGGCTCCTGATAAGGATCGGTAGGTATATAAGCATATAGGCTTTCCCAGAAATTCTCACCTGTTACCTTAGTCCATTGGGTATCTTTTACAAGATCATTTACTTTTATGATCAGCCTTGTTTCTTCATCATTATTGCGACCAACATCCCAGACTTCAAACGGAACCTTTCCTGAACCTTTAGGATTATTCTTAAGAGTAGGACTTAGTGGAGTATAACCGGTTGTATAATATTCACTGCCGCCTGACGTGAATCTGATTTCATAATCATGATAACCTATTTGATTCAAATAATTTATATCAGAGAGGCTGCCTTTTGTGCCGTCAAGTTTTATTGGCTCTATTTTCCATTTATTAGTTGAATTAGGACTCTCGAAAACGTTCTTTGGATCAGCCAGATTGGTTCCACCAGGGCCTTTAACTTCCAGAATATTTTTGATACCATAAGTACCCTGAGAAGCTAACGCAGAATCCTTACCTATGTTTTGCACCCTTAACATGAAACCATCCACAACAGGTTTCGTCAATGAGTCCAGGCCAATATCCTGTTGATTTTTAAGGAGTGTATCTCCGGAGGTTTCATCAACCAGTGTATAAGCTATACTGTCGGGCTGTGTTATAATAACTTTATATTTGTGACCCGTTAACCTAGAAGGATCAACTATTTTAACAGAGATCCTGCCGTCGCCGCTTCCTTCAACCCTGTTGAATGACAGGTTATCGCCGGCATTGTAACTATACTTCACATCGATTGGAGGAAGTCCCGGTAAAACCTCTTTGATGGCTGCAGGGCTTTCCAAAACAGGAGGGTCACTGTATTTGGAATAACCATACGCCGTAACAGCAAAGTAATACGGGTTGCCATTATACAATGGACCATTTGAGTAGGCATCCTGATTAATAGTTATATATCTTCTAAGCCCTTCATCGGGACCGGCAATAATTGGGTCAGAGGGGATCTGTCCGCCGTTAATCGTGAGGTATTCATACTGATAATTTCTGATTTCACCAATACCGTTTTTAATATCATAGGTAGCTAAGAGAACAGGATCAGTTCCTGAAAGATCCTTGAACTGCCAAACCTGGTATCCTTCGAAATCAAAATATTTATCATTAACCGGGATGGTATATTCAGTTCCGCTTGCGTTAATTCGTATTGTATCCGGAATAAGGGGATCAAATTCATGATAATTCTCTGCATTTGGTTCCCACCATAAAGTAATTTGTCTGTCGCCGGGTAATGCATTTACTTTTGGATTGTCCGGTGACGGTGTAAGGTGAAAATCAAGGTCATATGCTATTTGTGCAGCTTTATCTTTCTCTTTTAAGGCACTAATACTCTGAATATTGTTACCTCCTATTGCTATAACCATTCCTACCACAACTTCTTGTGTATCCCCAGGAGCCATATCAAAGGGACCAGAGGACATAAGATGCCTTCTGTCATAAGGAGCTTGTCCTCCCGGCCAGCCTGCGCCCTCATACCAGCCCGTACCAGCAACAGGATCACCAGCAAGAACAAACTTAACCGGTTGCCCTGTATGAGGATCAACAAAAGGTTGACCATCCCATACTAGTCCCTGCAAATAATTGTAAAACTGTACAGAACCCGCAGGAACACCAAGATCCGGATCGGTATAAATTGAACTTCCATTGACATAAAAAGCAAAAGCCGTCATTGGAAGGTTTCTATACCCATGCCTCCATTGTTCGAGGAACTTCGCGCTATCTGAAGCAGAAGCCTGAACAATAGGACCCTGGAAAAAATCATAACCGAAAGCCGGGGGTGGTGTACCATAAATCTGATCATCATCGTTATCACCATTATAAGTATACCCCAAACTTAGTGCTGTATCGCACCCGGTAAAATCATCATTTGCAAAACCCAGATCTGTATCAGACCAGTATCCCACGATCATATCTTTTATAGTATTCTGGCCTTTATTAATAATCTTATACTTCTTAAATACCATATCTCCCAAAGCTCCGGTTCTATTAAAGCCGAAGACCGTTGACTGAACTTCCATACCTACCGGAAGTGTACCATACAAGAAGGTCGTCCTTGACGCATCCAGATCATTCGATACATACCAGAGGACCTCATCACCCACAAACTTAGGCTGATCAACATTACGTGTAAAAACACCATCTCCGTCCACATCAACCCAGGGAGCTCCATCCTCCACTGGCCATTCATTAAAGTCTTTTTCATATTGATCTTTAGCAGGGCCAGCAGGTAAGTTTTCCCAACCTTTTCTTATTTTATAAATCCTGTACCTTGAATCATCAGGATCCGCAGCAGTACCATCTGGAAGGATAGGACCAGCCTGAAGTCCGTGACGATAGGTACTTCCACCAACCCTAACTTCTCTACCTATTTTTCCACCCCAAATGAGACCATCTTCAAATACAGCTCCCTTGGTTGCATTTGCTCCTCCTGGCCAGAAAAATCCCTTATCATCCGTCAAAGGACTATGAGAACCATCGCCGTTATTAGATATCCACATCAATATCTGGTTAATGGCAATGTAATTATAATTGTCATTTGTAGAAATCTTTTCCGTACTTTTGTTCTTATCCTCTCCTCTAAATCCCATGGAAAAAAGGATCAGCAAAAAAACAGTACAGGAAAATAAACCAATTAATTTTTTATTCATTTTAAACTCCAATTTTTTTCAGATATCATAACAGCCGCCATATTAATAATTTAACCTGACACCCAGCCTTATTTGTCTGGGAGGACCAAAATGTCCGGAGTCATAATTTGTTGTTGTGTAGAGCTGTTTATACATGTCTGCATATTCTTTGCCATGTGTAGATTCAAGACTTGCAACTGTCTGTGCACCCTGAGGACTTGCCAGCCAGCCATCATCGTATGCATCACCTGAAACCGGAAATACACCGACGATATTCTGAGTATCGAGCACGTTAATTACCCATAAATAAATATTGGCATCCAGCGGTCCGAATGATATGGTTTTATCAATTTTCAGGTCAAGTTGGAATGTCCAGGGAGTAGTCGAAGCATTAAGAGCTTCAGTCGGAATTCGGCTATCTCCAAAGCTATTCTCATTGAATCTGGTATAGTTAAATCCACTCGTAAATCTAAAGAGGGCATTTATTCCGAAATTAGAGAGTATCTGACTTCCGAATACACTTGGGCCGTCATTATCTGCAAACCTGTAGTCGATATTCAAAGCTCCTGTATGTGCCTGGTTAAAGGAAAGAGGAGCAATTTGCTGAGGGAAGAATGGAACAGTTGTAGGTGTTTGCCATATTTGTCTGAAGCTCGAAGATGGATTAGATCCTGTACCCTGAGCATCAGAGTAAGTATAGTCAAGTGTAGCAGAAATTCTTTCTACTCTTCTCAAATCCAATTTGAATTCAATACCCTTTACAGTTGAAAAATCTCCATTAACGAAAGCATAATATTGTCTGTGGTTCGCTCCCTGATCAGCATATATTGATCTTTCCTGTATCTGATCTTTTATATCCTTGTAAAAACCAGTTATATCAAAGGCAAAAACCTCACCTAGCTGCTGCTTGAAACCAATTTCATATTGTGTGCTTCTCTCAGGTTTCAAACCAAAACCAACGGGCTGTTCTATAGCAAAACCACCCTGGATATTATCTGCAACCACGTTGTAACCCTCATATATATCTCTCAGCTGTGACTGTTGTATAAATTTTCCATATTGAGCATGGAATACAGTTTTATCAGTCACAGGGAATGAAAAGCCTAACCTGGGACTAACCTGTGTAAACGGTTCAAGATCCACAAGCTCATTTGGATCCACTAGATTGTTAACAAAATGGATATTATGCGGATTTTTAAAAGCTTTACTATCAGTATCGATGTAATCCAATCTCAAACCAAAATTTACAACCAGATCGCTGAACTCCATTTTATCTTGTACGTAGTAGGCTGCAAAAATCGGATGTTTTGCACCATTTATACCTGCATCAGAAACATTTCCGATTGCATCGTATCCATAATTGTCAAGTCTGTTATAAAAATCATATCCTGATCCTTGGGGCAGCGTACGTCTGTAATCTGCTATAGTAACCGGCTGAGGAAGGGAGTATCGTCTTATTGTATAGTAATTCAAATCAGCACCTGTTTTAAATTCATGATGCTGACCTATCTGATAAAGGAGGTTTATCTTACCACCAAGACTGTTGGTTCTTTGTTTTCGATAAGCATTGTATGGAACAACTCCACTCCTGAAAGTGAAGCCATAGGCAGACAAAGTTGGCATAAACTGACCGTCAGCCAATAGCGTTGTCCCTACTTGCTCATTTAATACAGAATCACCGTAAGCGGTGATATCATGTTTAAATATAGGATCCATATCTACATAAAAATCCCCGAAATAGTTAAAAATTAAATCATAAAAGGCATGATCATTTAGAATCTGGGTGATTTTTGCGCTTGAAGTAATAGTCTGAGCCTGGTGTTCTCCTGCTCTAGGAGCAGTATAGAAGGATGTGAGTGCTACACCATTCCTACTGTCAGTTCTTTGAAAACTACCGTTAAGTTTAATGGTAAAAGGATTAAAGTCGAATGACAAGTTTCCTTGAACCTGCACCTGCCTGCTTCCCTGGTTTAACCTGTATCCACCGGGATAAGTAAAATTAAGGGTGTCTGCAGTTGCTCCTCTTGTAATATCAAATACGTTATTATATGTAACTTCCGGGTAATACGCTACTGGGGTTCTGTTCCAGGTATAATCGCCCGCAACAAAAAACCTTATATTTTTAAGAGAAGGGAAAATAGGTCCGCTTCCAGTCAGTACATATTCACTGTATCCATACGAATATGTATCAAGGAATTTATCACCAACATGAGCAAACTCATCGGTAATTGCCTCCATACCGAAATTATAATTCTCTCCACCTATTTTTGTAGTTGTTGAAATTATACCGGCATTAGCACCGCCGAATTCGGCAGGATAGCCACCTGCCTGAAACTGGACTTCCTGAATTGCATTGTTAATTGGGGCGGTTTGGGCTCCACCGAAAACAGGGTTATTAACAAGTACACCGTCAACATAATAAGCTACAGCATCCTGACGGCCCCCTCTTACGTATATTGTACCACCCTGGTTAACTACTCCGGTCTGAGTGCTTACAACAGCGTTCACACCTCTTATTGGCAGATTCTCAATATCTTCAGACCTGACAATATTAACAGAGTTTGTAAGGTTTTTATTTATCAACGGTTTCGGGGCAACTATTTCAACTGTTCCGAGTTCATAAGTATCACTCGGCATCTGAAAATCAGCCTCTGTAGTTACGTTAACTGAAACTGAGATATTGGATTTTGTTACCTCTTTATAGCCTATATACCGGGCAATAATTGTATATGTATTGGGGGGTACATTTAATATAATATACTCTCCGTCAACATTTGTGGCTGCACCGAAATTTGTCCCATTAACAAGGATGTTAGCTCCTATTAATGGTTCCCCGGTTTCAACGTCAGTAACCTTACCAACAATTTTACCTGACTGGGCGAATGAAGGTACAGCACTCAGAATTATTAATAATAAGAACGTAAAAAAAGTAAAATTTGATTTCATAACTCTTCATCTCCTTTAAATTTTCTCAATCCCTGGACCGAATAGGTGGAGGAACAACTTCCTTCAGGGACAACTGGGGATTATTAGGATTTCCATATAGATATAAATAGTATCTCATGTTCGCAGATAAATCATATGGTCCTGCAACAACTGTATCCGGAGTTGTTTCATCCGAAATAAAGTAAAAGGTATATCCTCCCGGTGCTGCATTGCCTACACCAAAAGTATTGCCGTATGCGAGTGGTAGTAAATCAGTTGAAGAATATGAGATAGTTGTATCTGGAGGGATAATATTCGCAGAAATATTATAACTTTTAGATTTCATTGTGTCAACATCATTGGATGCATGAATAAAATAAATATTCAAACTATCCGCGGCTGGCTTGCTGCTAACGTAAATTTCTCCTTCAGCAATTTCAAAGTCCGCAAAAGTGCTGGAAAGAGCGTCTGCAGAATACTCTCCTGCGAAAATCACAAGAGTCCTTTCCCAGGTATTTATATCTATGTTTTTTTCGTAAACCTTATCACCAGCATCGTTGGTTACTGTAAATTTTAGTTTACCCGCATCACTGTCAAAATAATCCGTTGTTTCGCCCTTATTTAAAGAAGAGACCACCTGTTTGCCATCAATGCTGACATTTATCGCATCAACATTATTTGACATATTGGCAATTTTTATGACGGAATAGACGGGACCAACAGGGGCTATAGTCGGTTCTTCTACGCAGCTGTAAAGCATAAACCCCATAAAGATAGGAAGTAAAAACAAAAACTTCCGTTTGTTTTTTAACGGCATCTTTCACCTCACACAAAGAATTTATTTATTCGAAAGTTGTTTGAATAAGATTTTTCTATCTCTCATCAAAAAAATAGTAGCTGCCGATTGCCCGACAGCTACCTTTTAATTTATTACTATTGCATTATACGAAAATGTAATTATTTCATCAACAACATTTTCTTTGACTGGGTATAATTTCCAGCATTTAAAGTATATATATAAACACCAGATGATAATTTTGAAGCATCAAAATTAACCTGGTAAGAACCTGCATCCTTAGAAGTATTAACTAATGTTGTTACTTCATTTCCAAGAACGTCATAAACCTTGAGTGATACATTGCTTCTTTCAGCAACTGAGTATTTAATCAAGGTAGTCGGGTTGAATGGATTAGGATAGTTCTGATCCAGAGAGAAGGTATTAACAACATTTAAATCATTTCTTACACCTACAGCTGTAGTTTCAAAATTTACAGGAGCAATATAGATATTTGTTGTTGCCGTGGTATCTGAGTAAGGTCCTGTAGCTCCATCTACATAATCATACATACTGAAAGCGATAAAATGATTACCATCAACAGTAGCCAGCATTGGTGCAAGGTGAGTTGCTGTATTATTAATACTGTCTGACTCTGTCAGATTTCTAGGAGCTGACCAGACCGTATCAGTACCTGATATGGTTCTGTATGAAAAATATGCATCACACCATGGCATTGTCTCAGATAATCCGTTAACCCATTGACAAGCCATAACGGTTCTTGTTGAATCGAAAGCGAAATAAGGTGAGGGACCCATTTGACCAAGGCCAGGTCCGTTTGGATAAGAGCTGCTCATTAAACCGTTGGCAACTACTTTTCCAGCCCATCCGCTTCCGGTCTGATATACGTCAACCACAGCATTATTTGCAGCGTTAGTATCTGTTAATGCAGTTGCAATGTGTACATATCCGTTAGCGTCAACGTTAATATCTCCACAATAAGAAACGATGTTTACGTCATCTGGTTTGTAATCATAAAGTTCGTCAAAATCTTCCAGACCGGGGATATACCTTGGATCAATTACATCAAAATCGCTCCAGGTTGAGCCATTATCACTGGATGTTGAGACTCCCAAATACCACCCGCCGGGAACCGGATCGTTCGGGTCAGGATCAGGTAAAGTTCCTGTAACACCAACGTACAGCATACCATTGTATGCTACACCGCCGAATATGTATTCTCCGCCGCTTCCAAATACTGCATCACTCCACTGTGGAGGATCAATTCTTTCAACTGTTGCAAAATCCTGGGTTCTGAAAAAAGTCATCGCAGCATCTACAGTATTTCTAGAATACCAGTAAACCCAGTTACTCTGATCATCAGTAAAAGTAGGCGCATCAGAACTATAAACTCTATCAGCATCCTGAATTATATCTGAAAATGGAGCACCAGCTCCAAGAGGCTGATCGGCACCATAGCCTATCCATCCAAAGGTTCCCGTACCACCATCTAACTCAGCCCATGAAAATGCAGCCGTAGTAGAATTGATATCTCCTTTGTCAGGATTTGATATAGCCATACTGGGATAACGGCCTACCTGCTGAGCTGAACCGCTATTTATGGAAGCAACTCTTGACCATGTTGCTCCTCTATCGGTTGAGATATTATACCACATTTCACCCGAACCTGTAGCATAATCTGTTGCCCCTCTATGTATAAAGGCTACAGCATCAGAATAAGGGTCATAAGCTAGCGGGTTAATTGAAAAACTTCCGGGTCCGAATGCATTAGCCATATGATCGACCAGGATATAGTTTTCGGCACTAACGCCATCAGGTGATCCAATGACGCCTGTATAATTTGTAGTGATACTATTGGGTTCATTTGCTACTAAAGGTTTTTCCTTTGCTATTCTTTTGCTCTGTCCCATAGAAACACCGACCAAAAGAATGCTAAGAAAAATTAAAGTAGAAATTTTCTTAATCATAACGCTCTCCTATTATTGAGTAATTAATTATTTAGTAGTCAAAACCATCGACTGACAAATTCCAGCCTTGAATTTGGTATTTAGCTAAAAAAACAAAGTCAAAATACTACAACAGGACAATTTTGTCAAGTTTTAAGGTATTGAATAACTGATTAGAAGATAAAGTTATTTGATGTTAAATGTCAATATAGTTTGCTACCGCTTATCTTAAAAGTTGACCGGTAATACATCCCATATTCCATCTGTTGATATTATCTTCTGAATTGCATTTTTATTAATGGCTTCATCAGTTGTAATTATTGTAAGCGCCTCTTTACCGTTTACCTGACGACCGAGTGAAAGTCCTGCAATGTTTATATTTTCTTCCGATAGTATTCTTCCTACTGACGCAAGCATCCCGGGTTTATCAGTATTTCTGTAAAAAAGCATGCTGCCTTCAGGTTTAAGCTCAACTCTGTAATTATCAATTCTTACTATTCTTATCTCTTCTTTGCCGAACACAGTGCCGGAAAGCAGCTTTTTAGTGGATTCACCTGAAAATTCCACAGAAATAAGGTTTCTGTAATTCTCATTTTCATTAGATTTAATTTCATTAAGGATGATACCGTTTTCTTCAGCAAAAAGCATTGAATTAACAAGGTTTACAGGTTCATCAATTTTCTTTGACAAAAAGCCTTTTAAAAAACTTTTAGACAATATTTCTGAATATTTATGAAGAAACTGACCACTGAGATTAATATTCAGTTTGCGGAGATGCTCTTTACTTAATTGGGATAGAAGCTGACCCAATTTATCTGATAGTATGATAAAAGGTTTCAGTTCTTCATTATTCAGGGCATCAAAGGAAGCCGCATTAACCGTCCCTCTTACAGATTTATTTTTCAAAAGGTCAACAATTTGCTCCCCGATCTGAACAGCAACTTTCTCCTGGGCTTCTTCAGTAGAAGCACCCAGATGGGGTGTAGTTAATATTTTGTCATGGTGAAAGAGTTTTGAGTTCAGATCAGGGGGTTCAACCTCATATACATCAAAAGCTGCAGCGGAAATTTTCCCGCTTTCAATTGCCTCAAGCAGCGCCTCTTCATTTACTATCCCTCCGCGAGCACAATTTATTATTTTTACCCCGTCCTTGCATTTTTGAATCGTGTCGCTTGAAATCAGGTTTTCTGTTGCTTCGTTTAAAGGTACGTGAACTGTTATTATATCTGAATTCGTAAAAATCTGATCAAGGTCCACAAAATCAACTCCTAATCTGCCAGCAGATTCAGCTGAAATTACAGGATCATATCCTAATACATACATTCCGAAAGCCCGGGCACGAACAGCCACTTCCCTGCCAACTCTTCCCAGTCCTATTACCCCGAGGGTTTTTCCTTCCAGTTCGGTTCCTTTAAACTTCTTACGCTCCCATTTTCCCTCACGTATCGAATGATTTGCAGCTGCTATACTCCTGCACATTCCAAGCATAAGCGCCATAGTATGTTCGGCAGTGGAAATAGTGTTTCCGCCCGGTGTATTCATAACAACTATACCCTTTCGGGTAGCGCTGTCGACATCAATATTATCTACACCGGTGCCTGCTCTGCCTATAACTATCATGTTATCCATCAGCGTGATGAGTTCATCAGAAACCTGGGTCTCACTCCTCACGATTAAGGCATTATAACTACTTATAATTGATTTTATGTTTTCGGCAGGCATACCGGCTTCGAATGTAACTTCAAAGCCGGCAGATTCAAGAATTTGTTTGCATTTCTTATCGACCGCATCGGTAATTAAAATTCTATACATAAAGTCCGATGGGATATGATTAAATAAATTATCAGGCAATAGCCGAATTGAGCCTCTGTACTATCTGTCCTTTTGGAACCGCACCAATGATGGTATCTTTCAGCTTTCCTTCTTTAAAAATTAAAATTGTAGGAATGCTGCGTACGCCGAATTTAATAGCTGTCTGCTGGTTATTATCAACATCAAGCTTTCCTATTTTCGCTTTTCCTTCATATTCGTCAACCAGTTCTTCAACGATTGGGGCGATCATCTTGCAGGGACCGCACCAGGTAGCCCAGAAATCGATAAGAACAGGTTTATCTGATTTAATAACTTCTTCATCAAAGTTATCATCTGTTATTGTTATTGTTTTCATTTCATTATCCTCATTATTAAACTTGAATATTTAATTCTCCCCCTGACCAACGTAATTAACACTATCTTCTCCGCCATCGGCATTTATAACACCACCGGAAATCCATTCACCACCGTCTCTGCAAAGAACGCTTATCACTTTGGCGATATCCTCGGGGGTTGTAAGCCTGTTGCGTGGATTTTTTCTTCTTGCAACTTCTATCATTGGGACATTACCGGGAATTTTACGTAAAGCAGGAGTGTCTGTAACGCCAGCCATAATTGAATTCACTGAAATTTCCATTTCACCTAATTCGGTGGAAAGCTGTCTGACATGAGACTCGAGCGAGGCTTTGGCAGCTGAAACTGCACCATAATAAGGTATTACAGCTTTACTTCCGGAACTGGTCATCGCAAAAATCCTTCCTTTATGCTGGAATAGATTTTCTCCTACTATTTCCTGCACCCAGTAAACAAGGGAATGAGCCATTACATCAAGAGTCATCTCCATCTGGGCTTTTGTAAGCGGCTGCTCATCTTTATGCTTGATGAAAGGCTTAAGTGTACCGAAAGCCAGGGAGTGCATTAGAACCCTTATGATGGGTTTCCCTGCAGCAATTTTTTTTATTTCCTCAATAACTTCTTTCCTTTTTTCTGCATCGGCTGCGTTCACATTGAAGAAAACCGCTTCAGAGCCGCTCGATTTTATCTCACTGGTGATCCTGTCAATATTATGCATTGTAGCCTGGCGGTCAAGATGAACCCCGAAAATATTATAACCATCTGACGCTAGCTTTACAGCTACAGCACCTCCGAATCCCGAGGAGGCTCCCAGGATTAATGCCCAGGGTTTTTCATTAGCTATCTGTGCCATTTCTAATTAAAGCCTTTTCATGTATGATAAAATCGGAATTTTAATAATACGAAAATGCAGTAAGTTATACAATTATAAACTTTATATGAAAAGTATGGTTATTTCTTACAAACGTATGTAATACTATCCTCTCCAAGGCACTTTATAATATCGTCAATAAGCTGATCGCTTACCTTTATTCTTTTACTTTTTTAATGTAAACCTGGCAGGCCTGGATCCGTTATTTAAGAGGTCAACGTAGAGGGGGATTCCTCCTTCGTTATGATCAATGATATCCTTAAGCTCATAAATTTTGTCAACAGGGTGACGATTTTTATCGATGCTTATTTTAAGGCTTTCGGTAAGTTCATTTTTTGTTTCCTGCAATGGAATAACCTTGTCAATATGCAATTTAACCGCATCACCGCTGCTTTCTGTTTTTCCAATAATTAAAACACATTCCTCTTCCTGAATGTATTTACCGTACACTTCATATATCTTTGAAAACATTAGACATTCACACGAACCGGAGAAATCATCCAGTTTGAAGAAAGCCATAGTCCGGTTTGATTTATCAATTTTTGTTTTGAGTTCAGTAACAACCCCGCATGCACGAACAACATCAGTATCCACAAGTTTCTCTGTTTCTCCAAGCTGGATTGATGCAAATGATTTGTATTCCAGTTCATACTTTCTTAAGGGATGATCCGTTACATAAAAACCTAGCACTTCCCTCTCCTTCGCCAGCCTTTCTTTCTGGGTCCATGCAGGCAGTTCAGGTAGATTTGGTTCTGTGAACCTCACAACGTCCTCCATTTCACCGAATAAACTGTTTTCGGCGTCGAGAGTAGAATTACGGGCTTTATTTCCGTAATCAATTGCTAATTCAACTGCAGCCAATTGCCGGGAACGGATATTATCAATAGAATCCAGGGCACCTGCAAGGATTAAGCCTTCAAGCGTCCGTTTGTTAACAAGATGGGCCCCAACATTTGAACAAAAATCGAAGATACTGGTGAAGTTTCTTCCTAATGCTTCTTTTGTTCTAATGATTTCTTCAACCGCCGCAATTCCTACATTCTTTATGGCTGACATACCAAACCTGATCTTACCATCCTGTACATCAAAGGTAACTGAGGGATTATTTATATCAGGCGGCAGAACTTCTATCTTCAGCTTCCGGCAGTCTTCTAGAAATAAAGCCACCTTATCTGAATTACCAAATTCGTTGGTAAGGTTTGCAGCTAGAAACTCAGCGGTATAATGAGCTTTAAGATAGGCTGTCTGATATGCAACGTAACTATATGCAACTGCGTGACTTTTGTTAAAGCCGTAGTTGGCAAATTTATCTATTGCCTCAAATATTTCTTCCGCAGATTTTTTAGATATACCGTTTTTAACCGCCCCGGCCGTGAACTTTTCCTTTTGTTCTTTCATTGCAAGAAGATCTTTTTTCCCCATGGCTCTCCTGAGTATATCTGCTTCAGCAAGACTCATCCCCCCCACCTTATTTGCAATCTGAATTACCTGTTCCTGGTATACGATGATACCGTATGTTTCATTAAGGATAGGTTCAAGAATAGCATTTTGATACTCAACTTTTTTAAATCCGTATTTCCGGTCTATGAAATCATCAATAAAATCCATTGGTCCCGGACGGTATAATGCGTTCATCGCGGAAAGGTCGCTAAGGCTGTTGGGCTTCAGCTTTTTCAGGTATTCACGCATAGGTGCAGACTCAAACTGAAAGATACCTGTGGTCTGACCTTTTGAAAAAAGCTGGAAGGTTTTTTCATCATCCAGCGGAATATTATCTATATTTATATCAACATCACGGTTTTTCTTTATTAGCGCCAAAGCGTCGCGTATGATAGTAAGTGTGCGCAGTCCCAGGAAGTCCATCTTCAGAAGTCCCCAGCTTTCAATTTCTTTCATATTGTACTGGGTGACGATGTCAGTCTGCGAGACAGCATTAGCAAGTGGTACATAATTACTGACATCTCCGGGAGTGATTACCACCCCGGCTGCATGCTTTGAAGCATTCCTGTTCATTCCTTCAAGGACTTTAGCATATTTAATTAAATCCTGTATGTCACTTTCTTTCGAGTCCTTTACCCATTTTAGTTCAGGGACTTCAGCCAATGCCTGCTCAATAGTAAAAACTTTTCCAAATTTAGAAGGAATAAATTTGGTTATCTTGTTAACTGTGGGAATTGGAATTTTTAATACGCGGGCAACATCTCTGATAACGGCTTTTGAGGATAAGCGGTTAAAAGTAATGATCTGGCTAACACAGTTACTTCCGTATTTTTCACGAACATAATCGATTATTTCCCCGCGCTTGTCATCCGCAAAGTCTACGTCAATATCAGGCATTGATTTACGGGCAGGATTCAGGAACCTCTCAAAAAGCAGGTTGTACTCAAGTGGATTAATATTCGTTATTCCAAGTGTGAATGCAACAAGACTTCCGGCAACGCTGCCTCTGCCAGGACCAACAGGTATGCTCATTTTTTTTGCAGCATTTATAAAATCCTGAACAATCAGGAAATATCCTGCAAAACCCATTGTTTTAATTGTTCCAATTTCAAAATCAAATCTTTCCTGTACTTCAGGAGTTATTTCCTTTACCCTGTTCTTAAGTCCCTCCCTTGCCAGAAGTTCGAAGTATTCCTCTGCGTTTTTTGCTGGAACATCATCAGGTATAGGAAACTGAGGATAATAATGTCCTTCCGTCTCAAGTTTAAGATCTATCTTTGAATCAATTTCCAGTGTGTTTTCTACAGCGCCTTTATAGTTCCGGAAGAGTTTAATCATCTCCTCCTGGCTCTTAAAATAAACCTGGTCAGTTCCATACCTTAGCTGCCTGTAATCGGCACCGTTCTTATCAGATAGAAGAAGAAGTATATTATGGGCATAAGCGTGATCTTTTTCTATATAGTGGCAGTCGTTGGTTGCAACCAGTTTAATCCCAAGCTCTCTCGACAATTTAGGCATACCTTCCAAAACAGGCTGCTCCACTTCCATATTGTGGTCCTGAATTTCGAGGTAGAAATCATCATCGAAAATGTCTTTGAATATTTTTGCAATCTCCCTGGCTTTATTATAATCGCCGTTTATCAGGTGTGTTGAAACCACTCCACCCGCACAGGCTGAGGTACAAACCAGTCCCTCTCTGTACTGTCTGAGCAGTTCCAGATCAATTCTTGGTTTATAATAAAAGCCTTCGGTATGCCCAAGGGTTGAAAGTCGTGATAAATTCTGATAACCCTGCTTATTTTTTGCAAGCAGAATTAGATGATTATAATGCTTTGATTTCTTTCTCCCATTGCCGCTGTTTTCCTTTCCCCTGTCGAATCTTGAACCATCAGTTACAACATATGCTTCCATACCAACAATTGGTTTTATTCCGGCTTTGGTTGCTTTCTTATAAAACTCTGCAATACCATACATTACACCATGATCAGTTAATGCTACCGATGACATATTATTTCGTTTAGCAGCCTGGATAAGGTCATCAACCGTACAGGCACCGTCCTGAAGGCTATAATGAGTATGATTATGTAAGTGAATAAAATCTGACATGAAACAAAAGAAAATTGGTGGAAGTGATTAGATTTTCATTGATCGCAAGTTATAAAAAATTCAGAAACTTTTTTGCGGGTTTAAGCAGGGTAAAAAAATAAATAAGACTTTTTATAAATTATTATGCAAAATGGATCACTGATAGCTATTATGGCTCTAATAGTCAATAAGCTTACTCCTTCCCGGTATGGCCGAAGCCGCCTTCTCCCCTTTGAGTTTTGAGAAGATCAGAATTTTCTTCAAGGTCAGCATGGTAAACTTTGGATAATACAAGCTGGGCTATTCTGTCCCCCCGGTTTATTATAAAATCTTCTTTGCTGAAATTCATCATAATTATTTTAATTTCACCCCGGTAATCAGAATCGATGGTTCCGGGAGAATTGAGGATACCAATACCGTGTTTATAAGCCAGTCCGCTTCTTGGCCTTACCTGTACCTCAAACCCTTCCGGAATTTCAACTACCAGGTTTGTAGGTATAAGTTCGACTACCCCTGCTTTAAGTACTATCTTATCCTCAACCGCCGCTCTTACGTCCATGCCAGCACTTCCATAAGTAGAATATGAAGGCAGTTCAATATCATTAAACCCCGGGTTTAGTCTTTTAACTTTAATTTTGATTCCGGAATCCATCTACGTCCTTTTTTGTTTTATTATAGCTAATCTTTTTCTCAAAAAATCGATTTCATTCTTATCAAAGACAAATATATAGAGGTAAACAGAAAAGAATACGAATAACAATAGCTTATAACTGAAGAAAAGCTGATCCGAATAGAAAAGGTAGTAATAAATGCCGCCGACTATCAGAATGGCAAAAAGTATCTTACTCAGTTTTGCTATTTCGTATTCTATCCTGTAAAATTTCTGAGTTACAATATATAACCCGGCAGCCATTGCGATATAAGAAGCAAGTGTAGCAAAAGCCGCACCCATTATTCCCCATACAGGAATTAAGAGAACATTGACGATTATATTTACTGCAGCCCCGATACCTGTTATTAGTGGTATATAAATACTCTTTTCCTCAATATATATACCCGCAGTGAAAATTACATAAAGTCCGTTGAATAGATAGCCGAAAAGAATAACCGGTACGATTGAAATTCCACCCCAGTATGCAGAATCAATAAGCGTTCGTCCATGCAGCAGAGGAATAGCGACGATGTTATCTATAAATAGAGAGAGGGTAACCAGGATTAAGGCTGAAGCAAGAGTAAAATATGTGAGAACCTTTGAGAAGATCTCTTTGGCATTTTTTTCTTCAGCATTCTGAAGAAAAAAAGGCTGCCAGGCATACTGGAACATATTGACGAAAAGCATCATAAAAATTCCGAGCTTATAACATGCATTATAAATTCCAACTGTATCCAGGTCCGTCATCTTACCAAGGATAGGCCTGTCTATTCCCTGTATTAACATTGACGAGAGTCCTGCCGGAAGATATGGCAGCCCGAATTTAAGCAGCTTTTTCAAAAGTGTTATATCGAAACTAAGGTGAAAATCCTTTAGAATACCGGGGAGCAGAATCAGAAGTGAAGCAAGCGAAGCAAAGAGATTGCTGATCAGAACTGCCTCAATTCCCAACCTGTACTTCAAAATCAGAACCAGGTTCAGTACAATATTAACGACGATGTTTATAATTTTGAATGAAGCAAACTTCTTAGCCTTTCGCTGTAGTCTTAGCTGTATAAAAGGAATTACCGTAATAGAGTCCAGAAATAATATTCCCGCCGAATAGAACATCAGGTAATAGTAATTAGGAGGAACCTCAAGCAGATAAAACAACGGACCCCTGACAAGGATCATTAGTAATGATAAAAATATTCCTGAAACAAAAACTGAGAGATAAGGCGTTGAGAAAATATCTTTTTTATTCTTATCAGAAGGGAGACCCGCAAACTTCAGATAGGCGGCATCCATCCCATAGACATAAAGGATATTAAATATCCCTATAAATATGTAGATGTTGGCTATTATTCCATATTCAGCCGGGTGAAAAATATTTGTATAGAAAGGAACAAGCAAAAACGAAAGGAAGCGTCCGACCATAGTACTGATACCATAGACCGCCGTATCTTTTGTCAGTTGTTTAAGCTTGTCAAAAATCATTTATCTTATCTCATCTTCACATTAAGAGAGATATCGAGAGCTTTTACACTGTGTGTAAGCGCCCCTACAGAAATATAGTCAACCCCTGTTTCGGCAATTGCTTTTATAGTATCAATATTAACCATGCCCGAAGCTTCAACTTTACATCTTCCACCAATAAGGTTAACAGCTTCTGACATAAGTTCAATCCTGAAATTATCAAGCATTATAACATCTACACCGCAGGTTAAAGCTTCCTTTACTTCATCAATATTTTTGGTTTCAACTTCAATTTTAAGATTGGGATTATTTTTGTTCCTCCACACCTTGCATGACTCTACTGCTTTTGTAATAGAACCAGCAACTTCAATATGGTTATCTTTTATCAAAAACATATCATATAAACCAATCCTGTGATTTTCTGCGCCTCCGAGCTTTACTGCAAGTTTATCCATTTCCCTTAATCCAGGTACAGTCTTGCGGGTATCTATGAGATGAGCTCCGGTATGTTTTATCTTTTCAGCGAAATGATGAGTCATTGTAGCAATTCCGCTCATCCTCTGAAGAAAGTTTAGAGCAGTTCTTTCCGCTGTAAGAATAGATTGTGCTCTGCCTTCAACCACAGCAGCAATAGTTCCCTGTAATACTTTATCTCCATCGGTGTAGTATTTGATAAAAGAGATGTCCGGGTCGAATTCCTTGAAGCATGCCTCGGCAACTTCGAATCCGGCAAGTACTCCATCCTGTTTAACCAGAAACTCTGCTGATGCGGATTTGTCACCCGGAATAATAGCAAGGCTGGTAATATCCCCTGTTTTAATGTCTTCCTGCAGAGCTCTTTTAATTGTTTCTCTAATCGATTCGGTAATCATATTCACTTAAAAAAAGGTTTAATTGCATTCATAAAAAATTCGGGAGGTCTTATCGGCTTTCTTGTCTCCATATTAATAAAAACCAAAACGATATATCCTTCAACTATAATAACGTTACGATCAAGGCTTCTTATAGTATGATTAATATGAACTTTAAGTTCAGGAAGAGTTTCTACTCTGGTTTCTACCTCAAGGAGTTCATCATAAAAGGCCGGGTTTTTAAATTTCAGAAAAGCTTCACGGACGGGCATCTGGAAGCCGCTTTTTTCAATCATATTGTAAGGCAGACCATTATCACGCATCATTTCGGTTCGGCCTACTTCAAAGTACTCAAAATATTTCCCGTTATACACATACTTCATCTGATCGGTATCTGCATAACGAACACGTACACTGGTTTTATGTATCAGCATTTTTCAGATAAAATTTAATAGGCTAAATTTATAAAAAAGAATAGTATTATGGAATTTCGGATGATTATATTTAGCAGTATCGAACCCCTGATATTTCTTAGTTGACTAATACTCCTTTCGCCGACTTACCTTCACATTAAGTGAAATTTGATCTCCGGATAGATTAAGAATTAATCTGATTTCAATAAATAATCGTGAGTGAGTAACGGAGTTATACAGCATTTTAGTGGTAGGAGAGACGGTCCAAAGACGGTTCAAAGACGGTTCAACGCAGTGTTTTGTGGAAATATTAAACAGTAGTAAACACGAATCTGGTCCAGACTATTCGGTGTAAGACCCCATCCTGCCGAATTTTTCCAGCCGCCCCTGTATAAGTTTATCAGGTTTAATTCTTATCAGAGATGCAAGTTCTTCTTTAAGGACATTTTTAAGAGTATCTACCATTGCCTGCTGATCAGTATGAGCTCCACCTGTTGGTTCCGGTATTATCCTGTCGATAATTTTTTGTTCCAGAAGATCAGGAGCCGTCAACTTTAGGGCTTCTGCGGCCTGTTCCTTATAATCCCAGCTTCTCCACAAAATACTTGAACATGATTCAGGAGAAATAACAGAGTACCAGCAGTTTTCAAGCATAAGGATTCTATCACCTACTCCGAGGCCAAGCGCTCCACCGCTTGCACCTTCACCAATTATAACCACAATAACCGGAACTGTAAGCCTGCTCATCTCAAACAGATTTCTGGCTATAGCTTCAGCCTGGCCTCTTTCTTCAGCCTCGATACCGGGATATGCGCCAGGGGTATCAAGCATAGTAATAATTGGTTTATTGAACTTTTCTGCCAGTTTCATCAAGCGGAGTGCTTTGCGGTAGCCTTCAGGGTTGGGCATACCGAAATTCCTGTAAAGATTTGATTTAGTATCGCGCCCTTTTTGATGACCAATAATCATCACCTTGAATTCATCGAGCTCGGCAAGACCGCCCACAATTGCTTTATCATCCTTAAAATTTCTATCGCCATGAAGTTCAACAAAATTATTTGTCATTCCATAAATATAATCCAGCGTAAATGGTCTGTCCGGATGTCTTGCAAGCTGAACCCTCTGCCACCTGGTAAGATCCTTGTAAATGCCTTCTTTCAATTGCCTAACCTTATCTTCAAGTTTAACAATCTCCTTTTCGATATCCATCTTATCGGAATACTTCTTCATCTCTTCAAGGCGTGACTCAAGTTCATGTATCGGTTTTTCAAAATCTAGTATTGTCTTAGCCATGTCAGGATCGTTTCGTCAACATTTTGTTTAATGATTTTGCCAGAATTTCAAGATCAAACCAAATATTCTGATTCTTCGCATACAGAATATCCAGTTTCTCCTGATCTTTTTTCCCGACATTTTCTATATACCACAATCCAGTTAATCCTTTTTTCCCCAGGTAAAGTTCTGTGTACCCGGAGGGATCCTCCGGGCCTACAAAGCTCATTTTCCCCGTGAGAATTGAAGGAACATTCAGAATGAACCTTCTGAAATCAGAACTGCGGGAGCTAACTTTCGCGGTCAAATATATGAAAGGATAGACTAAAAACAAAACAAACAGGGCAAGGGTATAATCGAAGAATACTTTGAAAAACTTCATTGCAGGATTAGTGATATTATACCTTATTCCTATTAAAGGAATTTCATCAAGGACGGAAACTGAAGCTTTACCGACGAGGAAATCAAGGTTATTTCCAATGATTTTGAACTCAGTATTTTCGTTCTGACTGGCTGAGACAACCGACATCATCTGAGAATAAGAAAGTTCCTGGGGTGAGAAAATAACCTCATCTATCCCTTTTTCCCGGATTACTTTAATAATATTTTCAATACTACCTACCACCTCCCATTCGCCGAATTTTCTACCTATATCTTTTGAGGTAAGGCTAATTAAACCGGCAATGGAATGATAATCGAACTGTTTTGTTTTAAGGGTGTCAGCAATTTTAACTGCTGTATCGTTTATCCCTACTATTAGTGTTTTCCTGCTTGAATATAATTCCTTATTTACTCCCATTTTAAATACTAGCTTTAGGATTACACGCCAAAGCACAAGCACCACAAATAACAGCAGGTAAGTTATGATAACGATAGCCCTGCTGTAGGCAAACTCCTTGAAAAAGAACGTAAGCGCAGATAAAATAAAAAAGCTGGTAAAGATTGCAGCAAGGGTTTTTA
Organism: uncultured Ignavibacteria bacterium; assembly: GCA_963800255.1. Classification (GTDB taxonomy): domain Bacteria; phylum Bacteroidota; class Ignavibacteria; order Ignavibacteriales; family Ignavibacteriaceae; genus DATFVA01. Next base: position 3,205 of record CAWDAK010000012.1, on the reverse strand, counting down.
AAATGGAAAGACTATTCCTTCTATATACACCATAAGCTGAGGCAACAATTAAATAAGATAGCGCTGGTATTGAATATATTATTGGAAAACTGAATTGAGGAAATCCCCTCCACGTACGAATGGACCGGTAAATTGCTTCAGAAACGAAAAGGGAAAGATCGTAAAATATAAGATCAAGCAGCAGGGCAAGCAAAATAAGTTTTCTTTTTCCGAGAAAGGAAATGATTTTTCTGATTCCTATTGCCGTCCTGAGTATAAACTGAACCAGCAAAGAACTTGAGAGATGTTTTTTCACAAAAAGATGCATAGCATCGTAAAAGAACTTTGTTTCATCAAGACCGCTTCGCCGGGTACTTTCACCCTTGTAATGTATTATCTGGGTTTCATGAACATAATAGACTTTATAGCCAGCCTGTTGAATCCGGTAACACAAATCAAGGTCCTCACCGTACATAAAATAATCTTCATCAAATCCGCCCGTCTTTTCGTAAACCTCTCTCTTCATCATCATAAACGAACCTGAAATAGCATCTACTTCATATGATTCATTTTCATCTTTATAAGTAAGGTTATACCTGGCAAAGAGCCGTGAATTAGGGAAAAGATTGCTTAGACCAGTAACTTTACAGAATGAGGTCCAGGGTCCGGGAAAGCTTCTCCTGCAGGCAAGCTGAAGTGTTCCGTCAGGATTAAGGATTTTGCAGCCTGCCAGACCGACCGAGGGATGATTTTCAAAAAATGAGATCATATTAGTAAAGGTGTCTTCGCTAACGATTGCATCCGGATTGATAAGCAGGATATAATTTCCCTTTGCTATTTTCAGTCCCTGGTTATTTGCCTTACCAAAACCGAGGTTCCTATCGTTTGCAATAAGCTTTACTTCAGGAAATTTTTGGCTTATAAAATCGACGCTGCCGTCAGATGAAGCATTATCAACTATTATAATTTCATAGGTCAGACTACCGGCGGCTTTATGGATAGAATGGATAAGATTTTGTAAGAATTCCTTTACGTTATAGTTAACAGTTATAATGGAAAGATCCAATTCAAGCCTCTTTAAAGAATACCAAGGGCGCTTCTTATTCTAAGTTTCCAAACCATAAATATAGCTTCCCTTACGATTTTCCTGGACATCTTAGACGTTCCTTTAACACGATCAACAAAAACAATTGGTATTTCTCCGACCTTAAATCCTTTTTTCCAGGCTTTAAACGTCATCTCTATCTGGAAAGCGTAGCCATTGGATTTTATTTTATCAAGGTTTATTGATTCAAGGACAGTTCTCCGGAAACATTTGAATCCGCCTGTGGCATCCTGAATGGGCATACCCGTGATGAACCTGGTATATTTATTTGCAAAATAGCTGAGAAGGAGTCTGCGCATAGGCCAGTTAATTACATTTACCCCCCGCACATACCTGCTGCCGATAACAAGGTCGTATTTTTTTACAGCTTCAAGAAAAGTATTTATTTCTTTGGGGTCGTGAGAAAAATCAGCGTCCATTTCGAAAACATATTCATAATCGTGCTGAATTGCATATTTAAAACCTGCGATATACGCTGTTCCGAGACCTTGTTTACTGCTGCGTTTTATTATTTTTATACGGGGATCTTTTTTTGAAAGTTCTTCAACAAAGTTTCCGGTAGTATCAGGCGAATTATCATCAACAACCAGGACATCAAGATTTTCATATCTACCAAGCAAATCAGGAATTAACCTGCTGATATTATCCAGCTCATTGTATGTTGGTATAATTATTAAGGCTTTTCCTGGCATAAATTTATCTTCGGTAGGAATTTATTTATTTACTAGTTTAATTATAATGCCCTTTTCCAAAAAGTACAACAAAAACGGTTCGAAAAATAATCTTAAAATCCATCCGAAGCGACATATTTTCTATATAAAATAAATCGTACCTTAATTTAACTTTTACGTCCTCTATATTTTCATCATATTTATGTTTCACCTGGGCCCAGCCTGTAATACCGGGACGAACCTTAAGCCTTCTTTTATAATATGGAATCTCTTCAGCCAGTTTTTCAACAAAGAAGGGTCTTTCAGGCCGTGGCCCAACCATACTCATTTCACCTTTCAGAACGTTGGCCATTTGCGGGATTTCATCTATACGGAGCTTCCTGATAACCTTACCAACCCTGGTAATACGGGGATCATCTTTGGTTGACCAAACCGGACCGGTTCTCTTTTCAGCATCAACGAACATCGACCGGAACTTAACCATCCGGAAAAGCTCACCGTTCATACCGCACCTCTCCTGGGTAAAAAAGACCGGACCTTCGCTATCGAGCTTTATTGCAATTGCAGAAATTAAAACTACCGGAAACGAAACAACCAGGATAATGAACGAGAAAAGAACATCAAGAACCCTCTTTATTCTCTTCTCCCACTCCGGCATAAGCTGCGGCATAATATCGATAAGGGGGATGCCATATATCTGGGAAGTTCTTGCCTGTCCGCTTAGAATTTCATAAAGATCAGGAACAATTTTCAAACCCACATTCTTCGGTTCGCACTTGCCAATAATTTCTATGAGGATATCATTATTTTCCCGTTCAAGAGCGATAATTACCTCTTTAATACCGTTATCATCAATTATTTTTTCAATATTTTTTATAGAGTCAATAACCATGACTCCGCTATCCTGTTTACCTATATTTTCATCTTTAACAGAAACGAACCCCACCGCATCAAGTCCCAGGGCCCGATGCTCCTGCAGCTGCTTTCCAACCTCAACAGCCTTTTTATTAAACCCGATTATGAGTGCGTTTTTCCTGCCGATACCTTGAATAAGGAGGTTGCGCTGAATACTGCGGATGATCAGTCTCCCGCCGCCGACCAGCAGGATGAAGAGTCCCCAATAAATAAATATCAAAATCCTGTTTGCCGAAGCGACCCCATGCTGGTAGTCATCCACAAAGATGACCATGAAAAGAATAAAAATCCCAAAAAAAGAAGCCTTGAAAAGAGTTGATATCTCATCGAACCGTGACGCTGCAAACCAGGTACGGTACATTCCCACGAACATAAAGATAATCACCCAGTAGAAGTAGATGATGAGTAAAGGGATAAAAAACTCAGGCGTAACAAGAAGTCTAAACCACCCCGACTCCACCCTCAGCTTAAAGAAAATAATAAACGCCAGGTTAATGGTAAGAAAATCTGTAAGCAGGACGATTATTTTTTCAAG